>CAMQVY010000086.1 GCA_947038405.1 uncultured Rikenellaceae bacterium | reverse complement strand
ACAAGCTTGGGGCTAGAGGTTTGCGCTCTATTTGTGAGTCGATAATGATGGATGCAATGTATGAGATGCCATCAATCGATAACATTAAGCAACTGAATGTTACGAGAGAGTATGCAAAACAGATGGTCGAGAGAGATAGTCTTGAGCAGAAGAGGCAAGGTGCAATTTAAAGTTATACTACAACTGCCTCTATACTCAATGAATTGCTGAGTATAGAGGCAGTTACTTTCCTATCTTAAATAGCTATAAGCCGTAAAGTAGTTAATCTAATTGTACCTTAAAGGTAGAGATCAAACCCTTATGGTCAGTTGGCCATACATCTAGTGGTAGTATAAATTTATCTTCTCCAGACTCTTCGACTCTTTTGTTTTTTACGATTGAACCACTAGGTCCATAAACGTCACAACTAAGGAGTGATAGTTTTGAGTTTGGATAGTAGTAGATAAAATCAATACGATCTCTCTCATCAACTGTTGGTGCCCAAGTTAATTGCCCTAAGTTTTCAATGTCAACATTATCCGATGGATAGGTAAATCCAGGATGTGTAACAGCTGAGGTATAGAGTTCACGATAAGCGTCAACAAATCCTGCTTTTTGCAATAGCATTGAGACATCCCATTTATATACTACGCCATTATGGTCATATAGATTCTTTGTCTTCGCAGTCCAATCAAGGTGTGACGGCTCATTGAAATCACCTCCTATAATAACTATTGATCCAGCGTCACTCTCCTTTTCTGCATCAGCAATAAATAGAGTAATTGCATCATCACGCATAGATTTTAAGTTCTGTGCTCTAATTACTTTTAGATCAACTACTGGTGCTGCAACAGGTTGAAATGTTGCTCCATCATAACCACGAGGGAGGAATGACGCATAATTTTTATAGTCCAAATGGGCTGTATATACCGCAAACTTTACACCTGAAGTCTCTGCTACCAACTTGTAAATAGATCCACAATCATTAGCTAAAGGAAAAATCGTGTCAAATGATGAGATTGGATATCTTGAGAGTAGTCCTGTGTCCTCACTTTTTTTAGAGTAATAGACCTTGCCCTCTTTAGCTAGATCTTCAACTAGTTTCGCAGTAAAGTCTACTCCATTATAGTTTCGAACCTCACTAAGTGTAATGAAATCAGGATAGTGATGTGAAATCTCATTTACGATTGCCTTATATCCACCTGGAACAGTAGCGCCCTCTTGCCATATATTAAGCTGCATAACAACTACATCGCGCGAAGATTTAGATCCTCTTTTTTTCACAACTGCGACATTACCCTCACCACCAAAAGCAACGACATCTGTTGACATAAATGATAGCACTCCTATTAAAAACAATATTACTGACTTTGTCATCTTATTCTACATTTAATTAATTAACAGTATTTTATAATATGATGTAATATTACGCAAATTAGAGGGTAATAACAACGATTTCAAACAAAAGTTTGCCCGCACCTCTATTCATATATACACATAATTCAAAGAGAGAATGTCAAACATTAAAGGAAAACTAACAACATCAGACTACCTAACATTCGAGGAGTTCAATCGTCTTTGCAAAGGTCTCCACGAAGATAAAGCATACCGCTGGGAGCTATACAGCAGGCTATCGTTCTGTACCGCACTGCGTGCATCAGATGTACTTTCACTGAGATGGAGCGAGGTATTAGATCAGAAACTACTCATTAAAGTTGAGCATAAAACAGGGAAATCTAGGCAGATAGAGTTTAGTGAGAGCGTGATAGATAAGATTAAGCTACTATATGAGCTACTCGGCTCTCCCGATACGAATCTACTAATATTTGCAAATGCTCACACCGGAGAGCACTATACAATCCAATACATCAATCGCAAACTAAAGAGGTTTCAGTGGCAATATCGACTCTCAATAAAAGCCTTCTCGACACATACATTTCGGAAAACTTTTGGACGCTACGTCTATGAGCTAATGGGGCGAAGTGGTGAGTCACTGATACTTCTGAACTCAATATTTAGACACACAAGTATTGATATCACCAAGGTATATATCGGAATCACGAAAGATGAGATTGGTGGAGTATTTAAACAGATAAAATTTTAGTGCGAAGCGCACACCCAAATAATTAAAGATATTATGATTTGTAGTAAGCGTCTCCGCGATACCATCTTGTGAGACGAATTAATGCTTTTTACCTTTGTGTCAATACTAAACTACTTATATTATTTGATATGACAACAAAGATACCTGCCTGCGAGATTCTATTCTCCAAGAGCCTCCATTCTTATAAAGCACACATTCTTCAACATGGCGACATATCCCTTTCGACCTACTGCAAAATGCACCACATCCTTTATAGTGGCATGAAGCGCTGGCTCAATGATCAGAAAATAAGCATTATGGATATTCGAAGATCATCACGCAATTCTCACAGCGAATCCCCAACTCAAAGTACTACATCACCCAGCTCTACACCCTCTCTCAAGCCCACTTCGTCCTCCATTATCCCTATTCGGATACACAATGCTGTCCCTCATAATGAACCAACAGCCAGTGTCAT
>CAMQVY010000085.1 GCA_947038405.1 uncultured Rikenellaceae bacterium | reverse complement strand
TATTCTCTTTATAATTGCCACCTAAATTTACCAAAGAAGTATCTTGAATAATATTCACTCTTAGTCCATCCGTAGGACAATAGTTCAATTCAATATCAACCTTATCTGTTATATCGGCGAATAAGTCTTTTACTCTTTGCTCAACCTCATTTGGAAGTCTATATACAGCATCTTTTGATACAGCTCTTTGTCTCTCTTCTAATAGTGTTTGAGGTATCTCATGTCCATATTTTTCTAAGACTAAGATTTCAGCCTCAATTTCATCTCTAGATCTATCAGCCTTTGTTACTTTATTATCATCAGCCTTATTTTCATATGCATTAGCAAACTCTACATACTGCTTTAACGCAGACGAAAATCTGTTGTGCGATTGTGTATTAAGATCATTAAATTGCTTATTTTTCAACAATTTAGATTGCAAACCACTCAACTGTTCAACATCAATCGTATGGTATACAGAGGTGTGAGCACTATCAATATTGGCTTTAATCCATGGATCAATATGTTTTGAAATCCCTACAGAATAATTATTTACAGTTGCTTGCGCTTTATACTTGTTCAACATATAGTTACAAAACTCTTGTTCGTAGCTTTTCATATCTATAACATTTTCGTTAATACTATTATCTATTGCTGATTCATCTTTGGAAGAATGAACCAAATCAACCACCTCATCACCTTCATCAAAGTAGTTTACAAATCTTTCTTCTCCACCTATTTCTTCACTCTCACATAACTCCGTATCTGTTACTTCGACTCCTTCAAAGTGTTTACGCCAATGTCTGCGTGCAGATGGTAATCCAAAACGTTTATACAATCCTACATTATCAAGAAATACGACCTTGTCTTTATTCTCAGATGTTCTTAATCCTCGACCAACCTGTTGCAGATACATTGAAAGTGATTTTGTAGGTCGTGCTAACTGTACAAATTCAATATCGGGACAATCAAACCCCTCACTAAATATATTTACATTACATAGAATATCAAATTCTCCACTTTTAAATGCTTGAATAATCTTTTCTCTATCCTCTTTTTTCGTCTCGCTGTCAATTGCTCTTGCTGATATTCCATTTGCAATAAATTGACTGCAAATATGTTTATTATGCTCTTTGTTAATCGTATATACAAGCCCTTTTTTATCTTTAGCATACTTTAAATAGGTCTTTACGATACCTGCTCTTACATGATCTTTATCTAAAACATCAATTAAAGCACCCTCATCGTAATCACCATTAAATGCTAATTGTTTAATATTGTCGATTTTACGTTGGGTTGTAGAGTTTGCTTTGATTGAATAATATTCATATTCAGACAAATACTTATTCTTTATAAACTTAGAAACAGAATCAGATAATATGAGATCGTCAAATTCTTCTTTAAATCCAGCTCCATTTAACCGATATGGTGTAGCCGTAACACCCAATACTTTAGCCATTGGGAATTCTTCAATAATTTTGCGATAGCTGTCTGCCTTAATATGGTGCGCTTCATCAACGATGATTATATCAAACTCTTTGTCAGACCAATTTTGCAACCTCCTGTTTAATGTTGAAACTGAACCTACCTGTATCGGAAGTTCTTTACGTTCCATATTACTAGCCATTATAACTCCATGCGCTAAACCATACTTCTCTCCAAGATTACTAGAAATCTGATCTATAAGTTCCAATCTATGCGCGAGTAGTAGAATTTTAACAGCCTGCTTATTATCTTTTCCCCAATTGTGCAAGTCTTTTACTATTGACACAAAGAGACGAGTTTTCCCTGTACCTGTTGGCATTTGAAGCATAATAGAACGACTGTTCACCCATGCATCATATATCTTCTCTTTATTTTTTTGTTGGTAGTTTCTTAATTCTGTATCCGCAATGGGGCTAAACACGGAGAAATCAACCTTATGAGGCATTACAGTCGACAATAGAGCATATTGTTTAATTAAAACATCTTTCAAATCCTTTCGGCTATCGTCTTCCTGCATTAAATTAAAAAGCTCACTATCAATCTCTGCATATTGAATCTGTTTACGAAGATTCTCTATCGAATATGGAGTTCCAATAAAGTTGTTCTTTGTAATCTCTTCCCCATTCATTGCGATCAAATGCCAAAAGGGCTCTGAATTCATATGCCAAAATGGTTTCTCTATGCTAAGTTGAAATTTTGTATTCTTATAGGTGTAATTGTTCCAAGTTCTTTTGAATGTGTCTATAAACTCATCGGTCAATGCAATATGAGGTGAAGATATTTTACATTTTTCAACAAGATCAATCACACTAAGCAAAAGAATTGCCTTATGTGGTGCTTTATCTCCTGCTATACTAGCAATATTTAATTTTGAGAAAGACTCTATGTAACCTAATAAATTTGTCATGTTTTTTCTTAAATAGTTTTTGGTTATTAATATCAAGTATCACAGCAATCTAATTAATGAATTCGATTACTTTTGATATTTTCTATTGTATATATGTTCCCATCTGTCAGCGACCCAATAACCAATCGCAATTCTTATAACCACAAAATAGCAGTATAAAATTATTGATATCATACGCAAAGTTAATAAAAAGTTCCCAATAATTTAATTAAGCACTTCTCAAAGTGGCTGAACAGTCGTAAGCATTTATGTCTCTTCAAAGCAGCATTTGAATTACACCCTTACCCCATCATTATTAAACCATCCCTACCTATTTTCAGCAAGTACCAGTACTTCCCC
>CAMQVY010000084.1 GCA_947038405.1 uncultured Rikenellaceae bacterium | reverse complement strand
CCTATGGATTGGTCTAATGGTTTAATGGATGCAGGTATTTATCAATCAATAAACCAAACAGATCCTATAACGAGACTTGTAGCACAAGAGTTAACGCAAAAAAGATTGCGCTCTTACCTTACGGAAAAGGAGCTAGGATTATCATTAACAAATTTATATCGAAGTTCTCGTTCTTCAATGGAAGAAAATGGAGCTAATACTCTTTATTTGGCTTTAGGGCTTTTGAAATGGTTTGAAACACCTAGTAGTATTAGACCCCGATATGCACCGATATTGTTACTGCCAGTTGAGATAATAAGAAAATCCGCAGCGAAAGGATATATTATTCGTTCACGAGAGGAAGAGGTGATGATGAATATTACTCTTCTTGAGATGTTACGTCAAGACTTTGGTATTAATATAGGTGGTCTTGAGGTGTTGCCTAAAGATGATAGTGGTGTAGATGTGAAGCTTGTCTTTAATACAATTCGCAAGGGCATTATGAATCAAAAACGCTGGAATGTAGAGGAACAAGCAATATTAGGAATATTCTCTTTCAGTAAATTTATAATGTGGAATGACATACATAATAATGCTGATAAATTATGCAAAAACAAGATTGTTAAAAGTCTTATCTCTGGTGTCGTTCAATGGGATAGTGGCGATGATGTAGAACTTAATTTAGACAAAGATTTTACACCTGCTGATATTGCTTTGCCAATAAGTGCCGATTCATTCCAGATGGAAGCAGTGTGTAATGCAGATGCAGGTAGTAGTTTTATTCTGCACGGACCTCCAGGGACAGGTAAATCACAAACGATTACAAATATCATTGCTAATGCTTTATATAAAGGCAAAAAAGTACTTTTTGTAGCAGAGAAAATGGCTGCATTATCTGTAGTCCAAAAGCGTTTGTCGGCTATTGGATTAGCACCTTTTTGCTTGGAGTTACACTCTAACAAATCAAAAAAATCAACAGTTCTTGAGCAGTTACGAGTAACGACAGAGATTGTTAAAAAACGGTCATTAGAGGATTTTGAAGCAGAATCGGAGCGATTACATCTATTAAGAGAAGAGCTTGGTAATTATGTAGATTTACTCCATAGAAAAAATAGGGTTGGGATATCTATATATGATGCAATATATGGATACTGCAATAATGAAAGTATTGGAGATGAATTTACATTTAGTCAAGATATAGCTACGATACTTTCAAAAGCTAAACTAACTAGATGGAGAGATATTCTGGAGCAAATGCAAGCGACGGTAAATATATGTGGATCTATCTATAATCATCCTTTAAAAGAGATACATCTGCCTTTATACTCTACATCTGCTAAAAGTGAGATAGAAGCATTCCTTGTTAACCAAATTAGACTTTTGGGAGAGTTTAAGAAGGATAATGCATCTATTATAGAGTCGTTGTTTAGTGGTAATTTAGAGTGTACAACTTTTGATGAATATCGAGAATTGAATGATATATTAAATGCTATTATTCTATGCCAGCATATATCTTCGACTTTGCTGGTTGATAGAGATCTGAAAAATGTTGTAACACAGGTTAATGAGACAATTACAAGAGGTATCGAGCGAGATAAGTTGAAAACAGAACTACTAGCTACATTTAGTAAATCATTATTAGAAATTGACGCTGAAAAACTTATCCTTGAATGGCAACACTCAGAAAACAGTTGGTTCCTACCTAAATTCATCAAACAGAATAAGATATGTAAAGTATTAAAAGGATGTTCATTAAGTGGTAAAATTGAAAAAAATGATACGAAGTCAATTTTAGAAGAGGTTCTAAAGTTTCAAGAAGAGAATCACTATATATTGTCTAAAACAGATATTTATTCTGATAAATTTGGTCTATTGTGGGGTCAATGGGAGGCTATGCGAGATTGCTGTGACAATAGCGTTAATTTGTCGAATATGTTAATCTCAATGGCTGGAGATATATCCAAAGGAGAGCAATTACGCTCGATTATTGCAGGTAAACTTGCTAATGGAATAGATGCATTTATCTCTGTATATGGTAGTAAGATCGATAAGTTCATATCTAGCTTTACTGATTTACAGCAAATCAATGAGGAATTAGAGAACAAATACTCCATAGCTACATCTTTTGAAGAGTGTTGGATAAATAATAATCTTGAACAATCAGACAGAATAGTCGATAATATTGAGATGCTTAAAGATTGGTCTACATGGAATAATATTAAGGATATAGCTACCAGTGAAGGGCTTGGTTCATATGTAACTTATATTTCAGAGGCTGAGAATATTAATATTGTTGCTACTTTTAATAAAGCATTATATAAATATATTATTGATTCAACCATTGATGCAGAGCCTACATTGGCGAACTTTAATGGTAAACTATTTGAAGATAAGATTAGAAAATTCAAGGAATTAACGTTAAATTTTGAGAAACTTACTCGTGATGAGCTATATGCAAAACTTTCTGCAAATATTCCATCATTTGTCAAAGAGGCATCACAAAGTTCAGAGGTTGGTATCTTACAGCGTAATATACGAAATAGAGGTAGAGGTACATCACTTAGAAAATTATTTGACACCATACCAGCCCTCATTAGTCGAATATCTCCGTGTATGTTAATGAGTCCTATGTCTGTTGCTCAATATTTAGATGCAGACAATATGCATTTCGATTTGATTATTTTTGATGAAGCCTCTCAGATGCCAACTTGCGAGGCTGTAGGTGCTATTGCTAGAGGTGATAGCTTAATCGTTGTGGGAGATCCTAAGCAGATGCCTCCAACAAGTTTCTTTGCGTCAAATAGTATTGACGAAGACAATCTTGATAAGGAGGATTTAGAGAGTATTCTTGATGATTGTTTGGCTCTGTCAATGCCATCTAAACATCTATTATGGCACTACCGCAGTAAGCACGAAAGTCTTATTGCCTTTAGTAATTC
>CAMQVY010000083.1 GCA_947038405.1 uncultured Rikenellaceae bacterium | reverse complement strand
CAGGGGTATACTTTTAAAATATTTAAACGGTACCTTTTTAAATTATTATATACAGATATCTCATTGCAGAGTCGCTCAAAATATCCTTGAGGGAGATACTTGATTAGTTTATTGGTATTATCTATTTCAGAATCATTTAAGTTCTTTATAGAGGATGCTCCATCTTTAAATAATAATTTTGCCTCAAAGTATTTTGCAGGTTTATTCTTTCCTCTAAATTTATCTTTATGAAGAAATGAAAAATCATCTTGATTTTCTATATTGCTACATAATGCAATCATATCTGCGATAGCACTTTTACCTGATCCTTTATTGCCAATAATTGCAACTAATCCAGGGTTAAGTTGAATGTTAAAATTAAACCATTCGCCATAATTACCACTATATTCTTTAGTAGGCGTAACTTGTAGACTGTCAATAAACTTAGTTTTATTCAGATCTATTTTATCAAATATGAGTGGTTTATCTCCGACAAACACCCGTTCATGTGGCTCAATTAATGCTTGTTTAAGTCCTTTAAATGTTGGGTCTGCTTTAATCCACGTATCGCAATAATATTGTTCACTTGCAATTAGTACGCCCTCTACTTCATTTGCTGTATCTAAGGTTACAAAATCGTGAATATCTTGCGAGTGTAATAATCTTTTATCGCCATAAGAATTTAACCATTCTTGACATTTTTCAAATTTACTTCTTGGTGATGCACTAAGAAAGGCTAGCACATTTCTATATAAGTCCTCTTTTATGGGTTTTAGTTGATTGTTTTTATCTAAGTTTGACCATTCCTTATAGCCTGCAAAACAAACTATTTTATCTTTCCAAGACTTACTGTTTATTAATTCGAATACTTGTCTAGTAGGTGGTACAGAGCACTCAAAGCCATTCTTTAAGTCTCCGCCCCCAGCTCCTGTAAAATTATCAATGGAAAGCATTTTTGTTTTATGTTCATCTAACACTGAAATAGGTATTAATGCAATAAACTCTTCCTTAACTTTCTTTATTTCATTAGCTAAGTTGCTCTCATCAATATCAAAAAGAATATGAAGATTAATTTTACTTAATTTATTTTCATTAGTACTGCCAAATGTATCTATTCGAAACTCTAAGATGGGGAATATTTTATCAATATTTTCCAATCTTCCTTTTTTCTTATACTGCATAACTTTTTCATAACCATCAATAAAATAATAGTCTGTTATTCCTATAACTTTGACATCTTTGGGCAACCTCTCCAATGCGTCTATAAATTTATCAAAGTAATATTCTCCTCCATAATTTTGACATATTGAATATGGTGTATGGATATGTAAATCCCATTTCCTCCATTCAGAACCTCTATTAAATTTGTATTCCATAATATATAGTTTTTATTTTTTCAATTAAACAATGCTGCCCCTGTCATCTTCTTCTCTTGCGAAACTACGTTCGATAGCTTTATCAATACCACGTTGCACTGAGGCTACCACTATAGTACCTAAACGAGTATAGCCAAAAATGTGAGCAACCTCTCGTATGAGATCTTCCCTTGATAAGCTAACTTGATTTTCGAGAATCTCTTTTACTGCTACACTAACTTCTTCGGGAGCAATATCAGATGCAACGCTATATCCTACACGATAATTCATATATTCGGATGGGTCTTGATTCTCTTTCCATAAAAATTGCTCTTTCCCATTACCAGTAATTTTCAAATTCATCTGTTTGAAAATCATACTAAAATGAACATCTATTCGGCTACCTATTCGAGAAATATTCCACATTGATAATACTCGCCTGCACAATTGCTCTCGACTAATAGGGGCTTCGCAATCAATAACATCATTAATTTGTTTGCATATTAGGCTATTCCAATTACCATAGGTAAACTCTTCAGGATAAACACCACACAAAATAATCGGAGAGGTGCTGTATTCTATTTGATATAAACTTTTTTCACTCTCAATGATTTCTTCCTGATTAGATATAGTTTCAATTTCAGCTAACTTAATATCTGCTTTTATCTCTATAACGGGTTCTTCAATAGATTTTTCTTTAGTTAACGCTAACTTGATTGCATCAATAATACCATTGATAACTCTATTTGGGTTCTCTATCCAATCCATAGACCATATCCTGTGAACACTCCACCCTAATAGTCTTAAAACATCATTTTGTATAATCTCTCTATCTCGGCAACTCTTTGCTGATTTGTAGTTCTCCCCATCACAAATTATACCAAGAATATATTCAGATCTATTTGATGGATCAATCACACCAATATCAACACGATATCCAGAGCAACCTACATTTGCATTTACTTCATATCCTTGTTCCTTAATTTTCTCTGCAATTATGTTAATTAAAGAATCGTTCTTCAAAAATGCAGATGACGAAGAGATGCTAAATGAGTTCTTGCCTTTTTCGGCATATTCCAAGAACGCTTTTAATCCAGCGACACCTTCGGAAGAGGTACGAGCCAAATCAATCTGATCAGAACGTAGAGTTGAGAATACTTTCATCTCATATCTCGCTCTTGAAACAGCTACATTAAGTCTTCTCCAACCTCCATCTCTATTAAGTGGACCAAAATTGAGAGATACTTTACCATCTTTGTCTGGTCCATACCCTACAGAGAATAAAATAATATCTCGTTCATCTCCCTGTACATTTTCAAGGTTCTTAACAAATAGAGGCTCACTACAATTCTGAGCTTTTTCCTCTAAAGTAGGATTCGTGACAAAAGCATCATTTAACAAATCCTCTATTAGTATTTGTTGTGTTGAGCTAAAAGTAACAATACCAATACTGCGATTTGATAATTCTGGATTTTCAAGACGAGATATAACTTCATTTACAATAGCCTCTGCTTCTGCTCTATTTTGGCGACTCCTGCCTTTATCGTAAAATCCATCAATAGATTGATATGTAACTTTACTCTTTATATCATCAGGGGATGGGAATGTTAAGAGTTTATTTTCATAATATTGTGAATTACTAAAGGCAATAAGACTTTCGTGCTTACTGCGGTAGTGCCATAATAGAT
>CAMQVY010000082.1 GCA_947038405.1 uncultured Rikenellaceae bacterium | reverse complement strand
ACTCCATTTGTTGAAGCAACTCCAATTTAGCCTTAATAATCGACAAGGGGGTTTGCAATTCATGTGAAGTATCCTCCGCAAACTCTTTCAGCGACTTATAGTCATTGTGTATCTGGACTATCATATTATGTACAGCCCTATTAATTTCATCAAACTCGTCAATACCGCTATAAGAAGGTGGGTTTATATTCCGTCTGTCGACCTTATAACGCCGCAAATATGATAAAAGCTTGTAAAAGGGTCTCCAAAGTAAACCTATGTAGTAATTGGAGACTAAAAATGAGGCTACCATAAAAAAGAGTAAGAGTAAAACTAATGATATAATCACTGCAATAATCAAATCATCCTCTTCGAGAGTCGATTGGCTTAATGTAACTTTATAGAGAATTCCATTTGCCTTAACATCAAAATTTAGGACTCGGTATACCACCTTCTCTTGCTGATGACAGCAGTAAATAATCGAATCATAAATAGCCTGCTCGCCACCAAGCTCTTGTTCTATTTCAGAGAAGAGCATTCGGTTATGTTTCATCTCTAGCTGCTGCAATGATATAAGCGCATCATTTTTCATCGCATAATCTAACACACACTGCCGATACTCCTGAAGCACATCGTCTGTTGAGAGGTGAATAGTGTAGCGAAAAACATAATAATGAGTCACACTGCCAAATATCAACACTGCCAACAAGGTGTAAATAGCATATCGTCTGTAAATTTTAGCTAATTTCATTTGTCACTGAATTTATATCCTACTCCATAAACTGATTTAATATAATCACAACCACCTAGGTCAAGCATCTTTTTGCGCAAGTTGGCTATGTGTGTGTAGATAAAATCAAATGAATCGGATGATAAGCCCATCATGTCACCCCACAAATGCTCTACAATAATCTCTTTGGTTAGTACCCTATTCTTACTCATGAGGAAAAATAGCAAAATGTCATACTCCTTACGAGTTAAAATAAGTTCCTGTTCATGAATGAGGAAGCGCCTAGATTCTATATTAACACAAATTTCGTTAAAGTGATACTCATTACACCCCTCAAAACAACGTCTACGAATGATGGATTTGATACGAGCATTCAGTTCAGAGAGGTTGAAGGGTTTAGCTAAATAATCATCGGCACCAATCTCTAGTCCATTTATCTTATCATCTATCGAATCCCGAGCTGATACTATAATAATCCCAGCAGGGTTATTGTGTGTTTTAAGGTGTTGTATTAAATTCAAACCACTTCCATCAGGAAGGGTGATATCAATAATTATACAGTCGTACTGATATAGTTCAAACTTTTCTAAAGCAGAGGTAAAGTTACGTGCAGACTCAGTGTGGTATCCTTCTGTCTTTAGATAACTGATCATCGAATTGAGGAGTTCGTATTCATCTTCAATAATAAGAATATTCATAGCAATATTTATAAATTTTATATAATAGAACAAGCAAATGTACGTATTCAGATATAGATAAGCAAGCTTTTAATGTAGAATCTTTATTTATTCATAAACTTCAGAATTAATTTAGATTTGGATTATATCTTTGAACCTTGAAACTAATAAATAATGATTATGAAAAAGAAAACAAATTTACTAATACTCCTTTTAGGAGTTGCAACAATCTTTATGTCAGCATGTAACAATAAAAATGAGTCACCTAAAATTGAGTCAAATAACAACCTACCTGAAGTAGTAAGTTCTGCTTTTGCTAAACAGTTTCCTAATGCAACGAATGTAAAGTGGATCGAGAAAAATAATTACCACGTAGCTAGTTTTGACTTGACGGCAAAAAGTCGTACTGAAGCAAAACCTGGTAATTTAAACGAGGTGTGGTACACTCCACAAGGATCATGTGGCTTGATCGAATTGGAACTCTCTATGGCCGAATTAGAGCAGGACTTCAATGCTGTATTTACCACTTGGAAAAAGAGTATCTATTTCACGGAGGCCTATCAAATAGATGATGTAGATCTACTACAAAGAGATAACAATTCAAATGATACGGTTGTGAAAATCGAAATTGAAAAAGGAGAATTGGAGCGCGAGCTTTACTTCGCTACCAGTGGTGTTTTAGTTAAAGATGTGGTTAGCTCTGATGACGATGAGGAGAATCTGCCTTGCCCGCAACAACTTACCGATTATATCAACAACCACTACTCAGATGCTATCATCGTAGACTTTGAAGCCGATGACGAAGATGGAACTTATGAAGTTGAGATTTTATTTACTCAAACAGATATCGAGAAAGAGTTGGCCTTTAACAAAAAATACGAGCTTATTAGTATTGAGATTGATATGAACGATGACGATCTAATCGAACTTATTAAGAGTCAATTCACAGCAGATGAAATAGCCGAAATTGTGACTCTAACTGGCGAAGCAGACATGTCTGAATGGGAGGTAGAGCTAAGAGAAGATAGCCAAGAGGTAATTACTTTTTGGGTGGAGGACGCAAAGGGTGTAATGATAAATGTAAAGGTCATTACATTGTAATTTCGGGCACTGTAAAAAATATTGTATAAATAGAGATCCGGGTCGAAAGATTCGGATCTCTATTTATACAATATTTTTACAGTGCCTACATTTACACAAAATTGTCAGCCACAAAAAATGTGGAATTCCTACCTTTACCTGTAGACGTAGTTAAGCAAAAATAATTAACTTAGCAAAATGAGTACAAAAAGGGTACATGTTCGCAGCTTCAAATAGCGTGCAGTCGAGCTGAGCTACGAGCGTAGTTCAGTCAAGGAATTAGCTAAAGAGCTTGGTGTCAGTGTTGATCGAACCTATAGCTGGCACAGTGAGATAAAATCGTATGGTAGCGCTAGCTTTCAAGGATACAGCGTTGAACGGCTCAGCGATGATCAGCGACGTGTTAAAGAGCTTGAGAAACAACTACGCACAAGAGAGTTAGAGTTGGAAATATTAAAAAAAGCGATAGCCATCTTTTCAAAACTAGAGAAGTAATGGATGCATTCATAGATTACAATAGAGGTCGTTATCCTATTGAATTGATGGCTCGCACTTTAAAATAGCACCACTTTCCTATTATCATTATCGATTGGGGCGCATTGCTCTTCGTAGTCAGCGTCGTGAGGCTATCGAGAAGCTCATTCATAAAGAGTATGCAACAGCTAAGGGGCGATACGGCTCTCCACGACTAGCGGTTGAGATCTCGACAAAGTATAATTATATATCCGAGCGTACCATCGCCAAATATATGACTGCGATGGGATTGCGAAGTAAATTGTGCCGTCGTTTTATAAGAGTCTGTTTAAAAATATTCTTTATAACCATTTCATCATCATGGAAATAAAAGC
>CAMQVY010000081.1 GCA_947038405.1 uncultured Rikenellaceae bacterium | reverse complement strand
CGAGATTCTCCGGAGTGACTGGAGTTCAGACGTGTGCTCTTCCGATCTGTAAATGAATATTATTCTGAAAAATTGTTTTGAAGTAGATTTAAAACACGCCAACAACACAATTAACTGACTATCAGTAAATTAAAATATTAACCAGAGGATTGTTTTCAACTACTGATTCGCATTCCTAAAAAAAATGTTGCGAATTATTTGCAATTGCGAATAATTATCATTTACTTTGTAGCACAAAAGATTGATAATATGAATACAAGTAACAAGATGAGGAGCAAGGGACTTAAGGTAACTCCACAGCGAATGCTCATATATGATATAGTTGGTGAGCTATGTCATGCATCAATAGAAGAGATTATTACAAAGACGCAGCAAGCAAATTCAGAGATAACTATTTCGACTATATATCGGATTCTGAACTCCTTTTGCGATCATGAGCTTTTAGCGAAGATTAATCACCCAAATGGTAAAATATATTATGATATTAATATGCATGAACATCACCACATTATCACGCCGGAACAATTGATAATAGATATGGACGATCCAGAACTTACTCAGCTTATACAACAACGAGTGCTAGACAAAATTGGAATAAATAATCAGGTAGATAAGATATCAATTCAGATAACAACGTCATTAAGACAAAAGTAAAATAATTAGTAATAACTTAAAATTAATCATTATGAGAAGTATAACAACATTTGACTTACAATACGCACACAGATTTTTCGGTTTTCAAGGTGAGGCTCAATACCTTCACGGACACACAGGTACATTAACTATTGAAGTTGAAGACAGTGTTAACGAGGGTGTAAATATGGTATATCCATGTAATGAGATTCAAAAGATAGCTTGGTCTGTATTGAAAAATTTTGACCACTCACTAATCCTTAGAGAAGACGATCCCCTTCTTCCTGCAATTTTAGATGTATATGAAGCACAAGGTATTAAGAATGGCCATCCTCAAAACAAAATGAAAGGCATAGCATTCAAAACAGAACTTGCAACGGCATATCCAGATTCACGTCTTGTTGTAACTAAAGAGACAATGACAATTGAGGGGATGATTAAAATTGTTTATGACCTACTTAAAGACAAACTAAACATTGCAAAAATCACATTCACTAGCGGTGTTAATGTTGCTTCAGCAGAGTTTAATACTAATAATGTAATCGACAGATGCCCTCTTTGCGGTATATCATTAGATGAATCAGGGGTATGTCCTAAGTGTAATTACACGAAATAATTAGAACATATATCTAGATCCATCAGATAAATAATAACACACAACAACACAGTATAAGAGGAGCATCTCTAATACTGTGTTGTGCTATTATAAGCAAATCCATACATGTAGCAAAAGTGTATATTCTGATAATATCGAAATATTATCTTCGCTTATTATCAAATATTTGAGTGTTAAATTTTCAGTATAATAGGTTTCCTAATTTAGAAACTTTTATTACCTTTGCTGTACAAACAAAATAAAATAGCTATGGATGCAATTAAAATTGGTATGTTAATTCGCGACGAACGTATGCGAAGAGATATGACTCAAATGGAGCTTGGTAGCAAAATAGGTGTAGGTAAGGCCCAAATCTCAAAAATAGAGAGCGGTAGTGTCACACTTAAATCACTTCAAAAAGCTGCCGAAGCATTAGATTTAGAGTTAGATGTAAATTTAGTTACGACAAAATATCCAGACAAACGAGTTGTGGGCTATGTGATTGCATGCATCAATGCTTTTGCTAAGCAGTTTGATATGAACGTTAAAGCTGCTGTTAACTATCTAAATCGCTTTAAGGGGGTTGACTTTCTAATAAATCACTACGATGCTCAACACCTACTGTCAATAGATGATACAGTGCAGGATTTGGCAATAGTTTGTGAAAATAATGGAGGAGGTATAAAATGAAATTATATCACGGTACAAATACAGAGATTAAGAGTATTGACTTAAGTAAATGTAAGCCTTTCAAAGATTTTGGCAAAGGATTTTATCTCACTGAGATAGAGTTACAAGCAGTGCAAATGGCACGTCGTACAGCTCAAGTTTTTGGAGGAGAGGCACAGGTAGCCACTTTTGAGTTTGATATGCATAGAGCCTCTGAAGATGGCACACTAAATATAAAGTGCTTTAATGAGCCCGACAAAGAGTGGGCACTCTTCATATTGAATAATAGAAGTCGTACAAGAAACTTCAATGGACATGATTATGACATTGTCATTGGACCCGTTGCTGATGATACTATTGCTACATTATTTCGTAATTTTGATGATGGTATAATTGATTTAGATATGCTTGTAAATGGATTAAAGTATAAGAAAATATCGTCACAATATTTATTTCATACAACAAAGTCACTAAAATATCTTGTAAAATTATGACTAATAAAATGCAATATCTCGTGGAGGGTATATCAAAAGATATCGTATGTTATCTAATGGAGGATGATGGAATAAGTATGCAAGAAGCACTACTTCTACTACATAACTCCGAGCTATTTAGTAAACTTTGCATGGAGCAGAGCGGGCTTTACATTCAAAGCTCTGCTTATGTATATCATATATTTCGATCAGAGTTGAAGTATGGAGTACTTAAAAATAGCTAGCCATAGCGTTTAGATCAATAGTAGTCATATAGACCTATTTCCACACAGAGAATTCAACAAATAGTTATATAGTTCATGTATGCAAAACGAAGTAATATACTAGAAAAAATTGTATGTAAAATCGGTGCCATAAGAATCACACAAAATTCAACATACTAGCAATGAGAGAGTTAACTCGCAGGAACTCGTTCCCTCTCTCTCCGCCAATAAGCTTGATTATCAAGCGGTTAGTAACGCTACACCCAATATTACACCCAGTTTGTGAAATTGGGTGTTTTTTTATGCTTTTTTCTCAAATATCGCTCTGCGGTGGGTGTGGATGATATACGGATATTGAAACTTTGCGCTGAATACTCCTCAATCAAACAGAAACATCCCTATTTTGCTCTATCTGCTCATATTGCAACTACTCCACCCATAAAACAAAATTGGGTGTAAATCCGAAGATTACACCCAATATCAAGAAGTAATATATCATTTCGTTTTTGTATTTAGTAAAATTAGGATGATACCAAACATACTACGCAAACAACGCATATAAAGCCGATTCAAGCAAAATAAACAAAAACAATCACCATTCCCTGCCATTGAAAATATTTCAATTACCATTAAAATAAAGTTTGGGTACAACAGCGAAAGCGTGTGCCCAGATTTTACTATATCTTCATCATTTTATAAACTGTATCCCCTCTGCGAACTACATCTAGTATGGTATAAAAAATAGGTTACCGAA
>CAMQVY010000080.1 GCA_947038405.1 uncultured Rikenellaceae bacterium | reverse complement strand
CAGCTCCTTTTTTTTGTACCCTATACTGAGATATTTGTTCTCTGCGATCACGCAGTGCCGCCCGCATAGGGCAGTTTATAGTCTAGTTTGCTACACGCAGGGAGCTGCCCTATGCGGGCGGCACTGCGTGATCGCAGACAACTTGGGATTATTCGGTGAATAATATTATTAATTTACTCTTTTTATTCCTATATTGTACCTATAATTAGTCAAATTTGAAGTATTAATGATGCTTTATAAGCGAATTATATTCTAAATATTAAAATATAGTATATTATGTTCCAGAAAACAATAATAGATAAATATTTAAAATTACACATACAGATTAACAAAGAGAAGTTAGATGAACTTTACTCTAAATTCGTGTCGTATTTTCTTGACGCAAAAGTTCAGGATAATATACGTACTATAAAAGAGGAGCAATTTCAAGAGGGTTTCTTGAGAGAGTTATTTGTTAATACACTTGGTTATACAATACAACCAAGCCCTAACTATAATCTTGTTCCAGAGAAGAAGAATAAACAAGATAGTCAAAAAGCTGACGGAGCTATTTTAGTTGGAGGAGCTGTTGCCGCAGTAATAGAGCTAAAGAGCTTAAAAACTCCAAATTTAAAGGATATTGATACTCAAGCTTTCAATTACAAGGCAGGTCATGTGAATTGTCGATATGTTATCACCTCAAACTTTGAAAAGCTAAGATTTTATATAGACAATAAGACGGAGTGTGAAGAGTTTAATCTATTTTCACTTACCAAAGCTGAGTTTGTAAGATTACATCTTCTTATCTCTTATGATAGCATCTCTGTAGATCTACCTCAGCGCATAAAAGAAGAGTCTCTAAGCGAAGAAGAGTCCATAACGAATAAACTATACAAGGACTACTCAGAGTTCAAGAGAGCGCTGTTTTCGGACATTGTAGCACATAATCCAACATATAGTAAATTACTTCTTTTTAAGAAGACACAAAAGTTACTTGATCGTCTCTTATTCATATTTTTTGCAGAGGATAAACTGTTGCTTCCTTCAAATACAATACTCGGACATATCCAAAACTGGGAGCGTCTAATGAGAGATCCATTAAATCCAAGGCAGAGGTTATACGATAGATTTAAGGGCTATTTCCATCTTCTTAATATTGGTAGTAGAGAACATGGCGTTTATGCCTATAACGGCGGATTATTTGCTTTTGACGAGGTCTTGGATAACATTACTATTTCAGATGATATATTGGCAAGTCACACAGAACAGATATCTAAATACGATTTCGATACTGAGGTTGATGTTAATATTTTAGGACATATATTTGAGAATTCACTTTCTGAGATTGAAGAGGTTACAGAGGAGATTGTATCTGGAACTAAACGAGTTTCGAGGCGTAAAAAAGATGGTGTATTTTATACGCCACGTTATATTACGACCTATATAGTTGAGAACACAATCGGTCGACTATGCCTTGAGAAGAGAGCCGAGTTTGAGATAAATGAAGAAGATTACGTTGTAGATCAAAGTCGTAAGAAGCCAGCGTTAAAAAAGCTAGTATCTAAATTAAATGCCTATCGCAATTGGTTATTGTCATTAACAATTTGCGATCCCGCGTGTGGTAGTGGAGCATTTTTAAATGCGGCTCTTGATTTTCTTATATCTGAGCATGGACAAATAGACGAAATGAGTGCTAATATCCATGGTGTTTCTATGGTTATCCCCGATATTGAAACCTCTATACTTGAAAATAATCTCTTTGGAGTAGATATTAACGAAGAGAGTGTTGAGATTGCAAAGTTATCGTTATGGCTACGCACTGCCAAGCCGCAAAGAAAACTTAACTCATTGTCAAATAATATAAAATGTGGTAATTCTCTAATATCTGACCCCTCTATTGCAGGAGAAAAAGCATTTGATTGGCAAACAGAATTCTCGCAAATTTTTGCTAATGGTGGCTTTGATGTTGTGATTGGAAATCCTCCGTACGTAGATATTAAACAGTTAGATTCTGTATATGTTAAAGCCCTATTCAAAGAGTATTTTACTGCTGAAAATAGAATAAATTTATATTCTATATTTGTTGAACGTGCTTATGATCTGATAAAAAAGGATGGTTATTTGTCTTTTATTATACCAAATTCAATTTTAATGAATTCGTCTTATTCAAAAATTAGAGAACTATTACTTCCTGCTATTACAGATATTGTTAAATTACCTGATGGCATATTTGTTGATGCTAAAGTTGAAACTATTATTCTTGGAATAAGAAAGAGACTTAATGAGACTAGTTTAAATGTATTGGTATATGCGAAGAGTGAGATTATTTACGATATTGATAATTCTCGAAAAGTCATTGTTAATAAAAATGATTGGAAGAGAGATTGTTTATTTAATATATATACATCAAAGCAACATATTGAAATATTAGAAAAAATAAAATCTCAAGGAGTACCTCTTGTTGAGAATGCTGACTTCGCTCTTGGCATTACCCCTTATGATAAATATAAAGGGCATTCAGAGGAGCTTATCAAGTCAAGGGCATATCATTCAGAAGATAAACTTAATGAGTTATACAAGCCTCTTATTGGAGGTGGAAACATAACTAGATATTCTGTGTCTAGTAAAAGTCAAGAATATATTAAATATGGAAGTTGGCTAGGAGCACCAAGAGATGAGAGGTTTTTTACTACTCCACGTATTATTGTTCGTCAAATAGTTTCAGGCATACCTCCCAGGATTTATGCAGGATATACTGATGAATCTTTATATTTCACTCAGATAGGATTTGCTATTATTGCAAACAGGAATTTACATAATAAGTATTTACTTACGATTATTAATTCTCGTGCAATAAATTTTTATCATACATATAGTTTTTTGGATGTAGAAAAGGAGCTATTTCAAAAGATTCTTATTGCAAATTGTAAATGCCTTCCGATACCAATTATTTCTATCCATGCACAACAGCCATTTATTGAGCAAGCAGAAATTATGCTTGAGTTAAATAATAACTTATACAGTAAAAACAAAAAGTTTCAACGAAGACTAAATGATAATTTCGATGGGTTGAAGATGACGGGAGCATTGGAGCATTGTGACGATGGTGAGTTTAAAGGTTTACTAGCCCAACTAAAAAAACAGAAATTCAGTTTGTCTTTAAAACAGCAAGATGAGTGGGAGGGGTATTTCGATAACTACAAAGCAGAATGTAATACAATGAGATCTCAGATAGCTGCAACTGATAATAAAATTGACCAAATGGTTTATGAGCTATATGCTCTAACAAGCGAGGAGATAAAAATTATTGAAGCATAAAGGATAAGGTACATAATGCAAAAAACGCTAACAAGCTATTAATAAGCTGTTAGCGTTTTTTGTTGTGTACCCAGAGCCGGGATCGAACCGGCACGGATTGCTCCACTGGTGTTTGAGACCAGCGCGTCTACCGATTCCGCCATCTGGGCA
>CAMQVY010000079.1 GCA_947038405.1 uncultured Rikenellaceae bacterium | reverse complement strand
TAGACTCATGTGTAATCTCAAATATTGTTGATAGAGCGCATATCCTGCCATCTGATAATTTATTACATTCAGATGCAAAATTGATATCTACAACGTTAAGTGGAGACCAATTAACAGCGACATCCACAACTATTCAAGAGGGGTTTATCTATCTTTATGAGTCATATAATGCTAATTCAAAGGTTGATTTCCATGTTAAGATTAATGGCGTGAAGAACATACTAGAAGTTTCTCTTCCAACACAAATTAATCGCAATGAGAAATATATGATCACAATTAATAGTCAGGGTGCAACACTTTACGGTACGTTAGTTACACTTCCATGGGATGAAGGTCTTGACTTAGATGCACATCCTAAGCCATTTGCACCACTAATTGATATTGTTAATTCAAGCTTCTCCTCAGTTGTAAATTTCAGCAAAACAAGAGATACAATATTTCTTCCAGCTATTAGTACCACCGGAATGCTAGTTATTGATACAGATACTGAAACTGAGCTAATGACAGATAGTGATATAACAATAAAGCCAATATCACCTTCCAGTAAAGCTAGTTATCTTGGCAATAAATTCACACTTGTAGTTAACAGTAAAGATATAAACGACAAAATATCATACTCTCGTATCTACATAAAAGACAAAAATGCTTCTCAGGTTTATGACCGATACATAGTAGTTGCGCAATATCCATATAGAACAAGTTTTCCTGATTTAAATGAAAGTGGTGAAGTTAAAGGATTCGATATCGATTTTAATGGTTATATTGATGGTAAAATTGCAAACTTTACAACTTCAGAAGAGCCACTTGATGTGACTTGCGAAACTAGCGATCCTGATTTTAACTGGCTTAAAATTGATAAAACGGAACCTTCAATCACTGAAATACATGGTTTTTTTAAACCAAATGATGCTGAGGCAAAGGGGCAGAATCAAGAATCAAGAATCAAAGTTACGTATAAGGATGGATTGATTGAGGAGTTTAAATTTACACGTAAACGAGAGTCTATACCATCTGTTTTCATTGCAGGTCGACACTGGGCAAAGCATAATATGAGAGGGAATTCTAAAAAGTATGAAGACCAAATAAGTATTGATAAGGATCTTGATGATACATTCGAATACCTCAAAACATGCAGTGTTGATGAGTATATATACTATTCAGGAGCTAATTATAAAGGTCGATCACAAGAGGGAATGTATCTACATAAAGATGTTATTAATAATGTACTGAACTACAACGGTTATTCCCTATATGCCAATGGAGACCTATCAAATGCTTCGCCCTACCTTCACTGTCCCAGTGGGTATCAGGTGCCGACCTTAAAGGAGATCGGTGCAATATTGCACGAAACAGGTCGTTTTGGTCTCCCTTCTGACGGTAGTCCAGTAGAATATACATCAAGTTCTAATATTAGGTTTATTATTGAAAGGCATATACGAGATAATATTACTATAGATGGTATTATCGTAACTAATGTAATGCACACTAAAATAACGGAAAAATCAACCAAAGTATCTCTTGCCCTTACAGGAATGGGACATCAATTTAGCCCCACTGGTATTTCTTACAACTCTGTGATAATGGGTATTATTAACCCCAATGGTGGTAAATATTTCACTTTTGACCATAGTGGGAACTATGCAACAGTACAAGCTCATAATTCGAGTAAAACAAGAGTGATTCGCTGTGTAAAAACACCTGTAAAGCACCTAATTGAATAATATAAATGATATTAAAACTAAATCATAATATCGCTATAATACTCCTGTTAATAGTATTTGGTGTAAGTAGCTGTCAAAAAAATGATATTGACGACATTCTAACTACTGAAAAAATTCAATTCCATCTTAAATTATCGGATAATAATGAACACTTAGATAAAATAGAGACAAAATCTATTGGTAATCATAAAGTAAAATATTTTCTATCAGACAAACAAGGTAATGTTCTCAATGATATATTTACCTCGTATGACACACAGCTACAAAGAATCACAATTGAACCTGTTAGACCTGGTCAATATGAACTATTTGTATTAGCCTATACCCCAGCTCTTGAAGAAGATGGATTTATAGTTGCTTCCGATATTAAGCATAAGAGTGACACGTGGATCCATTTTTCAAAAGATAATATTGGTATGCTGGAAGATCGTAGTATTGTTTTTGGCAAGTGTCAGTTCACAGTTGGTAATATTACATCACTCAATACTGAGGTTATACTTAGCAATGTCCTCACTGCTGTCGAATTAAAAACTAAATTTCCAAACGAATATGTTAGAAATATTCTGACTAAAGTTTCAGTTTCGTTAGAACCTACTTTAGTCCACAATTCACTATCTGTTGATGGTGGTTTGTCTGGAAGCGTACAATTGGTTGTAGAAGATGCTGATATAGAGCATAATAGTACGTTATATACACTTCCTAGTGTAACCGCTGATCCAGTGTACTTTAATATTAAAACAGAGACTATAAATCACGAAAGGGTTAAGTATCAAAATATTTTTGTAGGTAATACTAGTACTGCGCTAAGAAGAGGAGTAAAAAGCACGATTAATATTAATATATCCAATCATCCAGATGCTAATTCAGGAATAATGTATGTAAGTAGTAAAGTACACGACTCTGAGGTTAGACCTAAAATATTACAAGATTCGGAAAGCAAATCTGTGTTCTATGACTCAAAGCAACGTTCATTTATCATCAATAAACCTCTTCAGATAAGTATTACTGATGATAATAAGCTACACACACGCTTCTATTCTCCCTTAGCAGTGCAAAATGTTGGGATCTGGGCTAAATTTCCAGATTTTAAAGAGGAGGTGCTAATTGCTTTCTTAGATAGTATTCCCGCATTCTCTGATGCAAAATTTGACATACTAATAGATGAGAAGTCCGTATTTAAAACTAGAAGTAATAAATATGTATCTATATTACAGAGTAATATAAATAATCTTCATAATGCTATTTTGTCAATGGAATCTCCCGACATATATTTTGAGAAGATTAAAACCATTCGTTGTGATTGGAGGATAACATTCAAATCGTTTGGAGGTAATCCTGATATGCCAAATGGCGGACCAGCAGGTAATTGGATGGGTATTCGCCCAGTGCACATTAGAGAGAGTATAGCTATATTAACTAACGCCGCATATATGTTTTCTTCATCAGGATTTGAGACGTTCTTAGCGTCCTTTCAAGGGCAATTATATGGTAATAAAGGTAAAGGTGATATAATTGATGTAACCACTATTACGCAACGCTTTCTAAATCATTCAGGATATGACGTAGGATTAGTATACACAGGACATGGTGTTTTAGGTATGGGTGGTGGCAGGACTTGGGGAGTTGCACAATATGTCTTTTATCGTCATTACATGGATTACTACTCATGTAATACCATATTCCATGAACTAAGCCATACTATTGGTTATGGACACGCTAGTAATATGACTTATGGAATTTGGGCAGCTGGAATTGCCGATGTTTATTATGTAAACAATATATTAACTTTTCCTGTAAATTCTCAAACACATTTAAATTCAGCTAGTAATCCAAGTCTCTATTAATT
>CAMQVY010000078.1 GCA_947038405.1 uncultured Rikenellaceae bacterium | reverse complement strand
TATTGCAGCAGAGTCTGTTGATAAAGTGAGGATTAATCCAGGTAATTTTAGTAATAATAATGGGGAGTTCCGCAAATTAATAGAGATATGTAAATGTAATAATACTGCGTTGAGGGTTGGTGTAAATCATGGCTCTCTTTCGTCGCATATTGTTGAGGAGTATGGAGATACACCTCAAGGTATGGTTGCATCTGCAATGGAGTTCTTACGAGAGTGCGTCGAGTGTGACTTTTTTAATGTCGTGGTATCGATAAAATCTAGTAATGTTAGGGTGATGGTTCACGCTTACAGACTACTAGTTTCTCAAATGAGAGTCGAAGGAATGAAATTTCCGCTACACCTTGGGGTTACTGAGGCTGGTGACGCATTGGCTGCGAGGGTTAAGTCTGCCCTTGGGATAGGTGCACTATTAGCTGATGGTATCGGAGATACAATTAGAGTTTCATTGACAGAATCTCCTAAAAATGAGATTCCTGTAGGACACGCTATTGTGAGATATTTTGAGTCAAAAAAAGAGCATGACAGTATTGATGAGATACTAGATCCCTCAATATACTCTCCGTATGAATATATGCGTAGAGAGAGTGTTTGTGTTGGAACTCTAGGTGGAAATCAGCTCCCAAGATTACACTCTGAGATGTCATCTGATGATATGAAGAGTATAGAGTCGGGAAGGGTTTTACTACTTACTAGTCTTAATGAAAATTGTGTTTCTGAGTGGAGAAGTGCAATATTGAATATGACAAGTAAGGGAGATCTACGTCCTGTTATTCTACATAAAAAATATAGTGAGACTGATTTTGATGAACTTGCAATAAAATCAGCTTCAGACTTTGGTCCTATACTGCTTGATGGATTGGCTGATGGTATATATATAGAGAATGATTGTGGCGGTAGTTCAATCTTTACTCAGGAACAACTTACGGAGCTTGGGTTGTCTATATTTCAGGCATCTCGAGTGAGGATCTCTATGACAGAGTATATTGCCTGTCCGGGTTGTGGTCGTACTCTTTATGATCTGCAATCAACTTTGAAGGAGATTAAAGAGAGAACTTCTCATCTTAAAGGGTTGAAAATTGCAGTAATGGGTTGTATTGTTAATGGCCCTGGAGAGATGGCAGATGCTGATTATGGATATGTTGGTTCTGGACGAGGTTTGGTTACGCTGTATAAAGGTAAGCAAGTTATAGGTAGGGCAATTCATCAAGAGAATGCCATAGAGAATTTAATTCAAATTATCAAAGATAATGGTGATTGGGTCGCCAAAAACTAAAAAAATGAAGATATTATCACTAACCTATTTAGGTAACATACAATACTTTAGTAAATTGATTCAGGGCGATTGTATAATCGATCCATGTGAGAACTATGTAAAACAGAGTTTTCGTAATCGTTGCGAAATAATGACTGCTGATGGGGTGAAGTCTCTAAGTATTCAGACTGTTAAGGGGAGTAACGCGAATAAAAGTAGTTTGATGGATACAGAGATTGATTACTCTAAGAGGTGGCAATCTCAGCACTGGAAAGCTATATCATCTTCGTATAAAAGTTCTCCATATTTTGATTACTATGTTGATGCGCTAGAGCCTATATACAAAGAGAGGTATGATACGTTATACCAATTTAACTCTGTATTATTGGAGTGTGTGTTGAGGTTGATAGGGTCAGATGTAAAACCTGTATACTCTGAGAGCTACGTTGATGCAGCAGAGTTTGATGAAGATTGGAGGGGAGGGATTTCCCCTAAAGTAAAAGATGTAAAACCCGATGTTGATTTTAAAGCTGTAGAGTATTGGCAGGTGTTTAGTGAGCGACATCCGTTTGCTCCTAATCTATCTATTTTAGATCTTCTTTTTTGTGAAGGTCCAAATGCCTTACAAATAATTAAAGATTCAACGGTTATAATATCTAAATAATAAAAAGCAGGTTTCAAATATTGAAACCTGCTTTTTATTTTATTATATGATTGTGATATTAGATTTTTCTAGTAACTCAAGACCTAGATCACGTAGGCGGAATTTTTGAATCTTTCCACTCGCAGTCATCGGAAACTCCTCTACAAAGAATATATATTTAGGTATCTTATATCTTGCAATGTTTCCTCTACAAAATAGCTTTACCTCCTCTTCTGTTAGTGTTTCTCCACTCTTAACTTTAATAAATGCACTAACCTCTTCGCCATATTTAGGGCTAGGGAGTCCAACAACCTCTGTTCCCAAAATCTTAGGCATATTATAAAGAAAGTTCTCTATCTCACGAGGATATATATTCTCTCCTCCACGAATAATCATCTCTTTAATACGACCCGTTACATGGAAGTAACCTTTGTCATCTTTAAGTCCGAGGTCGCCAGAGTGTAAATATCCATTTTTGTCAATCACGTCACTTGTAGCTTCAGGATTGTTGTAGTATCCCTTCATTACATTATATCCTTTGCAACAGATCTCACCTTGAACTCCATCAGGGCACTCTTCTCCCGTTTCGGGATCTAATATTTTTACATCAACATGAGGAAATGGTGTCCCAACGGTTGTTGATCGAGCCTCTACTGTATCCGAAACTCTCGTCGCAGTCATTCCTGGAGAGGTCTCAGTTAATCCATACACACTAATCACTTTACAGTGCATTTTATCCATAACTTGGTTCATCGTCTCGATAGGGCAAACAGCTCCAGCCATAATTCCTGTTCTAAGAGATGTTAAGTCAAACATATCAAACATTGGATGCGAAAGTTCAGCTATAAACATTGTAGGAACTCCGTAAAGTATAGTACAACGCTCTTTGTGTATCGATGCAAGAACTTTTAATGGGTCAAAATCTTCAACCATAACCATTGTTGCACCATGAGTCAACACAGCACATAGGGCAAGTACACACCCAAAACAGTGAAATAGTGGAACACAAGTGAGAAGTTTATCTTCACCAGTGTACTCCATAAATGACCCTGTTGCAAGTCCATTGTTTAGAATGTTGTGGTGAGTAAGCATAACTCCTTTCGGAAATCCAGTTGTACCTGAAGTGTATTGCATATTCACTTCGTCATGTTTATCTACTTGTTGTTCTGCAATTTTCAACTTTGCAGAGTCAAGATAACTACCCATAAGGATTAGCTCAGATGTACTGTATAGTCCTTTGTGCTTCTCTTGCCCCATGTAGATGACATTTTTCAGCTCAGGAAATTTACTGCTATTTAGTTCTCCACGAGGCGATGTTTTCAGTTCAGGGACAAGATCGTACATCATCTCAACGTAGTCACTATCTCTGTATCCGTTTATGATACACATTGTATGTATATCGGCATTTTTCATTATATACTCCACTTCACTACTTTTGTAGTTTGTGTTTACAGTAACGAGTATGCCTCCTACTTTTGCACTTGCGAATAGTACGGTTAACCAGTCTGGAACATTTTTAGCCCAAACACCAACTTTACTACCTTTTTTTACTCCTAATTCTAAAAAAGATTTAGCTAAATTGTCTACCCTTTGGTTAAACTCTTCATATGTGAAGCGTAAACCTCTATCAGGATATACTAAAAAATCATGCGAAGGTTTCTCTTTTGCCCATTTGTTGAGCAAATCCCCCATTGTATAATCAATTAACTCCATAATACTAAAATGGTGTATATATTA
>CAMQVY010000077.1 GCA_947038405.1 uncultured Rikenellaceae bacterium | reverse complement strand
ATCCGACACAACTACACGCCAAGGGTGATTTATTGCGACAGCCGTACTGCAATCGCTTGGATTCGGGATAAGCGGACCGCTTCTCGTAAGCGCTATGCTCCTTTATTGAAAGCTGAGCTATTTCTGGATATCATGGCCGCTGAGGTGGAGACTATCAAAGTGATTCACTGGGAGAAAGATCTTTGGGGAGAGACTCCGGCGGATTATGATGAGAAGTGAAAATAATGTTGTAAATTGACGTGATTGAATAAGCTCGCATATAGATTAAATTACAATAAACGACATCTGTTTATAGACAAAACTTCTAATAGTTAATAATATGCAATATTCTACTTGTTTATGCAATTATAATTCATATATTGCATAAGGTAAAATCTTAATGAATTATTAATAGCTATAAAGTCACCCGTAAATAGCATCTAAGACTCTCTTATCATCAGCCTTTCATCAATGGTCGAAAGTCATATTTACATGCAAAGCAACTGAATAATTTGAAGAACACTAATTTAGATAAAACTAAAAAAAATTGTATGAAAACAAAATTACTTTTCTTTTTAATAATAGTTGGTCTATGTGCATCCTGCTCTCAGACTAAAGAACAAAATACAGAGGTTGTAATTAAGGCAGATGATTATGGAATCTTTGTCCCTGTAACAATTGGTGATACAGTAATTAACTTTTTTTTGGATACGGGTTCTAGTATTACGACTATTGGCTCTGAATTAGCAAAAAAGTTAGATATTGCCTACGACTCGACTAAAATAACTTCAGTAGATACATTTAAAAGTAATTTTGGTGAAGAGGATGAATTAAACCCTATGGCATGTGGTACATATGACTACTATTTAGCTGAAAAAACTAAAATAAATATAGGTAATATAGTTCTAGCCTGTGACCTTCTGATTACTCATGGACTTGATAGTTTACCACTACTAGGTACTGATATTACAAGTAAGTTTTACTCTGCAATTCATATTACAGATAAACGCTTGGCTTTATCTAGTACTCCGCTGTCATTTGAAGATTATGTAATTACGGACTCTGTTGAGTTTATTGGCACTCATTCGTTTTGGTCAAAAAATATGCGCCATATGTATAAAGTTAAAGTCGGATCTGTTTTTTTGAATCTACTTCTTGATACAGGAATGCGTTCTGGAATGAGTTTCAAAGATAAATCATTTTTTCCCTTTGATATAAAGCTTGTGACATCAGATTCTTTAGGTGTATCTGCTAAAATGTTTAATGATATTGTAAAGCGTGTCAAATTTCAGGGAGACTACCATAATAAAGTGGATCAAATGAGAGTATATAGCTTTACTTGTGACTCTCTTTTTAGTCTAAATTCATATGAAATGATCTCATATATTCCAATTTATATTAACGACGTAAATATTAGTGATAAACCCAAAGATGGCTATATTACTTACAATTTCTTAGCTAGATTTGATATTGCTTATTACGATCCATATTCTAGAGTCATGAAACTATATAAATTAAAAGGATATGAAAGTCTAAGAAATGATATCCCATTACGTGAGCTTCTAAAAATGGGTACGAAGAGATAAGCACTAAGAGAATATGTGAATTTTAAATTAAAATCATACAAGGAGAATATTTATGCATAATAAGTTCCCAAATTAGGAAACTCATATTACCTTTGCTGTACAAACAAAAGAAAATATCGTCACAATATTTATTTCATACAACAAAGTCACTAAAATATCTTGTAAAATTATGACTAATAAAATGCAATATCTCGTGGAGGGTATATCAAAAGATATCGTATGTTATCTAATGGAGGATGATGGAATAAGTATGCAAGAAGCACTACTTCTACTACATAACTCCGAGCTATTTAGTAAACTTTGCATGGAGCAGAGCGGGCTTTACATTCAAAGCTCTGCTTATGTATATCATATATTTCGATCAGAGTTGAAGTATGGAGTACTTAAAAATAGCTAGCCATAGCGTTTAGATCAATAGTAGTCATATAGACCTATTTCCACACAGAGAATTCAACAAATAGTTATATAGTTCATGTATGCAAAACGAAGTAATATACTAGAAGAAATTGTATGTAAAATCGGTGCCATAAGAGTCATGCAAAACTCAACATACTAGCAATGAGAGAGTTAACTCGCAAAAACATGCGAAAACTCGTTCCCTCTCTCTCCGCAAAGAAGCTTGATTATCAAGCATTTACCCAGACAAGGGACTAAATTAGGGACTAAACCTAATTTAGTCCTTTTTTATTTCCCCTCTCCTACCCTTCTTATTGAGTTCATATAATTATGCTATTACTCAAACAGATTCAACTGAAACACATTTTCATTACTACGATCTATCTTTTCTTTAATCGGTAATATTGGTCCTGTATTTCCCTTCTCGATAATTTTATCTTGCAACTCTTGTTTTCGATTCTCCCACATCCGTATTACATAACTATCCTCTTTCTCAATCTCTCTCATGTGCGGAATGCCATATAACGAAGAGAATGGTCGGTTAAGTTGTTCGTTGACCCTCCAGCCTCCACTCCAAGAGTCTGGAATAAGAGAATTATGCCATACAACCTCGCCAACACAACCATGTATAATAAAATTAGCTACTGTCATTAAACAACACGTTCTATCGAGATCTTCTCCATATAGATAGTTACCAGGAGAGGAGACGTGAAAAGATAGTAATGTGCGACCGCTTCCACACGTTGGATCACTTATCTTCTTACCTACTATCTTATCATCGTCACAATTAATTTTCGTCATAAGGTCGCATAAATGTGCTGGAGTAAAAAACTGACCACTATTACTTCGTCTGCCTTTTCCTGCGACACAAGCCTCATAGAGTTCTCCAAATACATCATACCATCCACGAGTCTCTCCAAAATCATTGATCTTGTCATCTTGCTCGATTTGGTTATCCATTACTTGAATCCACTCACACATCATATTATGAAATATTAGATTTTGATCTTTGGTATACTTCCAAGTTGGATCGGGTTTTGGATTGGTATTAAAGTTATTGACTATGAATCGTAACCAATCGTCAAATACTGTGCTTATATCAAAGCCATTACTATATGTGAAATTATTGAGCATCTTCTCTAAAGTTCTAAGCTCAACTGGTGCGTCATATCCTGCCATAATCTTACGTACTAAAAGAGGAGAGCTAAACGCCCTCCCCTTGGTTAAAATATTGTTACTTCAATGTTCTGCATTTCGGGCGCAGCACCCTCAAAATATTCGCCACTTTCTGAGATAGATGGCGAGATGCGTTCTCGATCAAAGAATATTAAATCAATGCCCTCTTCTCTTGTTTGGTATCCGTTCATCTCTGCTAGTAGCTGAAAGTAGTCTTTACCTTGGAACACTCCCAGCCCCTCGTAATTCTTTTCGACGTACTGCCTACCATTATTGTCCGTCATTATGACCTTGAATGTTTCTTGATTAGAACCTTTGATGCCTATTGGTCGGTCGGTGTCTTGAGTCTTGAATGAGAAATAGTTTATCATAACTCCAGGCTGGTATTAGAAATTACCTTAGCTCTATTTATTTCATCTTGAGCAATACTTTCATACATCGCATAAGCAACTTTTTTACAATGGGCTTTAGGTAGATAAAATTGTACAAAAAATTCAGATGTTTCAGTTACAACCTGTTCTACTGTCTTATGACCCATAGCAATAGTTGCTGTCATCCTTAACTTTTCATTTTTTAGCATTTCAGAGAATACTTCTTTTGTTATCTTCATAATTATATTATAATTTAATCATACACTGCAATATTATAATATATCTTAATTATATGCAAATAATTCACAAGGTATTTTTCATTAAAATTAAATTACACTAGAATTATGCATGCAAATATTAGGTTATATTATATTTTAGCTATATTTGTAGATACAAACCGAAATTAAAATATAGTTTAATGAAGATAAAGGATATTCTAAAAAATAAGAACATAACAGCAAAAGAGCTTGCTACTCAAAT
>CAMQVY010000076.1 GCA_947038405.1 uncultured Rikenellaceae bacterium | reverse complement strand
ATAATAATTTTTTAAATGGCACATCCAAAACATAAGATCTCTTCTACTAGAAGAGACAAGAGGAGAACTCACTACAAAGCAGTTGCACCAACATTGTCAACTTGTTCAAATTGCGGCGTCGCAACACTTTACCACCGTGTATGCCCTGAGTGCGGATTTTATCGTGGCAAAGCTGCTATTGATAAAAGCGCAGAGTAATTTAAAGGTAGTTTTTTAAACTATATTTAAATTTAATAAACGTATAACTGTTACTACATAATAGTATTTTATGGTGTGTTTGCACCATAAAATAGTGTTATTGTAGTGGTTGTATTGTATCGATATTTTTTTATTAATTAGTCTGATATTATATGTCTATAATCGGGTTAGATGCCATGGGTGGAGACCATGCTCCAGTTGCTACGGTAAAGGGAGCTATAATGGCACTTGATTTTCTTGATAAGGATAGTCGTATTGTTTTATTCGGAGATAAAGAGCAAATTGAAGCTGTTTTGGAGCAGGAGAACTGTCCCGCTGAACGCTTTGATATAGTTCATTGTTCTGAGGTAATTCATATGGGCGATCACCCTGTTCAATCATTTCAAGCCAAAAAAGACTCTAGTATTACAGTTGGGTTCGCATCACTAAAGTCAAATAAGATAGATGGTTTTGCAAGCGCTGGAAGTACCGGAGCTATGATGGTTGGCTGTATGTATGTGGTTAAACAGATTGAGGGGGTCATAAGACCTACAATCTCTGTAAGAGTTGGAACAACTGATGGTAACTCTATGTTATTGTTGGATGTTGGATTGAATGTAGATTGTAAGCCAGATGTTTTATATCAATATGGAATTATCGGTAACGCATATGCGAAAAATGTTATGGGAGTAGAGACTCCTCGTATCGCTCTGTTGAATATTGGAGAGGAACGCGAGAAGGGAAACTTAGTGACAAAAGCAACATATGAATTAATGGAACATACCGAAGACTTTAACTTCGTAGGCAATATTGAGGCAAAATCTGTTTTAACAGGAGAGGTTGCTGATGTAATTGTTTGCGATGGTTTTTTGGGTAACTCTATGTTGAAGCAGATGGAAGGTTTTTATGAAATTGCTAAGAGTCAAGGACTCTCAGGTGGTTACATAGAGGCGTTGAACTATGCAACAGTGGGAGGAACTGCGGTTCTTGGTATCAATGGCAATGTGCTTATTGGTCATGGATGTTCTAGTGAACTAGCAATTAAGAATATGATTTTACAAACTGAATTAACAATCAAAGGTAATTTAGTTGATAATTTAAGAGAAATATTTAGTTAATGGGAAAGATAACTGCTTCAATAAAAGGAGTCGGAGCATATTTGCCCGACTATGTACTAGATAACGAAGAATTAAGTCGTATGGTTGATACGTCAGACGAGTGGATTATGTCTCGTATTGGTATCAGAACTCGACGAATCCTTAAGGGTGAGGGACTTGGCACTTCTTATATGGGCGAACATGCTGTTAAAGATTTGTTAAAAAAGACTGGAGTTGATCCTATGGATATTGACTTGGTTATTTGTGCAACAGTTACACCTGATATGTTTTTCCCATCTACTGCAAATATTATTTGTGATAAAGTTGGAATGAAGAAGGCTTTTGCTTACGATATTTCAGCAGCTTGTAGTGGCTTTTTATTCGCATTAACAACAGCATCTAAATTTATAGAGACTGGTAGTTGTAAGAAAATTATAGTTATTGGTGCAGATAAAATGTCATCTATTATAGATTATTCAGATCGTAATACTTGTCCAATATTTGGAGATGCAGCAGCAGCGGTTCTTTTAGAACCAGATACAGATGGTTATGGTCTTATTGACTCTGAACTACATTCAGATGGATCAGGAGCACAACATCTTTATTTGAAAGCTGGGGGTTCTGCATATCCATCGACAGTTGAGACAGTTGAGAATAAGTGGCATTATGTTTTCCAGGATGGTAAAGTTGTATTTAAGGCAGCTGTATCTAACATGGCAGACGTAGCAGTTAATGTTATGGATCGCAACAATTTGACATCAGATGATATTAAATATTTAGTACCTCATCAAGCAAACTTACGTATTATTGATGCTACGGCAAATCGTATGGGGCTTGATAAGAGCAAATGTATGATTAACATTGATAAATTTGGTAATACTACTGCTGCAACACTACCATTGTGTTTGTGGGATTATGAATCACGTTTGAAAAAAGGAGATAATTTAATATTAGCAGCATTTGGAGGTGGTTTCACTTGGGGTGCTACATATATTAAGTGGTCTTATGATGGTGATGTCTCTACTAAAGAGTAAATAAAACTACGATTAATATATACTAATTTTTATTAGTTTTAGTTCGGTTTCATAGTTCAAGGGATAGAATGGAAGTTTCCTAAACTTCAGATCCAGGTTCGAGTCCTGGTGAGACCACAAAGAATTAAAGGCAATAGGCTAACATATAGCTTGTTGCCTTTATTTGTATGGAATATATATGTTTTGTGAGCTCGCATAGTTATATAGGTTTAATATCGTTATATTAAACTAGGCAATCTGATTACTATCGTAATTTAGATTAATAATGGTGGTTATAAATGTAATATTTAACTTAGTTATCTATTTAGTACAATATTTTTACTATATTTGATAAATACTAAACTAAATACTATAAGATATGAATAATAGTGTATTCGTTTCAACTACAAGTTCAATTGCAAATATGACAATTGAAAAGCATATTGATTTGGTCTCAGCAAATATAGTAATTGGATCAAATATGTTTTCTGACATAGCAGCATCATTTACTGATCTATTTGGAGGGCAGTCAAAATCTTATCAAAATAAATTAAAAGGTATAAATAATCAGGTAATAGATGAGCTAAAATTACAAGCTTCAAACATTGGTGCTAATGCTATAGTTGGACTTAAAATAAACTTTGATGAGATCTCAGGTGGAGGGAAGTCTATGTTTATGGTATCTGCAGTGGGAACTGCCGTTAGAGTAACTTATTGATGTAAATTGTATAGCTAAATAAATTAAGTGTAATTATATTAGACAGAGGTGTCATATGAAATTTATATACGTTATGTTCAAATTACATAAATGATTTGCAATGATATGTAATCGTGTAGTAATATTGAATAGTGTGTTAACTATGTAGTCATTTTTATATTATATACTTAATTAGAGGGCATAAAAAAAGATCCCTAAAGGAATCTAGCTACATTTAATTTAATACGGCTTACGTCATTAATGTTTTGGACGTATTTTTACTTGTTACAATCTTTATGCTCTGTTAGAGATAAGGTGGTAAATTCGTGATATACAAATTGTTACGAAAGATACTGCGAAGATTGCTAAAGCTACTAAAATTGGTTCCATCTTTTTTTTATTTTTAATTTAACATATGAATTCTTTCTCTAAGAACTCACTGCAAAGATAGGGTATTTTATCCCTTTTGGTGTAACCTTACCGTTAAGTTTGTGTATCGTTTTCTTTAATCAATGTTAAACTTTTTTTAACATTGATTTGAGTTTAGGTATTTATAATTTAAAATTTGTTCTATAAGATCATGTAAAGTGTCCGCAGAATACAGTTCAATGCGTTAAGTCTGCGAAGCTACATTAGTATAAAAATATTACTCGATTTGTCTGTTTTCGTATCCATCGTCATGTAGAAGGTTTGATCCATATGCGGCAGCAACAGCAAGACGGTCACAACGCTCATTCTCCACATTCTCGGCATGACCTTTAACCCATACAAAGCGGACATTATGTTCTCTATATGCTTTAAGAAATCTGATCCATAAGTCTGGATTTTTTTTAGCTTTAAAATTTACCTTCTCCCAGCCAAATACCCATTTCTTTTCAACTGAATCTACGACGTATTTAGAGTCAGAGTACACTGTTACATCACATTTACGTTTAAGTGATTCTAGGGCAACGCAAACAGCCATTAATTCCATTCTATTGTTTGTTGTCAATATAAATCCACAACTTAACTCTTTGCGGTGTGGTGGAGACATTAGAACGACTCCATATCCACCATTGCCTGGATTCCCCAAAGCAGATCCATCTGTATATACTATAACATTTGCCATCTTAATACTTTTTTATTATTTGTTGAGTGCGACCACGCACCGCTGCCCGCGTAGGGCAGTTCCCTGCGTCTCGCAAACAAAACTAGTCTATGAACTGCCTTTGGCTATAAACTTTAAAAAGTTTAATCAAATTTTTGTGAAAACTTTGTTTTCTGTGTTAATTTGTTGAGTGCGACCACGCACCGCTGCCCGCGTAGGGCAGTTCCCTGCGTCTC
>CAMQVY010000075.1 GCA_947038405.1 uncultured Rikenellaceae bacterium | reverse complement strand
GCAGGGATAGATTGTAGGTATCCACTCACTGCGCTGCTTGAAATATTTTTCTTCTCCCCATTTACATAGAGTATTACCATGTGATATAGATGTAAAAATATTGAAAAATACCTATTTTTCAGCTTATAAAGAGTCATAATATAGTGCAAAGCATGAACGTAAAAGAAATTGCTGGGGTAATGCAGTAACAGAGAACTTCTTTAAAACGCTTAAATGTGAACTTGTATATCGTAAGAATCTTTTATCTGCTGAAAGAATGAGGTCTGAATAATTTAGATATATCGAGATCTGGTATAACATACAAAGAAGACATTCAGCTATTGGAAATTTGAATATTGACGAATTTTGGGCACAAACTGACGATGAAAATAAAATAAATTAGTTGCTTAACCTTTTATGCGGTTTTAATTAGGAATTCCATATTGTTGGAGGTGCATTTTTTGTAGGACTACTTTACTGGTATACGTATCTTTATCGAGGGAAAAATAAATTTCAGAATTATTATATTGTTTTATTTATCTTTACAAAAAAAACAGTATGACTAAAGTGCTTATTATTGATGATGAGATTCAAATACGGACACTTCTTTCGAGGATAATATCCCTTGAGGGGTACGAAGTATTTCAGGCTGATTCGATTAAAAATGGGATAAAACAAATAACAGAACATCAACCAGATATTGTATTGTGTGATGTATTTCTTCCTGACGGAAACGGAGTTAGTGCTATTCCTCAATTGAAATCTTTACTTCACGAAGGCGAAATTATCATGCTCACAGCTCATGGGAATATAACAGATGGCGTCCAATCAATAAAAAGTGGGGCTTATAACTATCTGACAAAAGGGGATGATAATAATAGAATTATTCCAATGTTAACCAATGCAGCAGAGAAAGTGACACAGCAAAAGCGTCTGATAAAATTGGAATCGTTAATTAATAAGGATTACTCCTTTGGTTCAATTATAGGAAAATCAACTATTTTGCTTACGTCTGTCGAGATGGCTAAAAAAGTTGCTCCTACAGAGGCTACTATTATACTTACAGGCGAAACAGGAACGGGTAAAGAAGTGTTTGCAGGAGCTATTCACAACGCAAGTACTAGAACCAAAGGAAGTTTTGTTGCAGTCAATTGCGGAGCTTTAAGTGGAGATCTTATTGAGAGTGAGATGTTTGGATATAAGGCAGGTGCGTTTACAGGTGCTACAAAAGATAAAAAAGGTCTTTTTGAACAAGCAGACAAAGGTACTATATTCCTAGATGAGGTAGGGGAAATGTCACCAACACTTCAAGTGAAGTTGCTTAGGGCGCTCGAAACAGGAGAGTTTATTCCTGTTGGAGATACAAAGACTAGGCGAGTGGATGTGAGGGTTATTACAGCTACAAATCGTAATCTTAAGGAGATGGTCGAAAAGGGAGAGTTTCGAGAGGACTTATTCTATAGACTCTCTGTCTTTGCGATTGAACTGCCTCCGTTACGTGAACGTGGTGACGACATAATACTACTTGCAAAGGTATTTATTGAAGGATTTGCTGCAAAGATGAATTGTGTAATAAATAGTGTTGAGGATGCTTTCTTTCAGGCAATCAAAAATAACTCTTGGCATGGAAATATTCGTGAATTACGAAATGTGATTGAGCGTACTATTATCTTGTCTTCAGATGGAATTATCAAGTTAAAAGACCTTCCTATTGATATTCAAATTTCGCAAGGAGAAACGATAGATTGGGTTGAGTTAGCATCAGTTGAGAAAGCTCATATCTGTCGTATGTTACAATATACGGGCGGCAATAAGACCGAAGCTGCAAGGTTGATGAAAATAGGATTGACAACTTTGTACAGAAAAATAGAAGAATACAGTATTCCTACGCAATAGGCGTGACCTAATATTACCAATTTGACAAACGACCCTTTCATTTTGAAAGGGTCGTTTGTTTTTATAAAATGCTAAGTGTTTTATTATCAGTAAGTTAATATTTGTGGCACATATTTGGTCTATATGGCATTTATGTAAAATAATTAAAACTTAAAAACAAATGAATGAATTACTACAGTTTACGCTACTCACCGCATTGGGATTTGCCTGTTATGGCGTCTTTTTCTTAGCTATTAAATGGTTTGACAAAATTTAAAATTATGTATCTAGCTCTTTTAATTATCAGTATAGCTATATTTTGTTATCTGATGTATGTACTGATTAAACCTGAAAATTTTTAATGGGTTAATTTGAAATTATAAAAATTAAATATAATGAATTATGAAATTATGGGTGTTGCCCTGCAAGTACTTATTTTAGTGCTTCTAAGTTATCCGCTTGGGCGATACATTGCAAAAGTTTATCGTGGAGAGAAGAGTCTTTTGGATTTCCTTACTCCATTTGAAAATCTCATCTACAAAATATGTTCAATAGATCCAAAAGAACAAATGGATTGGAAACGCTTTTTGAAGGTGCTATTAACATTAAATCTCTTTTGGTTCGTATGGGGAATAACATTACTTGTTGTTCAAAATGTATTGCCTCTAAATCCTGACAATAATTTAGGACAGAGTGTTTCTCAAGCGTTCAATACTTGTATTAGTTTTATGGTTAATTGTAACCTTCAACATTACAGTGGAGAGACAGGATTAACCTATTTCACTCAGTTATTTGTTGTTATGTTATTCCAATTCATAACCGCAGCGACAGGAATGGCTGCTTTTGCAGCAGTATTGAAAGGAATGTCATCAAAAACAACCAAAACATTGGGTAATTTCTGGGTGTATTTAGTACGTAGCATAACTCGTATTCTTATTCCTCTCTCTTTGTTTGCAGGTGCAATGCTTATTGTAGATGGAACTCCGATGACATTAGAGGGGAAACAAACAATAACGACACTTGAAGGTGATGAACAAGTAATCTCGCAAGGGCCAGTTGCGGCAGTTGTTGCAATTAAACAGTTAGGAACAAATGGAGGAGGCTTCTTTGGTGCCAACGCATCACATCCGCTTGAAAACCCTAGTTATTTTACCAATATGGTTGAGTGTATCTCAATTTTGTTGATTCCGATGGCACTTATTTGGTGTTTGGGCTTCTATCTGAAAAGAAGAAAATTTGCATTTTATATATTCGGGGTTATGTTTTTAGCCTATATAACAACGCTAACAGTTTCTGTTGGTCAGGAAATTGGTGGAAATCCTGAAATTGCGAAATTAGGTATCTCACAGCCTAATGGATCTATGGAGGGCAAGGAAGTGAGAATTGGATCTGCCGCAACGGCACTCTGGGCAATGACAACCACCGTTACATCCAACGGCTCGGTAAATGGCATGCACGACAGTCTTACTCCTGTGTCTGGAATGCTTGCAATGCTCAATATGCAAATTAACTGCTGGTTTGGTGGTGTGGGTGTGGGTTTTATGAACTACTATATTTTTATTATCATTGCTGTATTTATCAGTGGATTGATGGTTGGTCGCACTCCTGAATTCTTGGGTAAGAAAATCGAGGCAAAAGAGATGAAGATAGCTATTATATTAGCTCTGCTGCACCCATTCTTAATTCTATGCGGAACAGCTATTGCTGCACATTTGGCGACAAATAATACAATGCTTGGCTCTGAGTGGTTGACTAACCCGTCATTTCATGGTTTAAGCCAAATGCTATATGAGTTCACATCATCTGCGGCAAACAATGGGTCTGGCTTCGAGGGATTAGGCGATAATACACCTTTCTGGAATATTTCAACGGGAATAGTACTTATACTTTCACGCTACCTACCTATCATAGGTCAAATAGCTATTGTTGGAATTTTGGCACAGAAGAAATATGTTCCAGAAAGTGCTGGAACACTTAAAACTGATACAGTAACCTTTTCGGTAATGACATTTGCAGTTATATTTATTATTGCTGCCTTAGCCTTTTTTCCTGCATTAACGCTCGGACCAATTGCCGAATATTTAACAATTAGATAAATTATGAATCCTAATAAATTGATTACACGTGACCAGATCACAAGCTCTTTAAAAGAGGCTTTTATAAAACTAAATCCCGCTGTAATGTATCGTAACCCAGTTATGTTTACGGTTCTGATAGCAACCTGTATTATGGGAATTGTAACAGTTGGTGTGTTGTTTAGTGACGATCCTACTCAAGGTTCATTTGGCTATAACTTTACTGTTTTTGTAATTCTTTTCGCAACACTACTTTTCGCTAATTTTGCCGAAGCAGTTGCTGAAGCTCGTGGTAAGGCTCAGGTAGATTCTCTTCGCAAGACTCGTGAGGATACTCCAGCTAAAAAGATTGAGGGTAATGATATTGTAGTCATAAGCAGTGCTATGTTAAGTAAAGGTGATATTTTTGAATGTGAGTCAGGAGATATTATTCCTTCAGATGGTGAGATTATTGAGGGGCTTGCCTCTATTGATGAGAGTGCCATTACGGGAGAGTCTGCACCCGTAA
>CAMQVY010000074.1 GCA_947038405.1 uncultured Rikenellaceae bacterium | reverse complement strand
GCGAGGACTGGTGCTTGTTTTTTTATTGGAAACATCGGGGTGGTCGGAGTATTACGAAGATAAGATGATCGTAGATTCAAACGGACACGTTAGCTTGCGAGAGTCTGTGCAAAAACCTCGAATTACAAATTGATTGATTTGTCCCACGCTTTTTCTTATTCATTAATAGGTCTATAATAAGCACTTAGACTGAAAAAACTACAGTTATGAATCTAAAAGAGAAAGAAATTTATATTAATACGGACAAACTTACGCCGACTGAATTCTGTGAAATAATTATTGACGATAAGGTAGCATTCAATGAGTTTATGGACTTCGATGCAACGAATACTGATATTGATGAGGAACACAAAATACTAACCAAATCAATCAACAGTAGGTTTAATACAAAAAATGGCGTCAACGTGAATGAGATCGTTGCTTTTATGTCAAAAGTAAACCTAAATATAGAGGTTAAAGAGGAGGCGGAACATTATGTAATTGAGGTGATTAGATAGATGTCAAAACACGTTAAAACAAAGAAAATGACTCTAAATAACCCGAATCGATGATTACAAAACAAAATCAAACAGTAAGTAGTGGTACTGAATTTAAAGAAGTATCTAATTTGTCTATTGGGTACATTATAGCAGGCACTAAACTGATTCGCAGGGATGACAATAGTCTCCAGTTCAATAAAGGCGAGGTGTATTACATCAATGCAGGACGTTATTACATAGAAAATATAGCCGATAAGGGCAGTCAATTCGAGGAGATTGTAGTTGTATACTCTCCGCAACAACTAGGGTCAATTCTTAACTGCCTTAGTCAGACGTTTCAATTCACAGCAGAGGCTAAGGCACTCAAGAGTATTACTAATTTCAACAAATAAAACCATTGCGTCAATAAGTGATGAGTGTCTGTTTGTCAATACATCGCACTTTATTAAGTTATTCAAAGCTAGATACGGCCAAACTCCTGCATATTATAGGTCTAAACGAGTATAAGGATCGTATTGATCCTAAAGTAAACACTATATCATCCAAGGATTTTGGTAATTAAACCCTCATTAACAATCGCAGTCGTAACAACGGAACCGTTGCTATCTCCACATTTATATTTGTTCAATGCTTCGCTAAGGTAGTAGTAGTAGTAGTAGCATAGCAAGTAGGCTTTGCATCAACACTTCAGATAACCAATCTTCGGTTAAAACCCAAGCCTCAGACTCTCCTTCAAGGGTATAAACATTGTTTAGTACCTTTTCATTCTGCTCAACAGAATGAAGTATAAGCGATGTGTTGTTCCACTCGAACCAAGGCGTGTAATATGCGTGTTATGAGTTTATAAAATCAGAACACGCATATTGTTAACTAATACTTCATCAGCCCTACAGTTTTACAGAAAGTTATTACACTCCCATTGCTTTTATATCCTCATCGACGGTACTAATTCCTGAAATCCCAAAGTTATTAATTAATATCGTAGCAACATTTGGAGACAAGAACGCAGGTAGTGTTGGCCCTAATTTAATGTTTTTAACTCCTAGTGATAGCAGTGCTAATAGTACTATAACGGCTTTTTGTTCGTACCAAGCTATATTATACTCGATTGGTAAATCGTTAATATCGTCTAGATTAAACACCTCTTTCAACTTTAAAGCAATTACTACCAGTGAGTAGCTATCATTACATTGACCTGCATCCAAAACCCTAGGTATCCCTGCAATATCACCTAATACCAATTTGTTATAACGATACTTTGCACATCCAGCTGTTAATATAACACTATCATTTGATAGTTTTTGAGCAAATTCAGTGTAGTATTCACGGCTTTTCATTCGACCATCACAGCCAGCCATCACAACGAATTTCTTAATCAACCCTAATTTTACAGCATCAACAACTTTATCTGCAAGAGCTATCACTTGTGCATGAGCAAACCCCCCAATTATCTTACCACTCTCTATTTCGGTTGGGGCACTGCAACTCTTAGCATGTTCAATTAGCTGAGAGAAGTCCTTAGGCTGATTATCAACTCTATCTTCAATGTGCTTAAAACCAGTGAATCCAGATGTCCCTGTCGTGTAAACTCTATCAGAGTAAGTAGATTTTGACGAGGGTGGTACAATACAGTTTGTCGTAAAAAGCACTACCCCATTAAATGATTCAAATTCAGAAACCTGTCTCCACCAAGAACCTCCGTAATTACCAATTAAATTACTATATTTCTTAAATGCTGGGTACGAGTGAGCTGGAAGCATCTCTCCGTGAGTGTAAATATCAACTCCACTATCTTTTGTCTGCTCCAACAACTCCTCAAGATCTCTAAGGTCGTGACCACTAATAAGTATCGCAGGTCTTGAGCCAACCCCAAGTTTCACCTCTGTTATTTCAGGATTTCCGTATTTAGTCGTATTAGCCTTGTCCAGTAGAGACATCGCTTTGACACCATATGTTCCGCACTCTAAAACCATTGCAGTTAACTCCTCTGCTGACACATTAGTCATTGTTGTTTCAACAAGTGCCCTCTGTATAAATTCATTTATTAAAGGGTCTTCAAAGCCTAAATTATATGCATGCTCAGCGTAGGCAGCCATTCCTTTTACACCATATACTATAAGTTCTTTCAATGAACGAATATCTTCATTCTCAGTTGAAAGGACACCTATACTTTTAGCCTTTACACACATATCTTCATACGAATCCTCCCTCCATAGAATCATATCACAGTCACGAGGAACAGCCCCACCTACTGACTCCAATTTACTTATCAAAAGAGCCCTAATATCATATGACTCTTTGATCTTTGATACAAATCTACCTGCATCGAAGTTTGCATTAGTGATTGTCATAAATAACGAATCAATGATAAATTTATTCACTACTGGTAGTTCAACCCCTTTATCTCGCAGATTAACGGATAATTTTGAGACACCTTTAACCGCGTATATTAATAAGTCTTGCAACCCTGCAACTTCTGGGGTTTTTCCACAGACTCCTCTTATTGTACAGCCCTCTCCCTTAGCTGTTTCTTGACATTGATAACAAAACATAATCTATTTATTTTTAGTGGGTCCTGAATTTGAAATTCAAAGTACATTTAAAGATAAGAACCCTTCATACCTTCAAATTAACTATCTATTTTAGGGATTTAATTAAATCCACTCTTCATTTTTAATCTCTCCATTTACAGTAATAACAACTGCCTTAATGGGGATATTTCGACTAGCTTTTTCACGAGCTTTAAGTGCAATATTGAGCAGTCCATTACAACACGGAACAGCCATTATTAATACTGTAAGAGTATTAATTTTTGCATCATCGATCATCATTACTAATTTGTCGATATAAACATCTATTTTTGAGTCCAATTTAGGACAAGCAATTGCTAAACTTTTACCCTTAAGAAAACGGCTATGAAATTCACCACATGCAAATGCTGTACAGTCAGCAGCTAAAAGCAAGTTAGACTCCCGAAAAGATGCAGATTGCGGATTGACAAGATGCATCTGAACTGGAAACTGTGTCAATTCAGAGCGTTGCATGGCTCCTGGTATCGCAATTTGTACAGGTTTAAAACTCTGTGCCATTGTCCCTGGGCAACCACACGCCAAAGGTGCTGCTTCTATATTTTTTGACTGATTAATCATTTCAATATTTATATTATTCTGTTTCAAATAGTCAACGCCTTGTTGATATAACTCAATCTCTCCATGATCTTTTAGATGCTTTAGGTGAGCAGCGATCACCTTCTCACCCTTAGGAACAATTCGCTGCATAACAGCCTCTTCACTATACGGAACCGCCTCACGCTCTTCAAGTTCAATTGCTCCAACAGGGCAATCGCCAATACAAGCTCCTAACCCATCACAGTAAAGATCACTAATAATAACAGCTTTACCATCGATCATTTGCAACGCTCCCTCATGGCAACCTTGTACACAAATCGTGCAACCATTGCAAATATCTTCATTGATTTTTATTATTGTTCTTTTCATATCATCTTAGAATTTTATACAAAAGTAACGGGTAGCAATACATAATCTATGTAACATTTGTTACGTAGACTAAAATTTATTATCTTTACAATATGAATAAGGTATATAATAGTCCAATATTTAACGGATTGACAACAATCGAAATAGATCTTCTTTTGAATGGAAGGCATAGTGTAACTAATTACAAAGCTGGAGAGCTCATTGCACTCCAAGGTAGCATCTACCATAGCTTGTTAATTATTGACAAAGGAGTTGTGCGTGGCGAAATGTCTAGTCTTGCAGGTAATAGTATTGTTATTGAGGAGATTGAGGCTCCGAGAATCATTGCTCCAGCAATAATATTTGCAAGTGACAATCGTTTTCCCGTAACTGTGACTGCTGTTAATGACGCAGATATTGTATCAATTAAAGAGAGTGATTTTACTAAAATGATGCAAGCAGACCACCGAATATTGCATAATTTTGTACGTAGTATATCTGATCGTAATAAATTCCTATCCGATA
>CAMQVY010000073.1 GCA_947038405.1 uncultured Rikenellaceae bacterium | reverse complement strand
GTCAGACTGATAGAGTCGAATTTGACAATAAAATATATGATATCAAAAGTGTCGCAAATGGACTAATGCTATATTCAAATGTTAATGAAAATGGACAGGTAATTGACTCAATGAAAGAGTTGCCTGTATTGTTGTCGAACTTAGTATATTTGAAAGTTTTCCTACCAAACGATAATGATGCCACAGGCGATTTCATGCGTGCATATTCGTTTGAGAACATATCTGACCATCGTGTTGAGAATGATGAAAAGGCAAAAGGCGTAGATACTATTGCCGTAAGAACTAAGGCTTGTGGGTCATTCGGACTCAAGCGAATTATATATCCCGAGCGTCGTATCACTGAACATATTACCTACACTGTCGGACAACATCTATTACTACAATTCAAATATAATAACTGGGTAGATGGCTTGGGTTACCAAAATTCGTCAGCAAATGTAGATTATGCTCAACAGTATATGGGCAAAAAAAATCTACAAGATTGGCGTTTGTCTGATGATCATCTAATGTTGAATCTTAAAGTGCTAGAGGATGATAAATTTAAACCAATCAATGAGTATTGGGGCGAAGTTGTAACGGGTAACGCTGAAGATGCTAAGAAAAGTAACACCCCTCTAAATGAGTTGGAAGATATCTGCAACGATTATTTTAATAATCGCTTTAGAAAGAGTGGAGTAGATAAATTTTATGAAAATAAAGAGAAGGTTATTAAAGAACACTCTCAAGAGATCTTATTTCGCATCGAAAAGTTCTTGTTCACATCCTGGAAAGAGGGCGGTTTGTCTCTTCACGATATAATATCAATAGGTAATCTTATTCAGACATATTTAGCTGATAAGAAACTGGAGATTGATGGACGTATACTACAAAAACACGAGGAGGTACGTGAGTGTGATGAAGATCGCACTGCTAACGTTTCGGATTGGTCTAACTTGCGTATTTGGGAGCGAATGGTTGGTGTAGGCGCTAAGCGTTATGCTGAGCACCAAGAAATTTTGAAGGACTGGTATGTGTTACGTACTGAAACATATGCCTTGGAGTTCGCAGCCAAACTTATGACTCGTTTGAAAAATGATTTTACAAAGTTGTTTGCTGAGATAAATGCGTTTGTTGACATCTTTAATAAAGCTCTCAAGGAGACCGAAGAGCAGATTACGGATCGCAGTAAAAAGAATAAAGGTGTTAATGATTTAACGAGTGCAATCATTGAGATCAGTGAAGAGGATAAGATGATCTCGTATGAAAAAGATCTAATAGGAAATAGAAATCTACAAAATACTTTTGCAGGGGAGATTCGTCATGCAATTCTTCCTGAGGAGGCTAATATAAAAGAGTTCACTCCATTTGCAGAGCTTAATAGATCTATCGATTCAGAGCGTATTATGGATGCTTTCGATGTGGTCCTTGAAACTCAAATTAGGGCTAATCACAGAGCAGAACGCGAAAATGACCCTGTGTTAGGTATGAATATTTTGGAGCAATTACAAAAAGTATTGACCACCGACGATGAGGTTAAACGTTTTGCTGATACTGTGGTTAAACAGAGTGGTGTATATTTAAAACTCAATAATACCGAACTTAATAGAGAGATTAACAACAATCCAAATCCTATTGCAAATCCAGAATCTATACATCGCAAGACAATTCTTGTTACGATACCATCTGCGAAGAAGAGCGAAATGCTTAAGAAATTTGCTAAGAAATTTGAAGATGCGATACGTAACACATTCTCAACAACTAGTGGAGCTACACTTGTAATACAAAATGATAGTGCACATACCGATGAAATAACTATCGTTACGCTGACTTATTGCTTCCCAATGCGTTGTATCGAGTGGCTGCCTAAGTTAGAACAAAGGTATTTAGCAATGATTAATAACTCTAATATACAACTTGCCAATGATGCTAAAATAATGTTGCATTGTGAGGGAGATGGATCTCAATACCCTTCAATGACTGTAGCTGGTGATTTAAAACCAGAGGAGTATATCCCACATATATATCTTGCTGGGGTGTTAGGTATTATTCAGTATGGTGAAAATGAGCTTGAAGAGAGTGGATGGTGTTTTGCCAATAAAAATAAATTTGGACGTGTAAAAATGACGCTCATATCTGAGACATTCGTAGACATAGCAACTAGTGTGAATTTAACCAATGAGCTACGAGATACTATTGTTGATATGGTCGATACTGTTATTAGTGATCCTGAAACCAAAAAATCTGAGCGAGACAGGCGCGAAGAGGTAATTATTGAATTCTACAAAGACCATATTACTAAAGAGTGTGTTTCTAATGCTTCGATAGAGAGATGGGAGCAACTAACAGAGGATACTATTAAATTAAGTAATTTAAAAAAATAAAAAAATGGCACAAGAAAGAAATGGTGGTTCAAGACTAAAATATGGTATTTGCTTGAATACCGAGGATGATTGCGAAATGAGCAAAGCTATAAATAATAAGAAAGGCAAACCGGTTCAAGAGGTTCGTGGTTCTAAGCCTTTTGAATGTAGCAAATGTGGTGAAGAACTCAAAGAGGTTGCAGCACCAGCAACACCACTTAATTTGAAATTAATAGCTGGATGCGTAGCTGGAGTGTTGTTATTATCTGGAGTGGGTGCTTTTGTGATGAATATTAACAGTTCGGAGGTAACATCTTCTAAACCAGGAGTTGATACAACCGAAGTTGATACAGTAACTGCTGCACAACCCGACCCAGCAGAAGGTGTTGTGCCGCCTAACACAGAACCAGTTGAAGCGTCTGATCCAGTAGTAGTTGAACCGTCTGACGCATTGGTTTTAGATTATGCAACATGGAGTGGCAGCGTTCGCAATGGCAAAGCTCATGGACAAGGTGTAATGTTATTTACAAAGACTAAATTGATTGATTCTAGAGATATTGAGAAAAAACGAACAGCAAGTGCTGGCGAAAAGATAATTGGTGAATATAAAGATGGTCGTTTGGTACATGGTACGTGGTACAAAGGTGATGGAAATGTGGAAACGATTGTAATCGGAGGGTAGTATTAGATATGCAAAAGTTTTTAATTACCCTGATGCTTCTAATTTCCACTATTACAGTATGTGGAAAAGGCACTGAATTTGAGAGCGAGAAGTTACGAAAAATAGCCTCTCTTCTCTCTGATGAAGTGCCATATAGTGAAGCGGTGTACAATTTCACTGAGAAATATTTAAATCAACTGATCTCACTTTCACCTAAAGAGAGAGAGGCTTCTATGAATTATAATGACGTGAGCATAGATGTTGGTGGACTAGATAGGTTGAGCATGGTAAATGACTCTACGGGTTTAAGTATTGGAGATGATGGAAAACGCTATTCTATCTCTTTTGACAATAGAGATGAAATAGTTATAAAATTAACATTCCCGATGTCTTATCAACTGATAGTGCAAAAAAACATTAGACAAATCGGAGATGAGTTTGTAGCTGAATTATCTAAATTTAAAGAAAAGCCTCAGAGCGATACTCTTAAACCAAAAGAGGGTGAACTAACTAAGGTTGCATATGATTTATATACTAAAAAAGGCAGTTGTTATTACATTGAAAAGATTAATAATGATCTATACTATACTGAGAATAAAGGTGATTTCACTTTAGTTAACGATCCCATTCATCTAGTTGAAAGTATACGTAATATATTAATTTGGGGAGGCATCAACTCTGATATACCAATGAAATTATCTGTTAGACAGTATGGATTTATGATTAAAGAGTTGCAGATAAGCCTTATGCAATGGATACTGTATTGTAAACAAACTGGTTGCAAATTGTATGTTGGCGTCGAGAAGATAGGCATTAATACTCTTCAGGCATCTGTATTTGCAGTAAATCGCACATATGGTTATAATCACATATTAAATATTGTAGTTCCGTATAATGTTATCGGAGAGGTTAAGGTTGACAGTGCAATAAATGCAACCGTGACCCTATATATTCCGACTCATAATATTTCAACATTATTTGATGAATCTGAATTACCTAACGTAAAAAATAAAAAATAGATGAGAAAAATTTTACTAATCATAATTGGATTAATGATAGGCGGCTATGCTTTTGGTCAAATTAATTCGTCGGACATAAAGTCTAAAATCAATAAAATCAAGAAGTCGTATGCATATCTATCTGCGGAGGCTACATTAGCAGATGGAGATGAGGCACAAAAGTATGCAAATGAGTTGTTGGTTGCAGAAATTAACGAGTGGGTGAAATCGAAAGATAAGGATGGCACCGTGAAGCATATTGTACTACAGGATGTGAGTTCATTATCTGAAGCTATGAATATGAAAAGAGGTGCTCACTCTCGTGTTTTTATATATGTAAAAAAGTCGGATATCCTCTTAATTAGGGGCAAGGGACAAATTATATTAACAGACACAGAGAAGGTGGGTATTGACTTGAGGGCTCTTTCCGAGATTTCAACGTTGAATCCAAAGCAGGAGGAGGTAAAGGTCGTCACCGATCCCGTAGTAGAGCCATCAAAGACTCCAAGTACTGAGTTCGAAGAGCCATCAACACCAGCACAGGAATCATTAAGTAGTCTAAGTCCAGAGTCAGATATAGTACCTACGTCGACTCCAGCACCAGAGGTGCCAACCACTCATGATGAAAAGGTGGTTGAGGTGCCAATTGAAAACGTGGCATTAGCTCCTGTAATTACTTTGAAAGATATAGTTAATGCCGAAACAATGTCGGAGATTAAGGTTCTTTTCTCAAAATTAGGAGCTGATAACAAAATCACTTATGGTGTCTATACAACAAATAGTGATCTTACAAATTACCACTTATTAAGATCGGAAGAGCGTCGTGTAGGGAAAGA
>CAMQVY010000072.1 GCA_947038405.1 uncultured Rikenellaceae bacterium | reverse complement strand
ACAAACTCGGTAGGAGATGTAATTGATTTTAGTGCCTACTCGGGGTTGACAAACACTAGAGCCTTAGATAAGGCTAAATTTGGTGTTGGTGACAAGATCACTGTCTCTACGTTTCACCATAAAGGTGACATAGGTAAAGTAGATCCAGATACAGGACAACCACATATTTTTGTGGCTAACTTCTTCGATAATCTAACTGTCTCGGCAGAAGGTACGGCAGAAAAATATGAGTGGATGTATGACAATGAGCGTTACTGGCCAATAAATGATGATGAGTATCTATCTTTAGTTGCCACATACTCTCAAACGCCTAGAAACATTACGATAACGGAAGCTGGCGAGATTAAAATAAACGATTTCGTTGTTGGTACTGATGTCTCTACGCAAGAAGATCTCCTATGGTCAGGTGTTCCCAATAGAATGTCGAATAGTGGTGTAGTAACCTTTACATTTAACCACGCCCTATCGAAAATTAATTTTGTTGCACAAACTGCTGCAGTTTATCCCAACGCAACTGTCAAGATCAAAAGTATTGTTATCAAAGATATCATAAATAAAGGAAGCTATACATTTGGTGCCTTGGGAGAGAATTTTGTCGCATGGAATAAAGGATTTTGGTCTTTGCCATCAAATACAGGAAATACAGGGAATACAAGTATTTATACACCTTTTGCAAACTCTGTGCCTCTAGAGGTGACCGCAAACTCCGTTAATGTTGGAGAGAGTCTATTACTAATACCTCAAGTGGTTACCAACAAGGCAATCTATCTTAATTATTCTATTACAAACAATGAGCTTAATGAGGAGACAGACCAAGCAGAGATAATTATAAGACCTAAAGTGAACTGGAACCAAAATACACAATACACTTATAATCTAAATTTTAAACTAAACAAAATTAATTTTGTGGAAATTATAATTGATGAGTGGGAGACGCCTATTATACAAGAGGTTCCTAGTGTGGTTCTTCTCTAATAAATTATATAAAATAGCATTCAATTTTAAAACAATAGATTATGAAATATAAAATAATATTAATATTATCACTACTTTTAGCGTGTAGTTGCTCTAAGGATAATGACTTTTATCGTGATAGTAGTAATGGCAATAAGATCGACTTTAGTACTTATGTCAGTAATTCAACTAGAGCATTAGAGAAAACTGCATTTGTAAAAGATGATGTAATTTCAGTTTATGCTTTTAGCCATCCCAATGTGCTCGGAGAGCAAGATTTTGTGCCAAATACTTTGAAAAACGAGGCTTTAACTTACGATGGTATTAGTAGTTGGAGTTACAAAAATGCCGCATATTGGCCAAGTAATGGTAATATGGTATCTTTTTTCTCAATATACCCATCAGCTCAACCAATGGATTTTACAAATGGGATAGTATCTACCAGTCTCACTATTGACAATATAGCGGCTAATCAAATTGATTTTATGTGGGCTGGAATGCCTAATAGAGTGTTCGAAAATGGAGATGTACCCTTTACATTCAGACATGCTTTGTCCAAGGTAGAGTTTAATGCTATACTGACTAACCAAGCTGCGAATGCAACCGTCACAATTACGGGTGTTAAAATTTCTGGAGTTAAAAAGACGGGAAAATATACTTTGAATCAAGATTTGACAGGGGTAGGTGCTTGGCCAGTCAATATGTTAGGTAATCCAACAACAGTTTCACCATTAGCATCGGGCGAAACTTATGTAGTTACTACCGAAGCAAAGCAAGTAGGTGCTTCGATGCTGCTTATCCCGCAAGACCTCTCTCTGACGGCCAATTGTGTAGAGATAACATACGATCTTACATATACAAAAGAAGCTACGCAACCTGCATACTCCGTACTAGATCAGAAGATAAAGTTTACCCCTAAAGTCCCATGGGTCCAAAATACCAACTATATTTATAATCTGAATTTTAGTCTAGAATCTGTTAAGTTTTCTGTGACTGAAGATGTTATACCTTGGGATACTACAGCTCCCGAAGAGCCTGTGATTGATCCAGATTTTAATGATAAGCCAAACGTAGTCAGTTTTATAAACCATCCTAAAGGAACTGCTAACTCATATATCTTAAATCCTACGGCTGAGGGAGGTATCGCTACTCACTTTTTGATACCTATTGCAGGGCGCATAAATACATTCTGGACGACTTACGAAAATGTTACGGCAAATACGATAACTGAGATTAATACCAGTGATTTAACAGCTGAAATTTTATGGGAGCATTCTGAATATGATGAGTCTCCATTAGAGTTAGGAGTCGGGTTTATTGATACTAAAGGGATGACTTCTCTTGATCAGTTAGGACTTATTATTAATGTTCATGCTGGATCATCTGGTAATGCTATTGTTGCAGTAAAGAGGGGTGGCGCTGTTTTGTGGAGCTGGCACTTATGGATTACTGACTACGATCCAGATGCTATTGTGGAGGCAAATCTTGGTAAAATAGTAGATGGTAAGTATATATATACAAATAATGGTCAGGATGCTATTCATCGCTACAAAGATGCTACTAAAGAAACTATTGCATCTGCTCCAGCTCTTGATATTAATAATCACTTTGAAAATGGAGAAGGTAAGTATCCGTGGGGGTCTATCTATAAAAATAAGTTTATGATGGATAGGAATTTAGGTAGTCTCACACAAAAAATATCTGCAAGCAAAAAAGGTATTTTATACTATCAGTATGGTCGAAAAGATCCATTTTGTCACCATCAAAAGGGTACTGAATCTGGAGTGGCTCAAGAACCAGGACCTAAACCATACTCTTTTACAGTCCAGAATCCAAGAAAATTTATAACTATGCCGGCGGAGCCTAACTACTGGTGTAGTGAGGCTGAGTATAATGGCAGTACTTACCCCTGGAATGATAAGGCGATTACAAATGAAACATTTACTGAAAAATCATTTTTTGACCCTTCTCCACTTGGTTGGAAGATACCTTCTAATGGTGCATTTAGTGATTTTACAGTGACTGGTTGGCGTCCAACAGATTTTAGATATAATTCAAATATTATATTTTTAAAGGATGGGTATCTATTACCGCATAATGGAACCCAAAGAGATTATGGTACAGTTGGCTCTTATTGGAGTTCTTCACCTGTTATCGCTACTTTGCCGGATGACTTTGGCGCATACATATTTGACTTCAGTTACTATGGTGCCCCGAACATTAACCCATCTCTTGTGCAACCACAGTTAGCATCAGGAGAGTCTGTTCGCTGTATCTTGGAGTAAAATAATTCTATGTCTAACTGCGTGTAGTTAAGCTAATGTTCAACACATAGGGCTTGCAATGGAATTTTGCAATTTACTAAGATTACTATTGTTGTCCGAAAAAACTTTTACCCCAAAATAAATGGGTTGGTTTCCAATATTAGGAAATCAACCCATTTTAGATTATTTTTTTTCGCTAAAAAATAATTTACCTATGAGCAAATATAATATTTTTATCGGACAGCCGAACTCATCACTCCTCAAAAAAGAGATTGTACATCATTTATTCTACGACAATTATACTTTTTAAACAGATTCTAAAGTGTTGTACTCCCAATTATATATTGAAGTAGTATGTCTGGTAATAAAACAGCAGTTGCGGGAGAAATGTGGGGAAGATTTAAAAAGAAAACGTCTCACAGTATACTGTGAGACGTTTTCGTGAGGTCCGAAGCGTACCTCTGATATATTAATTGAATTTTATTTAAATATGATTTAATTAGCTATATATCAATAAGATAATACTGTTGAAGATTAGGTTTGATAAAGATGAATTAAGACAAATATGATAATTACTGTACATTTACTGTACAAATTTATTATCTTTGCAGAGTCTAAATAATAACAACAATATGGCTACTGCAAACTTTACAATACGTTCCGAGAAAAAAGGTAAGATGGCAAATCTCCTTATTCGGTTTTCAACAGGTGCAGATCTTAGTTTCTATACTAAAAGCGGCTTTATTATATTATCAGATAGTTGGAATAACAAAAGTCAAAAGTTCAAGAGTCGTTTTGTGGAGACAGATGAGTTTACTGAACAGTCTGCTCGTACCATCACAAATAGTATCAACGAACTAAGAACAATCATTATAAATTCTGTTAACTCGCTCGATGGTGATCCATCAAAAGAGTGGCTTGAAGGGGTAATACATACTTACCATCACCCTGAAGTTACAATTCAAAAATCAACGATGATCCTTGCCAAATTCATTGATAAGTATATCGCAGAGATTGAAGATGGCACACGTCTAACCATTGAGAAGAAAAATTTTGCACACGGAAGCGTAAAGGCATATAAAGGTTTTAGGGAGAGGTATGAGGAGTTCTGTAAATTTAAGCGTAAGAAGTATAATTTTGACGATATCAACCTCGAGATGTATAATGAATTCGTCGCATACTTCACAAAGAAGAGCTACTCGATTAACACCATCGGTCGCCATATCAAGGAGCTAAAGATCATTATGCGAGTATCTCGTGATGAGGGTTACCATAATAACGGTGAAATAGAGAAGCGCAAATTTAAGGTTGTTACGGCTAAGGTTGATAATATTTATCTTACTGAGTCGGAGCTTGCGGCCATTTATGAGCTTGATCTTTCGGGCAAAAAACACTTAGATGCGGCAAGAGATGTATTCTTGATAGGGTGTTACACATCACAGCGATATAGCGACTACTCTATAATAGGCGAGCAGAATATCCGCCAACTCGTCAATGGAGAGACTGTAATCGATCTAAAGCAGATTAAAACAGGTAATAGAGTGATAGTTCCTGCACGCAAAGAAGTGCTAGAGATATTAGCGAAATACGACAATAGACTACCAAAAACTTACGAGCAAAAGGTAAACAAATATATCAAGGAGGTGGTAGCACTTGCAGAGATCA
>CAMQVY010000071.1 GCA_947038405.1 uncultured Rikenellaceae bacterium | reverse complement strand
AGGGGTATACTTTTAAAATATTTAAACGGTACCTTTTTAAATTATTATATACAGCTAAGTAGGATGAGTAAGAGGAATTATTATAGTGGCGTAGAAAAGTGATTATAGTAATGCCAAAAACTACTTGATAGCTTAAAATGACTTAGACTCTTCAATCGTAGAATTGGTACTATATTTTCACTTCCAACAAGCGGTTAATCTCGTCAAATGAGGTCATCTTACATCAAATGAAGTCAGCACCGATAAATGTTGCAATAATTAAAAATGGTTATATAACTTTGTCTACAGAGAGGTGAAATTGAAACTATTTTATGTAAAAACCCAGCATATCTCGGCATAATGATTTTGACCCTTTTTTATTCGGGAATTGATCTATAGATTTGCTGTTGGAGATGTGAAAACGAGAGGTTTTAAGCTAAAAAATGAGAGGTCGACATTTCATTTTATTTCAAAACCTTTCAATGTATTTCACCTCAAGCGAAAAGTTAGCAGATAGAAAAATCTTGTTTTAACTTCGCCAGTGAAAGCTCCAAAAACCATTTAGGGATAAAGTGGTTTGAGGGTGGGATTTTAGTGAGGCACAGGTGTAGTGCTAAAACAAACACAACAATTTATTAACTATTAAAAAAATAAAATTATGCAAATACTTAATGTAGAAAAGTGTGCCTTTGATATGATGATGGCTCGCTTTGAGAGCTTTACCCAGCGTGTAGAGCAAATTATAAACAGAGGAGGCGACAAGAGCCTCAATAAATGGTTAGACAACCAAGATGTGTGTCAAATACTCAACATCAAAAGTCGCTGTCTACAAACGTATCGAGATAATGGAACTCTACCATTTACACAAATTGGGTATAAGATGTATTATCGTCCAGAGGATATAGATGAATACATTAAAAGTCGGAGCAATGGATAGATTAATAGGGTCGTGGGAGAGCGTTAATCTACACCCCTCAATTCACATCTACCGCTGCTATGGTGGTGGATACCGACTGCTTATCTTAGAGATGAACGAACAGACTAGGCAAACCTCAGTGTCAGAGTTTGAAATTGAGGAGGAGGAGGAGAAATATTACTTCAATAACTATCGAGGAGAGCAAAGAGTGACCTATGATACACGTACAGATACGATCTGTATTGGGTATATGGGAGATTATAACAGAAATTAAAAACGAAAAATTATGAGTGAAATAATAAAAAAGGATGATGAGCAAGTTGTCAAATTTATAAAATCCATTGACAAAATGTTAGATGGATTAGAAACGTTGGCAGTGAACAACAAGCCAATGTTCAATGGAGAGAGGTATATAACAGATAAAGAGTTGTCGGAGCGACTAAAGGTAAGTAGTCGCACCTCCCAAACGTGGAGAGACAAGGGAAAGATTGATTATGTCAAACTAGAGGGTAAAGTTATCTATGCTGAATCTGCGGTACAGAGATTCTTAGATGAACGCTATCAGAGTGCTTGGAACTGCGAGCGTTAGAGGTAATAATAATTACTATGCTGTTCTGAGGTGAGGGAGTTTGAGTTGCCTTTATTACATTAGAAAACCGACAACACAGGTGAGCGTAATGCCACCTATGTTGTCGGTTTTTCTATGCCATATCTTCGGCTCAGTCGTCATCGTTGCAGTGGCTATCAAAAGCGTAGAGGGTGGAGATAGGCAAGATTTGCGACCGTAGGGAGCAACCGCAAGGCTTGGTCTTGACTATCTCTACCCTCTAAAGCTACCTTGCCACTGTAATGGTGATGGCTGAGGTGCGAGGGCGCACAGCCAATTAATTATAAATACTATCTCTGACATCATTCAATCTAATATAAATAGGCAGTGCATTCGTTTGGGTTAGTTTACGCATTACATATTTGCGAAATAGATTAGCTTGGTAATTATCAACTTGAAATGCTACTGCAATAACTACTTCAAGTCCGAAATATTCAGGGATAATACTATTCCCCGATACAATACCACCACTACAATCAACCCCTACACGAGATTTTAGCAATCGTTTTATTACTCCTTTAACAGTCGGAACCATTACGCCTAATAAATTGGCAATCTCAAAATCTTTCATTTGTACATTAGTTGGCACACTCACTGCACCACTATCGCTAATCTCTATTATATTTCTTCTCATATCGTTCTCTGTATTCAAAATAGTTATACTCTGCCGTAATAGGCATTTTCTTATCTTCAAATAGTTTATATTTCCGCTTAGTTCCCTTGGCGATTAACTTCATATCTTCACCAACCTTCTGGCTCGTGAGGTGAGCATATATTTCAGTAGTTTTCAAGTCGCTATGCCCCATCATTTTACTAACCGTTTCAAGTGGCACACCATTAAGCAGCGTAACGAGTGTGCCGAAATTATGTCTTGAGTCGTGATAAGAGACGTGAGTGCCTATGTTACAGAGTTTTATGACCTTATCCAAATTCTCCTGCATTGTGGCACTCGTTACCATATTAAACACTTTATTGCTTTTGCGCACCTCTTCATACTTATTTATTATCTTACGTGGAATATTCAATAGGGGGATATAACAATCACTTTTAGTTTTCTGTCGCTTGATTGCAATCCACATATAATCACCATTTTGATGCAGGTTATCCATAGTTAAATAGTATAAATCTATGAAACAGATGCCAGTGAATGTCGAAAAAATAAACATATCTCGTGTAAAACACAACGCTCTAGATTTTATTGAGGTAGTCATCATCTTCTCCAAATCCTCAGTACTCATATGTCTATACCGATGAAGTTTTGCTTTAAAGGTGTAGCCCACAAATGGATCTTTGCGAATAACCCCTTGACTAAGCCCTCGCTTAACAACTCGCCTCAAAGCCACCATATAACCATTGACAGTAGCTGGCTTAAATCCTTTCTTACCTCTTAAAAACAGATCGAACTGTTCTGTGAATGAGAGATTTAACTGAGATAGCGGAATATCATCTCCATAGGTGTTTTCTATAAATTCTGCCGTGTGCTTATATCCATATTTGTATTGAGACAAACTACTTTTCGCTCTATTTACACCAACCATCTTCTCATAGTCTGCATTATGTTCTGCATAGAGAGCTAATAGAGTCTTTTTCTTCTGACTTATATCGCAAACCTTATTCTTTAGCAGCTCAGCAGTAACGTAGTTTTGGGTTTCAATCAACTCTCGGTGATGCATCATAATATCATTAGTTAGAGCCTCCAATTTACGATTTATCTCCATTGTCTCCCTGCTCTTTCCTTTTAGTCTATACGCCTTTGCACTCCACAACTTAGGGTCTATATCAATCTTAGTAGAGAATTGTGTCATCTCTCCACTAACAGATATACGCCCCATAATGGTACACATTCCACTCTTCTTCGCCTTGCCCCTATTGATGTAGAACATCACAGCAAAGGTGCTATATTTCTTTTTATCTTCTATCATAATTACAAATCCGCTAAATAATACATATTTACAATTCTCTTCTCCAAAGTTATCATATCGCTATCAATCTTGTCATTAGATATTTTGGCGTAGATATGTGTCGATTTTATTGAGCTATGCCCCAGCATCTTGCTCACTGTCTCCATCGGAACTCCTTGAGATAGAGTTATTAAACTGGCGTAGGAGTGGCGAGCTTGATGGTAGGTCAAGTGCCGCTCAATACCACATATCTCTGCTATCTTCTTTAGGTGAAAATTGGTCTTTGTAGCACTCAACATCCTAAATAACTTATTGTCATCGCCTTGCCCACGATACTTTTTAATTATCTTCAAGGGTAAGTCCAATAACGGTACGTGAAACTCCACCTTTGTTTTCTGCCTCTTGGAGTGAATCCACCATGTGCCATCTTCGGTTTGTTGCAGATTTTGGATTGTTAGGTTCTTAATGTCTATGAATGAGATACCTGTAAAGAGTGAGAAGAGAAATAGATCTCGTACAAGGTATCTACTTGGAATATCAAGCGGAGTTTTCATTATCAAATCCAACTCCTCCTTGGTAATCGACTTTGGTAGATACTTTTCACCTTGAGCCCGAAACCCTAAAAATGGATTGAGTAGTAATATATCATCATTGACAGCTCTTTTAATAGTCAATTTGAAGTAGTTAATGATACTCACCACTGAATTAGGTTTGAATTCTTTCTCTACACGCAGATAGAAGTCAAACTGCTCAATAAATGAGTAGTCCAATGCCATAAAGGAGATGTCACTCAGATTATAGTGTGACTTTAGAAACTCTCGTAGATAGTTGTAGACGATTTGATACTGATATCGACTTTTGGGTGTAAGATTAACACCTACACGTGCACCCAACTCCTCATAGAACTTATCGCAGTAGGCAAGAAGTGTTATTTGTCCAGATGCGATACCTTGAAAGGTATTCTTTACCTCTGTGGCAGTTGTGCTACCTTTGCGATTAATCAGATCCTTATGGGAGGTGTGGATAGCAAAGGTTATCTTATCAAGAGCCCGATTTAACTTCGTAGCGACCCTGCTTTTGCCAATCGCCCTCGCTGCTTTAATATCCCATAGGGGTACAGCAACACTACATTTGGCACTAAATTGTGCCATTGATTTTTCGATGGTGATGCGCCCCATAATCGGCACAGTCCCATCTTTCTTCTTCTCCTTGTGTCGGAGGTAGAAACTTACTTTTAATTCATTACTCATAACATTCTAATTTTGGTTACAAAATTACTTAATTATGAGCAAAGGAAACGAATTTAACACACTGTAAACCAGCGCAAAAGAACCCGATCGCCAACTATTTTACTGCGTCAATCTTCATCTGTTCACTCCAACCTTAAATAGGTAACGGAATCGTAACGGAAAGTTCTCCGCCAACTGCAATACTATGCCTTTTTACCACTTAGCAATAAAGCGTATAATACTGCATATCAAGCGGATTGTCAATTAGTTACCGCAATTTTCAACTCTTTGCCTTGCTGGGTTGTTTTCTGAAGGGTGAATAATGGCTAAAGTTGAGATACCTGACACATACTCACAAAGTGATGAGGAGTATGATTTGATAAAAGAGACCT
>CAMQVY010000070.1 GCA_947038405.1 uncultured Rikenellaceae bacterium | reverse complement strand
GCGAAAGCGGGTTCTTTGTCGGCTGGGTTTAGTCGCTTTTTAGCATGGCGGACAGAGGATGGAAAAGATGAGGCTTCAAAACTCATTGGTCAGTTGGAGGTGATGGTAAAAGGGATGCTTAATAAGGCGACTCTACTTGACTTAGTACGCTCGTTCACAGTGTTTGAGAAGTTGAAGTCGGAGGACTCTAAAACTGGAATTATAACTATAAACACAGTAAAGAAAATAGCGGCTTATCATCAATACTACGCAGTAAATAAAGCTGTCGAGTCTACGGTTCGTGCAACTGGATATAACGGAGACTCATCAAAGGCGGATCGCAAAGCTGGCGTAGTGTGGCATACACAAGGGAGTGGTAAATCTCTTTCGATGGTATTCTATGCAGGGAAAGTAGTTCAGCAGTTAGGAAATCCAACAATTGTAGTCATTACAGATCGTAATGATCTAGATGATCAGTTATTTGGTACATTTTCAGGAGCGAAACAGCTTCTACGACAAACGCCTATCCAAGCAGAGAATAGAGATATGATTGGGGAGTTGCTAAAGGTTGAGTCTGGAGGTGTTATATTCACAACAATACAGAAATTTCAGCCTGAGAGTGGAAATGTTTACGACACACTAACCAAACGTAGTAATGTAATCGTTATTGCGGATGAGGCACACCGTACACAATATGGATTTAAAGCTAAAGTCGTAGATGTTAAGAATGAGGCGGATGAAGTTATTGGTAATGAGATAAAATATGGGTTTGCAAAATATCTGCGAGATGCTCTGCCAAATGCTACATATTTGGGATTTACAGGAACACCAATCGAAGCAAAGGATATAAACACTCCTGGAGTATTTGGCAACTATGTAGATATATATGATATTGCTCAAGCTGTTGAGGATGGCGCAACTGTACGCATATTCTACGAAAGTCGCTTAGCAAAAGTAAATCTTAGTGATGAGGGGAAACAGTTAGTTGAAGATCTTGATAAAAAACTTTCGGTTGAGGATATGAATAGTGTTCAGAAGGCTAAAGCAAAATGGACGCAACTAGAGGCTCTGATTGGAAGCCCCAACCGACTTAAAAATATATCTCAAGATATTGTCAATCACTTTGAAATACGACAATCCGTATTTGAAGGAAAGGCGATGATTGTCGCTATGAGTCGCAGGATTGCGGCTGAATTATACGATGCAATTATAGAATTGCGTCCTGATTGGCACTCTGATGACCCGACAAAAGGAGTTTTAAAGGTCATTATGACATCAGCATCATCCGACGGTGCGAAGATAGCCAAACATCATACCACAAAACAGCAACGACGTTCATTAGCAGAGAGAATGAAAGACTCTGAGGATGAATTAAAGTTAGTGATTGTGCGTGATATGTGGTTAACTGGATTTGATGCACCTTGCTTACATACATTGTACATTGACAAACCAATGCAAGGGCATAATTTAATGCAGGCAATTGCTCGTGTTAATCGTGTATATAAAGACAAACCAGGAGGATTAGTTGTTGATTACCTTGGTATTGCTTCTGATTTGAAGAGAGCATTATCTTTCTATTCTGATTCAGGAGGAAAGGGAGATCCTGCGATTCAGCAAGAACAAGCCGTAGAGTTAATGAGAGAGAAACTAGAGGTTGTATCTCAGATGTTTCATGGATTCGAATATGAAAATTACTTCATTTCAGATACAGCTGGTAAGCTTTCGTGGATACTTCGTGCGGAAGACTTCATCTTAGGTCTTAAGGATGGTAAAAAGCGTTTTGTGAATGAAGTCGATGCACTAGGTAAAGCATTTGCTATTGCCATACCACATGATGAAGCAATGGATGTTAAAGATGAAGTCTCTTTCTTTCAGACAATAAAGGCACGTCTATGTAAATTTGATTCGTCGAATACAGGACGTACTGATGAAGAGATTGAAACTACTATACGACAAGTAATAGATAAAGCTTTAGTCTCAGAGAAAGTAATTGACATCTTTGACGCAGCAGGGATCAAGAAACCCGATATCTCTATTCTTTCTGAGGAGTTTCTAATGGAACTCAAAGGAATGGAACATAAAAATATAGCTCTAGAAGTTTTGAAAAAACTTTTAGCTGATGAAATAAAGGTTAGGTCTAAACGCAATTTAGTAGAGGGGCGTTCTTTAATGGAGATGCTTGAAAACTCTATTGCAAAATATCATAATAAAGTAATTACAGCAGCTGAGGTAATCGAAGATCTTATAGGATTAAGCAAGCATATTGTTGAACGTGACAGTATTGCCAAAGAGTTAGGTTTATCAGATTATGAGTATGCTTTTTATACTGCTGTTGCGGACAACGATAGTGCATTAGAGTTGATGGGTAAGGAAAAGTTAAGAGAATTAGCTATTGTTCTTACAGAGACAATACGAAATAACACCTCTATTGATTGGACTATAAAAGAAAACGTACGCGCAAAAATGAAGGTGGCAGTAAAACGGTTACTTCGTCGTTTTGGTTATCCACCTGATATGCAATTACTAGCAACTAACACAGTAATAAGTCAGGCAGAAAAAATAGCAGAGGAGTTAATAAAAAAATAATCACTTATGGCAAAGTATAATAACAAAGGAATAGTTTACGTATTAACTAACTCGGTCATGCCAGGATTGGTTAAAATTGGCATGACTACACGTGAAAATGTTGAATCAAGAATGAATGAACTCTATAGTACAGGTGTTCCCATACCTTTTGAGTGTGCATATGCTTGCGAGGTTAAGGTTACTGACTGTGCCAAGATTGAAAAAGCCTTACACATAGCATTTGAACCAAATAGAGTTAATAAAAATCGTGAATTCTTCTCAATCAAACCTGAGCAGGCAATAGCTATTTTAGAGTTGTTTGATAGAAAAGATGTAACAAATGAGGTAGCAGCAGAGATTGATAATGACCTGACTGTTGATGATAAGATTGCAGGTGAGAAGATCAAAGCTATTCGCCGTCCTCCATTAAACTTTACCGAGATGGGGATTTCTATAGGCAGTATACTAACCTATGTTAATGATAATAATATTATAGCAACTGTAATAACCGCCCGTAAAGTCCGATACAACAACGAAGAGACCTCATTGACAGCAATTATTAAAAGACTTCACAATCTCACACAAGCTGTCCAACCTACTAAATTTTGGGCGTTTGAGGGAAGAAATTTGCGAGATATCTATGATGACACATACACCATAGATGAATAATATATGACATAATAAGAGAGATTAATATCATTGCTAATTGAGATGAAAAGTTAGCCATAGAGGGTCAGCGCAACACTGCTCAGTTATTTGGTGGTAGTGATGGTTTGGGTTTCTACATATCTTCAGGATATGCATATACAGAAGAGAGAGGTTTTGCCACTTATGATAACTATTGGAACAACGATATTACCACTAGCATCATAAAAACATAAACACTATGAAAATAAATCCACACGCAGAGCTAAATGCTCAATTGCAAAAATATATAGCTGAACGCAGCCTTATTAATGGTCGTGGTTCAGGATCTATGGAAGAGCTTAATCAATGGATTGCAGAGTTTATGGAGACTTATAACCGCAGGACACTCACAGAGTTTGATGGTTACTCTCCAGAGCAAATGGCATCTATTATAAATGATCTATGGAAAGAGGATTCACTAGTGAAGTTCAAGCAACTTGATACCAGTGATTTTGAGCAAATACCACTACTACGTCAAATTAAATGCCTAACAGATATCCTTAAGCGTGATGGTAAAATAAAACTTACCGCTACTGGTGCATTGCCTGTGAAATTACTACCTGAGATATACAAGCAAGGAGTTCCTTGTGAATATATTGAGAAAAGTGGCTGTAAAATAAGATTAGAGGCAGAGTGTTTGACCGTCGAGTTAACGCACATCCTAGCAAAATTAACGAAGGTAGTAAAAGAGCAAAAAGGTGTAATGACCCTAACTAAGAACGGCGAGAAGTTAATCAACGACAATCAAGCTCTCTTAGAGTTAATGATTAAGAAGTTCACAACGGAGTTTAACTTCGCTTATTTTGATAGATGTGAAAGTGATAACACAGCAAGGATTGGTAATGTCTTTTCGCTAGTATTAGTTTCGAAATATGGTGCAAAGAAGCGTTCCTATAGATTCTATGCAGAGAAATACTTAATAGCTTTCCCCATGTTATTAGAAGATTTCATGCCATATATGGTCCCAGCGGAAGATTGGGCTGCAAGTTGTTATGAAAGACGAACATTTGACGTGTATCTTGCAAATTTCGGTTTGATAGAGCGTGAAGAGACAGGTAGTATGAGGGATCATAACGATGATGTACTCATTAAAAAAAGTCCACTATTCGATAAATTATTTCAAATTACACCTCCGAAGAGATAGTTAATAGTATAAACATCTATTGTATAACATAATTATGAGCACTAGTATAGAGGAAGTATTCAATCTTAATGATGACCATCAAATCTTTGAATTTTGCAAGGAATATACCTTCAGTAATCCAGAGTTTGCAGAGATATTAATCCAGCGTTTTTTACCTGATAAAAGCCTAAGCAGTAGCGATAGTATCGTTGAAATTGAAAAGGAGATAGAGCGATGCTTTAGTCATAAATTTGATAAAGCCATGGATAAGTATCGAAGTACGGAGTTAGATTGGCACGCCATAGACGATGATTCTTATAGATTAATATTGCGTGGTAGGTATTTGCTTGAGAATGGTTTGGTCACCGAGGCAATACACCTTGCTTTAGGATTGTTGCGTAAGGTTGGTGTAGGGTATGCTGAAGATTTAGTATACCAAGAGACTGATTTAGATTGCTTAGATTTCTCAACAACTGATGCTGTATCGCTCTTAGAGGATGTACTAAAGCATGAATGTATTACCAAAAAAGAGGTGCTAAATATTGCTAATGAGCTTGATGAGATACGTGTATTAGAGGCTTATAGTGGATATTATTTATGTACATTTGATGCTTTATTGAAGCAGATAGTCTCTATAAAGGCAATTGTGTAATGCAAAGAACATTTATGAGTGAGTTTAAGTATTAGATAGATTTTAGTAATGTAATTACTTATAAAAGAGTAAAATTATGATACACGAAATAACCCATATAGGAGTAACTGTGAGCGATATTG
>CAMQVY010000069.1 GCA_947038405.1 uncultured Rikenellaceae bacterium | reverse complement strand
TCTATGAAGAGATGTTGAAAGCACTCTGGGGATATATGAGTGATAAGTTGAATATTCCTGTTTCGAATCTAACAAAAGATAATGTTAGAGAGGGGCTACTAAAAAAGAGTGTCTCTATTGAAGATGTAAATGTATTTTTGAAGATTATTTCTGACTGCGAGTACGCTCAGTATTCACCAGTAACAACAGGGCATATGAACGAAATATACAATAGTGCAGTTGCAAAAATATCTAAATTTGAATCAACAATTAAGTAGTAGTTATGAGGTCATTTATTATATGTTTACTCTCAATAGTATGCTTTGGATCACTAAAGGCAGAGGAGTCAAAATTAAATTCATTGTGGGATAGGGCAAATACAGCCTATATAAATGCTAAGTATAATCGAGCGATTATACTATATGATTCTATTCTAAATAAGGGGTATAGTAGCCATGAATTGTATTACAATTTAGGCAACTCATACTTTAAAAAAGGTAAGATTGGGAAATCTATGTTATATTATAGTAGAGCAGAAGTTCTCATCCCAACAGATAAGGATACGAAACACAATATAGCTGTTGTATCTAATTATGTGAAGGATAAGATTGATCCTATTCCAGAACTGTTTTTCGTCAAGTGGTTTGGAACAATGCAGGTGAATATTACTAGTAATCAGTGGGCAATAATAAGTCTGATTTCACTAGCTACATCGTTAGGATTTGTTCTGTTATATCTACTCTCAAGAGACTTATTTCGACGTAAAATTGGCTTTTTTATAGCTTTATTGATGTTTGTTATTTTCATCTTTTCAACATCTTGGTCAATAACAGAGCGAAGTAATATAAATAACCCTACAGTCGCTATTATAATGAGTAATGCAGTCGCTGTTAGGAGTTCTCCCGATGACTCAAGTAAAGTTCTATTTACTCTCCACGAAGGAACGAAGGTTGATATAATTAGCTCTTTAAATGTTTGGAGAGAGATTGTAATTGCAGACGGTAATAAAGGATGGGTATTAAATAGTAATATCGAGACCATACACTAACAAGTAAAATAAACATACACATAATTTCATGTCAAAATTATTAGACGATGCAGTTAATGAGCTGTCAAAGTTACCTAGCATCGGACGTAGAACAGCACTTAGGTTATCTCTTCATATGCTTCGTATGGATGTACAGCAAGTAAATATGATAACAGAATCAATAGGTAAGTTTAGAAATAATATAAGGTATTGTAGCTGTTGTAATAATTTATCTGATAATGAATTGTGCCCAATATGTGAAGATCTGAGTCGAGATAGATCTATCGTATGTGTTGTAGAGCACATTGGTGATGTAATGTCGATAGAGAAGACCAATCAGTACAAAGGGCTATATCATGTGCTCGGAGGAGTTATATCTCCAATGCACGGAACTGGACCTTCAGATTTAAAGGTTGATTTATTATTAAGTAATGCTCAAAAGAACGAAATTCAAGAAGTTATCTTAGCTCTTAGTACAACCATAGAGGGGGAGACTACTCAATTTTATATAACGAGACGTCTAGAAGAGTTTCCAGACATTAAAATTTCAACAATAGCAAGAGGTATTGGCTTCGGAGATGAACTTGAATTCTCTGATGAGCTAACGATTGCTCATGCCATACATAATAGAACAAAAATTGCTAAATATGAGTAATACTTTAAATAACTATTTAGCACGATAATTGGTATAAACTATATGATTATGATAAAAAAATTAGATGATATTATTGTTGCAGCTAAATCAAAAGGAAAGAAACGTTTGGTTGTTGCATATGCTCAAGATAGCCACACTTTAGAGGCTGTTAATGATGCTTGTAAAGAGGGTCTTATTGAAGCTACACTGCTAGGTAACCCAGAGAAGATTGCCGAGATATGTTTAGAGCAAGGTATTGACATTAACCAATTTACAATTATCCCACAAAATTCTGATTTAGAGTGCGTGAAAGAGGCTGTTAAGATGGTTAGTCAAGGTGACGGCGATATTCTTATGAAAGGGCTTGTAAGTACCGACAATTACATGAGAGGTATTCTATCAAAAGAGTACGGGTTACTTCCTCCTAAAGGGGTGCTTAGTCATGTTGTTGTTTTCCAAATCCCCGCTTACCATAAACTTCTTATTGTATCCGATGTCGCAATTATTCCATATCCAGAGATGAATCAAAAGGTTGCGATTGTTAAGTATCTAACTAAAGTTGCAACTGATTTAGGTATTACAACTCCCAAAATAGCTTGTATTGCTCCTAGCGAGCAACTTCTTCCAAATATACAATCAAGTGCAGATGCTGCAATTATTTCAAAAATGGGAGATAGAGGGCAATTAGGAGATATTTTAATCGATGGTCCTTTGGCTTTAGATGTCGCATTAAACCCCGAAGTAGCAAAGATTAAGAAGCTAAAAAGTTCAGTTGCTGGAGATGCAGATTGTCTGTTGTTTCCTAACATTGATGCAGCAAATGTATTTTTTAAGGCAGGAACTCAACTATGTAATGCGGAATTAGCTGCGATGGTCGTAGGAACTAAAGTTCCATGTGTATTGACTTCGAGAGGAGATAGCCGAAAATCAAAGTTATACTCAATAGCTCTCGCCGTACTATCGGCAAAATAGATGATGAAAAACAAACCCATAATGAAGGAATATAATATTTTAACAATAAACCCTGGATCAACATCTACAAAAGTAGCTGTATTTAAGAATAGAGAACTACTTTTGGAGTTAACATTAAGGCATTGCACTGAGGAACTGAGTAAATTCGCTTCAGTAATAGATCAATTCAGCTTTAGAAAGGATATTATTGTTAATGCCGTTAAAGAGGCCGGAATTGAACTTAATTCACTTGATGTTATAATTGGAAGGGGTGGTTTAGTTAAGTCTATTCCGTCTGGTGTGTATGAAATTAATGAGGCTTTAAAGGCTGATTTGTTAAGGTGTGATAGGGGAGAGCATGCTTCAAATCTTGGTGGCTTAATTGCAGATGACATTGCAAAGAGTATAGGTGTTAAAGCTTACATTGCCGACCCAGTTGTTGTTGATGAGATGTGTGATGTTGCTAAAGTTACAGGTATTAAAGGTATTCAACGCCGCTCAATATTCCATGCTCTAAATCAAAAAGCCATCTCTAGACAGTATGCAGAGGAGATTGGAAGAGAATACGAAGATTTAAATCTTATTGTAGCTCATATGGGTGGAGGAGTCTCAGTAGGCGCACATTATAAAGGGCAAGTTGTTGATGTTAATGACGCATTGAATGGAGATGGACCTTTCTCTCCTGAACGAGCGGGATCTCTACCAGCGGGACAACTAGTAGAGCTATGTTTTAGTGGGAAATATACACAACCTGAGATAAATAAGCTACTGTGTGGTCAGGGAGGATTCTTATCTTTAATAAATACAACCGACTCTCGAGACTTAACCAACCTAATTGGTCAGGGAGATGAGTATGCCAAATTAATACTTGATTCATTCTCTTATAATGTATGCAAAAGTATTGGAGCAATGTTTGTTGTACTAAAGGGAAGTGTTGATGCTATAATACTAACTGGGGGAGTAGCAAATAATCCTCTTGTATGTAAGTATATTACTAGTATGGTTAGTTACCTAGCTCCAGTAATCCTTAAACCAGGAGAGAATGAGCTAGAAGCGTTAGCATTCAATGCTTTGTCTGTGTTAGAGGGCAAGGTTGAACCAAAAATTTACATCTAAAATAGGTCAATTTACCCCAATAATAAGGATATTAACAGAGATAAATGTGTTACACTATTAATATATAGTGTAACACATTTAATATTACTAATTACGCATATATTATGATATAACTAAAACGAATACATATCCTCTTCATATACTAAGGTTTTAGGCCATATATCAATGTGATTATATCCTTTTAGCTCCTTCTTTAAAACAGATAAATATTAGCCACTAGAGAGCTAATTTATCCATTACAAGGTCGTTTATAACTTCTACTACCTACGTAATAAATAAGTAAAATCACAATTAAATCTAATATATCCCTTAGATCAGATTTAATTTCCATTACACATATATTAAATTACTATTTTAATAGCTCTATTTAACTTAAATGCTTTGTATGCACTAACTTTACATGCAAAGCATTTGATGTCCTATACGCCCATATAATCCACCATAAATAGCGAGTTAATTCCTTAGCAAATAACTAATTTCAACTGTAATGTAATTTATAGGCACACATAATTTTATGCCTATAAATTACCTAGTTAGTAGGTTAGTGATCAATTCCCATACCCTATTTTACATAATGTACATTATAATAGCAAATATTCATCAATTTAATTAGGTGAATAGGTAATAAAAGTACCATCTTTTTTGAGCAGGATAATACGCTCAATATCTTCATTAAACAGATTTAAAATACTACCTGGTGTTGACGTAACACCTTTTAAATGAAGATTATCCGACCCCTTTGGGATTGTAGTTTGTTTTGAGAAGTCTAGTTCTAACTTATCATTGGTAGTAGCACTCATCTGGTTTAAATACATGTCACCAACTCCTAAAATAAGCCAATGAGGATTTAAGGTAGGGAATCGTTTAAGGATATTTGCAATAAAATCAAATCCTGGTTTATTACGTCCATTGATAATATGAGATATATTCGATGACTGGACTCCAACAAGTTCAGCAAGGCGACTATTAGTCAACCCCTCACTCTTCATAAATTCTAATATGCGATCTTTCATTATATATACATTTGTAATTGTTACAAATATAAACAATTAATTTTAAATACACAAATAGCGATTACAAATGTAATTAAACAAAAGTAACATTAGTTGGTTACTTTTGTAACCATACCTAATACATGTTTAAATTTAACTATATAAACAATTAGCTATGACATACTAAAAGTTTGTCATATAGTTACTTACTTACTTATAATTGAGTAACGTGATACAGTGGTTGATTTATGCAATACCTCTCAAGTTATATGCAAACTAATACTTTATATGATATATCATAAGTAGCTGATTTACATGTATATAAAGTGCTAAATACAATTATATAACCAATGGTCGCTTAAGGGTAATAAGCTGGCGTAGTTATGTACACTTACATTACATATGGAACTATACAATAGTTACTTATGTATACACATGTAACATAACTCACTTTTTAGTGTAATTATGATTACATCTGTAAGTATACATTAGTAACTATTGTAATAATAAATATTCTATATGGTAGTTTTGAAGATTATTTATGAATAGACGCAAAAAATAGGGTAGACGGATTTTCTGTCTACCCTATTTTTTG
>CAMQVY010000068.1 GCA_947038405.1 uncultured Rikenellaceae bacterium | reverse complement strand
ATGCAAAACTCTGCATTGTTGAAGTACAGATAAGTAATCCTAATAAGATTTTTTTATACAATTACAAATTTATATTTGTTAGCAATAGGTCTAAAAAAATGCTATTTTTTGCATTTATAATTGCAAATTAAATTGTACAAAAAAGGTTTTACCCACCTATGTAATTATTCCATTTTCAATGATTAAAATTAGAGTGGGATATTATATTTAGTTGTTTTAATGCATAGTAGGTTAAGACCAAAAATAAACTTACCTGCGCCTTATGGGAACAAAACATTAATCTCTGGACTAAGTTAGGTATTCCATGCACGTGTGGGCCCAATTTATAGGAGTAGCATAGTCTGCTCTTTGAGATACTACACTCCCTAAAAATAACTGGGTGCAAAATGTTTTACTAGTATCTCAATTCACCATTAAGATGGCTGTTCTATATTAACCCTCTTTAAGATGGCATCTCTTAAGTTATCCTCTGTACTTAAATTTAGCTTTACCCTCATTTTAGTCCTCTGGCAGGTGATATTACTCTTCTTTTTATCCAATATAGATATCATATCACCTATTTTCTTCCCTTCAATAATAAGCTTCGCAATTTCTACTTCAGAAGGAGTAAACTCAGGGATGAGTTCACCTACTTTATCATATACGATTTTATCCTGCTCTACTAGATGAATAACGTTCTGTTTAAGCATCTCTCGCGCTCTATCCCCAATTATATTAAATATATCTAACGTTACTTTGTTTTCTTTTTTATTCTTTTTTGTCAACTCGATATATGCATTAAATTCATTTTCTGTCATACCTAGTGTTGCTAATGCCTCTTGCATATCTACTTTATATTTTTCATTGTCGCTTAATACAGCACTTATTCCTCTCGTCAACATAGAGCTCAAAAAAACACCAACACTAAATAATAAGATATAAATAGGAAGATTGCGCCACATATCATGACTATTTATTATATAAGCACAGAATGTATAGCTGACAATAGCAATAAGTGATAATATATAAGTAAAGCACTTAAGGTATGCCAATAGTGAAAATAACAGGATAATTGTAAATACTGCCATATGAGTCGTAATCATTAATGAGGTATTAGGACTGTTACTAAATACGAATAGAACCATCTTAATGCATATTAATAATTGTGCTAACAATAGGCGCCATCCAATCATGTAACGTAAGTTAGTATCTTTAAAAATGTACTCTTTAACTGAGAGACATACTATTATGAAGAAATAAGATAGGATTAAAATTATATGTATAGGTGCTTGTGCACCCATTATTCCAACCAGATTTAAACCAACACCTATAGTATTAAAAATATTCGATACTTTTAGTACTTTTCGTTGTTGTCTATTTATAATTTCAACCCCAGTCATTTATTTTCTTTCATTGAAGTACCAATTTAAGTAGATTAGCATATTTTAGTCTATGGTGATAGTAGGAAATATCAATATTAGTATATATTAGCCTACAATAATAGCAAAAAAAATGCTATTATTAGTATATATTAGCCCTATTTTTTGTTTATTTTTATTTTTTATCTAAAAAAATATATAATTATCTTTGTTTCATAATAAAAAGGTAGTTTTTATTACTTTATTCTATATAGTATATTACTATTTATCAATAGTAATAATAGTCGCGAATCACACCTTATTAAATAAAGCATATGAATAAAACACCTATTATGGTCCAATATTTAACCATATGTGTAATAGTTTTTTTTTCAATTAAAAGTAATTGTACCTATGCTCAAGAGACTTCGTATGGCGTTACTAATTTTTACAGTTCATACTTTCATTTTTGGAAGGACGATCCATACATTAATGAGTTATACATGTCCAACTCCGAAGTATTAGATCAAATAGATGACTTTCTTACAAGTCACAAAATCCTTTCGAATAGGGATACTTTAACGATTATTGCGAGCTCTTCTCCTGACGGACTACATGACTATAATTTAAAACTTGCACACTCTCGTGTCTTGTATTTGAAACAACTTCTACTGAGTCGTTATCCTGCTTTGGAGAGAGTAATAATAGAGACGGATGCTGATGTTGTTGATTGGTCTAAATGTAAGGAGTTAATAAAAAATGATTTAAAGCTGCCATTTAGATCTGAAGTTATTGAAATTATTGATCAAAATAAAAGCATCGAATCTATTGGTATTGATTTGAAACAATTAAAGAATGGCGAATCTTGGCAATATATTAAAAAACACATACTACTGAAATTTCGTAACGCATACGTATACATTCGACTCAGTGTCAAAGAACCATCACTTAATATAAGTTTACAACACAAAACATTTAACAAACTAACGAATGAGCCTTTACAAATAGATAGAAATATATTGAGAGATTATCCATTAGATATAGTTAAAAGTTGTGGAACTAAATATAGTAATAACAATCATTTTGCACTAAAGACAAACTTACTGTTTGACGTCATAAGCCTTGTTAACTTGGAGCTAGAAGTACCTATTGGCAATAGATTTTCAATATTAGGAGGTGTTGTATTCCCATGGTGGACATTCGATAATGGACAAGCTGATAGTAAACGTCACCGCATACAGTTATTAAATGCTAACCTTGAGGGTCGCTATTGGTTTGGTGATCGTACAAAAAAACTAACAATGACAGGGTGGTTTGCAGGTTTATATATTGGTGGAGGTTTATATGACTTTGAGTATAATGCCGCAGGTTATCAAAGTGAGTCTTTACTTATTGGAGGCGTAAGTGGTGGTTATAGCCACTCAATCAACAAAGAAGGTAGTTTAAGAATGGAGTACTCATTAGGAATTGGTTATATGGTGACAGATTACATATATTATCAATCGCACTTTGCCCCTACAGGAGAATGGCACCCAATGTATCAGGAAAGTGGTCGTTACAGTTTGTTTGGACCAACCCAGGCAAAGATATCTTTAGTATGGATGCTAAATAAGAGAGAAGGAGTAAGATAATGAGAAAGTTGATCCTATTATATATACTGCTACTCTTATGTATAGGTAGTAGCTCGTGTCAAAGGCATGATATGCTAATGGATTGCAGTTGCTCAAATAGGGCTAAGATACCTATCGCAATAGATTGGACTAAATCAGGTATTGTGCCTAAAAATGTAACAATACTATTTTATAAAGAAGATTGTGGTAGTTTGGCGTTTGAACACAATTATGAACATAACGATAAAGAGGTAGAGACATACGTTTATTTGCCAGTTGGGAAATATACTGCCGTTGTGTTCAATGAGTTGCGTAATGAAATAAATGATGTAAAGGTTAAAGGTTATAAAAACCTATCTACACTAGGTTTCTACGCCGATGAGGATACTGAGATAATTGAACGATCAGCAGGTATGTATGTGGAGGAACCGGATATATTAGGTTTAAAAGTAATCCGCAATATAGATATTACTCCCGAATTTATAGCCGACTTAAATGACAAAGGGTCTACCAATGACAGTAGTGTTATTGATTCGACTTATAATATGTTGACAAACATAGAGCCAGAGAATAAGGTTAGTCTTATTAATATTGTACTACATGTCAAGGGTTTAAACAATGCACGTATGCCAGCACTAATTGATCTACGGAATATCTCAGGTGCTTATATGCCAGCAGAAGATATTAACAATACAACTCCTGCGGTAATCCAATTTGATATGAACAATCGTATATACAATACCGGCTCCACAACAGAAGGTAATATTTCAGGGAAAATAGCCTTTTTTGGAGTTCTAGGTGATAGGTATAGCGTTGAAGACCAACCCACAGAGGCTCCAATCATACTCGACGTTCTCTTTATGTTGGTAGATAAGAAAAAGACATTAATACGTCAAAAGCTAGATATTACTGACCTTATAACCTTTGATGTTGTACATACTGGATCTATCACATTGACTACTGATATACATCTTGATGTTGCGCTTCCAGATGTTGAGCCCGAAGGAGGGAGCGATTCTGGTTTCGGATCTGGGCTAAACGATTGGGATATTATAGATGTACCATTATAAAGTCAACATATTTTAAATAATTAATTATAAAAACAAATATTTTTTTAATCACTTAAACACACACAATTATGAAGAAAATTTTATTTTCAGTAGCAGCTCTAGCGTTAGTTGCAAGTTGCTCAAAAAATGAGGTTTCGGAGCCTATCGGTGCGAAACAGAATCCTATTGGTTTTTCTACGCTAAACAGCAATGCTACGCGTACTGCAAACGAAGGAGAATCTAACTACACTGTCTATGCACAGTACTCAGATGCTAGCCTCATGACTTCTTTTCCCGGAGCATGGTACATAGAAGATCATGAGCTTACCTCTGGTGACGTTGCTGTAGGGCTAAACAGTTATTACTGGCCAGTTGAGTCATTGGATTTCTATGCTTTTGCACCGAGTAGTGTAGTTGAGACAGCAGTGAGTCCTGAGTTGGCTGCTCCTAATAAGAAGGGTACATTAAAAATTGATTACACTGTACCTGTAGGTGCTGGCGAGGACTTTACTGTAGCTACGCCTGTTACCAAAACATATAGTGAAAAGGAAGGCAGTGACAATGGCAATGGCGTTCCACTAAAATTCAATCATATGTTGTCTAAGCTTGTTATTTCTGCGGCCATTAAATCGGAAATACACGATGCTTATACTTTAGTCCCAGCGATTGAAGGTACTCCAATAACGGTTGAATTTACATCTTTAGTAAATAAAGGTACAGTTGATGTTACGTCAGGTACACCTTTATTAACTGATTTCGGTATGAACCCAGATGTCGCTTTAACATATAGTACAGAGACAACAGTCGTAACGGCAAAAAATGAAACTACTAGTGTCCCTTATTATATTATGCCTCACGAAGATACAAATACAGGTTGTATCGTAAAAATCAAAGGATTAGCTATTAAAAGGAATGAGGCAGGAAGTATTGCTAAACCTTTAACCTTAGAACATACCTTTATACATCCTGTTACGGAGGATAATAAACCATTAACGTTTAAAGCGAACACACAGTATAATATTGTTTTCACTGTTAAGGCGGGTGAGATTGACTTCAATTCATCTGTAGTTGCATGGGATAAGCCTACGATTACTGTTCCTTTATAATAATCACGTAAAGTGTATATTATTAGTAGCTTTTTTACCAATTTACACTATTCGCCACATTGTTTTTGGATGCAAGAGTTCCCTATATTGTGTAAATAATACATGAGTATAGCGAACGGTAATCATAGATTAACTTCTTGTGACTTGAAAGAAGAGTTAGGTCTATACATAGAAGTATCTTACGTGCGTGATACAATTGGTTGAGATGACAAGACCATCACAATATCGTACGTTGCTTTCTAGTAATTGGAAAAAATAAAAGTGACAGATTATGAAGTGCCCCCAAAAAGTTGGACGGATTAAATAATAATTTTAAGCGCAAAGA
>CAMQVY010000067.1 GCA_947038405.1 uncultured Rikenellaceae bacterium | reverse complement strand
TTCAGGCTAAAAATATTCACGAAAGAGTGAACTAAGTTAAGCAGGAGCAGGGAATCATCATATAGACATTATTCTCAAGAAATTAATATTAATCTAAATAAAAATTAAAATGAAAAACATCAACCTGAAAAAGTGTTTGGAAAGTATTGGTAAGAGTACCTTTATCAAATACTTTGAGTGCTTTCAACAGAATTATAATACTGTATCTAATGACATATTATTTGCGAATTTTGAGAATGAAGGATGGACTCAGAGTACTAAAAATACAAAGGCATCTATTGGTAAGAAAATATTTAAAGAAGGATTGGAGTTTGACGCATTGGAGTTTATAAAGTCTAGTTCGCGTATAGATGAGGAAACCAAGATTAAGGCTAAGGCGTTATTTCAAGAGTACGAATTAGATACACCAATTATTGAATCTACAAAAATTATTGATGTCGATAAAAAGCAAGAACTATTATTGGAGATTTACAACTTTGCAGTTAAAGAGGGGTTAGATATCGAAGATATTGTCTCATCAATGCTTGACAGAGTAAATGAGGCATTGGGGTCAGACAAGACGGCATCGTTCGAAGAGTCTGAAAATGGCTATAAGTTTGAGGTTCGATTTGGGAATAGCAGCGTAGAGGTTCTTGATGTTGTAGTAGATGATGTGAAAACTTTAAATTTACCTGACTATAAAATTGATACCACAAGGGAACGGACTATAGTTAAAAAAGCCAAAGAGGTTAACTGTATATTTAAATCAAGACTAACTACTCAGAATCGAAAATACGCAAATGGGATGTGCTATATGCCAACTATATTTAAGAAATTGAATCTTGATTTTAAACAGAATATAGATAGTCAGCTATCTAAAATATTCGTATTTATAAAAGAAAACGACCAGTCTGTAGAAGTTAATGTAAACAATATCTCTGGAATTCGTATAGAGAAAGGACAGGTATTTGGGAAAATTAATGGCTCTAAGGTTGAATTATTCTTTAAGTATGAGAATGAGTTACACTCATTTTTGGGTTATATTGATACGTTTAGAAATATTAGTCTTGGTCATGTGAAATCAGTTTACCGAATATTGAATGAAAGCATGGATTCACTTCCAACGTTGAAGCAATTTTCAGATATTGTAATTAAGGCGAATGTTAATATTAAGACCAAAAAAGGCTCTGACTTAATTGTAGAGGAAATTCAAAAGGAAAATGTAGATATAGATGCTTTAAAAAGAGAATTGGCACAAATTGAAACAGAGATGAAGTTTGAGTTGACTCCTTTGCGGATTAATATTGCAATGGGTAAGAATTAACTATAACATAGTAAAGTCTCATAATCCTGCCTCGGCAGGATTATGAGACTTTATATTTTCACCACGATAGACTAAAACCAGACTTTGTTATTGTGAATACGTTTTCAGTAAAGATTCTATTCCTTTACCGTAAACGTAGTTAATACTGCCGCATGATCTCCCGCCCAAACATCATCAATGTCATATGCAGTTCGAATAATTTTGGAGAATATAGGGCGGATTCCATCCCCCTTATAATAGATATAATCAATACGCGAGGTTTGCTTATGCCCAAATATGGGAGCATATGTTCCTCCTGGATGCAAAACCTCATCAGGCTTTAATGCTCGATATGTATCAATATATCCTTGCTCGTACATATAACGAGAAATTGGAAGTTTCTCTACTACATATCCATTGTGTAAGTGAGCTGCTCGCTTAGTCCAATCTAAGTGACTGCCCGAATTAAAATCACCACCAAAGATAATATCCATTCCTTGTTTATGGTAAGGATTTACATCCTCTGAAAGATTTCGCTGCACATCTTTTAATCCCAAGATAGAGTCCTCTTTACACCATACATCAGTATCATATCCAAGAGAACAATATTCGTCGGTGTAGGCAGGTCTATATGCATATCTGATCCAAATGTTATCAAACAAGATTTTTTTATTTGATGGCAATGTTATATAAGCAGGGTTCGAATAGAAGGGGTTTTTAGTCGCAATCTTTTCAAGCGGATATCTACTATACAGTGCTAAATTATCATCACTAGAGGTACTTGTCATTTCAAAATTTAATGAATCTGCTATTTGCTCTTGTGCTCCATATGCCTCTTGCATCATAACTACATCTGCATTTGACGATTTAATTAAATCTATTATACGCAACCGTCCTGTTTTTCCGCCAACATGTACGCCCCCATGCCATATATTCCACTGAATAACTTTCAGTATGTTTTTATCAGCTTTAGAATTCATTGATATAAACTTATCTAAAGATGATTCGTCTGGGATTGGTGTAATCTTATTTTTCGAAAGTGATAATGTTGGTACTGTTACTTTTATTCTATTGCCAGATTTTGCAGTGGGCGCTATATCGGCAGCTAGTAAAAGGTAGTTTACACCAGGGTTTAACTTTATATTCTTCTTTAATTTTATAGTTAGCTTCTTTTTGATTTTTGTAATAGGCTTGCAAAGCGCCTCTTTTACTTGACTTCTCGGAACTGTTCCTGTGTAATATAAGTTTAGTTTTGAGATATCTTTTAGATCAGAACATTTAGAAAGATCTAAGGTGATCTTATCTACAGATAGTGGATTTGATTCCCCATCTACAATTATTCTAAGTTTTAATATTTGCTCGTCTCTTGCCCCCAAATCACTATCCCATTCACTCGCAATCACTGTTGCTGTGAATAGGGCTTGATCACCTGTGTAGGTTGTAAAGTTTGTATTATCATTTTCTACGAGAGATGCTAGTGGTCGTTCTCCATAATAATCTATTCTGTCATTTCGAACATGATATGGTAAATGTCCCTTTGCCACCCTGTTTATTGACATATCTGACGAGAAATCATCAAATGTATAATGCCCATGTAGCTGACTAAACTTTGGATGAGCTGGGGTAATGGATTGATTCATCCAATCTTTTAACTCAGCTGTAGATAAAGCTGTTTTCCATATTCTAACCTCATCTATCATACCTCCAAACAGCGACTCTTTTACATCATTTGCACCTATCGCACCAGGGATAATAGTTATAGATGTGTCTCTAGTCGCTACTTTATCACCATTGATATATAAAGAGGTGTTTTTACCATCAGACATGGCTGCTACATGCACCCACTTATCCGTTGGTAATATTGTTGGCGAAGATATCTTTGCACCATTATTATGCAATCGTCCATTTTTAATAACCAGTGCTAACTCGTCAGATGTATTCTGTTTCGCATAGTATCCACCTGCAATTATAGCCTCTCGGTCGTTCCATTTATTTCCATCTCCCTTAATCCAAGCCTCTACGGTCCATTTGTCTATCAGCATCCCCATACCAATCGGAAGATAGTTATCTACACCATCAAGCTTTACTGCTTTATTGGACTGACCAAATACAGCTGTGGATAGTAGTAAACTCAAAAATACAATAGTAAGTGTTCTCATTGTATACACATTTAATTTCGTTAGTTAATTCTTTATATCGGGTTTTTTATTTTATCTTTCAGTATAGATTTTAAACACAGCAAACGTTGCCTTATGATCAGAAGGCCAAATACCCTTTTGTTCAATTCGATTATCCTCAGTAGGTTCAAATTGAATCTTTCCATCATAGAAATCTTCTTTCGGACCAACAATTGCAACCTCTGTCAATTCTATTTTATCACTAGGACGATAATATAAGTAATCGATTCTTTCACGGTCGTCAATACCTAACGACCACTGCAATTTAGCTGGGTTCGCATCCTTATTTCCAGCATTACATGTAAATCCAGGGTGAGAAACAGGGTTCGGATAGATCGTTCTGTAGGTATCTTTATATCCTGCTGATTGCAAAAGCATTGAGCAGTCCCAATTGATAACCATACCGCTATGATCTCTTATATTCTTACTCTCTTCTTGCCAATCTAAATGAGAAGGCTCATTGAAATCGCCTCCAAAAATGACTAAATTACCTTTTGCCTCCTCTTGCTTCATATTTGCAATTAAAGCTTTTATCTCTTTTATACGTCTAGATTGAGCTGTATAACGCAATAAGCTATCTGCATCAATAACTGGAGCATCTAATTTCTTCCAAGTTGTACCACAATATCCTTTTCCTAAATAATAACCTACATACAACCAATCTAAGTGTATTGAATAGACTGTTATTTGCTGATCCTTTACTTTAATCGTTCCTTTTGTAAACGCATAACTATCCTTCCCTAATTCCGTGGAAGATTGAATATCAGTTAAAGGATACTTTGACATTACAGCACTTGATATGGTTAAGTTTTTTCCATAATATGCTTTCCCTCTTTTTTGCAATGAATCTATTAGCGTGTTAATTGTACCTTGACTACGTACCTCTTGTAGAAGTACCACATCCGAATCAGTTTGATCGATGATATCAACAATACCCTTGAATCCATTAGGCACTATTTCGCCCTCATTCCAAACATTTATCCCTAACACTTTAAGTGATTGGTGTTTTTCTGAGCAAGAGACGAGTAAGAGTGAAAAGAGTACGAGCAGGTTGTATTTTAGATATTTCATATGTTTGATTTATATTCTAATTAGTTGATCTTAAAAGTACTCAAAACAAAACCATGATCAGAAGCAAATAGAAATTCTTTGTTCTTAACGGATAACATCTCGCCAATATCTTTTGTATGAATTTCGGATTCAGTTGCTTCTAATGCCGCACCTTGATAGTAGATAAAATCTATGCGATCATTACGTAACACTTCGGATGCTGCATAGGGCAGGTATTTTCCTGTTCTTTCCACTGCTGCTCTTTTAAACTCCCAATCTTCGCTTAGCGGATGCATCCATGTAGTTCCGATGTTTTTAACTGGGTCAGGATTTACTTCGCGAAAGCTATCTTTGAAACCAGCCAGCTCCATCTCTTTAGAAACAGGCCAGTTAACGACGGCACCACCGTGGCTATACATGTTTTTAGTCTCCTCTGTCCAGTCTAGATGAGAGTGGGTATTGAAATCTCCTCCCATAATTACGGGTATACTGTCAGACTCGGCAAGAAATGGTTTCAGTACATTTAAAATTCGGCGAATCTCATCATCTCTAGAACTTGTACGTTCCCATGCCAGAATTTCCTCTTCCGATTTGTCGGTCGGAGCAGTACGGCAGCCAGGTAAGTAATGGATACGCGGGTTGTGCAACGGTTGCTGCTGCACAGATAATGGCTTATCATAGATGGCCAACTAAATTTAATTGGAGCTCAATAGGAACACACCCTGCAACAAATAATGCAGAAGCTCAGAGATTGGGAGTAGTGTTAAGGAAGGATCTTAAATCTGAATATAGTAGCACTAGTGGCACAGGAACTACTATTGAAAATGCCAGATCTGTGTTTAGAGACTATGGCTATGGGGCAAGTATACAGGATTATAACATCTATAATACAACTCAAACACAAAAAATAGGAGATGAAGTTGCTGCAGGAAGACCCGTTTATATGCGCGGAGCTAAT
>CAMQVY010000066.1 GCA_947038405.1 uncultured Rikenellaceae bacterium | reverse complement strand
CTAGGCTTATCATAGTATTGCGCCTTAAGATATGGGGCAATCCGAACATCATCCCAATAACTAACGGTATTCTCCTCATTGGCAATCAGCCGCGACTCATTTTCAAGGGTTTCAATAAAAGGATGATTATTGACTATAGAGTCAACAATACTAGGAGATATACTAAACTGAGCAAGCATATATTGAGTGACATCCAAAAACCAATCAACCTCTATTGAAGAAGGTTTTAATTGACTTTTTAAAAACATGATTTGATAATTTAAACTAGTGACATCGTGAGCTAATATTTTTTGCTCTATTACTAAAGAATTTTGTAAATCGCTCCAGGCAACATAAAGTTCTATTCGACTAGTAATACAACGATTAAATAAAGCGTTTAACACATTTTGTTGTTTATCGTAATGGTGTTGGATAGAGTCTTCCGACTGCTCTCTAAATTTTTTAATCATCTTCTGGCGTCCCATGATAGCTACCTTTTCTCCGAATAGTGATTTTTTATAAAAACCACTATTAAGTATATTCCACGACAAAGAGAGTTGATATTTATTTCTATATCCAACATAATCATCCTCACTATCATCAATCATATTTATATTTCCAAGCTTATGGTCATAAGCAGCCCCTAACTCCACTCCTGTCTGTTTTTTCTTCGTGCTTTTTAAAGCACTCATCCAATGGATGACATTTTGTTCAAAATCAGTATCTATGTCTATATTAGTATAGTCTGCCTGATTTAATTGCAATGACGACCTAACATTAAGAGATGAGTCTATTTCCTGTAATTTTAGTTTCAGTCGCTCTAACAAGACATATTTACTCTGAGCAAAACTTGTTGAAGTGATGGAAAATATAAATACAATTGTATATCTAATAATCAGCATATAATAGTTATTAAATCCCCTTTTTTTCATTAGAAACTTTACTTCAATACAACTATCCCAAAGTTAAATCGCTTAGTAGGCACTACTAAATCCATGAAAACCTGTCCTAAGATTTTCATCTCATGGATATTATTTTAAAAGTCTCTCCTTTGCCTCACACACTAAAAAACCAGCTATCTAGAATCAACGACACTCCTTTCAATTCTCAAAGCATTCGAGCCCATATACCGAAGATTAGAACTCTGACTACGTACAGAAAGCTCTGCTGCTTCAAAAATAAAATTAACCTCTAATGATTTCCCCACCTCAACGGGACTTGTAAATAGATAGTCTAATATATCTGTATGGGAGTCACTTTGGGCACAAAGTCTAATAAATGGCGCATTAATACCTGCAAAAGTTTTAGTTGATATTGTAGTCAAAGGAGTAGCGGCTGCAATATCAGCCTTCACAACCCTTACAATAGGGGGCAAAGAGCTGGATTGCATACTTAAATTTTTTCCTATATTGTGAATCTCTACGCTATAAGCGTTATATATCGCTGGACTATTGTGTATATTGACTTTAATTGAACTCGTTGCAGGACGCAAATTGACATTGATACTATTTACAATCCCCATCTGTATGGGACTGGGAACTCTATAATAATAATAGTTCTCACTCGGAGCTACACAAATAGTGGAGTCACTAAAATAGGGATCTTCAGGCATGGTTGCCAAAATTGCCTTAATCGTTGAAACCCCCTCTTCTAGATTTTGATTCAAAAAATTCCCAGCAAAAACTAGGTAGTATTTCCCCCAAGGCAATCTCAATTTATCTGGAGCATTTGAGCCTTCTGGCAATACAATCTGCCTATACAGTAGTCCATCCATAGTAAAAATAAGAATTTGCATATTTTAAATCGTTGATGTATAATCAGGACTACCCAGATTTTGACTATTACTCCCTATCGAAAAATCAAACATAACATCAGCTTCTGGTGCTATAGATTCTTGTAGATTCTTTTGACAAGCAATTGTCAATAATGTTATAAAAAATAAGACGTATTTTTTTTTCATCTGTTTTTCATTTGTTTATTATATCGAAAACCAAATTAGAATGATCCAATTGGATAGATCCTTCACTCTTCATACTCGAAATAGGCATCAGAGTCCAATATTTATCTTCGTAATGGTATTTACCACCATCCCATCAGCTTGAAAAGAGCTAGGAGAAAACATGTAGAAGTGAAGCGTCTCTGTCGGTGATGCCTCCATACGATAAAGCATATCAACCATAAAATCAGTATTGGAGTCACTACCTAAAGGTTTTGAGCCAAAAGAGTAAAATGTAAAAGTGTATGCTCCTTCAGGTATATTTTCTTTTGTCAGATGAATGGATTCATGTACGTAAGTATCTGAAGGATTTCCAAGAAAATCAACGGATGATACAACATTACATAATGTAATCTGTACCCTACCTAAAACTCCCGAAAGTTCAGGGCTTACATTTAGATTTAAACGACTAACTATACGTTTTAAAGTCATCTTGGGGACTTCAGTTGTTTCAGGGCTTACCGTGCATACTTGATGAGCATAGAAGTACTCTCTTGTATTACCATAAATAGTATCACTTATGGAAGGTAAGGCTAACATAGAAGAGTCTATATGTGTAATATATGGTTCTAAAGGAGTGCCAAATTTAGGAGCAAGACTATCTCCTGTGCCAAGCAGAATAAGATCCCATGTGCCGGCTGGAATTTTGAACTTATAGGATGTATCAATGACATCAAATGCAATCTCTTTATAGAAGAGTCGAGTGTCATGATTAAAGATCAGTGCACTTATTTTTTTAATTTCGGAAGCAATAGAGGGCGTGTTTGAAAAATTCATCACTTGAACTGACAGTTGAACAGCCTGTTCTTCATCTTGTTCAAAATATGGTTCATCGGTTGTACAACCCAATATACATATTAATATTCCCCACAGTATTAAGCTTTTTCGCATAACCTATCAGTATTAGTTTTTTATATAATTCTCTACTTGTAAACGTAATTTTATTGAAAAAGGTTATTTATAAAAAGCCAAGAGAGGACTGAATTGCACTATTTAATCTTTTATACTGCTAATCTCATATATACGTAGAGAAAAAACATACTTATTAGAACATTCATTAAATGTGAATAATTAAAATTAATATCGCAACCCAAAGAGAGCCATCTTACGTAAATCCCTATGAAATCAAAACAAAATGCAGATCAGCAATAATCTATTGGACATAACAATACTTATTTGAGTTCTCCATATAATAAATTACAAACGCATGGAATTTAAAATATATTACATAGTTAGTTTACTGCTTCTATTGTATGGATGCTCCAAAAACATGACTCTGGAATCTCTAGAAAAAAGTGACCATGACAATAAAACTGGAGAGCTTGCAATTCAAATTGGTTTCTCAGAGTCCGATAATCCAGCGAGCCACAATTCACACAGTAAATCCAATAATGAAATCACTGAAGATCAATTAATAGATCCATTAATTAAGGATTTACGTATCCTCATCTTTGACTCTAGTACAAAAAAATGTGAAGGAGTGGCAGACTTTGCTCCAATACGTTTGTCACAAATAGAAAAGTTGAATGTTATCTGCGATACAGGAAGAAAAGATTTTATTTTTCTTACAAATGTATGTAGCGGATCTGTAATGAGTAGCTCTTTAATTGGTCTTCAGAAAGCCGAAATTTTAATCGGCTTAGAGAAGTATGGCATTGAAGAAGGAACTCTATATAGTGGTGCAAGACACTATTTTAAGGGAGAAGTGAATCATGTTTTAGTTAAAAAGGAAGAAATTACCACTAGCCATGTAGAATTAAAAAGAGTGGTCAGTCAATTAGAGACTAGTATTAAATATAATCATGTCATAGATACAGCCACTGGTAAAATCATACCCAAAGATTATATTTACCGTATGCGCTCTATAGCCATTTGGTTTACCTCTCCAAATATAAACTTATTGCAAAAAGTAGATAGGATTTCATCTAATACCTCAGTTATTGCTGACACATTCTGGTATCACGCACCTATCGACACCACCTTTTGTAATACAGTACGACTATTTCCAACAGATAGTATTGAAACGCTAACTGCTATTTTATTTGCTGCGGAGATTAACACAAGTCATTCAGCATTTCAATTGCATCCTGCTGATTTAATCATGCCTAATGGAACAGCTATTCGCTACTGGTGGATACAGATACGAAACAATAAATTATCTCCAAATAAGCGACTGAAACTTAATATTACAAAATTAAATGGCACTGGTTCACCTTATTTACCAACTCATAAACCAGAAAATGATGCTGTGTTTACTATAGAGGTCCAAGACTGGGAGGTCACACCCGATGAACAAGAGGGTACACATGAAGATTTTTATGAATAGGTAAAAATAGAATAGCTCCATTTTTACAAAGAATGATTTAGAAATAATTTAAAAACCTTTTGTTTAACTGAAAAAAAACAATTAATCATAAAAAATGTATCTATTGTTTTTTGCGACACTTTTAATTCTTTGTAACTACTCAGCCCCTAGTTGTTAAAAAGGAATAAGTATTTTGGCATTAGCTAAATATAGTCATATCCTATATTTTAACACAGCCCTGTAATAGTTTTATAGGTATAGGCGTTTAGAGCGCACTTATTATGTATCACGATGTAAGTGACTTGGTACATTTTCAACCATTCTTTTCATGAGTAAATCAAAAGTTGTCCCCATATTGTTACGTCTATTAAAGCGGTAATGATACTCATCAAGATACCCTTGCAAGTGTTCTTTAGCGCAATGATGGTGTATTCCTCTAAGCCAACCTTTGATATTCATTATGTGAATGTGAAGTTCAGGGAATCCTTTTCCTTTATTTGAAGGTCGTTGTTCCATATTTGGATAATCTTTCTTTAGAGGTTTATAGCCATTCCATTCATCAGTAATAACTTTGGATTCTACACTAATATGTGTTAGGAAAAATGGTTTCATAGATATGGCTGAAGCATTATCTATAACTTTAGCATAAGCTCTTCCAACTCCACCCTCTACAATCTCTAGAGCTACTACCACGAGTCTTTTATTTCCCTTGTTACTACGTCCGATGATACCCTCTTCTTTACCACCAATATAAAACTCATCAACATGTACAGTATCTGTAAGTGGGTATCTACCAGAGCTTCTCATAGCATGTTGAATCTTACGTTTGAATTCCCAGCAAGTCTTTTGACGAAGTTCATACTCTTGAGATAACTCTAATGATGACATCCCTTTTTTCTTAGTACTGATCTTAAATGCAATATGAAAAGCGATCAACAAAGAGAATTTACATTTATCAAACATACAGCCTGAAGTAGGACTTTCGTCATACTTGCATTTATTGCATCGCCTTGAATAGGGCAAGCGTCCTTTGCAATAATTTGTATTACCACATTTCTTACATATGAATGTATCACCAGCCCATTTTATTTCAGATAGGTATTGATAACACTCTTCATCTGAAGTGAAGTGATTGTAAAACTTGATTGAATTCACGCCGTCAAATTTATTTCTTGTTCCCATGCTACAAAGGTATCATTTTTATAATTATTAGTGCGCTCTAAGCGCCTATACCTA
>CAMQVY010000065.1 GCA_947038405.1 uncultured Rikenellaceae bacterium | reverse complement strand
CTACTTCCTCGGCTATCGAGATATGTTATAAATGGCAAATATAATATAGATAACAATCTGGCAGAATCGGTAATAAGACCCTTGGCTGTAGGACGGAAAAACTGGTTACACGCAGGAAGTACAGCATCTGCGACCAGAACAGCGATGATGTACTCGTTTATATGCAGCTGCAAGGCGGTAAATGTCGAGCCACATCTATGGTTTAGGTACGTAATCGACAATATAGGGCTATATGAGCAGGGTAAAATCGAGATTAATGAATTATTACCTTGTAATTTCGACAAAAGAAAATCTATCTAGATAAAGAAAAAATATTTTAACTAAAGCAAAACAAGCATCAGAACTGCCTATAGGCGAGGACTGGTGCTTGTTTTTTTATTGCAACATCGGGGTGGTCGGAGTATTACTTGATAATTATAAAAAAGTGGCTTAACCTACTCTCCTATTTGCTAGGTAACTCCAGTTGCATACATGTCATAGTAACGTAAATATATATAATACCAAGGGTTAAAGAGTAAAAAATATGAGATGTATGACAGTACAGGATTTGAACTCCTCAGACGCAAGGTGTGTATGTCAGTGAATGGGTAGGTGCACCAAATATGGCGAAGAACCTTTTTTAACGATTCCAGACATCAGAACTTTTTAATCCCATTATAATAGAACTTTAATTCAGCCTTTATTAGTGTGCGAACAAAGTTAACTATTACAGTAAGGAGATAGCTAGTGAGCTTGTATCGTACTTAAATAAGGGATTAGTTTTTATAGTAGTTGAATGGACGCACTACGCTGAATACGTTGAAGTAATGGGTAACAAAGCAGTACTAACCTCTGCTGAACTTCTTGCAATGAGAGAACTTCCTATAATTATGAATAGATTAAGTAAACAAGCATCAAGATAAAATATTTTTTTTAATTATTATAAGTTAATCTATTTAAGTTAGTTACGAATATCTATAATGTTATATTATTTACTTTATGTGTTCAGTATTTGGATTTATGCTTTTTTTTTACTATATTTGTATCAAGTTATACAACACCGTTCTTGTGTTAAGAGGATCTTTAATCTTCCTCAAATTACTGACAATCTTTCAAAAATAGACTCTCTTATATGCCATATAAGCCCTGTTATCTACAGAGAGCTTAATTGTACATATCTCGTAAATACTCCTTAAATATGATAACAACAGCAGATGAAATAGATAGCTATCAGAAAAGTGTGGTCAAAAAGATAGAGGGTTTGATGGAATTCCTAATTAAAATCGCATAAAAGGTTAAGCAACTAATTTATTTTTATTTTCATCGTTAATTTGTGCCCAACATTCGTCAATATTCAAATTTCCAATAGCTGAATGTCTTCTAACTTTATTATACCATATTTCTATATATTCAAAGACTTGCAACTCCATTTCTCTAGCATAAATAAGTTTATTTCCATAAGACATCTCACATTTAAGACTGTTGAAGAAACTATCAGCCACTGTATTATCCCAGCAATTACCCTTACGAGACATGCTTTGAACAATATTATTAGACTTTAATATCTCTACAAAATCATTACTTGCATACTGTGCTCCTCTATCTGAATGAAATATCATACCTTTAACTATTTGACGATTCTTCTTAGCCATATTAAAAGCCTTAATAACAATTAAACGGTAATCAGATAATGGAAAAAATTATTAAAAATTGTGGCGATACAAAAGCGAATTGGGAGAAATTTAATCTAGTAATCCCAGAGTGAATGTTGGTGCTTGAGACAGATAGTAAGTTTTTAAAATTTGGTGATGGAGTTAAAACCTACTCAGAACTGCCATATGCTCATCCTCCAATATTAAGCAAGGATAATAAATAAGTTAAACAATCTCATATTAATCCTGTACAAGGGTGTTATACTGGCTTCTCGACACCCGTGTAAGCCAATACCGTCAAATGGCCGGGTGATATTTCTCCAATTGGTACAGATTATTTTATGATTTAATTTATGGGGGCTTTTGAAAATTCAGGCGGAGGTGTTGATAGGGAGTGTTTAGGCTAGGCCCTATGGCAGGGGCCTCCGCGGGGCAACTCGCAACGTTTAATTTTATTCCAAATGAAAATACGTTATCTCACATCGCATTTGAAGCGCCATTGAGTGGCTAGAAGTAGTAAAACTCAATGCGATTAAACAAAAAATACCCTTTAGGCAAATATATTCATGTTTTCATAGGTCGTAGTGGGGCTTATGCATGGGCTATTGTCGATGGCGTTAAATACTCCATCACTCACGATTGGGTGTTAGAAATATCTAACAATAGAACTATCTCCAACGCTTCGAGGTTTAGTCAACTTCGCAAATTCAACTTTGCCGACGAAATAGTTGCACAATCGTTGTGGAATGGTGGTCGTTGGTGGGAGAGAAGTATTGATGAGGTGTATCGAGGAGTTAGTCCATTGCAGATGTTACAAAATGAATACCTCCCCAGCTCGCTGACTCTACCCTCGTGGCACGATACGGCAGGATCCTCGGATCTATTCCCTGCGAACCCCGATAAGATGATCTTCCTTACCGAGCCGCTATTTCAATCAATAGTCGTTGGTGAAGATGCCCCAATAGTAGCCCCAAATTTTAATGGTCAGATATATATGTCTGATACAAATAGAGTCTTTATTGCAAAATAGAGGGAGGTTTAGTCGTTCAAATTGACGAGGTAGGGGCAGAATCCAGAGCACTAATGTCATCATTTGATAATCTTCACGATAGTGGAGTTGCGACAGGTTATGTCGTCACAATCCCCAACAATAGAGTGGGTCATGCCATGGAGTTACATTATATCAACAATGCCTTAACTGCAAGCTATACCCCTATAAGGGGTTGAGTTGGCTACAACAACCAATACTGTGAGCCTACTACCTCATGTATTGAATACTGAACAACAAGCGCAAGTACACACAAATATAGATACGAAGTCTATGATAGATACAACATTTTATTAATAAATATTGTATTTTGCAAGTTCATTGAATTCCTCTTATGATAGCATAACGAGAATGTTCACTATTGGAGATATCTCTGATTTAACTGTGGATGACATGTTAGTAATATCCGAATACGGGATGACCCATAGTCTAAATGATCCAATTTTTGTTAGATCATATTCAGATTATAATCTATATAGTCCAAGAGTTATTCTGCCTCAGTTTGCTAGAGAGCCTGTTGCATCCGCAGCCATGAAGCTTACATGGATAGCTAAAGTTGAAGTCCTTTATGTTACATCTCATAATAATTTCGTCTTTACCCTCTCAACTGAGCTCGGATTCACCACTCCTATTTTATACATTCTTAGCTTGCCTAGACTTACAAAAATAGTAGGTACGATAGATGTACTAGGTGCGAAGTCAGTTGTAATCTTGGGCTGTCCATTACTTACAACCTTTCTCATTAAAAAATTAAGTACCAATGCTACAATAGGTAGTGCAGAGAGTAAAGTGTCTATAAGTAAAGAGAGTCTTATATATATGCTAACCCAAAGATGGAATGCTCCGAATAAAATAATTACTATAATAGTTGATGATATAGTATATGCCTGGGCATCTATTGATATAGATGTGTTGGCACTGTTACCAACAGGTAACTATACCAATAAAGAAGTAGGTGAAGTCCAATTAGGAACATATTAATTTATAATATTATGAATGAGATTAGAGCAAAAGAGGGAATGTTCCTCACGCAAATTACAGTAGAAAATGAACAAGATAGACTCTTTATACAAGGGCTCTAGGGAATTAGTGTTAGTATAACAGAATGGCGAGATGCACCACAGTCTGAAAAGGAGGAGTGGGAAGCTAAATATATATCCATGTATGCAGATTGTAATGAATCTCTCGAAGATAAGAGCCTAACATAATTTAAAAAATAAAAAATAATGATTGAACAAATTTTAACAGAATTACACAGCAAGGCAATAATAGTATTAGCCTTATGGATTATTCCCCTGATCGCCTATTTTGTAGACTTTTGGACTGGAGTCGAGGGGGCAAAAGCGCAAGGTGAACGCATCCACAGCAGTGGACTCCGTAAAACATTTAATAAGGTTGGGGAGTATTGGCGTTTTCAGCTTATGGCACTACTTATTGACCTTGTGGGGTCATTGTTACCATTTTATGAACTCCCATACGTCTCAATGATTGCCACTATTAGTATAGTACTTGTTGAGTTCCGCTCAGTGCGAGAGAACTTCAAGAAGAAAAAAAGTGGGATTATTGATGCGATGAATATTTCAGAGACTATTCTTCAGCAGGTAATCAAAGCATCAGATGCAAAGATGGCTAAGGCTGTAATTCAAAACTTACTAAAACATAAAGAAGATGAAATTAAGTAAAAACTTCACACTCGCAGAGCTATGTGCAACGAGTACAGGTGTCGAGAATATTCCAACCGAAGAGGTAATTAAAAATCTTACATATCTAGTTGAAGGGGTATTGCAACCTCTTCGAGATGTATATGGTAAACCTATAACTGTAAATAGTGGCTACCGTTGCGAGGCTCTAAATAAGCGTGTAGGAGGTGCAAGGACTAGCCAGCACATGACTGGTCAAGCGGTGGATATCACAACCATGACAAAAGATGGTAACCAAGAGTTGTTTGCTATTTTGGAGGGTATGAAGTTTGATCAACTGATAGATGAAAAAAATATGTCGTGGATTCATGTCTCATTGAAGGCGGACGGTAATCGTAATCAGAGATTGAGACTATGAGCCGATTCCTAAGTTATATCCTTTTAGTGCTAGTCATCTCTTTGATGGTTAGCACTAAAAGTTGTAACAACATGAAACAAGAGCGTAATAGGTTCGCCGACAATCAAAGAGTACTCATGGATAAGGTGCATTATTACAATACTGAAAATAACCTATCAGTTGCAAGTGTTGAAAGATTGACACTTAAAGTTCAGGAGCTAAAAGATACTAAAAAGGATCTAGTAGATGTCTGCGATGATCTACGCATTAAGGTCAAACGACTACAATCAGCATCAATAACTGTAAGCGAGATAAAGTTTGATGTTAAAACCATACTAAAAGATAGTATAATTACTCGTGATAGTATGGTTTTAGACACTCTCAGGTGTTTAGCCTATGAAGATTTATGGCTAAAGTTTGAGGGGTGTACAAGCGATAATATAAACTTTGATGTGCAGATAGAGTGTACAGATACGATTGTTCAAGTTGTACATCGAGTTCCACGGAAGTTTTGGTTTATCAAGTGGGGTACTAAAGCTATTAGACAAGAGGTGATATCTAAAAACCCTCACTCCAAAATAACATATAGCGAATATATAGAGCTTAAATAATATTATTATGATAATAAGTTGCGGAGAGACCAAACATGATATAACAAATTATATTCTTGATAGTTCAACAAGGCATCGTAAATTAAAATATAATACTTCCATCTCTTTAGACAGCTTTATCACTAAAATAAGATATATATATCTTTTCCAATCAGTTAGTATTAATTTAAATTCACTATTTCGACCTCTTTCTATGCTGCTAAATA
>CAMQVY010000064.1 GCA_947038405.1 uncultured Rikenellaceae bacterium | reverse complement strand
TTCACTAAAACACTAGCATCAAAGAAGAGTATACATATTACCTTGCCTCTCCCAAAGTTTGTATTTAAGATTGTTCTGGGAGAGTCATCGTCGTTACTTACTGAAGGTCAATATGTGCTCCCTACCCGACTTATTCAAAGTGGATTTGAGTTTAAGTATGTAGATGTTCACGGTTGTATTGGATCTTTGGGTTGACTTTAATAGGATACTTGGCATTAACCCTATTCAATAATCTCTAATAGTGGTTTTATTGTATTCTCGTTCCTTTATTGTAATTTTACAAATTAGATTTCTATGTTAAAAATACCACTCAAAGATTAATTAGTGTAATACTATAAAAATATGGACAAGAATCAATTCAAACTAATAGCGATTCAGCCTTTAGAGGGCTGTACAGATAATATACGCAAGGTATTAAAAGAGAATCAAATATACTATTTTCACCAAGGTTACACTATTGATAATGATACGGTTAAAATAGCAAAAAATGAAATAACTCCTTCAAATTTCTATAATACTGACGGCTTACAGATTTCAGTTCATACAATCGTTGGAAATAATGGCTCAGGAAAAAGCACGATTGTAGAATTATTAATGAGAGTGGTAAATAATCTTTCATATGTATGCTATGGTAGTGAAAAAGTAGATATGAGAAATGATGCTATAGTTCCTGTCATGAATGTTTACGCTAATTTGTATTATCAAGTATGGGATGACGATAATAGCAAAAGTTGTATCTACAGATTGAGTACTGCTCAAATACCAGTAACGATGTCTAAGCCTATAGATCAGAATAAATATATTGACTCATTGGATATTGAATGTAGATTAAAAGAATTAAATAGTGATAACGCAGAGATTGTAATAAATAGAGGTAATGCAGAAACATATGACGATAATGTTTTAAAAAACTTTTTCTACACTCTCATTCTAAATTACTCATCATTTGCATTTAACAGTAAAAATTATGCAGACGAGCGGGTTGATTGGCATATAGTTCCTAATCCTGAACGAAATTCTAAATCTTGGAATACTCCAAATAAATGTTGGCTTGATGGCTTATTTCATAAAAATGATGGCTATAAAGTACCAATAGTAATAAATCCCTATAGGAAAAATGGCAATATTGATATTAATATTGAAAATTATTTGACCAATAACCGTTTTATAAGTTTACTAATAGACGAAGATAAAAATAATAGGGTCACAAATATTAATGATGAAAATATTGTTTCAAGTATAGAAGTTAGAAGTAAAGATAAGAACCTTAACGAAGACTTAGCGTCTTTTGTGCACCTAGACTTAGACGCTAGTTTAACAAAAGACTTTGATTCTAATTTGAAAATAGCAATTGACAAAACAGAAAAGATACCAACATTAGGAGGCTTTATGTCTATTCTAATTGATACTTTAATTAAAGATAGAGTTAGCCTATCCCAAACATACCTAAATGAAATATTATTCTCTAAAGATAATGCGTATAAAATTTCTCTTCAAGACATATCCAACGGAACATATAAAGAGTTTCCTAAATTAACTGCTATAATAAATAGCATCATTGACAAAATTAGCATATATGTGGAATTGTATAATCATATTGTAAATTATTGGGATATGATTATATTTGGTGATGATATAAATAAAAGAAAGGAGTGTGCAAACAATAATATATCTGACTTTGATCGTAAAGATGCGTATTTAATAGCAAAAACAATTAAAGTTATAGAAACATATGGAAAGGATGTATTGAACATACCTCTCTCAATAGGCTCTAATGTAGTAACATCAGAAAATATTGAGAAGAACAAAGAGTCTATTAATAAAGCGATTGATGTATTATATGCTGACAAGTCTCATATTACATTGAAGGTGCGTCAAATATTATCGTATAAGCATACGACACATAATATATATGATAAGCCTATGACTATTGATATTAATACGCTTAGTGAATCTATTGATATTAATACGCTTAGTGAATCTATCACTAAATTGTATAGTGCGGAACAGAATCCTTATTTTAAGGATGATATTATGAATTTTCTTCCCCCTCCAAATTTTGACGTTGATATACTTCTTAAAGAAAAAGACACAACTAAAAAGCCGTATTCTATTAGTCAATTAAGTTCAGGAGAAAGGCAATTAATATTTTCAAATTCTACTATTTTGTATCACCTTAAAAACTTGGAATCGGCACATCTAGGCGGTGACAGAGTGAAGTATAAGTTCGTCAATATTATTATGGATGAAGTTGAATTATACTATCATCCTGAGATGCAGAGAAGGCAAATTGACCAACTAATAAAATCCATATCGAAAATTAAATTTCAACATATAAAGGGGGTAAACATTTGCTTTATAACACATTCCCCAATTATTCTATCAGACATACCTCGATGCAATACCCTTCTGTTAGAAAAAGGAAATAGTCATTTTTCTAGCACAGAAACTTTCGCAGCTAATATACACTCCTTATATAGAGATGATTTCTTCATAAAAGGAATGCCTATAGGAGAGTTTGCAAAAACGAAAATTAACAAATTATTCGATAAACTTAGCGAAGGGGTATCAGATGAATTGACATATAAAGAGATTCAAATGATCGGAGAGCCTTTGTTGAAAACGCAATTAATGAAACTATATAATCAAAACTATCCATATAACATTGAAGATAGAATCTCACGTTTGGAGAAAGAGTTAGAAGAATTAAAACACTCACAAATCAATTAAGCTATGATTAAGATTGAAAATGCCGACTTACTAGAAATTAAAAATTGGTACATAGCCAAAGTAGCGGAAAAAGAGTATTTTGAAGAGAGGACAGCAGGTATATACTTTAATGCTTGCGATAAAACAAAGAAGAATAATTATAAAACAAAAAAGCCGAATTATAAAAAAAACAAAAAAAAGTTTAATGAAATTTTAGTTTTTTGCAGAAGTAATAAATCTGATATAATAGGTGCAACTTCATCAGAAATGGGTTGTTTTGCAGAGTCATTCATTCTGCATTTTGGCTCTAAAATCAAAGAAAGTGATGCTTATTTATTATTTAAAGCTTACATGGATCGTAATTATGACGCAGTCACAAAAGATATAGGATATGACCTTGTAAGAAAATTAGGTATTACTGTCTGTCCATATTGTAATAGACAGTATATTTTTACAGTAGATTCTGAATCTAAAAAAATAAGAGCTCAATATGACCATTTTTATCCTAAATCGGAGCACCCTTATTTAGCATTATCTTTTTACAACCTTATCCCTTGCTGTTCTGTATGTAATCAACTTAAACGTATAAAGCCTATAGGGGTAAACCCATATGTTAAAGGATTTGAAGATGACTGTAAATTTACTGTAGATAATGTAGGCAAATGTATATTTCAGGAAAAAGAAGAATGGAATATTGCCTTGTCCAACAATACCGGAGACTATAAAAAAAATATAGATGAATTTGCAATTAACGAACTTTACAAGCAACACAAAGATTATGTTGAAGAGATTATATTTAAAGCACGAGCATATAATGAGGGATATTACGATGAATTAATTACTGCATTTCCAAATATTGGCTTGGCTGAAAGTGAAATGAAGCGGATTGTTTTTGGTAATTATGTTAAAATGGAACAATTAGATAAAAGACCCTTGTCGAAATTGACAAAAGATATTCTTGACCAACTAGAGATAAAATAATTATGAAAACTCCAGTATAAAAATCTTATATAAACCGGAATCAGAGTCGAGGTTAGCCGTTAGGCTGTGCCTCGATTTTTGGTTCAAGCATAGCAATAAATTGGTATAACAAGGTATACGGGGCCATTATGGTATGTGTAACCACCCGACGAAGTCCCCCTTGTAAGGTGTCAAACATATCTTATGGTGTTTCCAGAATGATGTTTATTGGGTTATGCCCATCGATTTGGCAGCAGTTTCATTAACTCCTCTTTAGTTCTCTGATTTGCATTTTGGAGATATGGCATTTTAGCAATAATATCCGTTAGCCATACACGAGGATTTACATCTGACTCTTTACACGATCCCAATAACGAACATATAATAGCCGTATTTTCTGCGGATTAGTGGTTGCCACAGAAAAGAAAGTTCTTACGTGACAAAGCTATTGGACGTATTGCATTCTCGGCTAGATTGTTGTCAATCTTTATTCTTCCGTCTTTGAGGTAAACCCTCATTCTTGACCATAGAGAATAAGCATATGCGATAGCCTTACCAATAAGACTCTTAGGATATACCCTAGAGTATGAATCCTGCATCCATTGCTCTAATTCATCAAGTATATGAGTAGCATTCTTTTGGCGTAATTTGGCACGCTCTTTATACGATAGGTTCGCCTGATTAGCATTATGTTCTATCTTGTATAGAGCTTGTATTCGCTTAAGAGCATACTCTGCGAATGTTTTACTCTCATTTAAAGCATTCTCAAAATAACGTCGTATATGCGCAAGACACCCAACCAAGCAGACACGACTACTCTGCTCAAAGACATTGTAACCCTTGTAGCCATCACACTGAAGATAACCCTGATAGTCATTCAATAACTCCTTTATCACTCTCTGAGATCGTGAACCATTATCATAATGGAAGAAAAGAGATCCATTACAACCCGACCTTATCATCCATAAATACTCTTTATCGGTCTTGTGCTTATCCTTATTTACTACTGGAAGTGTTGTTTCATCAACCTGAATATAATCTGAGGATAACACCTCTCCCTTTAAGACTTCATATAATGGACGTAGTAATCCGCAAACAGGCTTAAACCATCCCGAGAGAGTGTTTTCGGATACCTTGAACCCTAAATGACGAAACTGTTGAACTTGCCGATAGAATGGTATGTGATATTGGTACTTCTGTAATAGCACTTCAGCCAATAATGATGCACTAGCCATCCCTTTGTGTATTGGAGCCAGAGGAAGAGGTGCTATCACAACAGCACTTTCTCCCTCTTTGGGTAATGCAGAACTATCTTTCAATCCATACTTGGGACGTATAAGCACTTTGACATATAACTTACCTGGTGTAAACTCAAGAGTACTAGTCCTCTGTTCGCCGATTCTTTTGTATCTACTCAAGTCTACCGACTCAGGTTCAATAGTCTCTTCAACAATAGGTAGGTCCTCTAATCCTTGACGACTTTTATGTGGCTTTTTCTTTGGAACAGAGGGTATTTCTACCTCAGGGATAATAACTAACTCCTCGACTTTGATTGGTGCTATAGGTTCGAATAGAGATGGTTGATTAGGATCAAATGGGGAAAGTTTTTCACTCTTACGACCGAACATCTGACGATTCATCCAAGCTAACTGTGCAGTTAAGTGTTGCAACTGTTGTTGTAACATAGCATTTTGATCAGTAAGTGTTTTTACCAGTAGTTCTAGCGTCTGCTCTTGTGTCATTTATCCCCTTTAATTATATTATAAAGGTAATGAAAAACAACTAGTTATACAACTATTTTAGTATGAATATCGTGATGCCTTCAACCTTTTTAATCGTCTATCGGAGTTCTCGCTTATGCCTTCAACCATGACTACTAGATCTCGCCACTGCATAGAGAAGGAGTTGCTCTGGGGGTCATATTTGGGCATTCGAAAGGTGCCCTCTTCTAAGCGTTTCATATAGAGTACTAGTCCTCCATCCTCTGCATGAAGTAGTTTGATGGTTGTTCTATTACGGTTGATGAAGATGAAGACATCGCCCAAAACTAGTTTATGTCCCATATGCTCACGCACAACACCACAAAGTGAGTTAATTCCTTTACGCATATCTGTTTTGCCTGGGCACAGGAAGTAGCACATACTATCATTTAGACAAAACATGGCTTTGGCAGATTTGAGTGAGTACTAGGGATACGATATTCGACTCACTCATCCCTCGAAAGTTGATTATCACGCCACTTGGGAGGTTGATTGTGATCTCGGGGAGTGAATCGAATGTAACTTCGGGG
>CAMQVY010000063.1 GCA_947038405.1 uncultured Rikenellaceae bacterium | reverse complement strand
GTCCATGTGTAACCCCCGTATATGCAGTCACTTCATGCCCAATCATGTGTGTAGCCCAATCTTGAGAAACACCCATCGCAGTAAATCCATTAAGAGCCATAGTTGCGCACAACATATAGTTAGACATCTGCTCATAATCAGTTTGATTCGCTTTGATTTTTGGAGCAACCTCTTTGAGTGTCAATAAAATACCCTCTGCCCATCTGTCCATCAATGGAGAACAATCTGTCTCTGTAAGGTACTGTTCAATGGTGTGTACAAATGTATCTGCAACTCCACAAGCCACTTGAAATGGTGGTAAAGAGTATGTTACCTTTGGATCTAAGATCGAAAACTGAGGGAATGATGAGTAAAATGCGTATTTTTCATTCGTAGCTAAATTTGAAATTACAGCTCCATTATTCATCTCTGAACCAGTTGCAGGAAGAGTCATTACTGATGCAATTGGTACCACTGCACCTATTTTACTACTATCTAAAACTAGATCCCATGCGTCCCCATCATATGGAATCGCCGCAGAAATCAGCTTAGTACCATCTAATACAGAACCGCCTCCTACTGCTAATATAAAATCAACGCCCTCAGATTTACCCAATGCAACTGCCTCTCTAAGAGTCTCAACCTTTGGGTTTGGCTCAATACCCCAAAATTCAACAGTATTATGTCCCTTTAGTGCCTCTGCAACCTGCGCATAAACGCCGTTAGACTTAACGCTTCCTCCTCCAAAAGTTATCATTATTTTTTTGTCTTGAGGAATCTCTTTAGACAACTTACAGATTGTATCTTGTCCGAAAATTAACTTTGTTGGATTCTGAAAAGTGAAATTATTCATAATTATTATTTTTATTAATTAATTTTGCCTTATAAGTGGAAACATATCTCTTCCGAATCTCCAAATGTAATATATTTTTTTATTAAAAACATTCATTCCATCTCTTTATTTTATACCTTTGCACTTGATGCGAAAAATTGAACTATTAGCACCAGCAAAAAATCTTGCTGGGGGACGTATTGCCATAGATTATGGTGCAGATGCGTTGTATATTGGAGGAGCAAAATTTGGGGCTAGATATGCTGCAACAAACTCCACTAAGGAGATTGAACAACTAGTCTCTTATGCAAATCAGTATGGTGTGAAAGTATATGCTGCTCTCAACACAGTACTATATGAAGAGGAGATTAATGAGGCCAAGCAAAATGCCATAGAGTTAATTAATGCAGGAGTTAGTGCGCTAATAGTCCAAGATATGGCATATATGCGTATGGGACTAAGTGGTGTAGAATTCCACGCATCAACACAGACATGTAATAATAGTAGCGAGAAAGTTAACTTCTTTGCAAACTCTGGATTCTCTCGTGTGATTCTCGAAAGAGGTCTCTCTGGGGAGGAGATCAAAAACATTTGCAACAACACAAATGCAGAGATAGAGTGTTTTATACATGGTGCAATATGTGTAGGAAACAGTGGTGAGTGTTACATGAGCCGCAGTTGTAGCCAAAGGAGCGGCAATCGTGGTGAGTGTAGTCAACCTTGTAGACTTCCGTATGACCTAGTTGATAAGGATGGAAAAACTATTATCTCAAATAAATTTCTGCTCTCTGTAAATGACATGAACCTTACACCTAAATTAAATGATCTGCTTAAAAATGGTGTTACTTCATTCAAAATTGAGGGAAGACTAAAAGATACTCACTACATAAAAAATGCTGTCGGACACTATAGACAACAACTTGACTCTATATTCCTAAAATCAGGCGGAAAATATAAAAGAAGTTCTTTAGGCGAAACAAAATTAGACTTCGCTCCCGATGTTAATAGATGTTTCACAAGAGGGGGATCTACATATTTTTACGAAAATAAACAAAAAAATGTATGTACGTACAACACATCTAAAGCAGTAGGTGAGAAATTAGGCAACATCTCAGCTACGGGAAAAGATTGGATCGAGATTCAAAATCTAAAACCAAATCTAAACCCTGCCGATGGTATATGTATTATATCAGAAAATAATACTGCTGGTACAAATGTAAATAAAGTCGCTAAAAATAGGCTATACCTTAACAACCCTGACATTATAGAGAATAAAGGGGTCGTTTATCGTAATTATGACCACAAATTTAGCCAAGAGGTAGAGGGCAGTCGGACAAAAAGAGTAATTAAAGTAACAGCAAAAGTCACTCTTAAAAATTGCAACTCTCTATCAATTACAATTATTGACGAAGAGAATATAACTGTTACTAAAACTATTTCGGCTGACTTTGAAGCTGCTAAGAACATCGAAAAAGCAAATGAGATGTTAATAAAACAGATCGCAAAAAGTGGTGATACTATATTTGAAATAGTAGATGTATCAATAGATTGCACTGGAGACTTTCCATTTATTCCAACATCACAGATAAATAATATTAGACGTGACGTGTTAGAGGAACTCCTAAAACTTAGACAGAGGCTAAAGCCAGCAATTAACTGCGCAACAGAGGAGTTAAACTACAAATATTATACAAGTAACGTTAATGCAAATGCAAATGTTATAAACTCGCTCGCTCGCGCATTCTACAAAGAACACGGTGTCGATGAAATAAGCGACGGAATGGACTCAAATATATCTTTTGATGGTGAGGTAGTTATGACTACTCCATATTGCATTAGACGTGAACTGGGTGAATGTATCAAAAACAACAGCAAAATTGTAGGCGACTTAAAGTTAGTACACAATAACCAAAAATATCTACTGAGATTCAATTGCGTAAAGTGTGAGATGCAACTTGTGAAAGATACAGGTATTTAATCTTTTGGCGCACTGAAAATATAGGCGCATAAAACAAAGTTCTCACAAAAAAACAAAAATTATAAAAATAGTTTATTACAATTATATTATGAAAGGACATGAATTACTCTCACCTACTGAGTGGAGAGACTACGAATTAATTGATAGCGGTAACTTTGAAAAATTAGAACGATTCGGGAAATGGGTTCTTATACGACCTGAACCACAGGCTATATGGCAAAAATCTATGACTGAAGATGAGTGGCAGAATGTAGCTCACGCAATGTTCCGTAAAGATAGCCGTAGTGAAGATCGTGGCGAATGGAGCTGCAAATCTCAAATGCCTGAACAATGGTGGATTGAGTACAAGTACAAAGAGATGAACTTTAAAATGCGTATGGGGCTCACTTCGTTTAAACACGTAGGTATATTTCCAGAGCAAGCATCTAATTGGAACTTTGCATATGATAATATTAAGGATATTGCGGCAAAACAAGCGACTAAACCTAAGGTCCTAAATCTTTTTGCATACACGGGAGGGGCAACACTTGCAGCTTGCTCAGCAGGCGCAGACGTTACTCACGTAGACTCCGTAAAACAAGTAGTATCTTGGTCTAAAGAGAATATGGAACGTAGCGAACTTGATGGAATACGTTGGATTATTGACGATGCACTGAAGTTCGTAAAACGAGAGGTTAAAAGAGGTAGTATATATAATGGTATTATACTTGACCCACCAGCATATGGACGTGGACCTGATGGAGAAAGATGGATACTAGAGCAAAATATCGGTGAACTTCTTGAAGCGTGTTCTAAGATACTAGCTCCAAAAAATGGATTCTTAATCTTTAACCTATACTCAATGGGACTATCTGCTCTACTTGCAAAAAGTGCCACTAACCAACTATTTGGAAAAGCTGAGAACGAAGAGTTCGGAGAGCTATACTTTACAGATAACAGCAAAAAAGCTCTACCTCTAGGGGTATTCTATAGATTTAGACGATAAAGAATAGTCAAATCAAATCAAGCGGCGGTGCATTTTGACTCACAACTAATACAATAGTTCTGAGTCAAAATGCACCGCCGTTCGTAAGAAACACTTACATATGCACTTAAAATAACATATGTGCTATAAGTGCAATTATTGGGAGCGAAATAATCGTCCTTTGTAAGAATATAACAACTAAATTCATAAATGATACGGGAATTTTAGAGCCTAAAATAAGTCCTCCAACTTCCGCCATATATATAAGCTGTGTTACTGATAGTGCTGCAACTACAAATTTAGTAATAGGAGCAGTAATAGTTGCAGCAGCCATTATTGATGGAATAAACATATCTGTAAAACCAACAAACATAGTCTGAGAAGCTGCCTCTGCTTCGGGTAGTTGCAGGAACTCCAATAACGGAACTAAAGGGATACCCAACCAACGAAAAATAGGTGTATGCTCCGCAAGAATCAAGGCACTAGTACCAATAGTTAATACAACTGGCACAATACCAAACCATAAATCAACAACATTTTGAACTCCCTCCTTAAAAAATAGCCCTATAGAGTTATTCTGTTTTGACCTCGCAATCGCTTGCTCTACTCCCCACGTAAATAGATTGTGACTCGACGGAACAATCTCCGTATCGTGTGCCTTATGCCCTTGATAATAGATGTTTTTTTTACGTGACAATGGAGGGATACGCGGTGTTATTATTGCATTCACTAAGCCAACAAAAGAGATAGTAAGGTAGAACGGTACAAACATATCTCCTAAACCCACAGCTTCAATAACAACAAGACTAAAAGTAATTGATACGGCCGAAAATGTTGTGCCAATTATCGCAGCCTCCTTTTCTGTATAGTAACCCTGCTCAAACTGCTTACTTGTCAACAGAATACCTATCGTGCCATCTCCAAGCCACGAAGCAACACAATCAATAGAGGAGCGACCTGGAAGTTTAAAGATAGGTCGCATTACTTTAGTCAATAAAACTCCTACAAATTCTAATAACCCAAAATTAAGTAGTAGTGGTAAAAACAGACCTGCCAAGACAAAAACTGATAGTAAAATTGGAAGAAGTGACTCTAATACAACACCTCCAGTACTACTACTCCAGATAACCTCTGGGCCTACCTGAAAAATAATCATAAATATATATACAGAGGCTATGAGTCGAACAACGACCCAAAACCATGACGGATTGAATAAGGTTCGTAAATAACGACTATCCATTACTATCTTTGGCTTAAAGATAGATGTAAACAGAGTAATAAGCGACGATACAACAACGACTCCCATAATTAAACTATTGGAAATAGAAGATATAACGTTTAGAACAATCTTGGAAAGTACTGCAATCGCAATTGTAACATCTCCATTATAACTAATCGGGAAAATAAAAAGCATTATACCAAGAAGTGATGGCACTATGAATTTGAATAAATCTTTTTTTATCATAAAATACGTAATGTGTCTCGAATAAATTTCAAACTATCACGACAAAAGTAATAAATTAATTTGAATTAATTTGTGTCTAATCATACCATCAAAACCAAGCATAACCTAAACTATTTATTAATTTATCATAGTAAAACATAAAAAATTCAATAATTATAAAGAGTTTTTTAAATAAAATCGGTATATTTGCAGACATATATAATGCAAAAATGACAAATTTCACAAAAAATAAAGAGGGTCGATTTAATAACGACCAAAATAGAAGTAGTAGAAGCTCTAATTCAGACGTTTCTATGTTTAGTCGTGATAAAAGATCAAGCAAATCTTCAAGCGAAGATAGTGGTCGTAGCCACGACAGATCAGCAAGCTCTTATGGTAGTAAATCGAGCGCGAAACCTCGCAACTCGTACAACCCTAATTTCACCGCTGACAACAAACTAAAATCATCTAGTAAACCAACCGATTTTAGAGGTAATTCTGACAACAGCGGAAGAGGTGAAAGATCTAATAGCGGATTTGAACGCAGAGGTGCTTTTGGAAAAAAAGATAACGATAGTTCATTCAATAAATTTAAAAGAGGATCTGGATCAAGTGACAGATTCGAGAAGAAGTTCGATAGCAAACCTAGCAGAGGTGGTGACGATAGATTCGAGAAGAAGTTCGACAGCAAACCTAGCAGAGGTGGTGATGACAGATTCGAGAAGAAGTTCGACAGCAGACCTAGCAGAGGTGGTGACGACAGATTCGAGAAGAAGTTTGACAGCAGACCTAGCAGAGGTGGTGACGACAGATTCGAGAAGAAGTTTGACAGCAGACCTAGCAGAGGTGGTGACGACAGATTCGA
>CAMQVY010000062.1 GCA_947038405.1 uncultured Rikenellaceae bacterium | reverse complement strand
TTAATGAGCGTTGTAATTTGGTATACTTTGATATGCCACTGACAACTAATATGCTCCAAGCGTACTGGATTGATTATGAGGTGTGGTTCAGAGAGTCTAGTGCGTGGAAGTATCGGGACTGGGTGGAGAGGTATTTGGTTATTGCACCATTTACCAATCATAGCGATGCCCCTCAGCATGATACTGAGGGGCATGGAGATCACTTGTCTCCGACTTATGAAGAGGTTACAAGGTATGAAGTTCCGATTAAAGATTAGTGCATCATAAAATTTACAACTTTAACCTGCTTTTTATCATTAAGCAATACACCATCTTTTGCATTAAGTAAGAGAAGAGATCGAAGATTATCCCAAACCATCTTCGATCTCTTCTTGTATTTGGTCTAAATAATCACTTTAGCTACACGAGCTAACCAGAGCTTTATAGACTCAGCTTTGGGTGATGAAATAGATTGAATAAGAAGGGAAGGTCACTCCACTATCTACATGGGTTCTTACTATCTGTAAGAATTATAATTGTACCAACAATAGTCTTATTGCTTCTTTCTGTGTCATACTACTAATATATTAACGGAGTAAAATATTTTAACTGCTTATTCAAGGCATTACATTAATTGAAAGCAGATCTTATTTTGTGAGCAGTTATAATTGTATAGCTATGTGCGTTTACAGTGATAATACACTCCTTTGTGGTTATATACCAATTCTTGCCTTTTCGAGTGATTGAACTGGCAGGATTCTCAATTTCAGCCCTACACCACGCCACAACATCAGAAACGTCTAACTCGAGATTGCGTTTTATACGTACCACACCTAATTCTGTAGTGTGAAGCCTTTCTAAATTATCAATTAATTCAAATGTCATAGCTGGGGTATAATCTTATAATATACAGTAAAACAATCACTTTAGCTACCACTTATCAAAGTGTATTTTAGCTGCATTAAATTTATCTTTTGGACTCTCATGTCCCGTAGGGTATCCAATTGGAATTACGCATAGGGCTCTGATATTCTCAGGTAGATTAAGCGCATCACTAACCACTCTCATTCTATCCTCATATGGATATGCAGCTGTCCACGTACCTCCCAATCCCATAGCTTCGGTTGCAAGCAGTATATTTTGTGCTGCCGCCGAGCAATCCAAGTACCAATAGAATGATCCTCCCATATCTTGATCAATATTGCCACAAACAACGATAGCCGCTGGAGAAGCTACAAGCATCTTTGCATATGGTAGACTATCGGCCATCTTATTAAGAGTAGCTCGATCCTCTACGATTACGAACTCCCATGGTCTGCGATCCATTCCACTTGGAGCTGCCATACCCGCTTTTACGATATCTATTAAAATCGATTTATCAACACTCTGGTCCGTAAAAGAGCGAACACTTTTACGAGAATGTATAGTACTAAGGACATCTTTAGATGTTGAGTTGTCATCACTATCGGCTACACACGATACTGAGAGTACTGATAATGCCATGATAAAACTCTGTTTTAATTTCATATTGATTTAACTTGCTTGTGAATAAATAAATAAATACCTCTTCCTGCGTTTGTATTATCTGCTATAATAAAGAAGAGCGGAATTGAACTTACAAATAGAATAGAGACTATGGTTTTAATCTTGACTTATCAATTTGCTTACGTTGCAGACTCTTATAACCACCAAATTTATATGAAAAGGATAATTCCAATGATCTAGAGTCGGGGAAAACAAACACATTAAAATTCTGCCCTCTATCATGAACTGAGATATCAATATCTGAGCTATTACAAATATCAGTAGCCTTTAAATTTAGCTCCATTTTCTTATTATTAGATCGCCATTTTACACCTGCATTAAGCCCCCATAGATTTGACATATCAAATATACCTTGTATCATATCGGACATATAGTATGCTGATATATTTAGCTTTATATCTGGTTTTGAACTTATATTGATAGTATTATCCAACGCTGCATAGCCAACAAATTTACTATGATCAAAGCCTATATCGTAGTAGTTATCATACTTAGATCTCTGATAATATCCGTTAAGTGTTAAATTAGAGTTCAACCAGCCACCGATACTAAATGGAGTCATGCTACTTACACCTATCACTTTATTGTAGTCCCAATTCTCTGTTTTATAAATCATTGAGAGTTCATCGGGCGATTGGTATATTAACTGAGAACTAAAGTCTGGTTGATAGTTGTAATAAAGGGAGAAAATATACTTACTACTCCTGATATACGTAAATTGTGCAGAGTAGTTGTTATAGGGTTTGAGTTCGGGATTACCATACCCTAGTGCATAACCATTAATATATGACTCATAATCTTGGCGTTCCCAATAGCTTGGATAGACCTTATCTGATGATATAGAGAGTTGGAAAATACTTTTTGGTGATTGAGTATATGTAATTTGTGATTGTGGAAACAGGGTGAATTCTTGATCATCTTCTAACTTATAATGCTCTCCCATTAACGAAAAATTCATTGATAGTCGTTCTGAGAAGCTCTTGCTAAAGCCAGCATAAGCAACTGAGATATACTCCTCGATGGTATTCTCAGTCTCAGTTAATGAGACATCTCCATATGTGTCATCATATTTTTGATAATCATAGTCATTAGCATAACTAAACTTTGCCCCATATGTCAATTTCCACTCACGTTTAAGCTGATGTTCCCTGTCTGCATAAAGGGTTAAAGCGTTAATATTTTGGAGCGTTCGAGACGTGAAACCTCTCTCTTTGCCAAGGGTATCTATATCTGAAAAATATTGAACCCTTGGAGTTCTATAGTAGGTGTAATCTGCTCCGATTTTGAAACCACTTCCTGATGTATAGTCAAATGAAAGGTTATGAAATTGGTTGCTCTTTTCCTTTAGACTCTCTGATTTAGAGAAATTTCCGATTGAATTCTCAGAATCATTATCCTTTGCAAGAACCGAGGTGTTATAAACAAAACTTAAAAGACTCTTATTTCGGGGTCTGTAATCTATAGCTAAACGACCAGTATGAGTCTGGCTCTCTCTTATCCCAGTTGTGTACTGCTCAACATTGTGTATTAATCCATCAATAGCATGTTGAGATATGATATCCATTCTTGAGTTAGACTTATTATCTGTAAATGAATATAATAAATCTGCTGATATTTTATCGGTTTTATAAAGGAGGCTTCCTCCAGTTGAGTAATTGGAGTAGTTTTGTTGATTATAAAGCCCCATAACCTCCCCTTGTATAGATGGCTCACTTTGTGCTGGATCAATACTACGTAATATTAAATTTATCGCGGCACCACGTGTATGATATTGCGGCGGAGTACTATACATAACCTCTGCCGACTCAACATTTGAAACAGGCATCTGCTTAAGCATATCTATCAACTGAGTTTCACTCATCGTTGACGGCTTACCGTTAATAATAACAGTAAGTGTTGGTGCTCCAACTAATGCAATTACTCCATTTTGCTCTCGAATTCCAGGAAGCTCCTGTATGGCATCATAAGCATTTGTAACTACTCTATTTTTTGTTAGTTGATCAATATTATACGATAGTGCTCCATCGCTATTAACCTTAACCAACGGACGCTCTCCGACAACATTTACAGAACCTATCTCTAGGTTTTTTTGCTCCATTAATATACTTCCTAAATTTTCATTAGATAACAACACTTTTTTTGTCTTGTAAGAGATATGGTCAACAATAAGACTATGTACATCCAATTCTGACCTTAATGAAAATTGCCCTAATGAGTCCGAAATTGTCCCATTTATATATACTGAATCAACTGTTTGCAATACTATTGTGGCGTATTGAACATAGTTATTTTCATCATCAACAAGCCTGCCTGTTATATGTCGACTTTGTGAGTTTGCGGTATAATTAATTACTAGTAAAAGTAAACATAACGTAATGTTTTTCATATAATATATTTTTTGCAATACAAACCACTACTATGTGGGCATATTGAACAAAGTTAATTATTAATTCTAAACTATCTAATAAAAAATCATACCTTTAAGGTTTAAAAACTTTAAATTACAATATACATGAAAAAGATAGTCGTTTTTACGGGAGCAGGGGTGAGTAATGATAGTGGAATAGCGACATTTAGGGATTCGGATGGTCTTTGGGCAAACCACAAGATTGAGGATATATGTACTCCTCAGGCATTGGCAAATAATAGAGAGGAAGTTATCCAATTTTACAACACTAGGCGCAAGGAGTTGTTTGAAACGCAGCCTAATGCGGGACACTATGCGATTGCACAACTAGAACAATATTTTGATGTAGAGGTGATTACTCAAAACATTGATGACCTGCATGAAAGAGCTGGCAGCACTAAAATTACACACTTACATGGAGAGCTACGTAAACTTAGAAGCACTAAGAACCCCGATCTAATATCTGAAATTAATGAATGGGAGCAACCTCTTGATGCTAAGGCTGAAGATGGCTCTTTACTGAGACCTTTTATCGTCTTTTTTGGAGAGGCAGTGCCGATGTTTGATGCTGCGGTGGAGATTGCGGCAAAAGCGGATATGATGATTATCGTTGGCACTTCTCTGGCTGTATACCCTGCGGCTGCACTAGTTAGTTATATACGCAAAGATATTCCAGTTTGGCTGGTTGACCCTAATACTCCCGATATCTCAGGAATCCAAAACAAGTTAACTCACATAAAGCAAAATTCTGTGATTGGAGTGCCAATGCTATATGAAGAGTTGGTTCAACAAGAGATAGATTCTGTGGCTCTTTAGATATTACGAACAGTAAAGTCAGCTAATCAGACACTATTCGTAATGTATGCTTAGCTGACTTTATAATATTTAATAGATAGCCAGCCGTTATAACATATTTATTAGGTTAAGCTCCCTTTAGCACTATTTACAACATATATTACCTAAACGTTGGGGATGTAAAATCTACTTACATCTATATGTTCTTGCTCTAGTAATTTAATTTTGGTAGCAATCCCGCTCGCAAATCCTGTTAAATTACCTCCTGCACCAACGACTCGATGACACGGAATTATAATTGAAATTGGATTGTGTCCAACCGCTCCGCCAACAGCTTGTGATGACATCTTCTCTTTTCCACTCTGTTTAGCGATTATCTTTGCAATATCTCCATACGTGACAACTTCTCCGTAAGGAATGTTACATAATATCTTCCATACTGCTTGCCTAAAAGAGCTCCCTTGTGGTGCGAGCGGAAGGGTGAAATTTGGCTTTTCGCCACTAAAGTAGATGTCAAGCCATTTCACAGTATCTGTAAATATAGGTAAAGTAACATCTAGGCTTAATGCATCTAAATCATGTGTGAAATATTTTTGACCTTTAATCCCAAGCCATGTAATACTCTCTCCATTGCTTATAATAGTCAATATCCCAATAGGTGATTTATATTCAAAATAGTAATTCATCGCTTTAGTTATTAAAGTATCACTTTACTGATCATACAAGGCTTTCCCGTTGAGATATTACTAACGTCTATACTGATTTTTATGCGCTCCATTGTCTGTATATTCTCTGAATTTAAATCTACATTTTCGATAACATGACATCCATTAGCTTCGCATAATTTATCATATTCAATATGCTCCTTTCCATGCGACCCTATTCCATGAGAATCAATCAGTATAAACAGTGGTGAGTTTGACATCAACATCTCCAATACTGCTTTTGTAAGAAATGTTGCTCTTGTTAAATAAGGTTCACTTCCATACTCATTTAGCTCCATATTGCCAGTATAGAGAACTAATGCCTTACCATTAAGTGAGGGCAACAACTGACAGTAATTTCCACTGGGCATAGATTCTCTACAATCTATAACACAAGTAGATACAATATATTCGCTCTCTTGTGGGATAGTAGTGTAGCAATCTAAATGAGTACCAATATGTCCCTTGGCTCCAATTTTATCTGCCTGAGTATCCAGCCATTTGAAAACGGCATTATCTCTATTTAACTCTAGGTGTAGTTTACTCTTCATGTGCTCATCTTTCGGTTATAATTATACTGAAATTAAAAATTATAGTTCCGCAAATTTAGTTTATTTTTTGAGCATATTTTAATTTAAC
>CAMQVY010000061.1 GCA_947038405.1 uncultured Rikenellaceae bacterium | reverse complement strand
GAGACTTTTTCGTTATCCACAACAATTTCTGCATGGAAAATCTTCTGCTCAATACGTTCATCAAAGTTGTCAGATACAGCACCAACAAATACACCTTGTGTAAGGTTTGATATTTTGGATGCAGGGATAAGACTATCCATTTGAGTCGATATAGAGGTGGATTTATCATTACTATTGATAGTCATAGATTCTCTTCTTTGGAGCACCTTACCAAAACGGTCTGATAGTGTTTTGGCGGTTTCTCCAACTACTTGACCTGAAAATATATTACCTACTGTATTCATCACTACTGCTGCTTCTTTATCTCCATAATCACGCTTTAGCTGTGAAAAATCTTGAAAACCTAAACACACTGCAACTTTGTTACTACGTGCAGTTGCGATTAGATTATCTAGCCCTTTGAAATAGATAGTCGGTAACTCATCTATGATAACAGAGCTTTTTAGCTGTCCTTTCTTATTGATAAGTTTAACAATACGGCTGTTATACAATCCAAGAGCCGCACCATAGATGTTTTGGCGGTCGGGATTATTACCTACACAAAGTATCTTTGGCTTGAGGGGATTGTTAATGTCAAGTGTAAAATCATTACCTGTCATTACCCAATACAGTTGCGGTGAAATCATACGTGAAAGGGGGATTTTCGCACTTGCGATTTGCCCCATCAACTGGTCAGCTGCTCCGCCTAACCATGCATCTATAAAGGGAGAAAGGTAGTTTTCAAGGCCTGGATAAGAACTTAGAATAGGGAAAATATCCTCATATTTCTTATTTAAAAACTCAATGGCGTGAGGAAATGTACAATACTTGCCATTTTCATAAATCTTTAGATACCAGATAATAGCGGCAAAGAGAATGATTGGCGATTCTACAAAGAAATCTCCCTGCTTTTGCACCCATGTTCTGTTTAGATTTAGCATGATAGTATACGAACTCTCATAAGCATCTGATATGTCAGTCATAAAATCGGGGTGGATTGGATTACACCTATGACTACGTGAGGGGTCATCAAAATTTATCACCAAAAAGTCGGGTAACACCTCGTATCCGTTATTGTTATTCATCATGTGATTATACGCAATAATAGATAAATCTGGAAATTTGAAGTCATACACGTACATTGAAAATCCTTTCTCTATCTGCTGTTTAATATAATTATTTACTACAGCATACGATTTCCCTGAACCTGGTGTTCCTAGTACGATTGTAGCACGAAAAGGATTTACTACGTTAATCCAACCGTTATGTTTTCTCTTCTTATACCAAAATTTTGAGGGTAGATTAACAGAGTATTCACTTTGCATTAATCTTGTCTCTTGAATAAAACTTTCGTTCTCTATATTAAAAACGTCATTCATTAAGTTACTTTTTAATAGTCGGCTCATATAAAGCCCTGACATAAATAAGCAAGTGTAACCAATAGTCATAGTGAATATATAGAGTACTGTGTTTGTTATTTGCGGTATCGGTAATGCAAGTATCCACCAATTAAGGAAAAAGAGAATAAACCCAGCTCCCATTAGTGCCCATATTTTGCTCCATGTTATTTTAGCTCCTTTTACTCCTTTACTTCCTAAACATGATAGAGCCAATAGTAATATGGCAAATAGTTTAGTCCAAATAATAGAGTCAAACAAGCCCATTGTTCGGTTAAAATTCATCAGTATTTTATCTACTACACCGATATTGATACCCCATGTAGATATTGCCTCGTAGCAGAACCAATAGATATTTATTATTACAAATAATATACTTACAGCACGCATAAAATCCATGATTTTAGCCAGTGCCCTTAGATCATCTTCTTGTTGCATAATTTTTGTTATTTAAATTATTATTAATTTTACAATCAAACTTAAAACATACAATTATGTGTAATCTCATTAAAAACGCAATGAATGCAGTACGAAAGTTTACAGTGGTAGACTTTGCTATTTTTAAAATATACTTAGTCCTTGTTGGGATACTATTTGGAGCATATTTCAGTACATTTTTCTTAAAACACATATTTATAGTGTGGGTCGTTGCTGTTATTGCTTTGATAATTGTATTAGTTCAACTAATTCGTTACGGTTGCAGTTGCAAGAAAAAGGATTAGAGCCTACGCCCTTTTTTCTTCTTCTTTTTCATGTTACGTATAAATTGCTCTTCTTCATGGTCTACACCTCCGCTTTCCATTGAGAAAACATCTAATATTCCACCCAATAGGCTATCATCTGGTTGTTCATATTGTTGCTCATAAGGAGATGTAGTGTCAATGCTTGGCGATTCGATAGACTCTGAAATAGGGCTACTAAACCCTTGTTCAAAAGCATTTGCGGAGAACTCTTTACCCAATCGAGAGCCATTAAACACACAACTATTATTATGGTCAATAAAAGTTACACCATATATACGCCCTGCATCGTTCTCTCGAAAGAGTACATCAACTCCTTTCTTGGATAATTCTCGTTCGAAACTAGAGCGGTCAGGGTGTTGGCGTAAAGTAGATGACACAATCTGTTTGGTTTTATCTCTTAGCTTATTATCTTTAATAAACAGCTTGGAGTCATCGACCCTCGTATGTATAGTATCGTAGCCGACACTTTTACCAAAGAGTGAGGATTTTAGAGGTTTTCCCACCTCATTACCTTTATCATCCGTTGCCATATAGACAAGCCCATTATACTCCTTGCCTTGCTCATTTCCTCGAACCTCTTTAACTGTTACATTATGGAGTGAAAGCAATGCTTTATACTCATTGAAGCTCTGAAAATAGTATCGTGCAGAGAGAGGTTTGATAACATTGGCTACTTGCCTTTTTATGTTTCCATTATCGGGATTAACTTTTTCATGGCGATATGCAATAGGTTGTTTTTGCTTCTCAGCAGGGAGTAAATCATACTTTTTTTCTAACTCCTGAAGAACCTTTTTACTCTTGTAAAAGTTATTGCTATTATCAATCTTCTTTCCATTTGCATCAACCCCTAGCGTGACGATATGGACGTGATGACGCTCTATATCCTCATGTTTATAAATTAGATAGGGCTGTTTGCCATATCCCATTTTATCTAAATACTCTTCGGCTATCTCTGCTAACTGTTCATTGGTTAGCTTATCATCTGGGTGGGGATTGAGTGAGATATGCACAATTGGTTTTTCTGTTCTAATATTTGAGGGAAATTGTCTATTGAAATCCTCCATACACGAATGAATATTAAACTTGCCATCTTCACTTTCAGTAATGAGATTAGAGCAAAGTACACACCCTTCACCCTCATCAATTTTCTGTTGGTTGTATGCCAGCGCCCCAAAGAGAGAACTACCTACACTTATTTTTGCAACCATTTTTCTTTAAATTTATTGGTTAAATCAATAATTTGGTGGTTCGTTTTTATTAGTTCTATGGTCTGTTTCTCTAGTTTATAGAGCAGTGCCATCGCCTTTTTCTCGGAAAAATGGCTCTTTAGCTCCTTTAGAACTTGATTGTAATTGACTCCTATTCTTCTAAATTGACCATATAAAGAGGTCAGTTTGGTGTAGTAGTCAACGGTGTTCTTGTCGATTGAGATTACCTTAAACTCTCTGTTAAAGATGCGAGATTTGATAAAAGATGACCTACTATTTACACCCGATTTTTTGAATAAAGTGCGGAAAGATTCATGTTCAATCTCTGTCATATTGACTGAGTAGCGAACATTTGCAGGGTCTATTTTCGGCTTTCGCCCTGCTGGGTAATTCTTTTTTTGATACATAATTATGGATTTTAGCGGTTTAATGGTCTACTACTATCCTTCATTCAATCCATTCAATCGAAACTATCACAAAAGACGACTTCGGAGTCTTTTGCCTCCCCCTAAATCATTTTAGGGGGCAAGGGTTTTATGATGCAAAATGTAAATTTGCTGCATAAAATATATCTTGCTGTGTACAAAATGTACACAAATTTCGCTTTGATAAGCGAAAACGATAATCATCGAAAAGAATAAATGAATGTAGATAATCAGTATCTACCATTTGAGTGCAAAGATAGAGCATATTGCAGTACAGTGCATTACAAGCCGTTGTGCCTTTCCATACCATAGCGACGCCAAACCATACCAAGCGACCAAAAAGTGGTGTAAGTACTATATTTTAGATATAAGTTTGCACCGTATTGATAATGTTAAGCACGTAATTATGTATGCAAGACTGTACTTAGCAATGTATGTAGGAACTTACATATTTGGGTACGCAAGAACATATTTAGAAACGTATGCAAGTACTCACATAATGAGGTGCGAAAGAACATACTTAACAACGTATTTAGGAACTCACGTAATGAGGTGTGCAAGATTGTACTTAGCAACGTATGCAAGAACTTACGTAATGAGGTATGTAAGAATGTACTTAACAACGTAGTGTAACGATCAAACAAATAATAATATGTTTAACTAATTAAAATTGGGAATTATGAAAAAACCAATCTATGTGTCATTCTCCACACAAAAAGGGGGAATAGGAAAAACAACTATAACGGTTATCGTGGCGAGCTACTTACACTATGTGAAGGGTTATAATGTTGCTGTTATTGATTGTGATTTTCCGCAACACAGTATCGTTGAGATGCGAGAACGAGATGTTAAGATGGTATCAGATGATGACTACTACAAGCAAATGGCGTATCATCAAATTAAGAAATTAGGTAAAAAGGGTTATCCTATAATTGGCACAACTCCTAAAGATGCCATTGCAGAAGCAGAAAGGTTGACTGCGCTGGATGAATCTCTTGATATTATCTTTTTTGATATGGCTGGTACTGTGAATAATCAAGATATTATTCATGCCGTAGCGCACCTAGATTACATCTTTACGCCCATTGTTGCAGATCGTGTAGCAATGGTAAGTTCTCTAAAATATGTCTCTATTGTGAATGATATGCTAATCAGTTCAGGTAAAACCAATATTAAAGGGTTGTATCTATTTTGGAATATGGTAGACGGACGAGAAAAAACAGATTTATATGAGGTGTATGAATCGGCGATTGATGAGCTAGGTGTTACGGTTATGAAAACCTTTATCCCTAATAGTAACCGTTTCAAAAAAGAGGTATCAAATGCTCATAAACCTCTATTTCGCTCTACTATATTTCCGCCTGATAGAAGTATCATTAAAGGGAGTCACTTAGATGAGTTGACAGAAGAGATTCTGCAAATTATGAAAATAGTATGATATGGCAAAAAAAGTAAATATAGATGAGATAGATGCAGAATTTATAATCAACTCTTTCGCTTCTCATACCGTAGCACCATCCACTCCACCTCCTAAGCAAGAGAGCAAAAAGGCTAGTGTAGAGGTTGAGCAGAAAGTTGTTCCTACTCCTATTGTTGAACCAAAAGCAGAGCAACCTCGAAAACGTAAATCTAAATCACAAGATTATGAAGAGTGTTTTTTGAAACGGAGTGAAGCTGTTGCACGTCAAGGGAAAACTATCTACATAAGAAAAGAGTACTTAAAACGCATTCAAAAAATTCTTCCTGTGATAAGTAAAGATGAAATCTCTGTATTCAACTACATAGACAATATTTTGTCTAACCATTTTGACAGCTATGAAGATGATATAACAGAAATATACGATAAAAACAATCAACCAATCTTTCAAAAAAAGTAACTATGATAATAGAAATAATTTTAATTCTAGGGGTTATTTATTGTGTTGGCGTTGCTATATATCTGCAAACACAATATAGTAAAACGAATATTATACCTAAAACAAAAAAGCGGCATGGAGTGGTAACAGAAGATGATATTGTTAAGAAAAGGCACTACTATCCTAGACAAACACAGACAAACCATACCACCGATTCAAAAGGGGAATCAATTGAAGATAAAGGGATTACATTTGTCCCAGAAAGCGAGAATACAGAAGTTGCTAAAGTAGAAAATAGTGACCCCCGAAGTTCTCAAATTCCTAAAGAGAGATTAGATGATACCTTTTCGGAGAGTCAAGAACAAGATAGAGAGATTGACGATGCATCATTAAATTTTGAAGATAAACAAGATGACGTTGATACTGTTGATGAAGATGTGTCATTAGATGAGCAGATGAAAGAGAGTGCTAGCGGTGTTGATTTTAATTCTCTGAACAGTGCTGTAAAAGTTACATCAGAGCCACAAGCGAGCAAGGCTCAAAAAGATGAAGCGGGTAAGACATTCTTACAAATTGAGAATAGTGATATATATAATCAATTAACAGATGATAACCCGAAGCGCAAACAGATGATAGATTCATTAATAGATCGTCATCTAAAGGAGTATTATGAGAAAAGTAATAACAATAACAGATCCGAACTTGGGGCAATGCC
>CAMQVY010000060.1 GCA_947038405.1 uncultured Rikenellaceae bacterium | reverse complement strand
GATGAGTGAAGTCATTAGGGAAATTTGCATACAAGTGCTCAAGCCAAGTGAACTTCCCCCCGAAGTAATTAAATGCTATTAGTTTATCTCTATTGCCACTCATAGCTCCTATTTTACAAATGTTTGTGCTATCCCTTTTGTTTTGTGCATCTCCCATTCGTACCTAGTCGTACCATAATCGCCTTTTGCATGATAAAATATACTGCTTCTTTTTATCTCTACTCCAATAGCCCATTGTCCATTGTCTATGCGTTTTGCTCTAAATTTGCTCATAATTTTATAATTTACTTGAGTCAACATTATCATCGTTACGATAAGCCACTATCTCAATATTAATGTTATATTCATCCCCTACGTTGATGATCCCCAATCATAGGGAGGTTGGGTATATTTGAGTGATATTCTAACTCATTATCGGTTAATTGGATATTTATTATAGTTGGATTAATTTGATTAAATTCTATTGAAATATATTGTATCTTTTGCAGGTGCCTGTCATATATCCTTGCCAATTCATAAGAATAAGTGGTCCTTGAATCGTGAAAATCTCCATCAATAATTAGATCATTTGAGAACTCGATGAATTTAAGCATTAATTGTTTTTCTGGATAACTCAAATATAGATATTGTCTTAATTCTTCAGGAGTGTCATATATATTTCCTAATATTTTGTATAGCATCTCCTTCATATCCTCAATTGTAACACATCCAGTTAAATATGAACCTGAGAGGTCTCCAATAGCCCATTGTCCATTATCTAAGCGTTTTGCTCTAAATTTGCTCATAATATTTATGTTTTAACCATTTTGAATCTCTGTATCTTCAGATATGTCAAGTAACGAATTTGCATATCCTATGGCAAAAGATTGGGCTAATGAATCTCTAATAGTTTCAGTTTTAATTGCAGGATTTGATTTAACTTGAACTTTCTTGATTATAGAACCATCACCTAACATTGTTATGTCTACTGTGTGATGCTCGTCGGAGAATGTTACTTTTAATAGCTGTTTCATATTTTATTTTTTAGCGTTAAAATTTAGGCTCATCTTCCTTGAAATCTTCAATTTCAATATTAATATTGTATTTTTCGACTAATTTATCGTAGTCAAAAATCATTGCTTTTAAAACTCTACTTTTTGTATTTGTCTCTGTTGTCGGTATATACCCTTGAGTACTTTCTATTAATTTGAAGCGACAACCATTGGCAGTTCCCATAAATTCGGGTGCTTTTTGTAGATAGTATCTCAAGGAGTTCTTCGGGATTGTCTTCCCATTGGTAGCTCTATTCTCTTGTGCGTAAAGAGATGCTAGTCGCTCAAAGTTGATATATAAATACTTCTTTCCTTCAACTAGAATAATAGGAGTTTTAGACTCTGTGATTCGAGATTCTAATCCAGTTCCAAACTTGATATGGTAGTCGGCTGTGTTGAATAATTTATTACCACCCACCAATGTATCTACTGTTTGCCAAAAGTTTGCTAACTCGTCGGTCTCACGAACGCTCTTTTGTTGAGTGATTACCATCGTTGAACATATATTTAGTAGCTCATCATAGGTAAATGGTAAATCAATATGTCCATCAACTGCTTTCATAACAGCTAAAATCACTACCCAGTTTTTCAGCACACGATCTGAAATAGTTGTTGGATTTGTTTTTTTTGCTAGGTCCGAAAGTGCAATATCCCAAGATGCACGAAAGTTACCCTGTACTCTACTTCTAAGCTTGAGTAACTCTCCAGTTAGATAGGTTAGTCCTCTTTTCTCGATCAGTCTCAATTCGTCATATCTTGCTTTCTCTTCTTTTGAAAACGTATCTTTCGAGAAAGTTAGGAATATTACACGAGTAAAGAGAGCTGGATCAGCAGATGTCATCTCTTGACCACATAGGATCACACCACTATCAACGGACATTTGCATCCTTTTTTTATCTGACTCTGTATCCATTTTACTACGTCCAGAACCATCCCAAACTCCTTTTAATAGTTCTCGTTTATCTAACTCTAATTCATCTTTGTACTCCTCCAAATGAACCAGGGCATTTGAGACTTCAGCTATTGACTCTGATATTGCCGCTTTTGTGGAAGAGATTAAATTTACTGGAGTATTCTTTGGAATGAAAAATGACATTAGAGAGTGTGCAAATTCGGTTTTCCCTGTTCCTTTTTGTCCGAATAAGTTTAGTAGTGGGAAGTTTTGAGACTGAACTATAATATCACGAAATAGTGTTGCAAGTAGAAATGAGAAACCCACTTTGGCATGATCTCCATATACATTTACTAACTTTTTTAGATAGTCGTGGAGTAAGATATTGTTTGTCTTAGCGTAGAGGAATTTACGTTCAAACTGATAGCCATGGATATTGTCTCTAGTGTCCATGGCACATCCAGGAAGGTAAAATCTTTCATCCTTCATATCGAATATCCCATATTCGTCAGCCTGCGCAAATGTTCCATCATCAAAACCTCCATTACCCCAAGCAAAAAACTCGTGACGTTTTTGCCACCCTAGTTGTTTTATCTCCTCTGCTGATGGAGTCCCATCATAGAGATAGTTTTTCAACTGAGTAAGCTCTCCTTGCCCAGCTCTCCATACATAATTACCCTTAGATTCAATTCTAACACGAAATTCTGTAAATGAGACTAATTCCGTTTGAGTAAATTTAATTACTGCTTTTTCTCCTTTTTCATTCATAATTTCATAAATTCTTTTAGCGTTACGTTCATCTTTTATGTGAAGTATTGGCTTTAATATAAAGTTGGACCACTGTTTATCTACATTTACGTCACCACCTGCTTTGAAATAGCAATTCCGTTTTTCATAGAAACCGTATCGCTGAGTCATCTCAGCCATACCGATATTGTCTTTGAGATTTTTCTCTCGTTGTAAAGCATTTTTAGCTTCAGTAAACTTCGCTCTCCATACTTTAGAATTTCCGTAGTCCTTCGCAAATTTGTTCAAATACACATCCACTAGAGACTCATCTCTGCAAAAACACAATAGAGTTGCAATCTCAACAATCACTGCAATTTGTGCCGTCTCCGATGCAGTACTTATTGCCCCCATTTTTCTCTTACAAATCCACGGAATAAACTCCATTGTTAAGTCTGCGAGAGCTGTCTTGTAGTGTTGAAGTTTTTTTCCTCTAAAGAAGTCATCAGGATCTTTACTTGAGGGCTTCTTGATTGAAGAGTCTCCATCATCACATAAAGACATGATATTTACATCTAATCCCGCCTTAATAAGAGCCTCTCCATTCTTACACATTGCATTAACCCCAGCTGCGTCAGTGTCCCCGATAATGGTAACTCGTTTAGCACACTTCTTGATGAGGTTAATTTGGGTATCAGTAAGTGCTGTTCCCAAGGGTGCGACCACCTCTTCAACACCTATCTGTGCCATCCTTAATACATCAAAATTCCCTTCAACAAGAACAATAGATCCATTTGTTCTAGCTATGCGCTGCGCTTGAAATAGACCAAATAAGTTATCCCCCTTTTTATATAATTCAGTATCGCTTGAGTTAAGATATTTAGGTATATTCTCTTTTTTTCCGATGTATCGACCAGAAAAAGCAATTACATTTCCACTTCTGCCGAAAATAGGAGTCATAATGCGCTCTCTGAAGGTATCATATATCTTACCATCATTCTCAGAACGCTTTACGAGGTTAGACTCCAGCAGTAGTTTATCTTCATAACCTTTAGCTTTCGCATGTTCATAAAAATTATTACCTGCTGTGGCATATCCAATGCTGAATATTTTTTGCGTGTTCTCGTTTACATCTCTAGTCTTGAGATAAGTTTTAGCACCAGGCGACTTCCCTAGTTGAGCAAAGAAAAAATCATTCGCAACCTTATGTATCTCTATAAGTAAAGAGTGCTTGAACTGCTGCTCTCTCTCTTTAGCAGTCAGTTCACGTTGTTCATACTGAATCCCCTCTTTCCTTGCTAGGTACTCCACCGCATCAATAAATGTCATGTGAGGATTTATATCCATAATGAATCCAATAGCACCTCCGCCACCTTTTCCACATCCGAAACACTTGTATATATTACGAGCAATTGATACCTTAAATGAAGGCGTTTTTTCTTCATGAGAGGGGAATGGACAACAACACTCGTAGTTTGCTCCATGTCGTTTGAGCGGAATTCCTTCCCCTCTAATGACAGAGACAATATCTAAGTCGTTTAGTTTATCTATTACATCTTTAGGTATCATATAATTCCGAGTTTACTGTTAAGGCATTTCGCTATTTGATCGGTTCTGTTGGGGTTCGTAGCGTGTAAACTTCGAGAGTACTCCTCCAGAGCTAAATATATAATGACGATATCCTCTTTTGAGATATCCATTATATTGATCATGCTACTCTCTTTATTGCTAAATTCTGCATACATAACTTTTAGTTTTAATTGTTTAGCAAAATAACTTTAGCCTCTTTCTTTAATCTTGAGAAATCTAAGCCTAAAGCAATAGATGCTCTTATTATTATTTTAGCATCCGTACTATCTGGATGCGTCTCTATTAGTCCGAGCTTTACGTATTTTCGCACTGTAACACAATGCACCTCATGTAAATGAGCTACCATTGCAAGAGACATTTTCCGACTATAAAATTTATTTGCATAATCTTTAAAAGTTTTAATATCTCCAACCTCCTTTTTAAGTAGACTGTATTGTTCTTTATCTGCTACTAAACTGTCAATGAAGTTATGTAATAATTGTACTATTGGATCCATGTTAGTAATTAGTCTTTAAATAAATTATTCATTTGTGCATAGTCCAAAAAGCTTATTGTCGAGTTTAAGTTCAAACGCTTTAATGCGTTCTTTCGATGATTCTTAACGGTATCAATAGCTATATATAATCTCTCCGCAATCACCTCTACTGTATGAAACTTACATAACAGGTTCATCACTTCTAGCTCTCTAGGTGTAAGTGTGGAGCAAAACTTAGCATTGCATATAATCTTTTCATATTTACATTCGCCGTGCATAGGGCAGGGAACGAACTCACAACAGAAAGCACCTGATGATGAAATGTCGGGCTTGTTGTCCAGAATGCCGAAGTTACACTTCAGAAATCTTCTAACAATTAAAAATTCATAATATACTTTGTTCTTTTTAGAGTTTTTGTACTCCTCGCAGAGTAATTGGTAAGCCTCTGGATAGAATGTTGAAATCTCATCAAGAAACAAATTTATAAATTCATGATGTGTCTGCTCCAGTGTTGTATATTCACCTCCTTTTACAATTGTAATACAACCCGTTGGAGTTGTGAAGAATTCGTATTCTTCGCAAAAGCTTCTAATGTTTGATCTAGGAAGACTCATCTTTAATTCTTTTTTGAAAAATCTATTTGATTCTCTGATACCCCAATAATTTCTGCTATTTTTTCTCTTTGTAGAGCAGTGGGGCTGGTTTCTCTTTTGAGCCAACGATAAACAGCTGATGAAGATGTTTTGCATCCTCTAGCTAGTTTTTCTCTGAGTTCTTTTTGAGGATCACTAAGAGAATCGTAATAGTCTTTGAGTGTCAATTTATCCATATTAGTAATTGTTTAATTTCATGATTGCCTTATTTTATATATCTTTGCTTTGGGACTGAATAATTCAGTGTGCTTTTTTGTTTCCCACACTGCAAATGTATAGCATTGTAAAGCATAAACCAAATATTTACTTAACAAAGTAAAGTAAATTATTTAAACAATTTTATATATGTCTGTAAAACAACGACTTAAAGAATATCTAAAAAGCATTAAATTAAGTGAAAGAGCCTTTGGTTGCACCATTGGAGTTTCGTCTGGCTATGTTAGTGGCATGAGGCAATCTATTCAACCTGATAAAATAGAAAGCATTGCAAAGCATTTCCCCAATCTAAACACGGGTTGGCTTCTTACTGGACAAGGTGAAATGTTGAATGATAATCTCAATGAAGATCAAATAATAGATAAAAAAGTTATTGAGATTAAGTCTGATCCTAAAGATGCTGAGATAATTGAGTTACAACGCCAGATGATAAAAGATAAAGTAAAGATAATAGAATTACAAGAAGAGAAAATAAATGCTCTAGAGAAGTCACAAAGGGGGGATGTGGAGAGTGTAAAGGGTGTTGTCAAAAAGGAGGCACAAGGATAGTACCTCTTTATTTAATAAAGAGTAAGCCCATATCAAAAGTGTCGGCAACTCAACAAAATAGATTATGAAAAAACTTCTACTTATATTTTTATTCTTTGGTTGTACGATAGCGTATAGCCAAGGGAAAGATACCACCAACCTAAAACAACAACAAGTTGATATGCTAGGTCAAGAGTTACAGCAACAAGTTGTGACACTTCAAGAATTAAAGCAACAAGTTGAAACCACAAATCAAGAGTTAGAGAAATTCATACTGGATAGGGAGGATTACTTAATTCATATCAGTATAGTTTTGGGTTTGATCGGTCTTGTTATAACTATATTTGTTGGTATTGCAGGTGTTGTGGTTCCTCTAATCATGGATTCTAGTCGAAGAAAACAGGTGAAAGACATTGAAGCAAAACTTATTAAAATAGAAGTCATTGAAACCGTAGTGAAAGGACAACGAGATCAGATCACGCTATTGCAAGAAAAAATCGACAAACAAGAGAAGGCTGCAAAAGAGTTTGCAGAAGAAGCCAATATCTCTGCATTGTTCTCAGAAGCTTATAATGAAAAAGATACAACTAAACAGATAGAATTATATACTAAAGTTATAGGAATAGATCCTGAAAATGCTTTGGCATATTATAATAGAGGGACTACATATAGTAAAAAAGGAGAGTATGACAACACTATAGCTGATTACACTAAAGCCATAGAAATAGATCCTAAATATGCTTCGGCATATTATAATAGAGGGGTTGCATATAGTGAAAAAGCAGAGTCTGACAACGCTATAGCTGATTACACTAAAGCTATAGAAATAGATCCTAAAGATGCTTCGGCATATTATAATAGAGGGGTTGCATATAGTAAAAAAGCAGAGTCTGA
>CAMQVY010000059.1 GCA_947038405.1 uncultured Rikenellaceae bacterium | reverse complement strand
GTGGTCGCACTCAACTATTATTTAGTTTACTATAATGTATTTATCCTCTGCTTATATTCTGCTTATGCCTCAGTATTTTGCGTATGTCTAGTTCATAAAAGAGGCTGCGCCTCTCACTTTTTTATTGATTTTGTTGGGTTTTCGTTTGCTGCTATGCTGCTGTGCCAGTATACTGTTATGAATGATATTAGTAGAGTAAATGCACCTGCTGCTATAAATATCCATACAGAGAGGTTAGTGCGATAAGCATAAGTTGACAAAAAATCGTTTAGAAGATACCATATAATAGGACAGGCAATAATAAATGCAACCACTACAAGGCGTAAAAATTGCCATACAAGCCTTTTTAAAACTTGAGAATTTGTCGATCCAAAGACCTTGCGTACAGCAATCTCTGATGATCGTTGTTTCGTAAAGTAAATAGACATTGCTAACAACCCTAGAGACGATATAAGTATGGCTACGATGGTGAAAATAGACATGATATTACTACGTTTTTTATAATCGTCAAAATGGCTCATAATTTCCTGATCTATAAATTTACCGTCAAAATAGTCTAAACGTGTCATCTTTTTATATAGCTTTGAGATCTCGTTGTATGCACTTGTCAAATCACCATTAACTTCAATCAATATTTCGTTAAATTCGTGTTCATTATGAGTTTCCTTGCCTACTTGAAGCACAATTGGCTGCACACGACCTTGATATGCAGATCCAAACATAAAATCTTTAATTACACCTTTTATCATGTAGTTAGTGTTGTTTCTAGTACATAATATTGACCTTATATCTCCATTCTCACTAAGCTTTTTCATTGCCTCTTCATTAATCCAGACTCCAGTGCCAGCTATTTGGTAATCTTGTAAAATTTCAAATTTGTACATTTTCATTGCTGATGAATCGCACTTTAAAAAGCCAAGTTCAACTTCATTATTGCTACTACCAACTATGAAGTTCTGGGCAAATGAATTGTTATTACATGGAGATGTATTTATAATTCCAATATTCGAAACAAAAGGCATAGCTCTCAATTCATTACAAAATAACTCACTATCATCAATATTTGATTTCCAAATAGAGATAATTCTCTCTGTTTGGTAGCCTAAATCTACATCTGTCATGTGGTTTATCTGCCTTACTATGGTTATTGAATAGGCGATAAAAATTATGGTTAGTGTGCTTTGAATCGTAATAAATATTTTACTTAAAATCATCTTGCTTTTGAAAATAAAAGCTCCTTTAACAACATTTATTGGCTTAAATCGTGAGATTATAACTGCTGGTACTAATCCTGTCACAAAGCCAAGGAGTATAATGAAAGATATATACAATAACAATAAAACTAGAGAAAAGTCATTAATTATTGATATGTCTGCGTCAACCAAGTTATTAAAGTATGGCTCTGCTGAGATGGCAAAAAGTAGTCCCAGTAGAAAAGATACTCCACACAACAGTGTTGACTCTAAAATCATATTTATAAATATTGAAGAGTTAGATGCGCCGATCAATTTACGTAAAGCCATCTCCTTGGCTCTAAAACTCGTCTGTGCAACAGTTAAGTTTATGTAGTTTGTAATGGCAAAAATAAGGATAATAAAGCATACAATAAATAAGTTGTTATATATAGATATTTCGTTAATTTCTGTTACATCACTAAACTTAAATGTATTGTATGCATCTTTAATTGGCATTAATAAAACTTGTTCTAAATTGCCGTATTTGCCATTATACCAACCATAAACATCCTTAAAATAATTTAATATATTATCTGTTTTTGAGGTTAAATCACTCCCTTCAACAGTTTGTATAAAAATTACAGAAGCTTTGTTTCTCATATCTTCTGAGGTATAGAAACTTAATAGGTCTGGATTGTTTTCCGTAGAAATAATTACATCTTGGTAGCTAATGAAACTATTTCTGAAATTCTCAACTACGCCGCTAACAATAAATTCTGACCCTCCGATATTAAATCTCTCTCCTATCGGATCTTTATCTCCATATATTCTATATGCAAATCGCTCAGAGATAACGGCACTATTTTTAGCCACAAGTAATTGGCTTCGATCTCCGCTCTTAATCTTAAACGAAAACATGTCAAAAAAGGTAGGGTCTGCGGTGACTATTTCTGCGTCAAAAATTTTATTTAGCACTTCAATGTCATTAGAAACAGATGTTATGCCGCACGTCTTTTCAATCTCAGGGTAGCGATTCTGGAGATGACCTCCAATGTGATATGCAGATTCAAAAGAGTAGTGTTCACTGCATAAAACATAGAGCCTATCTACATTTTTTTGAAAATTGTCAGTTGAGTTCACTTTTACAATATAGCACATCATAAGGATTACGAACATCAATGACACTGATAGTCCAAATACATTAATAAATGTATAGAGCTTATTTCTGCTCAGAAATTTTAGATATGATTTTAAGTTTAACATAGTTTTTTTCTTTAGTTTGCGTGAACTGCCCTGCGCGGGCGGCGGTGCGTGGTCGCACTCAACTATTATTTAGTTTACTATAATGTATTTATCCTCTGCTTATGCCTAGTTCATAAAAGAGGCAATGCCTCTCATTTTTTTATTGATTTTGTTGGGTTTTCGTTTGCTGCTATGCTGCTGTGCCAGTATACTGTTATGAATGATATTAGTAGAGTAAATACACCCGCGGCGATAAATATCCATACAGAGAGGTTTATACGGTACGGGAACTCTTTAAGCCACTCACTCATCACATACCATATAATCGGACAAGAGATAAAGAATGCAACCACCACTAGGCGCAAGAATTGCCAAACTAATTTCTTTAGAACTTGTGTGTTCGTCGAGCCAAATACCTTACGTACTGCAATTTCCGTAGAGCGTTGTCGTATAAAGTAAACAGACATTGCCAATAAACCTAATGACGAAATTAAAATAGTGATAAGGGTAAAAATTAATATTATTTTAGATAATCGTTCGTATCTCTCATAAAAGTTGGCTACAAGTTGGTCAATAAATATAATTTCATACCACGTATCTTTATCTCCAATAATCTCTTTAAGGATCTTTTCAACCTCTATATGTGAATTTTTAAAATCGCCATAGATTTGAATCATATCTGTTTGATACGATTGTTTATCATCAAGTTCAAACATCGTGGGATGTGTTTTACCCTCAATAATGTCACCTTGCATAAAATCTGCGACTACACCTTTTATTATAAACTCTTTTTTACTACCATTCCATAATGTTACTTTCAATGACTTAGTATCTTCTGTTGCGTTAATCATCTTCATTGCTGTCTCATTAAGCCACACACCATCTCCTGAAATATTATTATCTCTTAAAATATCAAGTCCTAAAATATTCATTGTTGCAAAATCGGAATACCATTTATGAAAGTTTATATTTCCAACTATGTCAACAGCAAGTGTTTGACTCTCATATCCTTCAAATGGAGTTGAATTAGTATGTCCTATGTTATTAACATATGGAAGCTCTTTTAACCTATTGTTAAACTGTTTTTTCTTATTGTCAGACAACCCTGCATGTACATAAAGGATACCTTTTTGATTATATCCTAAATCTGCATCAACTAGATACTGCACTTGTCTTACTGCCGTAATTGAACAAGCTATAAATATTATCGTAATAATACTTTGAATTGTAATGAATATCTTACTGTAAATCATTTTACTTTTAAATGTAAACCTCCCTTTAACAACGTCTATTGGTTTGAATCGAGAGACTACAATTGCTGGTACTAACCCCGAAATAACACCTAAAAGAGCAATAATTACGGCATAAGAGAGTACCCACGTAACAGATATATCGTCAATAATAACAATATTTGCAGAGATTAGTTCATTAGTATAAGGTTCAACAGATATTGCTAAAAATAGCCCGCATATAAATGCTACAAAACACAATAAGGTAGATTCATAAATCATTTTCAAAAATATAGAGTGTTTTCGGGCACCTAGAAGTCTGCGTGTTGCCATCTCTTTTGCTCTAAATCCTGTCTGGGAAACGGTCAAATTGATATAGTTAAGAATTGCAAAGCCAAGAATTAATGCACCAATAACTAGCAACATAATAACGACAAACTTATCTCCTCGTGATTCGATAGGACCTGATGATTTCCCAAGAATGAAATAATAATCTCTCATTGGTGTAAGCGTAGCTTTGTATGAGTCATTGCTAAACTTGCTGAGCGATTTTATGTACGTTGTAATATCCTCTATTTTTAAATTCGCACCTTTAACTGTCTGTACAAACATTACGGTTGAACTTGTTTTCATTGACATACTTCGATCAAGAGCGTATGCGCCAAAATGGTTCATATTCTCAATATTCATAATCATATCTACGTAATTAAAGAGACTATTTTCAAAGTTTTCAACTACACCACTAACTACATATGTCAAAGTATCTGAAACCTGCATCGTCTGTCCTATTGGATTTAACTCACCAAATATTTTATTAGCGAATCTTTCAGAGATAATCACACTATTTTTAGATATTAGTGCTCGATTCCTATTTCCCTGCTTCAACTCAAATGAAAACATATCAAAAAATGTAGTATCCACACATATAATTGACCCTTCGTGATTATTACCAATCGTTTTAATTGATGATGAATAGGTAGAGATAACTCCACACGTTTTTTCAATCTCAGGATAACGATTCGCCAAATTCTCACCAATACGATATGCGGTAATTGTATTGTATTGCTCATCGCCTAATAAATATATGTTCTCAGCATTCTCCTGAAAACTATCAATTGTAAGCTCATTGACTGTGTAGTTAGCAATAAGAATTACAAACATCAAAGACACAGATAGTCCTAATACATTGATAAATGTATAGAGTTTATTACGACTTAGGAATTTAAGGTATGATTTCAAATTTAACATAGTTTTTCTTTTTAGTTTGATGAAACTGCCCTACTCGAGCGGAGGTGCGTGATCGCACTGAACAATTCTTTAGTCTGCTGTAATATATTTATACTCTGCTTATGCCTAGTTCATAAAGGAGGCTGTGCCTCTTTAATCTTTATTTAGGATTAGGACTTCATTTTCTCCATAGTTATTATAATTTGATATTATAACTGTCTCTCCTACATCTAGTCCTTCAAGTACTTCATAGTACTGTGGATTATGGCGTCCAATACGTATTTCTCGTTTGTAGGCTCTCGCTCCGCTAGCATCAACGACATATATCCAATTGCCACCAGTGGATTGATAGAATGACCCTTTAGGTATAAGAATAGCTTTTTTAGGTGCACCTAATTGCAAATCTAGGTAGTAAGTCTGTCCTGAACGAATATTATCAGGTCGTTCCCCTTGAAACTCGAAATCTGCGCGAAAAGAGCCGCGGCGAACCTCTGGATATACTCTTCTTAAACTCGTTGCAAAGGTAGTATTTTGGCGATCAAATGTTGCATTAAGTCCAGATCGAACTCGATCAATGTAGTGTTCATCTATGCTAGCCTCTATTTTGTACTTAGACAAGTCGTTGATCTGACCTATTTTAGTACCAGCTCCGATAGATTGTCCAATCGTAATGTCAAACATACCTAACTCTCCATCAATCGAAGATCGTACACTTAGATTCAGCTCTCTGTCACGAATAAGATTAAAATTTATAAGTGTATTGTTGAGGTTGTTTTTCAGTTGAACAATCTCTATTGCTTGAGATATAGAGTCTTGTTTTTGACGCTCTAAAACAAGATTGCGACTAAGTTCAGATAATTCATAATCCTCTTTAGACTGCAACCAAACTTCTTTTGCTATAAGTTGCTCTTCGTATAAAGAACCATTTTGATCGTATGTACGTTTTTTACGCGTAATATCTAAATTCAGTCTTAATTGCTCTTGGCGAAGATTTATACGATCTTTCTCCATCCTACTCATAGTGTTAAGTAGAGCACTCTTTTTCCCTTCATAGTCAGCTTTACTATTAAGTATAGCGAGTGTTAAATTGTCATTTTTCAACTCAAAGAGTACATCACCTCTCTTGATCATTGTGCCCTCTTCAACAAGAATCCGTTGGACAATACCCCCCTCAAGAGGGCTTAGTTGTATTGTTGTGAAAGGGAGTACCTGCCCTGATACACTTATGTAGTCATTGAATTCACCTTTTGTAATTTTTGCGATAGAGATTGTCCGAGCATCAATATTCATAGTTGATGAGTTATCTCGCATAAAAAGCCACACAATAAATACTATTAATATGAGAACTAATAAATAAGGTAAATTTCTAACTCGAAGTAGAGCCTTTAGCCCTTTTTTCTTTGCGAGTTTAATATCCATGTTTTCTTTCTTACTTTCCATCTTATCTATTTTTTTAATCTCTAATTAAAGGTGTTCCGCCGTAATACTCAATCAAGCGGCTATTAATAATATAATCTAATTTGACTCTCAATTTGTTTGACTCCGCGGAAAGGAGTGTGTTTGCTGTGCTTTGCATATCTAGGGCACTAATCAGCCCCTCTTCAAACTTTCGTATAGATGCTTTGTGAGCAAGTGCAGCCGCTTCAACACTTTGTTGAGCCTTTACAAACTCTTTCTCAGCACCACGCTTCTCAATTATCATCTTTTGAATTTCAACTTTTATTGCTCTTTTAAGATCCTTCCCTCGTTGCTCTGTAATACGAAGGTTATTTTTAGATTTTCGTAGATTCAACTGTTTGCTTAATCCGCTAAAAAGAGGGACCCCAATAGATAATCCTACTGAGTATAATGAATTATCATTAATCTGGTTTGCGAATGATTTAAATTTGCTATCCGATGTTACACTTCGGTGGAAGTTGGTCGAATATCCCCCTCTAAGGTATATTGATGGGAATAGGCGTGCTTTATCGCTTTTAAGGTGTAATTTACTCTTTTTCATGTTGTTGTTGAAGTCTAATATCTGATGGTTATACTCTAATGCGTAATCAAGTACAGCAGATTGAACTATCGGTGCTATCTCTACGCTATCCAAAAGTCCTTGAGTCTTTACGCTTAACTCCTCTTCGATTGGGTAGTTCATTCTATCTTTAAGATTTAAGAGTGCTAACTCTAATCGATTCTGTTGCTGTACAACAAGAAGGTCATA
>CAMQVY010000058.1 GCA_947038405.1 uncultured Rikenellaceae bacterium | reverse complement strand
CAATAATTAATCAGTTATAAAATGACAATAAAACAACAATTAGACAGTAGGTCTGACTTGCAGGACTACCTTTTCAGAAGAGGGTTTTTAGTAAGTAAAAAAACGTTTGATATGAACCTGTTTCCTTTCTATGGGAATTGGAATACGGTGAAGTTAGGTGACTATTACTTTATGACACATAATCTAACCAAAGTACATTATGTGGAGAAAAGTGGTGTGACACATTTTCTATTGGGGCATTGCTATAATCCGTTTACGATGGAACACGAGGAGGTGAAGCAGTTACAGAAAATAGCTGGGGCGTATGAGATAGGTAAAGAGGCATACTGGGAAACTGTTGATGAGTTGACAGGGGTGTTTGTGATGGGATATTTCGACAAAAAAAGTATTTCGTTTATTACCGATCCTTCAGGTATGCAGTCTGCTTATTATGGTGTAGTTGAAAATAATTTTATGATTACTTCTCATCCACAAATTATAGGCGACCTTTATAGCTTAGAGATGGATGAGTTTGTAAAGGAGTTAATAGCCTATAAATGGTACGGTAGAGTGATGGGTGCATATCTGCCTGTTGATCTTTCTGCTTTTAAAGAGGTTAAGCGTGTTGTGCCAAATATTGAATTTATTTATACTGAAAATAAAATATCAACAAAACGTTTCTATCCGTTAAGAGATCTTGCTGAGTGTAAAACAGATGCAGAGTATAACGAAGTAATCGTTAAAGCAGCAACTATTTTAAAGAATAATGCAGAGTTGATATTAAAGAAATGGGATACCCCTGCAATATCATTAACTGGTGGTATTGATAGTAATACAACGTTTGCTGCTTGTAATAATCTCTATGATAAGTATGAGACATTCAGTTATCTATCTGCCCATAAAGAGACAATTGATGTTGAAGCTGCGAAGAAAATTGCAGAAAGATTTAACACTAAACATGAAATTTATGAGATTCCAAAAGATAATTCAACAATAAAAGATTTTGAATTAAAAAGAGCAATAATCAATCACAACAGTGGATATATAGCTCCTCGAAAAGAAAATGAGGTGAGAAAAAGAATATATATTGAAGAGAATTGCCATAATGATATAGAGATAAAATCGTGGGTTTCTGAAACTATTAGAGGCTATTGGTATAAACACTATGGTCGCACGTCAATGCCTAAGTTGTCGCCAAAATTATATAGGAATCTGTATAAAATATTTATTACAAATCGTACACTTGCACATAAGGTTGATAAATTATTTGCCGAGTATATTGATAAATTTGAATATGCAAAGATACCTGCACAATACCCACCAGCAGATATGCATTACAATGAAGTGACTTGGGGTAGTTGGGGTGGTACAAATATTACAGAAATGAAATATTGCTTTGATATTACTGTCCTATACAACAATCGAGTTTTTCTTGATACTCTCTTTAAAGTTCCTTTAAAAGATAGAATTTCGGATCAACACCATTTAGACATGAAAAAATACTTGAACAAGGAGTTGTATGATATGAATATTCGAGTTGTTAATATGATGGAGACAAAGAATAGAGCGAGGATGCTAAATGTTATTTTCACCACAAATATGAAATTACCCTTCTAATTATGACATACAACTTTACTAAGCGCACATTTGATATTACAGCATCAATAATAGGATTAATCCTATTGTCACCCTTACTCTTCATTACGTGGATTCTGATAAATTTAGAGTCAAAAGGTGGTGCTTTTTTTACTCAAGAGAGATTAGGTAAAAATGGCAAACCATTTAAGATGTATAAGTTTCGCTCTATGGTTGTGGGTGCTGAGAAGCAAGGAACGGGAGTCTACTCATTCAAGGGTGATGCTCGTGTTACTAAAGTAGGCAATTTTATTCGTGCTACAAGTATAGATGAATTCCCTCAATTTATTAATATTATCAAAGGCGATATGTCGCTAGTTGGTCCTCGTCCAGTCCTAACATACCATCCATTCAAATGGGGCGAATATCCAGCTAAAGGCTTGACGAGATTTGAAGTAAAACCAGGTGTAACTGGTTGGGCTCAAATAAATGGAAGAAAGGCTGTTGATTGGGACAAGCGTTTTGAACTTGATGCGGAGTATGTAGATAAAAAATCACTCTTATTTGATTTTAAAATTATCTTCCTTACAGTTTGGAATGTTATTGCCAATAAAAATAACGAAAATACAACAAAAACAAAATAATTAATAGATGATTTCATTGTTCAATAGTGAATATAATCATCTATTAATTAACCTCATAACAAAAGCTGTGCAATGAGGATTCAATGCACAGCTTTTGTTATACTTACAACTTAAATATGTTAAAATTAATGTTTATTACCTCTAATCCAGAGGTAGCTACTATTGCTATGAATAATAGTGTAGATAGAATTTTTGTGGATATGGAGACTATTGGAAAAAATAATCGTCAGGGAGGTTTAGATACAGTACAATCAAGTCACACATTTGATGACATTAAATGTATCAAAGAGGTAATGATGCCCAACAAAGAGTTACTAGTAAGATCTAATCCTATCTACAGTAGCTCTAAGGAGGAGATAGAACAGATAATTCAGTGCGGAGCAGATATTGTTATGTTACCATATTTCCAAACAGCAGATGAGGTGAGGGAATTTGTATCTTATGTAGATGGAAAAGCTAAGGTTTGTCTATTAATAGAGAGTAAGGGAGCTGTTGGAAATTTGGATGAGATACTAGCTGTCAAAGGGGTTGATGAGTACTTTATTGGTTTAAATGATCTTCATCTTGACTATAAGATGAAATTTATGTTTGAGCCATTAACTTCAGGTTTATTACATAGTATATGTACTAAGGTAAAAAGCACTGGGAAGCCTTTTGGATTCGGCGGAGTTGCGCAGGTTGGAGAAGGTCTTATTCCAGGAGAGAGAGTTATTATGGAGCATTATAGGTTGCAATCAAGTTCTGTAATTGTATCACGAGGTTTTTGTAATACTTCTATAATTACTAATCTTGATGAGATAGCTTCCATTTTTAAAATAGAACTCGAAAAAGTGAGAGTTTTTGAGCATTCAATAACTGAAATGGATATTGAGTGTGATATATTTAGAGATAATCATAGTTATATAAAAAAAACAGTAAACCAGATTATAAATGGCTAAGATATTAATAACAGGTGCATTCAAGGTCTCTTCGGAATTTAAATTACATCTAAATTCTATAGGATTAACCCTAATTTACATTTCAAATGAATTAGAAGAGATTGCAATTAATCTTGATGATATTGAGATGGTTATATGTAATGGACTATTTCTTCATACGAGTATTGATAGATTTAAATCTTTGAAATATATCCAAGTGACTAGTGCTGGGTTAGATAGATTGCCTTTAGATAAGATAAAACAAAGAGGTATTAAGCTATTTAATGCTCGTGGTGTTTACAGTATTCCGATGGCTGAATGGGCTCTGTGTAATATCTTAACACTATATAAAAACGTCCATAATTTACAGCTAAGTCAAGGTAGGAAGTCGTGGATCAAAGAGAGAAATGTTAAAGAGCTCAATGGCAAGTCTGCTTTAATAGTAGGTTTTGGTAGCGTCGGTCAAGAGACGGCTAAACGATTATGGGCTATGGGGGTTCAAGTGAGTGCGGTGGATATTATTGCTATAGAAACAGACTACATAAACAGTTGTTTTAAGATAGATTGTCTAAAAGATATTATTGCTGATTTCGATATTATAGTTTTAACTCTTCCTTTGACAGAGCAGACATATCATCTATTTGATGATAATATGTTTAGCCTAATGAAGAAAGGGGCTCTGCTAGTGAATATCTCAAGAGGATCAGTAATAGATGAGAATGCATTGATAAGAGCGATTGATTCAGAACAGTTGTCAGGGGTCGCCTTGGATGTATTTGAACAAGAACCTTTACCTGAAAACTCTTCTTTGTGGAGTTGTGAGAGAGTTATAGTTACACCTCATAATTCTTTCGTATCTGAGAATAATCACGTCCGCTTGGAGAGTCTAATTATCAATAATTTAAAAGTTTATTATGAATAATAGAAAAATATTTGTCTTAATATCTCCTAAGAATCGCACCTCATACAATTTTAGAGGCGACTTGATAAAAGATATGATAAAACTGGGTTATACGGTATATGTAACAGGTCCCAACAGGATAGATGTCGATAAAATAGAGCAATTAGGAGCTAGGTTTATCGAAATACAGAATGATAAAAATGGTGTTAACATTATCGCAGATGTGCGTTACTTTTTACAGCTATTAAAATTATTCAAGAAAATTAAGCCAACTATTACATTAGGCTACACAGTAAAACCTGTAATTTATACTGCAATAGCGGCTCGTCTTGCAGGTGTGAAATCTATCAACTCAATGATAACTGGTGTTGGCTATCTTTTTATTTCAAAAAGCAAGAGGGCGAGGATATTAAAATATATAGTATTGATTCTATATCGAATTGGGTTGAAATGTGCAAGTAATGTAATTTTTCAGAATCCAGATGATCTAAATGAATTTGTAGATAATAAGTTAGTTTCAAGAGACAAAACATATATTGTAAATGGATCAGGAGTTGATATGAGCCGTTTTAGAGTTGCGCCAATGCCTGAAAAGCTGACATTTTTCATGTTGTCGAGGATGATGTATAGCAAAGGTGTGATGGAGTATGCAATGGCAGCTGAAATATTAAAACGAGAATTTCCCGATGTTCGATTTATGATGCTCGGTGCCTTTGAGAATATTCAAGATTCAATACCCGAAAGGCAATTTAGAGAGAGATTTATTGACAGTGAAATTTTAGACTATTCTGGCGAAACAAATGATGTTGTTAGTTTTATAGCGCAATCATCAGTCTATGTATTACCATCATATCGAGAAGGTACGCCACGTACTGTTTTAGAGGCGATGTCAATGGGGCGACCAATTATCACAACTGATACTCCTGGGTGCAGAGAGACTGTCGTTGATGGACATAATGGTTTTCTAGTGCCAGTAAAGGATGTTAATGCACTTGTTTTCGCTATGAGGAAATTTATTGAAGATCAGTCGAGAGTAAGCGTAATGGGGAGAGCATCCGAGAACTATTGTAGCGATAAATATCGTGTTGAGATTGTAAATAGAGAGATGATTAAGATAATGATATAAGGAGATGTATTATGTGGTTCTTTAGAAAAACGTTAAAATTAAGAGATTTATTAGAGGGTTTTGTGGATGTTCACTCACACTTGCTTTTTGGAGTGGATGACGGCGCTAAGACACAGGAGGATAGTATCAAAATTCTAAATACCTATAAAAAATTGGGTATTAACAGTAGTTTTGTAACACCTCATATAATGTCACAAATTTATCCTAATAGTACTGAAAGTTTAAAAGTAGAGTTTGAATCTAAGTTAATGCCGTTAGCAGCAGAATATGATTTTAACCTACAATTAGCAGCAGAATATTTTATGGATGTAAATTTCTGTGATATGCTAAAGGCAGAACAACCAATGCTCACCTTGGGTGAGAATACATTATTGGTGGAGAGTTCAACTGTTGCCTATAATTTCCGATTTGAAGATGCATTTTCAGATATAGAGGAGGCAGGATATTTAGCTATCTTAGCTCACCCAGAACGTTATCCTTATTTGGATGACAGTATGCTCAAACGTCTAAAAAACAGAGGGGTTATGTTGCAATTGAATTTGCCATCATTGGCAGGTGTTTATGGTACTAATGTAACAAATAGGGCTTACTCGATGCTTAAAAATGGATATTACGACATAACGGGCACTGATACTCACACAGCTTTGACACTAGACAAAATAGCCAATATTTCTCTTAATTGCAAACAATATGATACAGTAAAATATTTGATGTATAAGAATCAATATCTATTTGAAAATTAGTAGTGGTATATTCGGAGAAGCAAAACTAATCTTAGAAGTTTGACAAGAAAAGAACGTCTGCATTTGTAGGATATTGCACTGCAACAATTGTATATATGAATTGAAAAGGGTTCTTCGTCATATTTGGTGCACCTAACCCTTCACAGATAGGCATACTTTCCTCCTGAGTAGTTCAAATCCCGACCGACCATACATCTCTCGTTTTTTATTCTTTAGCCTATTAACATTACCTTCTACGACCAAATCTAAACATTGACGTTTTAAATACTTGGTTTGTATTACAAGTAAAGCTTTGTGCTAGTCGGGATTTATAATCTGCAAATCTATTGCGAAACCACGCGGTAAATGCTGGGAGTTTTCCCGTAAACCCATCCTTTTGCATAGCATTAAATATCCCCTGTCTAGTTAGCTTATTTTGCATACCATCCTTTATTATCGCATGGTGTTTCTCATAATTATTACGACATGTACAATGTCTAGGAGCACGAGTTGGCATTGTCTGATATCGTCTAATCGTATTTCGACTACTCCCAAGTCTCTTCGCAATAGTACTCTCTGACAAGCCCTCCTTCTTGAGTTGTTGGATACTGTCAAAGCGGTGTTGCATCTTACGAGTGATATTATTTAACTTCAATACAGGTTCGGTAACCTTCTCTAATTCAGACTCCTCGTTCTTATGAGTATCTAAATAATCTTTACGTATTTGCTTATGCTCAGATTTAATATGCTCATGTATAACATCTGATAGATTCTTAGATAGATGGAATTTATCTGCTATCTGTTGAGCCTCAGGGAGAGCTTGTGATATCGCTTTAGCGTATCCTCTGGCTCTATCTCTGGTAACAAATGACACGCCTTGGAATGTGGATAGAGTATCAACGATATCATCACAATCTCTGGAGTCGATTAGATCAACAGCTTTTCCTGTTTCAGAGTTGACTATTATTGTCCCATAGTTCATACCTTTACGCTTTGCCCAATCATCAATGCCAATGCATTCTGGGATAATAGGGGGGTGGAATAGGGATATTATGAACTATTCTAAGACATGATGAACTACTATGTCCTATGTTTAATAAGTCGGTAAGATAGCTACCTTTTACAGAGGAGACTTCAACTAATATCTTTGTCAAAAGGTTACTTACATGATTGGTCTTGCGAGAATATTTTGCTGTCAAGTTTCTATTTTGTTCGCTGAAGATAAGTTTGGGGATTCAGTATTATTGCACTTAAATTTACGTGCTAATAGATGTATTGACACTTTCATAACCTTTATCGGAAGATCCATAAGTCGACGTGAATATCGTGATCTTATAGTTCGACTATTAATACCACATGAAGGACATTGGGCGACTTTTATTTTTGAATAAACAAATAACTCCATTCTGTTATTATT
>CAMQVY010000057.1 GCA_947038405.1 uncultured Rikenellaceae bacterium | reverse complement strand
ACTTCTTCCGAAAAGAGCCAAAACAACGGTGGGTATTCAATCTAAGTAAAACTAAAAAACTTTAAAGCTATGACACTAATAGAGTATTTAACAGATGCAAAACCTAAAGATCGCAATACAAAGGTATGTTTAGAGCGTAATGAGATAGTGGTCCTGGAGACAATCCTAGTAAACAGCAAGCATCACTATAAAATATCTATCCCGAAACTTGACACTTATCTAGATCTTAAATTAGTTCTTCTATGCCACGAATCAAATAGAGGCGTATTTACTCTCGAATTTACTGAAGATGAAGGTGGTTTTAGGTATGCAAGAACTTGCTTTAGACTTAAAGCTGTATTAACTGGAGACATTAAAGACTAAAATTATGAATCAAGAGATAATAGTAATTGACCCAAATAACTTGCCAGCCGATTATAAACTTGCAGTCAAAAATGGCAATAAAGCAATCAAAAGAGCTAACAAGCAAATTAAGTCTTATCACAGTAAAAGCAAGTAGCTATGAATACGCAAATCATCACCTACATACCGCAACCTATATTCAGTCGTTCGGCTGCACTAGAAAACCTCTCAAGACCTAATTATGTGCAAAATTTGTTCGCCAAGATAGATGTTGAGTCACTTGAAGCGATTCAAGAGCATACAATAGCTATCAGCCTTACACAGAGACAGAAGATCGAAGCTATCTTGATTGAGAGGTTTGCTCACAAGTTAACAGAAGTTGGCAATGAGTGTTCATTTACAGATCAAGAGGTTATTCTGGAAGAGCTGGATTTAGCGTTGAATGTTGAGGGGCGCATTACTGCACGAGACTCAATACATAGCTACGATGAACCGCCTTGTGATGTCGTGTTTATCTCTTGGATGGCAGAGTGTGAAGATGGTGAGGTTGAGGTCAAAGGGTTAGGGTAGTACAGAACATGAAAGGGTGGCGGAATGGTAGACGCTTATTGGAGTAGAAGTAGTTTTAGCGTAATGGTAACGCACCTGCGTTGGTAGCAGGAGATGACAAGAAGAGTTTGCAAGCTCTCATGGGTTCGACTCCTCTAAACGAAAACACAAAGATAGATCAGACGTGAATGCAGGTTCGACTCCTGCTCCTTTCACAAATTAACATTAAAACTAATTGAATTATGGCAAATAAAACAATCGGATTAAGACTAGATCAAGTTAAAATAGGTGTAGCAGTACTATACTATTCGTGGATCGTGAACGAAGATACTCATAGCGATCCCAAAGAGAGTGTGATAACGTCAGAATCTTGGATGTGTTGCGGTGAGTTAGTTTGTAAAATTGAGGGTACTAGTGGAGGTGTTTGTATTAGTCACCTAGTACTGAAATAAAAAAAGCCTCACCAATAAAGGTAAGGCTAAATTTTAAGGGCGTACACCATCATCAGTGGTGTACGCAACAAAGATAATAAATTAATTACTCACATAAAAATTTTAAGGGCATGGAAAAGGAAATTAACAAAGGAGTAGAGAGCTTAATGCTTTCTGTTCAACACGATTGTAACAAGGATGGTGAGGGTTGCTTTAACCCTAATGGGTGCGATAAGCAAGGGCGAATAAAGTGCTTTCATCGGTATTGTAACAAATATAAATGGGTACTAGATAGGGCAGAGCATTATGCGAAAGCACTAGGAGCAACAAAAGAGGAGGTTTTAAAGGTTTGGGAGACTAGTCGTAATTATGGGTATATGAACTATTATCAAGATGGTAGACAGCCTGAGATACAAGATGAGAACGTGCATGTATTTGAAGATCAAGATCAACTCTTAGCAAAGATCGGAAAAGAGTTTAGGTGTCCTGCATGTGAAAAAATATCCACCAATCCTTATGAGTGTTCACAAGACGATTGTGACTGGAAGTCATACGGACTTATGGGAACTATGGGTAAGGGGGTTACGATCATACTTAAAAACACACTTCAACAGGAGCATATATTTAAACCTGTATCTTTTGAACCTAAATAACCCAAAGACATGAAAACGAAAAAAAACACGCAATTATCTGTACTAGATAACGCAAGAGAGAAGTTCATTTTAGCATGTAGCGAAGCTCAATCATTACAACTCATTAATGATTTTGGGTCTGCATTTATTGCCGCAGGTGTGGTCAAGACATTACGAGAAGTATTAACTGATGAGGTGATGGAAGAGGTGTTCATGCCTCTTATGAATACCAAAATAGGATTCCTGACTGATAGGTCGATGTCAGCAAAAAAGCCAAAAACACCATACACTATACCAGTGGTAAGGGACTCCATTATAGATGCAGTTGGTATGGGCTTACACCCAACGGGTAATCAGTTCAATATCATAGCAGAGAAAATGTACCCAACCAAAGAGGGTTACACGTTTCTGCTACGCAAGCTTAACTGTAAGTATATTATCACAAAGGGGTACGACAGAACCCCTGCAAACTCCCCTTATGCTGAGATCTCAACAACCATTAACTTCGAAGAGAATGGTAAGCGACAAACTCTCACGCTTAATCACATGATTAAAAAGAATGACTACACCTCTCACGATCAGTTGCAAGGCAAAGCAGAGAAGAAGTCAAAGAAAGCTCTCTATGAGTATCTAACAGGGCATGACCTTGGAGATGGAGATATTGACGGAGGTACTATTGATATACCGCATGTTGATATGACAGGAGATGAGAAAAAAGCTAATCTCAAGAACAAAGTTAGTAACAAAGTAGATCTCCCGTAATGAGCAAGTACCTATCATATAACAGTGACCAGCTTGAGGAGCTATTCTCTAGTTTTCTGGTTGACTCCTGGAGTTATAGCAAAGTGACCTCATTCGCACGAAATGAAAAAGCGTTTGAGAAAACCGACATATATGGCGAGAAAACTAGGAGATCTGCAAGTTCTGTTGCTGGGAATGCTTATCATGCTGCACTAGCTCTATATTTCGAGAACCTCTCAAGTGATAAAAAGACCTCCATCGTTGAGATGGAACGTATCGGGTTCGCATACATAGACAGAGTTTCGGATGAGAGCTGGAAACTCCAAAAAACCACACCAACCGTGGAGGAGTGCAAAATACTAGCGACTAAAAATACAACATCACTTATCAAGAACTTTGTTGATGATATAGAGTTGTATATCTCTGAACTGGATGAAGTACTAGGTGTTGAACTAAGGTGTGATGAGTGGTTAACAATCAATGGGGTTGATATTCCACTACCATGTCACGCAGCTATTGACCTTATTATAAGGCTTAAAAATGGTAAGATTGTAATCATAGACCATAAGAGTAAACGAAGTCTATCAGCCGATAAAGAACTAGCTTTTATCGGTGGAAAACAAGCAATAACATACGTCAAGTGTCTGGAGTCAAAAACAGACCATACAGTTGATGAAGTTTGGTTTATTGAGAATAAGATCTCCAAGAACGAAAACAACTCGCCTCAATTAAAAAAGTTTGTAATAGCCCTAGATAGGAATACAACTAGACTCTACGAGGCGATGCTTTACGAACCATTAAAGCGAATGATTGAGGCTGTGTCTGATCCTGACTATGTATTTCTAATTAACGATAGCGACAACTTTATCGACAAAGAGGAGATGTATGAGTTCTGGGCCAAGACAATGATCGCAGAGGTTGATGACTTCAATGTTGCACCAGAGAAGCAAGAGATCATCGCAAAACGACTCAAGAAGATTCGTGATGCAACCCTAGCCGCCGTTAACCCTAAAACTATTTCAGAATTTAGAAAGAATGCAGCAGCATTCATTCCTTATAACTTAAACAATATGGATTTAACTAACAGTCAAAAAATAGAACATATCCTTAGAACCTTTGGAATAGGTGTAAGTGTTGCCCATTCCATAGATGGATATTCATCCGATACATTCCTTCTAGATGTCGGAGCAGGGGTTAAGATCGCAAATATTATGAGATATGACCTAGATATAGCTAACGCCCTAAACGCCTCATCGGTGAGCATTGGTAAAAAACTGATGGTGTACAAAGATAGATCCTACCTCTCTATTGAGACATCTAAGAAGCGAGAGAGAGACCTATTATTTGACCCTAAGTATCTTAAAGATGAGAAAATACCTATTGGAGTTAACAACTTCGGAGAGACAATATATTGGAATATGAATAACCACTCAACACCCCACGTACTTGTCTGTGGAGCTACTGGAAGCGGTAAATCTATTTCACTTATATCTACCATTGAGTACGCTAAACTCGCAGGGGTGACGGATATTATAATTCTTGACCCTAAGAATGAATTTGGTAAATATAATGGTAATGGAGTTCGTGTATTTAAGGGGATTGAGAAGATCGAGGAGCAAATGAAACTCCTTGTTGATGAGATGCAACGAAGAGTTGAGAGTGGCTATACATCTAAGACCCTTGTTGTATTTGATGAGTTTGCAGATGCGTTGGCATCGTCTAGGAAGGGTAAGGCTTTAGATATTAAGGAAGAGGTGCAGGTTGGGTATTATGCACCTAAAAAAGACGAAAACGGTTATCTCATGGATCCAGTACCTAAAATGAAAATCCAGACAGTTGGCACTCATAAATCTCTTGGAGAGAATCTTCAGATGTTATTGCAAAAGGGGCGATCATTAGGATTCAGGGTTATAGCTGCTACTCAAAGAGCTTCGGTAAAAGTTATCACTGGAGATACAAAGGTCAACTTCCCTGTGCAGATATGCTTTCAAGTTCCCAAGGAGATTGACTCAAAGGTAGTATTAGACGAGTCTGGCGCAGAACTATTGGCTGGTATGGGTGATGGGCTTATACGATCCCCTGAGTACCTAACAACCGTTCGTTTTCAGGGCTTTTACAAGCCTTAGATCATGTATACTATATCTAACCAACAGAGGGATGATATGATTAGACTTCTGACCTTATTGCAAGAGCTGCCCGACTCTAGCAATAAGGTGATAAACGACAAAAGGAGGGCGAGAATACTGATAAAGAAACTTAAATGCAAACAAGCTAATGGCAAGACCAAAACGATATAATGCAGATTACCACACCCATGATGCTAATATGCGGAATGACCCACGTATCAAAGCGGTGAGAAATAAATTCAGCCATATGGGGTATGCGGTTTGGAATTACCTATTAGAGATATTAACAGATGTGGATCATTTTAAACTAGAGTGGAACGAGCTAAATATTGAGATATTAGCAGGTGATTTCGACACAAGTACAGAGGAGTTAGAGAGGGTTGTGGAGTATCTTCTAAAGCTCAAATTGTTACAAAAAGAGGGTGGTTTTCTATTCTGTGAGAAGCATATTAGTAATTTTTCTGGACTAATCACAAAGAGAGAAACCCGAGCAGGCAAAAAACCTACAGAGGGTGAAAATCCCGATAAAGTGAGTTTAGGCAACCCAAAACCCCACCAAATAGCCGAAGATGTGAGTTTCGGATTGCCGAAACCCCAAATAACAGAAGTTTCGGGTGTTCAAAAACCACAAAGTAAAGTAAAGGAAAGTATAGTAAAGGAGAGTAAACTAAATTATAGTATAGTAGATGTAATTAAAAATTACACTCTCTCTAGCGAGTGTGAGGATTTTAAAATTTCATATGAAGAAAAAGAAAAAATCTACACTCACTTTACAAATTGGATTGACAACAATGCTCCTCGAGTAAATGCACTGAAAGAGTCTTTTACACCTGAGCAGTCGATAAGATTGATGATTGATTACAGAGGTGATTTTATCGAGAGTCTACTCAAGACGATGCACAATGAGGAGTCATTATCCAAAAAGATCTCTGCTGATATTGTTTTCCGTGATTGGGCTGAGAGGCGCAAAGTTCTTCCGGATCCCCAGCGCACAGACAAGAACACAACCCTCTGGCGAATATTCATAAAGCAGATCAAGGAGCAAATATCCCCTGAAGAGTATGCAAAGTGGTTTGAGTCCCTTTCGATTGTGAGTTTCGATGCGGTATCGCTAAGACTTCTAACGGTCAGTAAAGAGAGCGCACAGCATTTAGCCAACAATTACCATCAAGTTGTATCGCCTATCGTTAAAAGCGTATTTGGAGAGAGTATAAAAGTAAGTTATTTATTTAAAAATCAATAAAATGAACGAACATAGAATTGAAGCAGTATCAAAGTTACTTATGATTTCAGAACTATCAATATGGTCACTGATTAGACAGGGTAAAATAAAGAGCACATGTCCTTACAATCGTGATATTTATGTATGTGCTGATGAAATAAAGTTGTACTTCAAGGATAAGCAAGTTACCTATAATAAGCTGAAAGACAATTTTTTAAATGCAGACTCTAATAATAATGATATTCAATAACATTCCCGACAAAATGAAAGATATGATTAGCACAAGAAAAACAGAAGTCCGCTTTGTTACAAGAGATCCACGTGAAATGATGGGTAAGTTCCTCTCAGGTAACTTGGTCCGTAAATGGGATGAAAATTTCATTGATGAAGATACTGGCGAAGTGGTCACCATTGAACGTAGTGAGATGATATCAAGCATGGGCACTCTTATTGACGGAGATATTCTTGCAAGGATACGATTCCACCTACAGGCAAACGATATAACGGAGGTCGCAGTGAGTAATCAAAGGAGAGAGGGATATATAGCAAAGGATTACAATATGTCTCCATGGTTTGTCATGGCTTGGATAGGAAGCAAGAAAAGGAAGTTCCTGCTATATGCAAGCTCAATTAACAATGCCCTGGTAATCGTAGAGGATTACGCTGAACTAACCTTCTCTGGCGCATTTGCCTTTATCTCTGCAAAGAGATATGATCCTATTGTAATATTAAAAGATACGCTTAGGAGCACTCCGATCTCTAAATATGATGTAGATATAGAAGTTTCTGATACAGATAACGATGAGGTTTACGTAGAGTCAAAGTACTACCAGATTGAGATAAAAGGGCTAGTAAATATAGATGGGGTCCACGATCATGATCGAGAGGGGACATTTGTTCTTCACACGACAGATGTTGATAGAGCGATTATGATAATCACCAACCATCTAACAGTTGCACTCAAAAGGCAGTTTACTAGTGAGATTGCGACCATAGATGTGAAGATTGAGACAGCTAAGGTTATTTCATGTGACTACATCATTGATCCCGAATTTTCTGAGGCATACCTCCCTGAGAGAGATGCGTGCAGAAACTAACTCAAATCTAATTAAAATGGGGGTTGCTAAGAAATAATCGAATGGGAAATAAAAAACCCATCAAAACCAAACTTTGGAAGCGCCTGGAGTTGATGGGAATGGCTTACCGACCCTAAAGTTGATAAGCTGGGTGCAAAGATAGTAAAAATAATCACAATTGTATGGTTATTAAATTTTTTAACCTGAATTAATACAAAAATAGCTTTG
>CAMQVY010000056.1 GCA_947038405.1 uncultured Rikenellaceae bacterium | reverse complement strand
TTAGTGCACTTTCAAATTATACTCTTCATCCAGAGTATAGGTTGGATAACAACGCCATTGAGCGAGCTATTAGGTTACATAACATCAATACATTTGACTATTTCACCGATATTCTAAATAGAATGGCAACATTCCCACCAAATGTTGCAAATGACATATTGAGGGAATTACTGCCTGACAAGTGGGTGAAGCCAAAGATTGACTTAATTTGGGTAATGCGGAGACGCTTACGAAAATAATGATACCACATATCGAACATACTATTACAAATAAACATTATTTCCTATACCCTATATATTTAATAATATTATATCCCTAATTACATAATGTCAAATTTAAATTCATATATAGAGTAAGATAGAATATGGGAGCAATTTTGACAAGAAAATTATTGCAATCAGGTTAACGTCAAATACTTCTGTTATATGAATTTAATCTTCGCTAAGCTATTTTGTTTTTTCAACAATTCATATATGAAATCATATCGACTGCCAGTATTTTAATATTTAGCTCTTTTTGTGGTAATTTTTACTTCTCAATAAATATCATCACAGAATAAAGTTGTTCAAAAACTCTTAAACTACCCAATAAGAGCAACGAACTTCACAAAATCATATCCTCCACATGAAAAAGTTTATCTTCATATGGATAATCGTTCATATTTCTTAGATGAAACGCTGTGGTATAAGGCATATGTCGTAGATTCTGATAGCAATAAACTCACTAAAGCGAGTGAAATACTCCATATTGAGCTTCTAAGCCCTGAGGGTGCAGTGATTCGCACACAAAAACAGAGGCTAACAGAGAGTCAATGTGATGGCTATCACTTTTTTTAATACTTCCAACTATAACTCTCTTGTTCGTAGTTGTTTCTCTAGCTCTTTAACACGTCGCTGATCATCGTTAAACCGTTCAACACAATGTCCGTGAAATCTAGCACTACCAAAGGGTTAAGCCAAATAATGACTGAATCTGGGTAATGCGGATATGCTTACTTTTATACGCTTTTCGATGTCTAATTTATAATAGAGCATTTAAGTAGTAGAATATAGTATCCATCGCCCCATATTCAATCAATACTTAGTCACGATAAGCATATTGCCTTATATCGGCGAAAACAAGCTCACAAACCTATGTGCGCATATTTCAAATAGTCACACACATATTACTCTAGCGATCGGGATCATTTCAGTTTGCAAAACTAGCATAAATACCCTATCTTTGTATTATATGTAAAGCAAACGCAAAAAAGGAGCCACCAAAGACCCCTTAATGTAAAGCGATGCAAACCTATTTGTACTTTTATTTTTTTCTTATACTCTACATAACTCTCTGATTATAGATGTATTAAATATCCTATACGACACGATTCACTATAATATTAGCATCGATTTTCTTTGTGAAGTGTTATAAGAAGAGAGCTCACTCCAACTAAAAATAATAAACAAACTTATATTCAGCTAATTTAAACCTTATGATCGTAAATACGAATAGAATAGAAGGCCGTATTATTGACCTTTATGGCAGGGAAATATATGAAGGATCCGTTATTATTAAGAATGGAGTAATCGTAGATATCAAACGACATAAGACAGATAAAAAAAGGTATATAATGCCTGGATTTATAGATTCTCACGTGCATATTGAGAGTTCAATGCTTACTCCATATAATTTTGGCAATTTAGTTATTCGCACAGGAACAGTCGCCGTAGTGAGTGATCCACATGAAATAGCAAATGTTATGGGTGTAGGGGGAGTTGAGTTTATGATTAAAAACAGCAAACAATCTCCTATTAAATCTTTCTTCACAGCTCCATCATGTGTTCCAGCAACTCCTTTCGATGTGGCTGGTAGTACTATTACGGCATCAGACTTAGAGTCTTTAATCTCTACAGGTCAATTTGTTGCACTCTCAGAGATGATGAATGTACCTGGAGTTTTATATAATGATCCAGAGGTCAATGCAAAACTTGAAATGGCAAAAAAGTATGATATTCCAATAGACGGGCATGCTCCATTACTCTCTGGAGAACCTCTAAAAGAGTATATTCAGAGAGGTATATCCACAGACCACGAGGTTTCAGATATAGACGAGGCAATAGAAAAACTATCTTTAGGAATGAAAATTCTTATCCGAGAAGGCAGTGCGGCACGTAACTACGACAATATTAAATCATTGATCTCCAGCCATACTAACGATGTAATGTTCTGTACCGACGATTCACATCCCGATACAATAATTGAACTAGGACATATTGACAAAATAGTTTGCAAAGCAATAGCTGAGGGGTTTGATCTATTTGATGTTTTACGCATTGCATCTATTAATCCTATCGAGCATTACAACCTTAATGTAGGAACATTAAGAGAGGGTGATTCGGCTGATTTCATAGTTGTTGAGGATATTGAGACATTTAAGGTGCATGAAGTTTATATTGAGGGTGAAAAAAAATATGATGTAACCCAAAAGATAGAACAGCCGACACCGATCAAAATTGAGAATTTAAATAATTTTAACCATGATGAGATCTTGCCAAAAGATCTTCAACTAACTATTGAAGGCTCACAGAAAGTTATTGGAGTTAGAGATGGTGAGCTTATCACATCTGTCATGACGTATGAATCTCCATTTAAGGCTGAGGATTTTGAGAGCGATATTAAAAACGATATACTAAAAATAGTCTACATCAATCGCTACACAAATGGAAAACCTCAAGTTGCTCTCTGCAACGGGTTTAGCCTAAAGTGTGGAGCATTTGCGAGTTCTGTTGGACACGACTCACATAATATTGTTGCCGTAGGCTGTAACAATGAATCGCTATGTAATGCAATAAATAGTGTTATATCAACAAAAGGGGGGCTATCCATCGCCGATGAGGAGCAGACCCATATATTAGAGTTGCCAATAGCTGGTATTATGAGTAATAATATAGGTGAAATAGTGGCCAAAGAGTATAAAGAGTTAAATGCCATTGCAAAAAATTTGGGATGTAGAATTAAATCTCCATTTATGACACTTTCATTTCTGTCACTGGTAGTTATTCCAGAGATTAAGATAGGTGAAAAAGGGGTATTTCTCTATGAGAAATTTGATTGGGCATAGTATAATTTATTATTCATATATAATTATTAAAACTATATATAATGTACACGCATAGTTTTTTAAGATGGAATAATTCCCAATCCAAAGGTTGTAATTGCGAAGAAAAGGAGGATAAGTACTCCTACGAACCAATCACAACCATAGCCTTACTGAATAGAGCAGTTAAGAAATTCCCAACCACTAAGTCGATACTACAAGTTTTCAGATATGCCAACGAAGTACGATTACTCTCTTTAATCCAGGAACCATAGCAAATAACGGTCAATGTACCACCTACGCTACCAATAAGAACCACTAACCATTCAATATTCTGCTCTGATGTCTCTTTAGGATTCGGGATATAAACCTCAGTAAGTTTAGCGATGTCAATATCTAACTGAAATGCAGAGATCAATACGGTTATGAATAGAAGTCCCGCCGTAGTACTCATTATTTTAGCAAAAAGTTTAAAATCACCCTTAAAAATAAGTAACCCCCAAATAAGAGAGTATATTATTTCGAAAACCACCTTAGACCGATCTCCAAAAAGCGGGTAAATAGCCTCAGCCGCAATTCCTGAGGCACTAATAAAAGCCCCAGAGACAAAATAACTCTAAAGCACAAAATAGATTTAAAATGGCACTTTGAACCATAGCCCTAAATTTGTCATACATCCCTCAAAAATTGTAGTTCCTGTTTTTAGTTGCCATCTAACGCACCCTTATGTAATAAATAACTTCATAAACGCACCTAACGCAACAGCCCATAAAAATAGTTGCCAAACATTAGTCCGTTCTAAATTGATTAGACTTTATTTTTTTTATAAAATCGTTTAGTGTATTATCGTTACCAATCAACCAATCATCAAATTTTTGATTAATAGGAATATCAACAGTTTCATATTCGTATATATTGCCTGGATTATGTGTACTTATAGGAGTTTTTAGAGGGATCCAGCCTGTAAATGGCAATCTCTTTGTATAGGCATTTCCCGATGTTATAACCGAGTATCCTCCGCAAGGTTGCCCAGCAACAAGACCGATATTGAGCCTTTGAAATTTTTGGGCAAAAATCTGAGCGGCAGAATATGTATAATTACTTGTCAGTAGATAAACATTACCCTTGTATTTATTTTTATGCTTTTTCTTTATTTTCACAGATTCTATTTTTAATAGCGAATCTACATCAAACATTGCTCCATCTTTCATATCACCGATTGCCTTATAGACTCGTTCTTTTTCCTCTTTACCTTTAGCTCTATGAGATAAATAAGCGTGCTCTTGTATGAAGATGCGATTACTATCTGTAACACGTGCACTTTCGGTATAATGTAATGTACTATCGGTAAAGTAACTTAATGTTTTAGCTATATTATCGCCCATTCCTCCTGCATTTGCTCTTATATCAATAATAAGTTCTTTAATATCATCTCTTTTTACACGCCGCATTGCTCGTCTTAATTGTCTAGGGTACCTAAAGTCGCTATTTAGAACTAGCATCTCGAAGAAATTTCTACCCCAAAACATATTAATTGTTAAAACCCCGATACTATCTTCAACTTTTTTATATTCGACGGCTTTATAGCCTAAATAATCAATTAGCTTTAATTTTTTGCGCTCTTTAACTATGTAACCTCTTGTTCTCCCTTCAATTGTTACTCTTTTCAGATCACTACTTCCCCTCTCAATATATTCGATTTCATAAGGAGATTTAATCTGTTCGAAAAAAAAGTAGTTTGAAAAATGACACCAGTATCTTGGATCTTTTTCTAATAATGAGTTAATAATAGGCATAGCTGACAACTCCTCACCATAATCTAACGAGCGGTTTAGAAGTGCTGCTTCTTGTGCTGACACACTATTTACACTAATTATTTGAGCATATTGTGGAATCGTAGATGTGTAGTCTATTACATTATATACAGAACCATCTCTCCATGATTGAATCTGCAGAGGAAGAATAACATCTGTTTCTTGAAAGAATCCTGCAGCATTATAAACTCCAGACCTAGGGAATTGAAAATGTCTATCTTGTATTAATAATCCAATATATCTTAGTGCAGACCAATATTCATAGTTATCTTTACAAGTTTTCACTTTCTTATATATCATATCTACACGCCTATTCCACTCCTCATCACTTAGTCCTCTTCTACCTGAAATGTATTCATTTTCGATATGATCAATGATAAAATCTACTTCATTTAGGTAGGTTGACATTGCTGAAGCTTGCCGCGTACTGTCTTGAGCTGTTGCTGATGTCGAGACTACAAACAATAGTAAAATAAATGGTATTACACTTCTTATTTTCATACGTAAATAATTTATTGCAAAATGACTATATTACCGTCGTTTTACATATTGAACAAATGATTAAGACAAAATTAAATAGAGCACTTATAATTTTAAGACAATGACTATTGTGCATTATTTATTACAAATATAACAAAAAAAAGCACCTCTTTAAAGGTTAAAAACTTATAAATTACAATATACATGAAAAAGATAGTCGTTTTTACGGGTGCAGGGGTGAGTAACGATAGTGGAATAGCGACATTTCGAGACTCGGTATAATAAAAAAAGAAGACATTAAGCGATAGGAAATCTAACAATTGAAGAATTTTGGAACAAAGTAAAACCATTTGATAATTATAAAAAAGGGGCTTAACCTACTCTCCTATTTGATCGGGAACTCCAGTTCCAATAGTAAGCTTCAAAAAGAGGATTATTAGAGAAGTCACATGAAGTAAAAAGCAATACAAGTATTAAATAAATTACACATCTCATATTATTATCTTTTAAAACTATTTAAATTTATAAAAAAACAACAGTGGATTATCATAATCACTTAAATTCAACGAAGAAAATATGTTAAGTTTATTACGTTCATCAAAGCTTTTAACCCTAGAGGCAGAACAATGTGTAATAAAGTATCCATTATTTATTGATAAGGCAGAACCCATCATTGGTATTTTGTCGCCACTTATCGCCTCAACAAGTAATGTTTTAGAGCTATAATCAGTTGTATCAACAACTGTAATATGTGATCTTAATCCACCATTACTAGGGACAAATAGGTCATAATACATATATATATATTTCCCAAACATTTTAAATTCAGATATTCGTTTCACGACATTTTTATATCGAAGGGAAGTAGACAACTCCTCTTTTTTATTTTTTTTTGTATCTGAAGGAAGTAAATCAGTTGTATTAAAATTTAAATTATACTTTGGAGTCATTGCTGTTTCACCCAAAGTATAAACATTCATATCAAAATGTTTAGTAATAAACAATGAACTATCTGAATTAAAATTAAAGGGATTAAAACCTGAAAATAGATAACTTTGCTGCTCTTCAAATCCATCAAAAAGCGCTACATCCTCTCCGTTTTGATAATCATGTAATATAAAATTATAACTCTTTGCATTTGAATCCTCAGAATCTAAAAACATTAAACTATCATTTAGTATATGAAAATGTGTGTACCAATCATTTAGTGGAATACTTTTGATATATTTATTCTCATTACTATATACATTTATTTTTCTACTCGAACGACACAAAGCATATATATGCGAATTATATACAGCAATATCATCGACTGAAAGATACTCTTCTCCTGCACGACCAAGACGAGATATCTGATTTATATATTTACCCTTATGATTATAAATAAAAATAGACTTTGTTTGACTATCTAATATATAGAAATAATTACTATCAGCGAGTATTTTATCTATCTCTCCTATTAATTTGTCACCAACTGTCTCCAAAGGGACAAAATGAAAATCTGAAAATATATCTTTTGTTGAACTTAAATTATTGACATCAATATTTAAATTAATCAAATCATGCTCTATTTTTGTGTCTGAACAAGATGTAATGCATAACATCAAAGATAACACACCTATATTTAATAATTTTCTCATATTTTTAGTATCTATGGTTAAATATGCCCTTGCAAAATGTAAGTATTAATTTTACAAGGGCACGCGACTGCCAAATGTTCTTGGACAGCACTATTCTTTATTTTGTAATTACTTCATATAAGTCTATACATTCAACTGGCTTACAAGTTAGAGTGCCACTAGCTCCACAAACAACTTTACCATCAAAAGAAACTTCACCACTAGCACCAGCTTCGAGTATTGTACCTCCCATAAGTTTGATTTTACCTTTAACCCCAACATTTACGGTACACTTACTCTCAGTTCTAGTATAACTAGTATCTAAACTTTCCCTTGAAGATAGTGCTAATGCCTCAACATTAGCTATTAGAGACTTAAGGTTTGACGTTTCAATCGTAGATACAAATACCACAGACATAAGACCCATCGTAAATAATCCAAGTACTAAAAATATTTTCTTTTT
>CAMQVY010000055.1 GCA_947038405.1 uncultured Rikenellaceae bacterium | reverse complement strand
AAATAGGAATGAGTGAGGCTGGACTAAGTGTTGCTTTTAGTGAAAAGGGAAATCCCTCGCTTTCTACATTAAGGAAGATTGCGGAAGAATTAGGTGTTAAGGTGTCTGATTTACTTGATGAAGATTGCACATCTTTGACTTGCCCTAAATGTGGTACTAAGCTTAAAATAGTGGAGGAGTAAAAATGAATGAAACCATAAAACAAGGTAAAGTCCCTGAAACTTTATTTAAGTATAGATCTTGGGATGATAATACAAAAAAAATATTACAAAATTTAGAAATATATCTTCCTTCAATTAGTAAACTTAACGATCCTTTTGAAGGATCAATCCCCTATATTTATGATCATGAGGAATTGACAGAAGAGAACATATATGAAGCTATGACTATAACAGGAAAAAGAATATTTCCAAGTTATAATCCATCCCAATTACACATGGCGGTTCTTGATCAAATGAGCGAAAAGTCATTGTTTAATGAAAATTATTTGAAAGAACGTAGCGAAGATTCAATAAAACATATCGACAAAACTTTTGGAATCTTTAGTTTAACGACTGAAAAGAATAATTATCTTATGTGGTCTCATTATGCAAATTCACATCAAGGAATTTGTATTGGTTTTAATTCTGATAAAATAGGAAATGATATAGAGGGCCTATTACTAAAGGTTACGTATCAAAAAAAATTACCGCTAAACACCATATTTGGTGAAGACACTATAATCTTTGCCAAAAGGATGTTAGGTACAAAAAGTGATGTTTGGACATACGAAAATGAGTATAGGATTACTAAATATAATGGAGCTAATAAATCTTTTCAAATTTCACACGATTCAATAACCGAAATAATATTGGGGTGTAAAATTTCACCAAGTGATAAAGCTGAAATCATTAATATAGTATCTGCAAATCTAAAGGATTGTTCTATTTATGAAACGGTATTAAGTAGAACGAAGTTTGAGTTAGAGTTACGTAAAATATAATATGAAAGAGACTAGCCTTCTCTTTAACGTGTTCAAATTTGAGTATTTAGGAATATTTTTAATGTAAATATAATTATGAATGATAAATTAACCACATTATCTTTTTCTATACATTCCAACAAGGGAGTTTATGCCCTATTGATAGGGTCTGGAATTTCTAAAAGTGCAGCCATACCAACAGGTTGGGATATTGTTCTCGACTTGATAAACAAATTAAGCGCCACTCTTAAAGAGGATTGTTCGAGTGATCCTGTCGCTTGGTTTATTGAAAAATATAGAGAAGAACCTAACTATTCTACGATTTTGGGCAAATTGGCAATAAGCCAACCAGAGCGAATGAATTTACTGAACGGTTATTTTGAGCGAAGTTATGACGATAAAGAATCAGGATTAAAGTTACCTACTAATGCACATAAATCAATAGCCAAATTAGTATCCAAGGGATATATAAAAGTTATCATAACTACTAATTTTGATAGGCTGCTTGAAAAGGCGTTACAAGATGAAGGCGTTGAACCAAACGTAATAAGGCACGTTGATGATTTATCAGGGGCATTACCGTTAGTGCATAGCAAGTTTACTCTTATAAAAGTAAATGGTGACTACCTTGATAGTCGATTATTAAATACCAGAGAGGAACTATCGGAATATCCGAGCGAATTACAAAGTTATCTATTAAGTATCATTAATGATTTCGGACTTATTTCGTGCGGATGGTCGGGTAAATGGGATAATGGACTTGTTAATATTATCAATAAGTCTGAAAATTTTAGGTATCCTTCGTATTTTTCTTTTATCGGCAAGTGTGAGCAGGAGTTAAGCGATATTGCAACATCAAGAAAAGGAAGTATTCTTGAGATTAATAGCGCAGATGAGTTCTTTAACGAATTGTCTGAAAGGATTGAAGCATTAAATACATTTAATTCAAACCACCCATTAAATAAAGACATTGCTATATCGCGATTGAAAAAATATATAGTGAGAGATGATGGTATAATTCTTTACCGAGATCTATTGATGAATGAATGTCGTAGTGCATTAAAAAAAGGGATTGATATATCTGTTATTAGTAAAAGCTTAAACAAAGAACTTTTTGACTCATATTTTCTAAAGCAAAAAAATGCTTTAGAAATATTGATTCCTCTATGTATCACAACAATACAATGGTCTAAACCTGAGCACGAGCAAACGATATTAGATATAATGAATAAATTTACACAGTCTCCAATAAGAGTGGGGACTTCATTCGTTCCAAACACAGTTAAAACTCATTATTTATCCAGTTTGTTGATGTTATATGTAATTGGCATAAGTTCAGTTATGTATAATAAATACACCTTGTTAAATAAGGTATTTAAGTTATTAATACCTGAGATAGGAAAAGTTAATGGAGAAAAGTCACACTTGATACAAGGAGTAAATTCAAACTTAATTGATTCGGATAAACTTAATTCTATTTTGGGGACTACGTATAATACTCCTATGAGTACGTTTCTTAGTAAAGAACTAAGGGATTATTTTAGTCAAAATATAGAAAACGAGGATGAATTTAATGCTATATTTGATACGTTTGAATATCTATTGTCACTAAATTATCTAGATATAGTGGGGCCATATCGTAGGACTACTTATGTTCCTTATGGTAATTACCAATGGGTGCACCATAGGAAAGACCCCGATTCGAATGATTTTTATTCCTTGTTCTTTAAAAGAGCAGATATAGAAAAACTTGAGTGGCAACCAATAAAAGATGGAATGTTTAGTGGTTCGCACGAAACATATGTTGATATTAAGCGTCAAGTCGATGATTACTTATCAAAGATTTATTTGTATTAATATATTGTGCCTAAACTTTGAATTATAAATTACTAGTCACCCAATACATACAATGTCGCAACTAATACTGGCTGCGATATTGTACGTATTGTTATTGCACGTAATCAACTTATAAAGGTGTAAAACAATAAGTTAAAATACTGCAATCAACAATCTATCTAGTTAATACTCACAGACAAACCTTGGAGCTTAATTTTATTTTTCTTTTTTTGCGTTAAGTAATATAAACCTATTTATACTCACCAAACAGAAAGTCTGTAATAGTCTCCAACTTCATATAGATAGCAGTAAATACTGCATTGGTAAATATACAGCTAACTATTTGCTAGTTAAGTTCTATATATTCACTGTAAGTTATTTTACTGTATGGATTTTTAGAGATCACCTCTTGTCGTATAGCTTTAGTTCCCCACTTGATAAACCAAAACTTGCGGGGAACTCGGTGCACAAATTGTACAATCGTATCTCGACTCTCTATTTTTACATTAAAATTTACATTATCACTTGTGTACCCTTTAAAACTTAACCAAGAATCTACATAGTTCATACACTTGATCGTATCTAATACCGCACCATTGCGCACTATAACGCTATCTTTGAAGATAGTTTTAAACTCATACCTTGTCTGTGTTACTGTTGTTGATGCAGATTGCAATCGCTTGACCTTAATACGTAGATCATCACAAACCTCTACAAGTTCAGATCTATTCTCCTCCAGCTCTTTAGTCTTGAGTGTTAATCGCTCAACACTAGCAACTGAGAGTCTGTTTTGTGTCTCATAATAGTGCGCTTTATCTAGGAGAGTGCGCTGATTGTCAGCGAATCTGTTACGCTCTTGCTTGATGTTGTTACAGCTCTTAATACTAACCACCAATAAGATGGCTAGTATTAAGGGTGTATAGGTCAGGAATCGGCTCATAGTTTCAACTTTTGATTACGATTTGGAGATGACTTAAACGATACATGGATCCAGGACATATCTCGTTCGTCGATAAGCTGATCGAACTCCATACCCTCTAAAATAGCGAACAATTTTCGATTGCCCTCCTTTGTTCCGGTTGTTATGTCTACCGCTTGACCAGTCATGTGCTGGCTAGTTCTTGCACCTCCGACACACTTGTTGAGAGCCTCGCAACGGTAGCCACTATTTACAGTTATCGGCTTACCATATAGATCTCGAATTGGTTGTAAGACATTTTCGACTAGATGTGTAAGATGATCAATAACATCTTGTGTCGGGACATTCTTTACGCCTGTACTTGTTGCGCAAAGCTCCTTGAGTGTAAAGTTTTTACTTAGGTTCATCTCTTTTACTATTTTAGTGTTAGTTTCTTGGTGGCGTTCTATTGAGGCAAGTGTTATTTAAACACTTCTGAAACTCCAATACACCAACCTTTGTCGTTAGAGTATTGTTCTCGTTTTGAACTTTAAAGATATCTTTATACAACTTCTCTATCTTTTCATCTTTCTTATCGAGTTTGACTTGAAGTGTCGTATTTTGCTCCTGTACTTCATCTACTAACTTTTTCCATATGTCTGTTGACGATCCCTCATTTTGCAGTATTATGGATCTCTTCTTCTCTTTGTAAAAGAGAATACCAACACCTCCCCCACCAATCAACAAACCTGCGATTGAGCTGATAATTGCTATACTGTTTTGAATACTATCCATTTTTCACATTAGTCATTTTATTCTTTGAATATTGATTATACTAAAACCACCCCATTAAGATAGTTCAGACTGCTGTTATTAGTGCTGGGAGATTTTCCATAAATTAACTATTTTGTACAAAGATAATATAAATATGGTTATGATATAATCACTTTATAGGTAAAAAAAAGCATTTTTATCTTACCCAGTAATTAAAGTTCCAATATTGCCCGTCATAAATCACAATTACGGTATCTCCACGTCCATTTTTACCCCAAACTTCACTGGGCGTATTACCATCTATATGAATGCTCTTCCCATTGCCATCTAACACAAAATTTGATGGATTCATACGCCTAATAATAAGCACCATTCCATCATAAGGATCAGAGGGCAACCAGAGTCTAATATCAATCGTATTATAGCAAGAGATATAAACATCATTTAAGCTTAGATATGTATTGTTATTGTTAATTCGTCTAGTCATTACGAAAAGTCCATTTGCTCTTAGTTTGTCAAAATAACCTCCGTAAGATGGAGCTGGATTATTAGATGAATTAGAAGAATGACCGTAAACGCCACAAATACACCAATTTGAACCCCACGAATTCTTATCCATTTTACCAAAGCCAAGCCCTGCGACAGAAGTATACATACTAATACCTGATGAAGATGGGAGCGGGTTTACTCCAGCCTTATTTGCAAAAATCCCTTGGGTAGACATATATGCGGTTTCGTTATCATCATTTTGTGTTTCAACACGCCCCTCATTGCTACTTATAGTTATGTTTTTTTTGACTTGCTTACTACCTCCATGTTCTGTGTAGATATCGTCTAATGAATTTAGCCCCATGTGACCGTTTTTACCATCAATAGTTAAGGCATGTACATTGCCCACTTTCTTTTCAGATTGTATTTTTTCGTTTGAGAAAAGCATTCCTGCAAGGAAAGCTTCACCAATTACATCTAATCTATTTTTTATAACTGCATCTTGGAGCCTCATTTTTACTGTCGTAAGTGTGTCTTCTTCGAGATTGTTCCAATCAAGAAAACTTGTATCATTTCCCACCCTAAACGCATTACGAACAAAATCAAGGTAGTTCAACCCATCTGGTGAAACTATTCGCTCGACAAGCATTTGCCCTGGTGTCAGCTCTGAAAATCCGTAAAGTTGCGCCCAACTTCGCTCGCCATTAAACTCAGAATTAAGTATGCCAACCAGTAAATGATAATAGCCACTAACATCCTCTATTTTAATATCTTCATGGCTTATGTAAAACTTCCCACTTACTCCTGTTCTACTTACTTTAGCATATAGATAATATGCTAGTGGACTTGTGAGCTCGGTTGAGAATGCTTCCATATCCCAATATTTATACTCGGCTGGCTTATGTGATGAACTAAGTGAAGTAATACCTATTGTCAGGTGCTTTAATATCCCGGCATCTACTGTAAGCACCCCTTTATTATAGTCAACATCGTGAGGCACTTGCTTGCTGCTATTTATTGCTGCTACGAACATAAATTGTAGACTTTTATCTCCAGCTATTAACTGCATCGCATTTACAGATACTGGCGAAATAGCACCTGAAAAGTTATCAAACGTATCTTCAAGCATCTTAGCTGTCTCCTGCGCATCTCTAAAACGCCTCTTGGCGAATTTTATCACGTCTCGAGTAAGATCGTCAGCGACAACTTCATTTTCGGCAATTTTATTTAATTCGGATACCACACTTCCCCCTGAAATACAGTTTGACAACTCTATTGTGGGGCTGTGGGGGTTGTTTACATAATCCTTTATACCAACTATGCGAATATTTATGCCATTAGGTTCAGGCTGAAATTGCGTATCACTAAAACGAACATATCCACCCAATTTAATTTTACCTACAATGTTTAACCAATCTTTTTTTGCCCAAAGACCGTCCAAATCTCCTGTAAAGGTAAATCGTGGGTCTTCGTTTTCATACAGAAACTTTGCCGCCTCGCGAAACATATCCCACGAAGCCCCTTTTTTACTATTATCATTGCAAACATAGGATGCAGGAAGAGATATTCCAAATACACCATATCGTTGCTCTTTAGCAGGCTTATATGAAGCATCGGGCATGGTTCTTCCGTCAAGCTCCTGAGGCACAATCTCAAATCTTCTTGCAAGTTTTCCCCCTACTGCATTATGATGATATTTCACTTCAAACTCCTTACCTGTAAGCATTCCGTCTTGGAAAATAACAGACATAGATTCGCCATCAATCAAACATTCATTATAGTCAAGGTCTGACGGAATATTTGCATCTATAAAGTCATAAAAATTACTACTGACATCAACCTCAGCAACGGCACTTACTACTCCAATACGTTGCGGGTAAATATGCGAACAGTCAAGGCTTCCCTCTTCCTTTGTTTTTGAATCAATCCCTTTGCGAGTAATAGAATAACCGTCAGCATCAGACACATAAATACGCCCCTCATATTCCAACTCTTGGCTTTTAGGCAATAACAACTCTGTGCTGCCATACTTCGTTGGATTTATATTTCGATCACCTCCTTGCACATAAAGTATTTCAAACGGGCGTGAAGAATCAAAGTTACTGCGCCCAACACCTGATTTAAACCCTTTTCCACGACCATACGAAAGTTTTAGTGGATTGGTTTTATTATACTCTACTTTACGCAAGTGTATGGTTTTATTGACAAATTCCCACTCTGTACTATAAGCATCGGCAAGTTGACCAACAACTTCATAGCAAGAGGAATGATTAAAAGAGAGAGTTTTTTCTGCGGACGAAATACATTCTCCTACCTTCCAACCTGAGTCACGAAGATTAAGGTTATCCACTAACATTTTAAGATGCCCCTGCGGCGTTGCAGTATGAGTAAATTTTAACCGCCGTGTGGCAGTGTCCTTATATTTGTACTTTTTAGTCTTAGCTGTTTCATCTTCAAGAATAAGTGTGTATTCGAAATTTTCAGTGTTTTTTTTCTTGAAATTTTCGGGAACTTCAAGCGTATAGATCTTCCCTGACTTTTCGGGGTACTCAACCCACGAGCCGACAGGGAAATCTATAAATACACCAAGAGAAAAGTTCAACGTAAGACTATGAACCTCCCTTAGTTGGCGATACCTTACTGAGTTATCTAGGATATCATCAGTAAGGTCGTATTGTTTATTATTTCCAT
>CAMQVY010000054.1 GCA_947038405.1 uncultured Rikenellaceae bacterium | reverse complement strand
ACAAGAACTAACTCCATCCTTATCTCTAACGAAATCTCCTGGAAGGAAACCGAAACTCTCCTCGCCACCACCAATATACTCTTTAGTAGTACCTTCGTTATTGCGGATAATTTCAGCGATGTACTTAAATCCTGTCAGACAGTTATAATACTCAATATTAAATGCCTTTGCAATATTTGGTATCATTTCAGATGTAACGATAGTCTTAATGATATATTGATTTCCATTAATTTTACCTAAGTCACTCCATCTACGACATAAATAGTATGTTAATAAGACACAAGTTTGATTACCATTCAACAGAACGTATTCTCCATTATTGTCTCTTATTGCTATTCCAATACGATCTGCATCAGGGTCTGTTGCCATAACAAGCTCGGCACCCTCTTCTGCTGCAAGCTCAATTGCCATTTTCATTGTAGACCTCTCTTCAGGATTTGGAGATGCTACAGTTGGGAAGTTGCCATCTATAACACACTGCTCAGGCACAGTTATTATGTTTGTGAATCCGAAGTTCTTTAAAGAGTCAGGAACAAGTTTAACCCCACTACCATGTATTGGTGTATAAACAATTTTCATATCTTTATGTTCAGCAACCTCAGTAGGCGACAAACTAACTCTGTCTTTGATTCTATCAAGATATATTTTATCAAATTTCTCATTTAATATAGATATATTCTCACTATTTTGACCTGTTAGAATCTGTTCTATTGATGATATCTTTGCGACCTCAGTAATTATATTAGTGTCGTGAGGAGCGGTAACCTGAGCTCCATCATTCCAATATGCTTTATATCCGTTGTACTCTTTAGGGTTGTGAGAAGCCGTAATAACAACACCACTATGACATTTTAGCTCTCTGATTGCAAAACTCAACTCTGGAGTCGGACGTAATTCGTCAAAAAGATAGACCAAAAATCCATTAGATGCGAAGATATCCGCTACTCTTTCAGCAAACAGTTTACTATTATTACGAGAGTCATATGCAATCGCTACCTTGATTTGCTCCTCAGTAAAGTTAGATTTAAGGTAGTTGGCTAGCCCTTGGGTGGCCATGCCTACTGTATATATGTTCATACGGTTACTACCTACACCCATTATGCCACGTAGTCCACCTGTTCCAAATCCAAGATCTTTGTAGAAACTATCCTCAAGCTCTTTTGTATTGTTATCTATTAAATACTGAATCTGTTGCTTTGTTGCATCATCATAAGCCCCATTTAGCCAGATTTCAGCCCTCTCCATAATTTGTTTATCCAAAGTGTTTGTCATAGTTTGCATTGCTTTATCTTATATATATGTAATTATTTCCTTGTAAAATATATGCAAAAATAGTAATTTTTTTTTGAAATTCTCTATTCTCAATTACTTAAAAGGTTTCTATGAAAATAACTTCGACTGCCCTTATAAATTAATTCGTAAAAAACAAGCATTAAATATATTATTTTTAATAAATTTATTCACAATTTTGTACCGTTAAATAAACAATTAATCATATCTAGTTTTTTATACATTCAATCAAAGATGAACACCACAGTACAGGCATATAGTAATGTATGGCAAGATTGCCTATCTAGCATAAAAGAGCAAACATCCGAGGATGAGTTTATCAAGTGGTTTAAACCGCTTGTAGCCATTGGTTATGACGGAACGACGCTACAACTTAGAGTGCCTAATGAAAACTATGTTCGTCAGATTGAAGGTAACTATTTATCATTTCTTAAGCCGATTCTACATCAAATGTTTGGTGCTCAGACTCGTTTGAGGTACATCACACCTAGAGTTAGCCAAACTGTAAATTCAGCAACTGTTTCTAACACAACTGAAAATGGTGCAATAAATAAATTTGTTGCGCAAACAGATACTGCAAATATAAAAAATCCTTTTGTAATTCCAGGTGTTAGAAGACCAATTGTTGATTCGCAGCTAAACTTTAACTACACTTTTGGAACTCATATTGAGGGAGAGTGTAATAGATTGGCAAGGTCTGCGGGTTACGCTATCGCAGTTACACCAGGTAAAACGGCATTTAATCCACTATATATATTCGGTAATTCGGGGTTGGGTAAAACGCATATCATCCAAGCTATTGGCATGGAGGTAAAGCAAAGACACCCAGGAATGCAAGTATTATATGTATCTATGAGTAAGTTCCAGGCGCAGTTTACTAGTGCCATGCTTAATAGTGAATATAATGATTTTATTCAGTTCTACCAGATGATCGACGTCCTTATAATTGACGATATACAAGAATTATCGGGTAAGAAAAAGACTCAAGATGCACTTTTTAATATTTTCAACCATCTACACTTATCAGGAAAACAGCTGATCTTAACATCAGACAAACCTCCTGTTGAGCTTAAAGATATGAACGAACGTCTTCTTACTAGATTTAAGTGGGGTCTTACTGCTGAATTGATACAACCTGACTTTGAAACAAAAACAAAGATCATTACTAATAAAGCTGCAAAGCTAAAAACAGAGCTATCTAAGGATGTTATTGATTTTCTTGCTAATAATATTAGTGCTAATATAAGAGAGATAGAGGGTGCATTATCTTCACTTGTCGCTCATGCAAGCTTCTTAAATAAGAAGATTACAATCTCTTTAGCAAAAGAGGTGCTTAAAGTATACGTTAAGTACACGCAACAAGAGATTACTATTGAGCGAATTCAAGAGGTTGTTTGCGAGCACTTTAATATAACAATTGAGAAGCTGAATTCACCAACAAGAACTAGAGATATTGCACAAGCAAGACAGATTGCGATGTATTTAAGTAAACAACACACAAAGGCATCACTTGCACTTATTGGCGCTACAATTGGGGGAAAGAATCACGCAACTGTACTTCACGCACATAAGACTGTTACTAATTTCCTTGAAAATGACAAGGCATTCAAACAGCAGTTTGAAGATATTGAAAGAAAGTTACTAGCCAAATAGGACTTTAAAGAGAAGCTAGTTTTTCAAAAAAAATGAGACAGTTAATGTTATATTAGCGCATATATTGTCATTTTTTTTGGAAAACTTTATTTTTTTTTATTGACTTTCATCTATTTTTTTGTACATTTACAAATATAATATCATATAAGATAGAAATTATGCTAAAAATTGGAGATATCGCACCTCAATTCAATGAGAAAGATCAAGATGGTAAAGTTGTTACCCTTGAAGAGTTTAAAGGTCGCAAAATAATTTTATATTTCTATCCTAGAGATAACACTCCTGGATGTACTGCTCAGGCGTGTAGCCTTAGGGATGGCAAGAGCGAACTTGCAGATATGGGATTTACCATCATAGGTGTAAGCCCAAATAATGCAAAGTCACACCTAGGCTTTATACAGAAAAAGAGCTTAAATTTTAGCCTATTAACAGACGAAGAGAATGTAATGTCTACGGCATATGGAGTTTGGGGTTTAAAGAAGTTTATGGGTAAGGAGTTTTTTGGTATTAAAAGAACAACTTTCATTATAGATGAAAATGGCGTTATTGAGCGTATTTTCGATAAAGTAAAGACAAAATCTCATTTTGAACAAATATTAGAATCATATAAAAATTAGAAACATGGCAGAAAAGATAGATGCAAATTCCGACAAACTGAAGGTACTTAGTGCGGTAATGGATAAGATTGAGAAAAGTTTCGGAAAAGGCTCAATAATGAGATTAAATACAAAAAATATTGAAGATATTGCAGTCATCCCAACAGGGTCAATTGCATTGGATGTTGCTTTAGGAGTTGGTGGCTATCCAAAAGGACGTGTTATTGAGATATACGGACCTGAGTCTTCAGGTAAGACAACATTGGCTATTCATGCTATTGCAGAGGCTCAAAAAGCGGGTGGAATAGCTGCATTTATTGATGCAGAGCATGCATTTGATAGTTTTTATGCTAAGAAATTAGGTGTTGATGTTGATAACTTATTGATTTCACAACCAGATAATGGAGAACAAGCATTAGAAATTACAGATCATTTAATTAGATCTAGTGCAATTGATATTATTGTAATTGACTCAGTTGCGGCTTTGACTCCTAAAGCTGAAATTGAAGGTGAAATGGGAGAGTCTAAAATGGGTCTTCAAGCGCGACTTATGTCACAAGCACTAAGGAAACTAACTGCTAGCATAAGTAAAACGAATACAGTTTGCGTTTTCATCAATCAATTAAGAGATAAAATTGGAGTTGCATACGGTAATCCTGAGACCACAACTGGAGGTAATGCACTTAAATTTTATGCAACTATCCGAATCGACATCCGTAAATCTACAGCAATAAAGGATGGGGATGAGTTGTTAGGTTCAAGAACAAAGGTTAAAGTTGTTAAAAATAAGGTTGCACCACCATTTAGAAGAGCTGAATTTGACATTATGTTCGGTGAGGGAATCTCTAAAGTAGGTGAAATTATAGATATAGGAGTAGACTACGAAATAATTAAGAAGAGTGGTTCTTGGTTCTCTTACGGAGATCGTAAATTAGGACAGGGTCGAGACTCTGTTAAAGATATTTTGATGAATGATCCTGAATTTATGGCTGAAGTTGAAGGTAAAGTTCGCGAGGCAATGAAGAAAGAGAAACAAGATAAAGAAGACAAAAAAAATAATTAATATATAATTGTATTTTAATCTTATCTGAAAATAGTATTATGGCTGAGTACACATTAGAGGATGAAGCGTTAATAGATCAAGAGTACGACTCTTTAATGCAAAGTTGCGAAAAAATATTCAAAAATGAAGAGGATGCAAATAGTGTAAAAAAAGCATTCTTTTTCGCAAAAGAGGCACATAAGGGTGTTAGACGCAAGTCGGGTGAGCCATATATAACTCACCCTATTGCTGTTGCACATGTCGTTGTAGATGAGATAGGCTTAGGTGTTAAGGCTGTCATTGCATCACTATTGCATGATGTAGTTGAAGACACCGAATACACCGTAGAAGATATTGAATCTATGTATGGTGCTAAAATTGCATCCATGGTAGATGGTCTCACAAAAATGTCAGGTGTCTTTAATGCAGATACATCGCAGCAGGCTGAGTCTTTTCGGAAAGTATTATTAACACTGTCTGATGATGTTCGGGTGATTCTCATAAAAATTGCTGATCGACTGCATAATATGAGAACATTGGGTTCAATGGCTCCAAATAAACAGATAAAAATTACAAGTGAAACAATATACCTATTTGCTCCTCTTGCTTACCGCTTAGGTCTATATGGTATTAAAACAGAGCTTGAAGACTTATGTCTTAAATATAAATTTCCTGAACAATATGAGGAGATAAAAACCAAAATATTGCAAAGTGAAGCACAGCGAGAAGAGTTTATATCAAAATTCAATTCTCCTATAATAAAACGACTAAAAGATTCTAAAATAGATTTTGAGATATCTTGTCGTGTAAAAAGTATATCTTCCGTATGGGCAAAAATGCAGCGTAAACAGATCCCTTTTGAGGAGGTTTACGACTTATTTGCTATACGTATTATATTCAAATCATCTTTGGCAATTACGGAGAAGTCGCAATGTTGGTATATTTACTCTCTAATTACAGATATATATACACCTAATCCTGAGAGACTTAGGGATTGGGTTAGTATTCCTAAGGACAATGGATATGAAGCAATTCATACTACTGTTATGGGGCCAGATGGGGTTTGGGCTGAAGTTCAAATTCGATCTGAAAGAATGGAAGAGATTGCAGAGAGAGGTTATGCTGCTCATTGGAAATACAAAAAAGTAGCAATATCTTCTGATGAAGATGACTTTGATAAATGGCTAAGAAAAATTAGAGATGCACTAAATGGATCTATGGATAATGCTGTAGACTTTTTAGACAATTTTAAGATGAGCCTATATACCTCTGAAATAGTAGTGTTTACCCCTAAAGGAGAACCAAAAAAATTACCCTTGGGAGCAACTGCACTAGATTTTGCATATGATATTCATACCAAGATAGGGCAACGTGCACTTGGAGCAAAAATAAATCATAAGATACAACCTATATACAAATTAATTAAAAGTGGTGATCAAATTGAGATCATTACAGCTGATACGATTTCTCCAAAGTTGGAGTGGCTAGAGCATGTCGTAACCGCAAAAGCAAAACAGTCAATTAAAAATCATCTTAAGCGAGATAAGATTAGTAACATTGAGAGTGGCATAAATATTTTAGAGCAAAAGTTAAAAGATTTCGGAATAAAACCTAGCGCTAGGGTATTCAGAAAAATATTACCTGCATACGAATGCTCTAATAAAGACGAATTTTACAGCAATCTAGCTACTGGTATTGTAAATTTAGATAATTTAGCTAAAGTGTTGCGTGAAAATGCAGCAAGTAAAATGCTTAAATTTTGGAGTTTACAGTTATCTAATCCGTTTAGATTCCTGAGTAATGAAGATAGTAAGCACAGAAAAGTTACAAAAGAGAATAGCATTAGCACCATAGATCCTGAATTTAAGATTGCAGGGTGCTGTGAGCCGATTCCAGGAGATAAGGTGATCGGTTATAAGGATCAAGAGTCAGGAAACATTACAGTCCATAAAACGTCATGTAATGAGCTAACTAGATTAGCATCTCAGCACGGTGAATATATAACCTCTGTTAAGTGGTCTAGTCAAAAAGCAATGTCCTACTTGTCGTTGCTAAACATAAGAGGTATCGACCGTATGGGAGTATTAATGGAGATAGTTCAAGTTATAACAGGGGAGTTTAATATAAACATAAGAGAGCTTAAGGTACAGAGTCATGATGGAATATTTGAAGGCACAATTAGTGTATATGTAAAGAATACCAAGGATCTTAACGAAGTAATAGGGAATATTTACAAAATCAAAGGCATTGAAAAGGTGAGACGAGTTAGCGGATCTTAAATAGAAAATGTACTTTTTACCACCATATATTTATAAATACAGAAGGTTAATTAATTTAAAATTTAATCGCCATGGAAATATTAATTACGTTAATAATCGGAATTGCAATATCTATAGTTTCAAAGATATTGAATAGCAAATTCAAGGATACTGACAAGAACCATATCCCAGAAGATTACGATACAATTCGCGCAGATGAGCCAGTTGAAGTAATCCATAATAATAAAACTACCTACTTTAACAGTACGTATGATAATGATTCAAATGAAGATGACGAGGCTGATTCAGCCCCTAAGATACAAAACAAAATAGATTCAACTAACGAAGATTTAATAAGTGATTTTGACCCTGTCAAGGCAATTATATACTCAGAAATAATAAAACCCAAATATATCGACTGAAATACCTATAATATATCAAATAAAGACACTATACCTCTAATTACCAGCTATAACAGCATTGGCAATTAGAAGTATAGTAGCTTTATGGATAACATTTAATAATGCTAAGTATTAAATTAAATCTATCATTTTTGAGATTATAAAACCTAAGCACATGAATAACACATCAAATAAAGGCTCAAATACCTCTAATTACTAGCACTACACCACAGCTAGTAATTAGAGGTATTTGAGCCTTTAAAAATAGGGTATAGGAGCTGATATATAACTAATATCCCTTATGATTTTGAGATTATAAAACCTAAAGAAATAATAGTTTATGAGTACAATATTTACCAAGATTATACAAGGAGAAATTCCAAGTTATAAGGTTGCTGAGAATGACATGTATTTTGCTTTTCTGGACATAGCTCCATTAACTAAAGGTCACACATTAGTGGTTCCAAAAATAGAGATTGATTACATATTCGATCTCGAAGATAGCACACTAAAGGAGATGATTGTTTTTGCGAAGTCTGTTGCCAAAACTCTAAAATCAAAAATGAATTGCCAACGTGTTGCAGTAGTTGTATTGGGGCTCGAGGTTCCTCATGCACACATCCATTTGATTCCTATTAACAATGAAAATGACGTTAATTTCCAGCGTGAAAAATTAAAATTGTCAGACACTGAATTTAAAGCGATTCTAACACAGATACTGGAGTAG
>CAMQVY010000053.1 GCA_947038405.1 uncultured Rikenellaceae bacterium | reverse complement strand
AGACAAGAGTACTGCATCTAATGTGTCAATTCCAAAGCATAGTAGTTATGCATTTGTTTTGGCAACAGAAATAAAAAGAGATCTAGAGAAGTTACTTCATAATAAACCCAAGATAGAAATGTCTTCTGATATTTATATGCCTGATTTTGTTGAAAAATGTATGTATCTAGAAAAAAAGATTAATGATGAAAAAATGTCAAGGCCAACTTTGATAAATTCAATAAATAAGTCTATTCAGATATTTTACGATAAATTAAATTCAATGGAAAACTACTCTGACTGTGAAATTAATTTTAATATGGAAAATTATATCATTCAATTGAAACAACCAGGATCGGGATTCCCTTATAGAAAGATAGGTAGTAAGTCAAATGATATGTTCCTACATCTTTGTTTGTTTCTAGGTGTTCATAATTTGATTCAAAAAGTAAAAGATAAGAAAGTATTACCTTTCTTATTTATTGACCAACCAAGTATTCCATATTACGATGGTTCATCTGATGTTAATAATAATGATAGAATAAAATTATTGGATGCCTTCAAATTACTGGATAATTTCATTTCATATATGAACAAACATAACGAGGCTGAATTTCAAATTATATTAATAGAACATGCTCCCAAATCTTATTGGGAAGATCCTAAACTTTGCAATTTTCATACAGTGGAAATATTTACAAAAGAGAATAAATTAATACCAAAATACATAACTGATCAAAAATAATTATGATAATAGGTGAAATAACAAATGCCATTATACATCAAGTAGGCAACAAAACAAATGGAGATGGGGTGCGCTTCTCTTCAGAAGAATCTTTTTTAGGTGAAACAGAAGCCGATATTACTAAAATGTTGAATAAGTCATTTTCAACTGATAGTCTATATCAATTTTATTTTGAACCAACACTAGACTTAAATCCTATTTTTGTTTTTGCTCAGAACATTTTTAACAATCCATCTAAATTTATTGGTGAAACACAAAATATATCTCGTTACTTATACGAAAAGTGTACTCACCCTAAGATAAAAAAAGGTGAAGTCTGGATGTTATATATAAAGGATTGTGAAATAGATAATATTATCACAGATGCACTGTGTATTATTAAGGCTGAGACAAAAGAAACTATTTTACAGTTTAAACAAGAAGAAAATAGATATGACATTGTCAAACAGGAGGGCTTCGGCTTAAATAAAATAGACAAAGGATGTTTTATTTATAATGTAGAGAAAGATAATGGATTTGTGTGCTCAATTGTTGATTCTGGAGCAAAAAAAGGGGATGAAGCTAAGTTTTGGATTGATGACTTTTTACATGTCAGACCAATACAAAATTCACATCAAAAAACAAAGGCAGTTGTGGATGCAATAACAAGTTATGTGGCCAACGAATTGCCAAAAGCCTTTGAGGTTAATAAATGTGATCAAGCAACAATTATTAACAATGGATTAACAGAGCTTAAGTCGAAGAAGGATGTTAGTTTTCAAGATGTTAAAGAAAAAGCTTTTTCGGATACAGCTGTACTTCAAGATTTTGAGAGATACTTAGACAATTATCAAGTAGATAATAATATTATTCTGGATGGAGAATTTGAAGTTGTTAAAGCTGCTGTGAAAAAAACAAGCTACAGCACTATGACGACAATAAAGCTTGATAAGAATTTTGATATTAAAGTACATGGAGGAGGGCAATATATTGAACGGGGTTATGATGATGAACTTAAAATGAGCTATTATAAATTATATTTTAAAAAAGAGAAATAGATTATTCTATTTGACAGTTTTTATTTTTTCACATGACATATATGTAACCACTTATATTTTATATGTATATTTTCAGATTGATGTTTGAAAAATAAAAATGTATAATGGATACATTATGTTTGCAATTACGGACAATTTGCACTATATTTGTATATAATTAGCAACATTAGTATTATGAGAAGAGCATTATTACCAAATCAGCAGAGGATATTAACTACCTTTGGAGAGAACATTAAGTATGCACGTTTACGTAGAGATTTATCCGCAGATCAAGTATCTGAACGTGCAGGAATATCGCGTACCACACTTATCAAAATAGAGAAAGGTGACGAAGGTGTTGCAATCGGGTATTATTTTCGTGCACTTGCAGTTCTGGGCTTGGATAAGGATTTGTTGCTAGTCGCAAAAGATGATGAGTTGGGTCGTGCTCTGCAAGATGCAAAATTACAACCCAAAGAACGAGCATCTAAAAAATAGGTATTATGGCAAATAATAGAGACATATATGTTTATATGGATTGGCAGTATTTAGATTCGCCAGTCTTTATGGGTGTGCTTTCTAGTGAAGTTCTTAGAGGCAAAGAGGTATTCTCATACAACAACGATTCAGAATGGCTAAAGCATAGCGAATTTAGAGCCTTAGACCCTGATTTAGGCAATTTCATAGGTAAGCAATATCTACCAATGGATAAAAGTAACTTTGGCATATTCCTAGACTCTTCCCCCGATAGATGGGGGCGTGTTTTGATGCAAAGGCGTGAAGCTATTTTGGCTAGACAAGAGGAACAACCTATAAAAAAACTTATCGAAGCAGATTACCTATTAGGTGTTTATGATGGTAATCGTATGGGAGCATTACGGTTTAAGCTATCCAAAGATGGTGAATTTATGGACGATAATAAGTTGATGGCTGCTCCGCCTTGGACTTTGATACGTAATCTTGAATATGCTAGTTTACAGATAGAAAAAGAGGATGCAATAGACAATCCAGAGTATGTTAAATGGCTAAATATGCTAATATCACCAGGTTCATCTCTTGGAGGTGCAAGACCTAAAGCAAATGTAGTTGATGAACATGGAGCATTGTGGATTGCAAAGTTTCCGAGTAGGCAAGATAATAAAAATATGGGAGCATGGGAAGCTGTAACTTCTGAATTAGCAAAAGGTTGTGGTATCGTTATGGCGGAGTGTAAAGCACAACGATTTAATAGCCAACAACACACCTTTTTATCTAAGAGATTTGATAGAACTGTAAATAATCGAAGAATACATTTCTCATCAGCAATGACACTACTTGGTTATACTGATGGAGCAAGTGGCGCAGATGGAGTTAGCTATTTAGAATTAGCTGAATGGATTGGTCGTAATTGCAATAATGTAGCAAATAATTTGGAGCAACTTTGGCGTAGAATCGTTTTTAATATTGCCGTTTCAAATTGTGATGATCATTTGCGTAATCATGGTTTTATACTAGAGTCAAAAGGTTGGGAGTTATCACCTGCTTATGATATAAATCCCAATGAATATGGAGTTGGGTTAAAGTTAAACATCTCTGAAGAGGATAACTCATTAGATTTCAATCTTGTATTAAGTGTTGCAAAATATTATGGTTTAACTAAAGATCAAGGAGTAAAAATAATAACAGAGGTGTGTAATAGTGTTTCACATTGGCAAAAAGTTGCGACAAAATATGGCATTTCTCGTTCTGAACAAGAGATAATGAAAAGTGCTTTTAAATGTGAATACAAGTCGTCACAGAATCTTTACGAATAATATTGAAATATCAAAAAAATCACTATCTTTGTATAGTATGAATTGCAGTGATTTTCACAGCTAATACACCCTAGAGACAAATTCGGGGACACGTTTTAGAAACAGTTATAAATACTTGAAATACAGCGTAGTACAGAGGTGAGTATCGTTGCCTCTCTCTCCGCAACAAGCCACGGCAAAATGGCGCAAAACACTGTAAACTACACGTTTACGGTGTTTTTTGTTTTAATACAATACGCAAAATACAGCAGTATACAGCATATTATACGTACAAAATCGCTACCACTTTTTCAAATCATAAAATGGTAGCGATTTAGATGCTAATGTAATGCTTTTCAATGTTTTGCGCCATTCTGCATAGTTATATTTGCTACTCGTTTTCATACCTTTGTACTAGCTAAACATTTAAAGCAAACAAAGATGAAAAGAACAACTTTTAGTCTATCGTTCTACATTAAGAGAACAAGACTTACTAAAAATAGTGAAGCACCAATCTTACTTCGCATTACAGTTAATGGAACCAGAGCAGTTTTAACAACGACCCTTAAAGTCGATCCAGACCAATGGAATGCTTCTGCTGGCAAATCAACTGGACGTGATAGAAAGTCCGCTGAACTAAATCAACATCTCGACTCTATAAGGGTGCGAATTATGCAAATTCACCGCGAAATGGAGATTGATGGAGTGCAATTTATAGCTCAAACTGTCATAGATAAATATCAAGGAAAGGATGCAAAACCCAAAATCATGCTTATAGAGGTGTTTCGAGATCACAATGATAGATGTAAAAAGCTTGCGAGCACAGATATGTCTCCTGCAACAATAGAGCGATATGAAACATCACTTAAACATACAGTCGAATTTATGGAGCATAATTTTGGCAAAAAAGATATTCCTATTGAAGAGGTAAATCATAAATTTATTACCGACTACGAATTCTATCTAAAGACAGAGCGTAAGTGTGCACACAATACCACAACAAAGTATCTGAAAAACTTCAAAAAGATAATCCGTATCGCACTAGCTAATGAGTATATTACCAAAGACCCTTTTGCGAATATAAAGTTTACACTTGATAAAGTTTATCGTGATTTTCTTAGCATGGATGAACTTCAGTCTATTATCAATAAAAAATTCACCATTGAACGATTGTCTCAGATTAGAGACTTCTTTATATTTGCTTGCTTCACTGGTTTGGCATTTTCCGACTTACAAGGGCTTAAAAAGGAACATATAGTCTACGATAATGATAATAGACCTTGGATAAGAAAGAAACGCCAAAAAACAAAGATAATGTGCAATATTCCGCTACATGATATTCCACAACAGGTAATGGCAAAATACAAGGATCATCCAATTTGTACTACATCAGATAGAATATTACCTATTATAAGCAACACAAAAATGAATGCTTACCTTAAAGAGATTATGGATTTGTGTGGCATAGACAAACAGATAAGCACCCACACAGCTCGACATTCTTTTGCAACCTATATGCTTTCGAGAGGAGTGTCGATTAATAATGTAGCAGATATGCTCGGTCACACTGACACTAAGATGACACGCCACTATGCCCGTATATTAGATGAAAATATAATGAGCGATATGCTTAAAGCTGGAAAGCATAGTTTTGGAAAAATTCAGTAAACAAAATTAAAGAGAGACAGCTAGATAGTGCTATCTCTCTTTAATTTTAAATAGTTGTTGCAAATGATTTCATATATGAGGTATCCAGAAGCCCCTGCACATCCGACTCTTTATAGAGCACTTTCCCTCCCAACATAATAAATGATATAACACCATCTGTTCGCCATTGCTGAAGAGTCCTTCTGCTTATCTTTAAAATGGCTGACAGCTCCGCATCGCTGATGTAGTGCTCCCCTCCTAGTAGTGGACGGTTGTTTTGAGCTATATCAATAATCAATTTACTCATCGCTTCAACTGTCGTTGACAATTCCATTAGGTTCTGTCCTTGCTCTTTGTGTTTGTCTGCCATAGTTTATTTTCGATTTTTAAGGACTAGAAACTCAACATCCTCTGGTTTATAAAAAAACTTAGTCCCTACCTGCGAGTATGGCAACATACCTTTGTCTCTATACGATTGAATTGTTCGCACGCTGACATTCAGTGTTAGGCACACCTCTTGGATATCCAGCCATGCTTTTAGCCTCTTCTCCTCTGTACTTGTTTTAAGCGATTTTACTTGGTTGTTAAGCACTCCGATCTTAGATGCTAGATCAGTTAATTGACGCGTGTCTACATTAATTACTCCCATTCTTAATATTATTGGTTCACTAAGGACTAGGTGTATTGGTTGCAAAGGGTTTATTTTTCTGCGTTTTTCTGCATTTTTTTTATCTGCACCTATTTACTCTGGAGTACCTGCGTATCATAACATCAAAGATTAGTCAATACCCTACCCTTAAGGATGGTTTTCAATGGAGTTAAGTAATTGTGTCAAGTTGTTATTAGGCTTGAGCTATGAGGCTACAAATAGACATTACCTGCATTCTTTACGCACTTTAGAACAAGTATCAATCGAATTTAGGTTTAAAGTATTTGCAACGCAATTATAGCACACGCCTCAGCATCGGCAAGTGCGTAATGATGACTAGTTAAGTTGAATCCGCAGTAAGTGGAAACTGTACTTAATTTATGGTTTGGCAGTATATAACCATAAACCGTCCTCGTCAAAATTAAATGGCGAGAACGGTTTGTATTGTAACATCTAATTGCAAATAATTAATATTTTTGATATATTTGTACGATTAGAAACCCCGACGTTGGAAATTACACATCAAATATAATCCATATAAAATTTACTGTTTTAACCACAAGTAAACATAATGAAGAAAAGAAATGTATTAATTGGAGCCGTATTAGGAATTGCTGCAATCTCTTTAGCTGCAATGCAATGCTCAAAGGAGGTGGAGGTAGATGACTTCCCTAATGACCCACAGAACAATCAAACGTATACATGTCCAGATGGCTCAACAGGTATATATAATGGTCTAATGAATTACTGGATTATCTCATCTATTATAAATGGAAGAAGCACAACTAATAGATTCTACCCATCAACTGGAAGCTACACAGATAATAACGGAAAAAAGATTGCGAAGCCAAACTATTTCACTTCAACTAAAAAAGTTGGTGGATTTGGACGTTCAGGACGTTCGGCTACTAGTTAATAAAAAAAAGGATGATAAGAGTTAAAATTCAACCAAGGGTAGACTACGCAAAAAAGATTGAGTCTTTAGGATTTCAATTCAATAGAGATTATTGGCTTGAGAATGCTTACTACTCCTTTTCGGCAGTCGAAATAGCACAAATCGAAGATGCAACTAAGGAGTGCTACTCTATGTATTGCAGTGCTGTTGAATATGTTATTCAACACAATCTTTGGGGTAAATTGGCTATTCCAGAGTACATCGTACCATCATTAATTGAGAGCTGGGAGAGAGATGACCTATCTATTTATGGTAGATTTGACTTCGCATTAGAGGGAGGAGCACCCAAACTGTTAGAGTTTAATGCAGATACTCCGACTTCATTATTCGAGGCATCTATTGTTCAGTGGGAGTGGAAGGGGGAGTTATTTCCAGACATCGTTCAATTTAACTCCATACACGAGGCATTGGTTCAAAGTTGGAGAGATATAAATAGAGAGTATTCAATAGATCGTATGCATTTTACAGGAGTTCTGGATAGTGTAGAGGATCTTTCAACAATTGCGTACATAGCAGATACAGCGACTGAGGCTGGGATAGATACATCTATATTTGGTATAGATCAATTGAAATTAGACTCAGATAGAGGCGTTTTTTTAACTCCATGTGAACAAGATGAACTTAGATTTTTATTTAAATTATATCCTTTTGAGTGGATGTTTAGAGAGGAGTTTGGAATAGAGATCCCTAGGTGTAATACTCGTTTTATCGAACCCCTTTGGAAGGCAATAATGAGCAATAAGTATATGCTAGTGATTATAGCCGAACTTTTCCCAAATTCTGAATATATACTTAGAGCTTGGAATGAGAAAAAAGAGTACGTTACCTCATATTGTAAAAAGCCTATCTTTTCTCGTGAAGGAGCAAATGTTACCCTAGTAAAACACAATGAAATAATAGAACAAACTGAGGGTGAGTATGGTGAAGAGGGGTTCATTTATCAGGCACTTGCAAATATACGATCCCAAGATGGTATGTTCCCAATAATAGGCTCTTGGGTAATTGGAGGCGAAAGTTGTGGTATAGGAATAAGAGAGACAAACACAAGGATAACAGATAATATGTCTTATTTTGTACCTCATATAATTGAATAATAGCCTAATGTGCAATCCAAAACACCCCTTTACTTAAAGTATTTGTAATGCAATTATAGCACACGCCTCAGCATCGGCAAGTGCGTGGTGATGCTCGACAATAAAGGTCATGAGATACGTTTTGATTATGAAGAAGAGAGCGGTATCGAGTATACTTATCTTGG
>CAMQVY010000052.1 GCA_947038405.1 uncultured Rikenellaceae bacterium | reverse complement strand
TTAAGTAGATACGTTTAAGAGTGTCAAAGATAAAAAAGCCAATCAAAATCAGGCTAAGGTTGATAATCTTTACAGGAAGATTCGTCAGTTGAAAATAGAGAATGAATTTCTAAAAAAAAGTGGGAACACTTGAAGTTACTGTAGCCCAGAGGCGTGATCTAATAGAGTGCAGTTCCCTATCAAACAGGAGAGTAGGTTAAGACCAAAAAAAAACTTAACTTAGCCCTATGGGAACAAAACACTACGACAAAGCATTCAAGTAAAATGCAGTCAACTTAAGTTATAAACGCAGCAGTTTATCTACTTTATCTCGCGAATTAGGAGTCTCCGTATCACAACTATCTGAGTGGCGCAAGGAATATCTTGAATTTGGAACAGCTAGCTTTCGAGGCAAAGGAGTCGAGCGCTTAACAGATGAGCAATATCGCATTAAACAATTAGAGAACGCGCTTAAAAACAGCGAATTAAAACTGGAAATATTAAAACTGGAAATATTAAAAAAAGCGATTGCCGTCTTTTCCAAGATAGACAAGTAAAGTATACTTTTATGGATAGCAATAAAGGTCGTTACAGCGTCGAGATGATGGCAAAAGCATTAAAGATTAGTCCAAGTTCATATTATACCTATCGCAATGGTATTGCCATAGGTAAAGTGAACCCCAAAGAGAAATGGCATAAACTAATTCAGGAACACTATTTTATGTCTGAGGGACGCAATGGAGCTCCACACATTACTTGTGACTTAAAATAGAAAGGTTTTTTCATTTCAAGTTCTACGGTCTCTGTGCATATGTGCAAGATGGGAATAAAGAGTAAACTAGCACGCAAATTTAAGGTTCTAACAACTGACTCTAATCATAGCTATGACATCTGTGAAAACCTATTAAATAGAGAGTTTTATGTTGAGTGTTCATCCCTGGCATGGGTCTCTGACATTACATATATACACACTAAGGATGGATTTATATACCTAACCACAGTTATTGATTTATATGATAGAAAAGTAATCGGATGGAGCATAAGTGACTCTCTAAAGGTCAATGATACAATAATTCATGCACTTGAAATGGCAATCAAACGTAGAAACCCTAAGCTTGGAATGGTTTTTCACTCCGATCGTGGAGTGCAATATGCTTGCAATTAGTTTGCTAACTTATTAAAGGGTCATAATATTGTGCAGAGTATGAGTCGTAAGGGTAACTGTTGGGACAATGCAGTCGCATAAAGCTTTTTTTTAACCCTAAAATGTGAATTGATTTATGGAACTACACCTCTTTCTCCAAAACAAATGGAGTTGATGATATTTGAATATATTGAGACTTGGTATAATAATAAGACATTCAGCGATAGAAAATCTAACAATTGAAGGATTTTGGAACAACGTAAAACCATTTAATAATTATAAAAAAGTGGCTTAACCTACTCTCCTATTTGATCGGGAACTCCAGTACTTTGCTGAGGGGATACTAAGTATCTATCCATAATCTTTTACTTAACTGAATGTGATTGTTTCCGTTCCACCCTATGAGGTTAATGTTGGTGACAAAATTGCTCCCTCGGTAAATGTGATATTTGCAGGGATTGGCGGAACTTTTTTCTCGCACGATGCTAGTGCCACTACGGCTAGTAGCATTGATAATAGTAGTTTTTTAATTCTTAAATTTATTAATTATTTGTGCCCTAGAGAGGTCCCTATCTCGCCAGGTCTGTGGTGTTTATTATTTCTGTGAGTCATCTATCGACACCTTGCGCAACTCTTTCATCAGTTCTTCTACCTCCAAAGAGGATTTACGAGCACGAACACCTGCTTATTTATTTCCTTTTCAACTTGCATCGTTGAGTCTGTGTTAAATGCTCCTATCGAAGCTGCAATTTTTTAGTTATTCTTTCTTATTTTTCAGTTAAAAAAAATTGTAGCTGTAAGGGTAGATTCAAACCCTTACAGCTTAGGTGGTGCGTGGTGCACTTAGTTTTTTTTTATCTTTATTACTCTCTAATAGTTACAACAGTAACACTATTGTCACCTACGATACTCTTAAATTGAGGAACCCAATTCGTCGTGTACGAACTCTCTGAACCTGCTGGAACATACAGTGTAAGTGACTGTTTTATCCCATAGAAATGTAAATTGAGATTTTCATTAGTATTATGCTCTATAAGTGATGGCGGCGTTGTAGCCTTGCATGTTAAAGATGTGAATCCAGCACAGCCTTGAAATGCTCTATCTCTAATTTGAGTGATAGTAGATGGTAGAACAACATTGTTTAATTTAACACAATCACGGAATGCCTCAGCATCAATAGAGGAAACACCCTCTTCTATTGTTACTGTTTCAAGTAGTGGGTTATATGCAAAAACACCCCATAGCATACTTTGGACAGTGCCAGGTATTGTTAATGTTTTTAGTTTTTTACACTCAGAGAATGCTCCTTCACCAAGGGTGGTGATTCCATTTGGGATTACAAAATCTACAAGTCCTGTATTGCAAAACGCAGTTCCGCCAATTATTTTTATTGTAGAGGGAAGGGTAACATTAGATAGATTGGTTGAGTTCGAAAACATAGCGCCAGGTATCTCTTCTATCTGAGACTTGATTATTGCTTCTGTCAAAGAGGGGCACTCAGCAAAAACATATTTGCCAATTGTTGTTACACTTTCTGGAATTGTAATAGACTCTAAACCTGTACAGCCATAGAACGCAGATGGAAGTAAGGTAGTTAATCCCTCGTTAAGTGTGATTGTAGCTAAAGTAGAACAACCCTCAAATACCCAACGCCCAAGCGTACGTACGTTTGCAGGAATCTCTATGGAGGTTAATTTTGCTGCATTATAGAATACACTATTCCCAATTTCTTCGACCCCACTACCTAAATTAATTTTAGTTAATGTGGCACATCCTTGAAAAGCTCTGTCACCAATCTTTGTAATGCTATTTGGCAATATAATCTCTTTTATTTTACTGTCAGCAAATGCCCAACCAGGAATAGCATTACCTTCTTGAAATACCCATCCGCCATCTGCAGTATATGAAATACCTATTGCGCCAACAACTACAACATCACTCAAATCTAAATGAGTTAAGTTATGGTTTGTTATTAAAGATTTTAAAGCAGTAAAATCACCAGAATTTATATCTCCTTTAATAGTGATATTTGTTGCAGCTTGGTAATGTGCAGCATAGTCACCAGTTTCGAAAATAGAAGCTAAAGATCCAGCATCAGTAGCAGTTATACTCTTGCTAAATTTAACTGGTCGGCTAATTGTATATGTTTGTCCCTCAGCGTTGATTACGCTAACTTCCAAAATAAAGACCTCGCCATCTTTGATAGATGCGTTATTAGTTGGAGGAGTTAGTTTCACATAGCTTATATGATCAGTGTCAATAGTTCCATCTGTTTTGAAACTAGGCTCTACTAGGTCTACCCCCCAATTTGTTGTAGTTGGCTCGATAGCACGAGTTACAATATCCGTTATCTCTCCAGTGCTATGTTTTAGAGTTGTGCTCATAGCAGTAAAATCGCTCTTCTTTAGAGTGGTAGGAAAGTTAAGCATAATAAAATTTTCTTGCTCTAGCAAATTCCCAAACGAGAAATTAAAAGCCTCATAGCTATCAAATCCTACTGTTACCTTTGGCATTTTTGGCAAGTTCATAACTGTTCCATCTGTAAGGGTGATAACCACATACAGAGGATTCGTGTCATCTACACTTTTGAAAAATGAATCTCCATCAGCACCGTTTTCTCCAGTAGCTTTCACACCTGTTGAAATCCACGTAGAACCACTATCTGTCGAAACTTCCCACATATTAGATTCTGAGTTGATTCTCATTTTTGGAGAAACAGCGTCAGCACCGTTCTCGCCAGTTACGGGTAGTTTGTTGCTTGAGCTGTCAAGCATCCACTCGCCATCAATCGTCCAATAATATTGATCGTCAGTATGTTTCTTTGTTCCAATAGCGGGAGTTGCGCCGTCCGTTCCGTTCGTTCCGTGCTTAATGGTTACAGCACCACTATTTTTAAAGTTTATTACATATCCACTACCATCAGCCAAAGGCTCTACACTAGTGACAAAATCTTTCCCGTTCAATGTTTCTACTAATGTTTTAAGAGTTGTAATGTCGCTGTTTACACTCTTTTGCCACGCTTCTAAGTTGTCCAAACGCGAACGAATATCATTTAGGTCGTCTTTCGCACAGCTGCTTAATAGTACTACAATCGAAAGGAGTAATGTTAAAGTTTTTTTCATTTTCATTTGTTTTAATTGGTTGTTATTATTTGTAAATATTCTTTATTTTGTTGTTTATACTATATTGAATTGAGGTGGTGGTTCATCTATTTTTTCCTGGTCATCTTTTATGCTTGTTTTACGCAATTTGAATTTATAATTACCCTAATGATTCACCTTTAAATAGATAAAAAAATACGAGTATAGATGGTAGTACAGATCAAAGATACATCAATAAAAGTAATTATTTAAATTATTTGTATTGTTTATTGCCATTTTGTTGTTTCAGTCAAAGATTATTGTTTTAGGTGATCGGAATTGTTGTTTCCGTCAAAAAAAATTGCTGTTTTAGGTGTTTTGTTTTTAAATTTTAACGGTTTTTAATACCTAAAACAGTGTATTTTTTTTTATTATTATTACCTTTGTGTTACAACTTTAATGTAATATTATGGAAAAAATAGTATATCAAAATGTCTTGTTTGCATCGTTTGTAGTGATGTATTTTTTGGGCATTTTTCCCTTCTTAACTCTCATCCCCAATAAAGAAGAGTATAGAAGCTATAATATCGCACGTAAAATATTTGGTGCATCTATGATTATATGGGCATCGTATATTGCCTTTCAGTGGTATTTTGATTTTAGAGCATATGATGTTTTACTCGCTTCGACAATAAATCTCTCTTCTTATTATTTGAATGGGATGCTCTTGGAAGTTGTATTTTCGTCGCTACTCAATGGTTATAATCCTGTTAGTAAACGAGTAAAAGAGATTGTTGCAGAGACAATAATTTTCAATACTGCAATGTTCTTAAATTACTTTTTTGTGCCAGCATCTTGGCAGAGTATAGTAATAATGGTCATAGCACTGGCATTTGTCATTAGAATGACATTCTTAACAATTCACTTTGTTAAGACATATCGAAATGCTCTAAAAAGAGTTGATAACTACTACTCTGATAATGTTGATCTATTTGTAAGTTGGATGCCAAAGAGTACATTCCTAGTTATTCTGCTTGGATTTAGCGGTTCAGTTCTCTCTTTTGCGGGTATTACTGCTATTGCAATATATATGTTTGTTGGATTGTTGCTTTTTATATACATCTTTATCTCTTTTCAGAATTATATGATAAATATAGTAAGACTAAAAGAGGTAATACTAATAGACCAATTAACACCAATAAATCAATATGAAAGTCAAGAAAAGATAGCATACTCAAATATAGAAGAGAAGAAAAAATCACTCAGTAATATAGAAACAAATTACTTAGAAATAGAAAAACAAATCACTCAGTGGATAGCGAAAAAAGGCTTTATAAAGCAGGGACTGACAATCGAAGAACTCGCTGTTGAATTTGATAGTAATAGAACCTATATTTCATCTTATATTAATTCTACTTACGGGTTGTCGTTTCGTGAATGGATAGCTCAAAAACGTATAGATTACTCTAAAGAATTACTATGTGAAAGTAGTAATAAAGAGTTACGATTAAATGAAATTGCTAATATTGTAGGCTACTCATCAACTGCTTTTAATGCTGCTTTTATAAAGCTTAATAATATGACACCATCTAAGTGGCGCAGTATTTATCGTAACAATTAGCATAATACATTGTACCCACTCGAGGAAGTGCCCCTTGTTTGTTATGTAATATAGATTATTTGATGTGTGGAGTTCCCATCAAAATTGGAGAGTAGGTTAAGCCACTTTTTTATAATTAATGAATGGTTTTACATTGTTCCAAAATTCCTCAATAGTTAGATTTACTATCGCAGAATGACTTATTTTTTTATTATACCAAGTTTCTATATACTCAAATATCAGTAACTCCATTTGTTTAGGTGAAATAAGAGAATTTTCGTAAATTAATTCGCATTTTAGAGTCTTAAAGAAGCTCTCAGCCACAGCATTATCCCAACAATTACCCTTTCGACTCATACTCTGTACAATATTGTGATCTCTTAATATATTAACAAATTAATTACAAGCGTATTGTACTCCACGATCAGAATAAAAAATCATTCCTGGCTTCGGAGTTCTACGTTTGATTGCCATTTTAAGTGTTGAAATCACGGTTTCATTAGGACTCAAAGAGTAACTAATACTCCATCCTATTACCTTCCTGTCATATAAATCAAGAACTGTTGTTAGGTATATAAATCCATCTTTGGTATGTGTATATGTAATATCATAGACCCATACTTTAGATGAACACTCGACGTAAAACTCTCTATTTAAGAGAGTCTCACAGATATTATAACCATGGTTAGAGTCTGTTGTTGAATCCTTAGATTTACGTGCTACTCTTAAGTCCCATCTTGCGCATATACACAGAGACCGTATAACTTGGCAAATCGAACGAAATAAGAGCAGAGTCAGCTTGTTGACTATGCCTTGTAAGGAGATTTTAGACTTTTGTAAAATTAAAAAACCTTTCGATTTTATGTCACAAGCAATGCGTAGAGCTCCATTTCGTTCTTGAGAGAGGAAGTAGTGCTCCTGAATTAGTTCGTGCAACTTATCTTTAGGATTCACTTTACCTACAGAAAGTTCATGTCGATAGTTATAATATGAACTAGGGCTGATATTTAATGCTATTGCCATCATCTCGACACTGTAACGACCTTTATTACTATCCATAAAAGTATATTTTTCTTGTCTATCTTGGAGAAGATGGCAATCTCCTTTTTTAATATCTCAAGCTCTAACTCACTATTCTTAAGTGCTTTCTCTAGCTGTTTAATGCGATATTGCTCATCAGCAAGACATTCGATGCCCTTGCCTTGAAAGCTCGCAGAACCAAATTCAAGAGACTCCTAATTCGCGCGATAAAGCAGATAAACTACTGCGTTGATAACTTAATTTGACAGCATTCTCTTTGACTGATTTGTCGCAATATTTTGTTACCATAAGGCTAAGTTAAGATTATTTTTGGTCTTAACCTTCTCTACAATTTTGATGGGTAACTCCAGTAAATTATTGTTAGATTATAAGGAGTCCGTATTGCATATTTAAGAGTTCTGTAGACTTAGAGGAGTTAACGTCAAGACCTTTGGAAATTGAAAGCGTCAGTTTATAGATGGCATTGCCCCCTCACGAGGGAAAACCGAGAGTGTAAAAGTTAGATGCTCACAAAAAAGTTGCTACCATGCAATAATCCCACCTTTGATTCGCCCACTATAAATTATAGACGATAATTACCCACAAACGGTATGGATAACATCTGTGGCAAGCATTTCAACACTTGTTAAGTTTTTGCAATTATTAAAAGCCGCTCCCCCAATAGTTTTAACACTATTAGGGATCGTCAAATTGCCTATTAATCCTGGACATCTATAGAAAGCCAATTGAGGCATCGAACCCCAACCATTTTTACCCAATATTAATCTGGCCCTAACTACTCATTTTCCCATAGCTGGAAATAGATGAAAAGATACTTTGACACACTTAACTTTACACTCCTTTAACTTTAGTTTAACGACGTACAATCGAGACTGTATAACTTTCGGTTATTCTTTTCGCAAAACGATTCCAAATTCCACCTCTGTAATATGTAATTCTACTTTCAAGCTACTCTTCAAGCATATATCTTTTACAATGGTAAGCCCCAATCCTGTCGCCTCACTATCTTGTGTCGTTTTAACAAATCGTCCAAAAAGATCTCCTTCAGGCAACAAATGGTTGTATGTATTGCGTACGCAGAGTTCATTTTTGTTGACGATTAAAGACAAATGACCTCCTGAGAGGTTGTATCGGAGTGCATTAGATAAAATATTCATTACCAAGCGATCTGCAAGCAGACGATTCATCTGCACAACAAATTGTGCACTATTTTGACGATGGATTGTTATCATTCGGCTCGCTATCACATCTTCACATGCCAAGATATACTCTTCACACAGTTTTATAATATCTACCTTTTCAGTCTCTATAAACTGATCATTATTAATTTTAGTAATCAGTAGCAAAGTGCGATTGAAATTCGAGATGCGAGTTACAGAACCCTGCATACTTTGAATGAGTTTCATGCTATTCTCATTATTCAACTCCATTTGTTGAAGCAACTCCAATTTAGCCTTAATAATCGACAAGGGGGTTTG
>CAMQVY010000051.1 GCA_947038405.1 uncultured Rikenellaceae bacterium | reverse complement strand
AGGTGGTATAATTTTCAAGTATTATAAGGTCCCTTTTTTAATTATTATATACACAAAGGGGGAATTCCACCACTTAGAAACAAGGCTAGATTTGTTGCGATCCCTACAACAAGCGGAACGGGTACAGAAACAACACCTCTTGCAGTAATTACGGACAGAGCTAAAGGTGTTAAATATCCAATCCCTTGCTACGACTTCCTTCCAGACTTATCTATTGTGGACGGTGAATTATGTACAACTTTACCTGCTAATGTAACTGCTAATTCGGGTCTTGATGCACTAACACACAGCGTTGAAGCTTATGTTTCAAACATCGACGACAACTATGCTGATGCCTTTGCAAAAGGAAGTGTTTCACTTGTTTTTAACAACTTGGAGAATGCTTACAACAACCCAGAGAATGTTGATCTTCGTCAAAACATGCACGATGCTTCATTTTTAGGTGGCTACGCTTTTGCAAATTCATGGTTAGGTATTGCCCACTCTCTAGCTCATCAAGTAGGAGGTATGTTTGGTGTAGCTCACGGTCGTGCCAACGCTATTGTTCTTCCAAATGTTATACGCTTTAACTCTAAATCTTCAGATAGATATTCAGATTTAGCTAAATTGATAGGCAAAGAGACTGCCGAAGATTTTGCTTTTGAAATTGAGGCACTTAGAGATCGAGTTAATGTGCCAGCTTCTTTTAAAGAGTGTAATATCTCTGAACAAGAGTGGAATGACAAAGTTAAAGTAATGGCACAAAATGCATTCGACGATGTATGTACAAGCTTTAACCCTCGTGTACCAACAGTAGAAGAGATGGAAAAAATCTTTACGGCTTGTTATAATGGCACAAAGGTTTCATTCTAATTAAAAGGAAAGAGACTCTTTAGGTTGATTTGAAAATATCATTATAGTTTAGGATAGCAATAATGGTATTTTCTTATTTTAAAAGCAAAACAATTATTAATATAACTAATATCAAAAATTATGAATACATTAACACACAAACCAGGCATTAGCTTGATTAAAGCTGGCTCTTTTAAGCTGAATGATCTAAGTAAATTACTAGAAATCAAAGACTTGAAAAGCGACATGGCAGAAGTTGCAGTAACTAATAATAGTGCGGCATTGACAATTGGTCATTTCACGATGTCACCAGGTGTCGAATTTGAATATTTCTATGATGCTGTTGAGTACAAAGTTGTGACAAAAGGTAAGATTGTTATGCGCGATATGGATGGCAATAAGTATGTAGCTGAAGTAGGCGATGTTATTCTATTTTCTCCTAATGTCAAAGTTATTTTTGACGCTGAGAGTGATGGTGAAGCGATTTACACTGCGCACCGTACAGCATCTGCTGATTTTGCACCTGCAAAATAATAGTAGTAATACCCGATATAAACACAAATCTATAATAATAAAAGTGTCTTCATTCCGACAAAGCCACTATGGCATAACTATTGCACTTTACTTTTCACATTGAAACTATATATCATTTAATTTGCGGTCATCTCAATAATTACTAATCAAAAGAATGAGTTTACAAGCAAATGAGTAAATATATAAATATTAAAGCCGAAGATTATTACAACAATACTCTCTTAAGAAGCTTTTAAATTTAAATGATAAGTAAGTAATAAAAATAAACAAAACTGCGATCTAAAGAAAAAAGGGTTCACCTTAGATCACGATATTACATAATCGAGCCCCTTAAAATTTTAACAAATAGAATTATGGGAAAATTATTCAGAACTAATGAAATGTTCCACGGAGCAAATTCACTTTCAGAATTAAAGAGCATCAAAGGCAACAAAGCTGTCATTGTAATTGGCAAGGAGTCGGCTATGGCTTCTGGGTCACTTAAAAGAGTACAAACTATTCTTGACGAAATTAATATCAAGCATGAAGTATTTAGTGGCGTTGAGCCAGACCCATCGATTGAAACAGCAATGAAGGGAGCAGAATTCATGTCAAAACATAATCCAGATTGGATTATTGGTTTAGGTGGATGTTCTTCTATAGATGCTGCAAAAACAATGTGGGCACTATACGAGCACCCAGAGCTTACATTAGAGCTTATGAGTAAAGGAGAAATTCCACCACTTAGAAACAAGGCTAGATTTGTTGCGATCCCTACAACAAGCGGAACGGGTACGGAAACAACTCCTCTTGCTGTAATTACGGACAGAGTAAAAGGCGTTAAATATCCTATTCCTTGTTACGATTTCCTTCCAGATTTATCTATTGTTGACGGTGAATTATGTACAACTTTACCAACGAATGTAACTGCTGATTCAGGTCTTGATGCATTAACACACAGTGTTGAAGCTTATGCTTCAAACATTGACGACAACTATGCTGATGCCTTTGCAAAAGGGAGTATTTCACTTGTTTTCGACAACTTAGAGAATGCTTACAACAACCCAAAGGATGTTGATATTCGTCAAAAGATGCATGACGCTTCATTTTTAGGAGGCTATGCTTTTGCCAATTCATGGCTAGGTATTGCTCACTCTTTAGCTCATCAAGTAGGAGGTATGTTTGGTGTAGCTCACGGTCGTGCCAATGCTATTGTTCTTCCAAATGTTATTCGCTTTAACTCTAAATCTTCAGATAGATATCCAGATCTAGCGAAATTGATAGGTAAAGAGACTGCCGAAGATTTTGCTTCTGAAATTGAAGTACTAAGAGCAACAGTTAACGTTCCTGCATCTTTTAAAGAGTGTAATATCTCTGAGCAAGAGTGGAACGACAAGATTAAAGCGATGTCGCAAAATGCATTTAATGATGTATGTACAAGCTTTAACCCTCGTGTACCAACAGTAGAAGAGATGGAAAAAATCTTTATGGCTTGTTATAACGGTACAAAGGTTACCTTCTAATTAAAAGTAAAGTAACTGTTTTAGTTCATTTAAAAACATCATTATTGTCTTTAGTCGGCAATAATGATGTTTTTTTATATAAAAGACGAATATATTTAATCTTAAATCATCACAATTATGTTAAAACCCAAAGACATTGTTAATTACGCCTCCGACACAGCCATTGAAAAAGGAGGGTATAGTCTAAATAAAATTTTGGTTCTAAGTTTCCTGGCTGGGGTATACATATCAATGGGGGCATTATTATCTATAATTTTAGGCTTTGGATTTCCAGGCATTTCGGAGACGAACCCAGGACTTATTAGAATGTTGATGGGAGCCTCCTTTCCCATTGGCCTAATCTTGGTAGTATTAGCTGGCGGAGAACTATTTACGGGTAATACAGCCTATTTTATACCGAGTACAATGAACTCCAAACAACCTTGGCATAAAGCTATTTCCAACTGGACACTGGTATGGATAGGTAATTTCATAGGAGCTTTAATATTTGCATATTTTTTTGTCTACCTAACAAACATACTGAGCTATAGCCCGTGGGTTGATGGTGTGAAGGATATTGCAATGAGTAAAGTATCTAATCCATTCTATGTGACATTTCTGAAAGGAATTGGGGCTAACTGGTTAGTTTGTCTAGCAATGTGGCTAGGAATGTCTGCCCACACCCCTACTGGTAAAATACTTGGCATATGGTGGCCTGTTATGACTTTTGTAACAATTGGCTATGAACACTCTATTGCTAATATGTTTTTTATACCCATTGCGATGATGCAAGGGGTTGACATCTCTATTTCTACTTTATTCCTGAAAAATCTAATTCCTGCCACCTTAGGAAATATTGTTGGAGGTGCATTTTTTGTAGGCTTACTTTATTGGTATACTTACTCCTATCGTGAACATAAAAAAGAATAATGTTTTCATGTTCAATTTAGCTCTTACTGAGAGTCTTTTAATAGAAAATAATTGGATGAGACATTAACCTATTATTTATAAAAACCTCTATTCTTTAAGGTAAGCAATACTTAAAGAATGGCGAAGTACAAATATAATAGATATAAGATAATCATAGACCCTGAATCTTTTTCGATTCAGGGTTTGCGTGTTGGTGATGTGGTGAGAAGACAGTACAAAGATTCTCAGCATCTTATCTATTCGCTAATGGTGGTGCTTGAGATAGGCACTGACTTAATAAATGGGAAGGAATCACACTATTTTGTGGGGGCATTGCTTGAGGGTGATGCACCTAAGAGTGGCGAACTGTTGGACTTTGTGCGAATAACTAGCTTACTAGACAAGTCTCGTGGAGGTGCTTTATATATGACTGCCTCAGATAGTGATTCGCCATATATGGATGTGATTGATGGGTTGGGGTTTGAACATTCATTGTTACTTATAACCGAAAGGCGAAGAGCTGTAAACTTTATTTTTCCTATAAACAGTAAAGTAAGTAATCCTGAGATGCTACTTGTTTCATATAAAGTAAGGGCATCAAAAGAGACTACTGCATCACTAACTATTGGTTACAGTGATGAGATAGATGGTGCGGATAGTGTCAATATCACAACCGATTGGCAGTATAAACTAACTACCATCATTGCAGACCATCCAGCGCAATACCAAAGAGAGCTTAAAATCATACCCGACAATGCTGAATGGTGTGAAATAGAGAATTTGAATGTTGTAAGACTTTCAGATATCTTTCCCTACACGACGCTCTTCCGATCTCGTATAGGTAAGATAACTGGTATTATAGACCCTGTATTTGGCAAATTAGAGGGGTATGGAGCATACTTTCAGAATCTATATGCAACGAAGAATGTCAATATTGCAGGAACACTTACAGCAGGTGATGAGAATGGTTTTGCATCTACTTTTTATGTGGGTAAGATACATAAAAATGTCATTTTAAACTCTATCGAATGTGATTTTAGCAACTCTACAATCTCAACTTTACCATCACCCGTAGGTATTGGTAAGGTTCGACAAATCCCAAACGATACAACCCTTATCATTCAATCGTCTACGTGGCGAGAGCAACGAATAGATAAAATTTACACTTTTTCAATATGGATTAAAGCAGAGAAAGGCAATATTACGCTCTATCAAAACGAACACCGTATTGGGTCTATGGTGATCGACAGTGAGGGTTGGAATAGATATCGACTAGCGTTCAAAATAGCAAGTTCAGATGCTCCGCAGATGACTATTGCTTTTGTTGGAGCTAATCCAAACACCATCGTTACAGCTCCTCAGTTAGAGTCTGGAGAGAATATATCGCAATATCAACCAACCGACACCTACCTAAACGAAACTGAGGATTACGGAGCTTGGTTCAGTAAAGGTGGTATCGGTGGAACTATTCAAAATCCACTACTCAGACTAAATAATGATGGTTCAATCTCATCGACAGATGGCTCATTTGTAGTAAACCGTGATGGTACAGGGCATTTCTCGGATGGTAGATTTGCGTGGACCAAAGATAGTATAGAGCTAAAAGATGTGACACTTAAATGGGTGGATTTTGACGATGAAACAAAGGAGAACCTAGAGGATGCAGCAGGAGTACTTTCAGTACAAATCTATTCATCTAATGGTAATAGTTTTATCAATAACATAATATCAACAACACTCACAGCAAAGGTATACAGAGGTTCAAAGGAGATAACCGACACCATACTAAGTAATCTCTTCAACTGGATTAGGCTCTCTGAAAACAGTGACACAGATACGATCTGGAACAAACAACACGAAGGAGTGGGCAATACGATAACAATCTCGGAGGAGGACATATATCGTAAAGCAACATTTAATTGCGAAGTACTTATAAACTAAAATAATAAAACAATGGCAGTAATTTCAAGAGGTCAAATCACGATTGTAGACCTAAATGATGGTAAATCTATCAACCTTTATCTAGGTAGTAGCAAACCAACAACGCAGATTTTTAACAAAGAAAACAGTAGTTATACCCCTAACTGGGTAACTGCTCCTCATCTTGTAATCTTACCTGAGGTTTACGTAACAGGAGTAGAGACAAATCAGGTTGCACGACTTAAAGGTTCTCCTACATGGAAGATCAATGGTTCAACAACCTTATCAACCTATGGTGCGACAGCAAGTACAACAGCACCTTATGCACTAACCATCAAGAGCAATATGTCTAGCGTGTCTCAAATGCAAATAGAGTGCGAGGTTGTATATGTAGACCCTGATACCACAGCGGAGACAAAAGCTAAGACATCAATCACGTACACTAAAACTGAGAACGCAGGACAGTTAATATGTGCTGTTTCCTTTGCTCCAATGGGAACAGTATTTAAGAATGGAATAGCTACATCTCTAAAAGCTCATTGCGATATGTGGAGAGGTTCAACCATAGACAATACTAATGTCAATTATACTTGGCAGAAGTTAGGAAATGGAACATGGACAACTATTACAGCAGCCAATGCCGAGGGAGTTACGGGTTTCACAACGAATGAGATTACTATTCCAGAGTTAGCTGTTCTAAACTTTGAGTCATTCAAATGTATTATAAAAGATACAGACTCTGCTTCTGGAACATATAACACATCAGTGTCGGATGTAATCTCTTTTGCTGATATGAGCGATCCGTATCAAGTGGAGATCACAGCACCACAGGGCACAACCCTTACTTCGGGGCTTACATCTACAACACTTACTACAAATTGTTGGCAGAATGGAGCTTTACTTTCAGACACATTCTTTACGGGTGCTACTTGTACTTGGAGAAAGTTCAATAAGCTTGGAGTACAAGACAGTGCTTGGGGCACATCGGGAGTGAAAGCAGGTCGCTCAATTACCGTCACCAAAGCAGAAATATCAGTAGCTGCAACATTTACAGTAGAAATAAGCAAATAAAAATATTATGATTCTTGCCAGAGGACAAATAACAATCTACATAGCAGAACAAGGAGAAGCTGGTGATAAAGGAGACAATGGAGAGGATCTAGGCAGTGGTAAAATGCTGTATCGTGACCCTGAGTTTCGTAAAGGAACAAATGGTTGTGTTAAATATAATAATGCATCAAATGTATCGGTTACGCTAACACGTATTACAAAACCTATTGATTGCCCTACAACATCTACCCATTGTCTTGAAATTAAGACAGTGGGTAATGCTAGTCCTAGTCATGGAGGTTATTATCAAAATATCACATCCCGCTCCAATGCTATATTTATTCAAAAGATAATAGCTAAAATACCTATTGGATACACTCTTTGTACAGCAACCAACCCTATGGGATCTGGTTATAAAGACTCTGTAATTGGGAATAATAAAGGAACTGACAGGTATGATATATATACACGAAAAGTAATATGTGGCACATCAGGTTCATTTTCTAATGGTGGGTATCTCTATCTTTCAGGTGGAGATACAGCAACTGTAAACAATCCACTCATATGGTATGTGGCATCATCTGCTTTTTATGATATGACAGACTCGGAGAAGTATGATGATGCTATTAATAATGCACAAGAGGTTGCGGATGCTATTACAGAAAAGGCTAAGAGTGAGGGTTGGGCAACAAAACTTACTCATATAGATGCTAATGGTATTTTCACAGGTAAGTTATCAGCAAATACGGTAACAGCAATAAAGATTAATGCTTCTCAGATAACTGCTGGAGTAATTGATACATCAAGGCTCAATGTAACAGCCCTAAAAGCATCATTAATAACAGCAGATAATATCAATGCTCTCACTCTTGATGCAAAAAAGGGTAAGATTGGTGGTTGGAGTATTGGTGCAAGTACACTTTTTTCTAGCTATATCAAGTTAGATGCTACCAATAGACGTATTGTTGTTCATCGCTCAACCTCTGGGGTTACTAGCGGTAATCGTGTACAACTATTTTACAATTCAGATAGTGATTTTGGATTATGTGCCACAGATGTCAATGGAAGTACAACATTAATGTTAGGTTCTTCGAATCTAATTGCTGGTTGGAGTATCACATCATCTAGCATCTTTAAAAACAGCGTGTCATTAGGTGCTGATGGCTCTATTGCAAATGGAACTAAATGGCAACTAAAAAATGATGGGTCTGGCAGGTTGGCTAATGGGAATATAATCTGGAACACTGCGGGAACAGTCACTTTCAGCTCTTTAGTGTCACTTAATTGGACAACTCCAATAGGAGATATTCAAGACAGTATAGATGAGAGTATAACACCAAAGCTAACTAAGATTACATCGACAGGTATCTATACTGGAACACTGACTGCAACTCAAATTAATGCCGTATCAATAAGTGCATCTAGCATTAAAACAGGAACACTTAGTGCTGACCGTATAGCTACTGGTAGTATAACATCGGTTAAATTAGATGCAATAAGTATTAAGGCAAATATAATAAATACAACCTATATCAATGGTCTGTCGTGTACATTTACCAAGGGTAAAATAGGTGGTTGGCAAATAGCTAGTGGGGTGATTTATAATAGCAATCTCAGATTAGATAATACTAACAAACGTATTGTGTATATAATAATTTAAAAAGGTACCGTTTAAATATTTTAAAAGTATACCCCTGA
>CAMQVY010000050.1 GCA_947038405.1 uncultured Rikenellaceae bacterium | reverse complement strand
TCTACACTAATCTTAACACTCTTTCCCTACACGACGCTCTTCCGATCTATATGATTGCCAATAATTTAAATGACAATCAAATCACAGTAAACTGTGGCTTGTCTGTTGGCTTATTAGGCAAAGCAAGACAAGGTAAAAGTGATTTAGGCAAAAAGGCTATTGAGAAAATATTGATATTTTATCAAAATATCAATAGGACTTGGCTCCTTACAGGTGAAGGTGAAATGTTAAAAAACGATATACCTCAGCTAGTAGAGCAGTCATTAACTAATGATGAGCGTTCTCGTTTTCTTTCTATGCTAGAGAGTCAGCAGAGAATGCTTGAAAGTCAACAAAGAACAATTGAACAATTGACCAATAAATAGAAAAACTATGGAGCTAAAAGAGTTTATCACTAATACCTTGGTTGAAATTGCAACAGGTGTAAATGACGCAAAGTCAGCTTATTTAGAGTTGAACGGAGAGGTTAATCCCGATGAACAGTTCCAGATTGGTGATAGATCAAAGCCAGCATGTAACATTGATTTCGAGGTAGCATTGTCAGAAAACACAGCAACTAAAGGCAATAAAGGAATTGGAGTGGCTCTAAGTTTTGTATCTGCTGATGGATCAAAGTCAACAGAAAATGAAATTAACTCTCTTACAAAAATTAAGTTTACTGTACCCGTTATATTGCCTTAGTGTTTTATTAATCCAGCAAGTGCAAGTGCATTACGGATTGAAGTTGTATCCAGGCCACTAGTGACGGCAGCAAGTACAATTTTTGCTCTCAATCTTTGCTCTTTGCGATTTTTGAAGTACAAACTGATTTTTTTTAACATACGAGAATAGTTTTAAGTTAATAAATAGTAACAAAAGGAGTTAAAAGTAGCAGTATGTCAAAGAACTTGTGTTTGTTGTACTGCAAATATAACTACTTGGCAAGTTATTTCCAAATAGTTTAATGTATATTTCCAAATAATTTAATACTATAATATGAAGCATATTGGTAATGAGATAGATAGCATACTAGCTCAAAGGAAGATAAAAAAGAAAGATTTTGCTAAAAAAATCGAAATGACAGACGTCAACCTCTCTAAGGTATTAAAGAAGGCATCTATTGATTCATTATTATTAGAAAAGATTGCCAATGCCTTATCTATATCGGCAAGTTATTTCTTTGACAAGCAAGATCAATGTAGTTATACAGAAATAGGTCATAGAGTATTTGGTACTGGAAATAAAATTGCAGGAAATATATCTTTACCTAATTGTATTGCTGATCTGGAAAAAGCTCACATGGAGATCGGATTCTTAAAAAAAGAATTAGCCTCGCAAAAATTGCTTACTGAGGAAAAAGAGCGCCTAATTACTATCATAACTCAAAAATAATTTAAGATATATAGCTGCTAGACAAAAAAACTTAAAAATAAATTATTATGAAAAAAATATTACTATTATTTGTGTTAATCGCAACGACATTAATCTCATCTTGCTCTAAAGATGATGATAAAGAACCTGAGTTTTCGTTGTTAGGAAAAATATATGCTGCACATGCCTATACCAGTTCTGTTAGTGAAAATGAGGTTTATTGGGTTATGAGATTTACGAGCACTACTGAATTAGAAAGAACAGCAAGAGAAGCTAATCCAACAGGAGGGATAATTGGAGATATAGAAAATTGGACATATACGTTATCATATCCAACTTTAATTATTTATGATGAAGATGGAGAAGAGTATAATAATGCAACTTTTATAGATGAAAATACTTTTAGAACTACGAATTATCAAGGTCATGTTACTGAATATATTTTGCAATAAAATCCCCAAAGGGGGTTGTGGCGAATGTAAAGGGTGTTGCTACAAAGGAGGCACAAGGATAATACCGTTTACATTAATTGATAATAAAAGAAAAAAATAAAGATATGAATAATATAAAAAAAGGCATTGATAAAAAGTATATATCCTTTAATGAGGATATGAGCCGAATCACATACATACAGCAAGGGAAATCATATAGTTACAAAGATCCAGAAGAGCAGGTTCGAGCAGATATATTTTTATCTTTGATATTTGACTATGGCTATCCTTGCAAGCGAATGCAACTTGAATTTATAGTTCCAAGACGCACGCCAAGTGATCTTGCTGACATTGTCATCTTTAGTGACGATGCCCTTAAAACACCCTACATTGTCGTTGAGTGCAAACGAAAAAACATCAGTGAGGCTGAGTTTATACAAGCTATAGAGCAAGGCTTTGGAAATGCAAACTCTTTGTCTGCAAACTTCTTAATGGTCACCAGTAGTTTCAAAACAACTTGCTTTAACGTAAAAGACTTTCCTGCAATGGAGAGAAGCAAAAATATAATACCTCGCATTCCTAGACTTGGACAAATAAAATCATCAAAAGCAAGTTTCTATAAAGGTGGTATAGATGAAAATGGAGATATAGCATTTGATATTAAGACAGTAGAACAAAAAGACCTTACAGATCTTTTCGTAAGTGCGCACAAAGCTCTTTGGGCTGGAGGAAAGCGTAACCCCTCAGAGGCATTTGATGAACTAGATAAGGTTATTTTCTGTAAAATTTGGGACGAGAGGGCAATTAGAAAAAATGGAGAGCCCTATGATTTCCAGAGCTTTTCTAATGAAGACCCTATTGAACTATTAAATAGAATAAAGGCAATATACGAAAAAGGGAAAACGTATGATCCTGAGGTTTTTAAAGAACCTATTCGATTATCGCCAAGTGAACTCCAAACGATTGTAGGTTATTTGCAAGCTATAAATCTACACGAAACAGACTTAGATAGTAAAGGCAGAGCATTTGAGACCTTTATGGGATCTTTCTTTCGTGGTGAGTTTGGTCAATATTTTACGCCTCGTGAGGTTGTAAATTTCATTGTAAAAACTCTTCCTATAACCAATGAATCATACGTACTTGACACCTCTTGCGGTAGTGGAGGTTTCCTTTTGTATGCATTAGACAAAGTTAGAAAACAAGCTGACAGAATGGTTAAAGAGGGTTATTTTACAGAAAAATCCAAACAATACCGTGACTATTGGCATACTTTTGCAGAGAAATATCTGTACGGAATAGAGATCTCAGAGAGTATTGCGAGAACTGCCAAAATGAATATGATTATCCACGACGATGGTCATACTAACGTTGTCTCATGCGATGGTCTTTCACCTGCTGATTATAGATATGCGAAACATGGAGAGTCTAAAGACGAGATGGAGGCGCGAGAAATTTATAACAAAACGACTATCCAATCTATTACTGGCAATAAGGGGTTTAAATATAATCACTTTAATTTTATTATAACTAATCCTCCATTTGGATCTCAAATTAAATTGAGCGAAAACGCCTATCTAAAGAACTACAAACTAGGCAATAAAGAGGATAATTGGATTAGTCGATTGATGACTAGCAGAAATGCATCATCTCCAAAGGCTAATCAAAGCACAGAAGTTCTCTTTTTGGAACAATGCCATAGATACCTTCAAGAAGGTGGCTATGTAGCTATTGTTATACCTGATGGTATTCTAACTAATAGCAGTATGCAGCCTGTTCGAGATTGGATCGAGGAGTCATTTCGTATTGTATCTGTAGTTTCACTACCTCAGTTTGCATTTATGGCAAATGGCGCAGGTGTAAAAAGCTCTATTCTGTTCCTGCGCAAATACACAAAGGCTCAGACTGAGGCTGTAATCAATGCAAAGTCAGATATTCAAGATAATTTATGGCATGAGGGATACTACAATAGTGCCATTAAAGAACTAGTTAGTGAACGCAACTTGAAATTAAAACGAATGGAGGGTTTAAATAATTACACCTCTGTAAAAGTTAACGACCTAGATAGGATGGCTCTAAAAGAGTTTGAAAAGACAGTTGAATATAAAGATTGGAAGAGTAGTATTACTGCTGAGTATGGCGAGCAAATAGAACAAATAAAGGAGAATCTGGAGTTTGACTTTCGTGAGAAATTTTCAAAAAGCAATGTGAACTATCCAATATTTATGGCTATTGCCGAGAATATTGGGTACGATGCTACAGCTCGAAAGATTAAAGGAGAGACTGATTTAGATACTATCGCAGTAGAACTATCCGAATTTATTAACTCTATCGAAAACGGCAAAGATAGTTTTTTCGTATAAGCCCCAATTTTGATAGAGACAAAGTGTTTCTATTAGGTTGGGGCGAAAAAGAAAAAAGATTAGATCCTGCATACTATATTCCTTCTATCGTAGAGTTAGAAGGTATGGTTCGTGCAAGATGTGGTAATGTGCGCTTGAATCACTACGTCAAGCAGATGGCTGGTGGAGCAACGCCAAAAATCGAGGATAGCACTAAGTATGCTACTTCAGAGGATGGCGTGCCATTTGTAAGAGTCCAAAATCTAACATCTGAAGGTGTGTTTGATTTAGAGGATGTAAAGTATATTAGTTATGATACGCATAAATATGATCTAAAACGCAGCGCGTTCTGTGATCAAGATTTAGTTATAAAGATCACTGGCGTAGGACGAATGGCTATTGCAAGCACTCCTCCTGTAGGCTTTTGCGGTAATATAAATCAGCATAGTGTTAAGATCGTCACAGGCAGTAGAGAGGTTAGCGAAACTCTTGCGGCATACCTTAATCTTGATTTCGTTGAGAAATTGGCAAGTCGTAGGGCAACAGGCGGAACACGCCCTGCTCTGGACTATCCAGCACTTCGTAGTATTCCTATTATCTTTGATGAACGTATTGCTAAGATGATGTCTGACGCAAGAGAGCTTAAAGAAAAAGCAGAGCTTAAAGCGCAACAATTGCTTGATAGTATTGATGATTATCTACTTGGTGAGTTAGGTATTATAATGCCCGACAAACCTGCAGACACATTAGAAAATCGCAAATTTTATCGCGGTTTCTTTGAAGTTTCTGGCAATAGATTAGATCCAAGGTATTATACAAAGTATTTTATTTCGTTTTACAATGCTTTATATAATGGCCGATTTAGGCCAGAAACTGTTAAAAAAATATCGATTTCAATATGTAGCGGCTCAACCCCGAGGGCAGGAAGTGATGATTATACCGACAATTCAGGTATTCCTTTTGTGCGAGTAAAAGATTTAAAAGACGACACTATTGATTTTTCAAATGTACTATTTGTAAAATCAGACATTCATGAAAGATCTTTAAAAAGATCTCAATTAGCAGAAGGGGATGTCTTAATAACAATAGCGGGAACTATTGGACTTTCGATAGTTGTACCTAGCATAATTCACGCCAATATAAATCAAGCTATTGCAAAAATATCTGTGAATAAAGATCTTGTAAACAATCAATTTTTATCAATAATAATTAATTCAGTTATTGGTAAAGTACAAACTGACAGATTGTCTAGACCAGCTGTTCAAAAGAATCTGAACTTTCAAGAAATAGGTCAAATACTAATACCTCTTCCTTCAAATTTATCCGAGCAAGACATAATAACTAAGAAGGTAAATGATATTAAAGCCAAAGCTAATCAAATAAAAGATAATGCTATGTTAGAATATCAGAAATCTATAAACGTTATCGAAAATCTTATTTTAACAGATAATAACTAACCCTATGAAATTAATCGGATTATTAGAATCTTCACTAGGGGGATTTATTACAATTAGAGGTTATGCAGATTTTAGTGACTTGCAGAATATATCTAAAGCAGAGTCTCTTCAGCGGGATCTAATTATTGAACACAGAGATGAGATATCTGAGTATCTTCAGAAAAGAGATGAGGTTTTCTTCCCTGAGGTGATTTTGTCTTATACGCTTAAATATGACTACAATAAGTTAGAGTCAAGCGGAGTAGATCCGCTTGATGATATACGCAATAAAAAAGAGTTTAAATCGAATATTGATGATATAGTATTTTCTGCTCGAAAATCAGGCGAACACATTGTTACTGTTAAGATTGATGATGAATGGGCTATAAGAACTCAACCTTTTTCACGATTAGATGGAAACCATAGATTAAGTGCGAAACTAACAGATGATAAGTTTAGTAAAACGCAATATCCAACACCATTTTGTTTGATTCTATTTAGTGACGTTCCAGAGTCTGAAAAGAGTAAACTTACAATTTTCAACAATATAAATTCAAAGGCAAAAGCACTAACATCGGAGGAGGTTTTAAAAAACATACTTGGAGAAAAGTCTAAATTTTCAGAATCTGAGATTCAAACTGAGTTTGGAGAAGATTATTTGCTCACTCATAGAATTGCGCTAAAAATACCGACGGAGCATCTGAGTAGATTTTACAAAAACTTAGTATCTGCTTTTACGAACAAAAAGGGGGATATAGTTAAATATACCACTCTGTTAGATGTCGTTCGATTCTTTGACGCTAATAACACCTTGAAAGATATTAAGGAGGAGGAAAAGATAGATAGGATAATCGAGGCTCTGGAGGAGGTTAACCAAGAATTTAGACCTTATTCAACTATAAAAGCAATTAGAAATCAAGCATTCATGCTATCTGCATTGCATCTTTATCTTATAGGCACATCAATAAGTTCATTTTTGAAGTGGGTGTCGAGCAACCACCTCGGTGAATTAACTGAGGTAGCTGCTCAATCCCTGTTTGGTATATATCAGAATATATATACCAATGATCTAAAAATATTTGTTGCTATGCCCTATTATTCAACGGAAGAGGTTCGCACTTATAATCAAATATATGGGCATGTAATTAACAAATTGAACAGTGAGAATACTGCTTTAAATTTATCTATGTTCGAAATTATGACTCATCATGGAGCAACTAAAGATATTGTAGTAGATATGTTTCAGAAAATAGATAGTTCTCAGATTTTTATTGCTGATATCACAGAAGCAAGAGCCAATGTAGCTTACGAACTAGGTTATGCAAGAGCTCGCAAGATACCAACAATAATAGTACGAAAAACAGATGATAAGGTAGATGTGCCATTTGACTATGAACACGACTCTAGAGTTCCATATAATTTATCACACAGCGTAGATTTTCAAGATAAATTATATCATCATATAAAAGCTGTACTAATTGAAGATTACGAATGTAAATTAGTTTAAAATCAATATACATGGAAGATAATATTTTTCAATTGTCCGATTTGATTACAGCCAGTTTTATTGGATCACTTGTGACTTTGATTATCAAACCTGCAATTGATGCTATAATGGCAGGCAGATTACATCGAAGAGAACTTCGTAAAGGAGTTTTTTAACGTAGAACAGATGCTGCGGAGAATATATTTCAAAATCACTCATTCAAATTGCATACAAAAGAGTAACATTTGAACATTTTTTTATTATAAATTAAACTCTTATAATATGAATAAAAAAGAACTTTCAAATGCTTTATTTGAGAAAATAGGACTAAGTACTACAGATGCACAAAGCATTCAGGCTCCTTTATATCTCGTCAAACTTATTCATAGCCTTAGCTTTAATATTGTCAGCTATATCAATATAGGGCTTCATAGCTTTGTAATCTGAGTGACCAGTCCACTTCATTACTACCTGTGCAGGAATTCCCAGAGCAAGAGCGTTGCAAATAAACGTTCTACGCCCTGCGTGTGTTCCTAGTAGCTCATGCTTAGGGTAGGTCTCTTCGATACGCTCGTTACCCTTAAAATAGACGATTGTCTGAGGTTGGTCGATATCACATAACTCTCCTAGCTCCTTTAAGTAGTCATTCATCTTTTGGTTGCTAATAACAGGAAGTGCTTTATCTCCTTTAAATACAGTATTAGCATATTTATTAAGAATGGTGCGACTGTACTTATTAAGCTCAATTACAAGGCTATCAGAGGTCTTTACGGTTGTAATATGCAAAGAGTTATCTATAATATTACTTCGTTTAAGGTTATAGGCATCTGAGTACCTCAATGATGTAAAGCAGCAGAAGCAAAATACATCCCTTACCCTATCCAAGTAGTTCTTACTCTCAGGGATCTCAAAGTTATACATTGACATTAGTTCATCCCACGTTAGGAATATTACTCTTTTTTCACTACTCTTCAGCTTCGGTTTAAATAGAGCATAATCAGTATTACTATTATGTCCCTTTGTAGTGGTCCAACGCAAAAACCATTTCAAGAAACCCAACTGTTTACCAATGGTGCTATTACGCATATCTTTTATTGTGCGTAAATATGACACATAGCTAACTAACCCATCCGCATTGAAGCTATCGAATGTAGGTGAGGGATCAAAGGCTAGTATGTGACTCCGAACAGCTTTAAACTTTGTAAATGTCGCAATGGTCCAGTCATTAGATTGTCCATTATCTCTTACAAAATCATCAAAGTAACCAATTAATGTTTTTTCATCTGGAGCTATGTGAGCTACATAGTTTTTTGATATACTAAAGTTTAACTTTAAAATATTCTTAATATCAGCTTGAGTCGTTTTGATATTATCTTTAAGAAGTGTATTTTCGTACTCGATAAAGAAGTTATCAATAGCGTTTAAATGAGAATTGATAGTATTGTACGTAATGCCCTTAGCATTACTACAACCTTGTTTTATCTTTTGTTTTTTACTATCCCATTTAGTGGGGTTTATGCTATACCCTATTGAGGTCACTAAACGAATGCCAACAATAGAGATACTAACCCTTATCGGGGCATCACCACTTTTGCCGACTCTGCTTTCTAAGTAGAAGTTTACAGCCATAATTTACACACAGTTTTACGCACACATTTATTAATTACGCACAAATATACGCACACTTATTATTAAATCAAAATGAATCACATTAAACTACAAATTGATTAAACTGCTACTATAAAGCATAATGTATAGTAAAAAATAGATTATAACAAACTAATTTATATCATAAGTTCGAGAGCCTCTCTCTCCGCTGCGAGTCACAAGACAATGAGTGACAATCAACGCCAAACACCGTAAAATCAAGGTTTTACGGTGTTTTTTTTGCTTCTCAGTGTAGCCTTGAAAGACGACAATAAGCCAATAAAAGACATAGTATCGTTACCAAATCGTTACCGAAAACACGAAATACTTTTCGGTAACGAATTAGATAGTAAGTCGTTGATGTTGCGCCATTTGGCTGTCATCTGTCTGCTCATAATATTATTGTTAAACTTAATTTTGCAACGTAAAATCGTTACCA
>CAMQVY010000049.1 GCA_947038405.1 uncultured Rikenellaceae bacterium | reverse complement strand
TAGGTGGTATAATTTTCAAGTATTATAAGGTCCCTTTTTTAATTATTATATACAGTATGATGTGTCATTCGGTGCAAATTGGTATTTAAATCAAAATTTGGCTATTAAGTGCAATGTAAGTTATGTGGTAGTTGGAGAGAATTGCAATTCATTTTACACAGAAAATCTAGTTATGGGACAACTTAGAGTACAGTATGTTTTCTAGTTTTTTAAATGATATTATCATTTAGCAAAGAGCTGCCCCCAATATTTAGGAGGTCAGCTCTTCTTTCTTTTAGGTCGAACGATATTTAGTAAACAGAGTTTATAACCCTGTTTGAAATTAATTACTTGAATTTATAACTACTCCTAAAATATGTAAATCTTCAATATTAGTTATATCTATCGAGACTCTCCAATTACCAACGCCCCAAGACCATCTAAAAAGCCACATTTCCCACCTAACTGTACAGCAGTAAACCCTCGCGGTATCATACTGGACTTTCAACCTTAATTTACATACTAAGTTAAGTAACATATTTCATATTATCCCAAAATTTATGAATATATATGTCCCTGAAAGCTGGCATTGGCATACGATTTTATTTCGCTGCGCCAGCTGTAGATACAATCGACACTAACTCCAAGCTATTTGGCGTGTTATTGTCGGTTACACAACATCAATACATTTGACTATTTCACTGATATTATAAATAAAATGGCAACTTTCACCCCAAATGTTGCAGATTATATATTGAGGAAATTACTGCTTGATATGTAAATTAAGCCAAAGAATAAGGAGAAGAATAACTGAATTTGCTTAATGAGGAAACGCTTACGACATAATAATACTTAATTTTAGGTATTGTGGTAATATCATTTATCATCTAGCTTTGTAGCAGTAAAAAACCAATTTTTTTTATTGGAAATTAAAGCATAAATTAATGAAAATAGAGATTGTACGCCTCATAATAATCTTTCTAACGATTAGCTCTTCAGCCTTTGCTACAGACAATACTAGCCACAAGATTACTGGAACTATAACCTCATCCAGTGGCGAAACACTAGTTGGTGCTATCGTTACAATTGACGCTTATGGTCGTAAGCCCATTTACTTGACAGTAGATATCGATGGACACTTTGGTACGAACATATCACCTGATAAGTACACTTTTTCAGTTAGCTATATCGGCTATGATACTTATAATGATACAATAATTGTAGATAAAGACATAGAAAAAGATGTTGAGCTCCAATTCCAAGCATTATCAATGACCCAGATTGAAATAAAACATTCAAGTAAGGCTAAGAGGTTAAGAGAGAGCGGATTTGCTGTCAAAGTAATAGATATAGCCTCAAATGCAGGTACGATAAACAACCTCAGTGATGTTGTAACTCAATCTACTGGTGTACATGTCCGCCGAGGGGGGGGGCTGGGCTCAGATTTCGATCTTACGCTTAACGGTATGGGTGGTAATACTATTCGATATTTTATTGATGGCTTGCCCTTGGAGTCAAAAGGGAGTGACTACACGTTAGATAATATTGCTATCAACTTAGTTGATCGAATAGAGATATACAAAGGAGTTGTACCAGCTCATCTTGGTGGCGACGCACTAGGTGGTGCTGTAAATATTATTACTAAGGATAGTTATAAAAATTATTTTGATATGTCGTATGGCTACGGCTCGTTTGGGACTCAAAAATTTGACTTCAATGCGAAGATTATTGATGAAAAAACAGGGATCACCATCAAGCCATCTGTTGGTGTAAACTATTCGAAGAATAACTACATAATGCAAGATGTGAGAATCCTCAATCCAGAGAGTAGTCGCTTTGAAATAGCAGATTGTCGTCGTTTTCATGATGACTATCTGTCGATTTTTGGACAGGTAGATGTGGGAGTTAACAATAGGAGTTGGGCCGATTACTTCTACGTCTCAGGCTCTGTGAATAAGATTGACAAAGATATACAGAATGGTGCAACGCAAGATGTGGTTTATGGTAAGGCGACAAGAGAGAGTTTAGCTATAAATATCAATGCACGCTATCAGAAAAGAGATTTTTTGTTAAAAAATCTCCTCTTCAATGGACAGGTGTCCTACACGTGGAATACCTCTTCGATAATTGATACGGCCAAGGTAATGTATTACTGGAATGGTTACCATAAACCATCTTCAGATGCAGAGCTTAATACAGATCCAATGATTCGTAATATCAACAATCCGAGTACATCTGTAAGGAGTAATTTTGATTATAAATTTAACGACCAGCACTCTGTAAACTTCAATTACCTGTTCAATAGTACTGAAAATAGAGTCACTAAAGAGATGAGTTTTGAAGATAAAGAAGAGACAACATCGAATGATATGCTCAATCGTCACTTCATCGGACTCTCGTATAGTCTCTCCCTATTTGATGCAAGATGGCTCACCTCACTCTCTGCTAAAGAGTATGTCAACTCAGTATCTCTCGGCGATAGGGATTATGATGCGAGCGATGCATATTATACTGGATTCGATGGTGCAGATCGAGACATGACACAAATCTTCACTGGCTATGGAGTGAACTCAAGATATAGATTAAATGATGTGATAGCCCTTAAAGCATCGTATGAATACAGTGTACGGCTACCTGGTGTTACAGAGATTTTGGGTAATGGCGAAAATATCTATCCCAATTATAAATTAGAGGCAGAGAAGAGTCACAACTATAATTTGGGTGGTTATGGTAGTGTGGAGTTTAACGACCACACTTTAGGGTACGAAATGGGACTATTCTATCGTGATGTATTTGACTTTATTATGGCTGTTCCTGGCAGAGAGGATTTCACATATAAAAATCTGTCAAACATTACAATTAGCGGAGCTGAAGGAGAGTTAACCTATCGATGGAAAAATCGTTTAAAAATCAAGACTAACATGAGTTACGAGAGTGCAATTGATATGATGCAGTCAAAGGTAAATGACGGTAAACCTAATGCAGCCTATAAGCAAAAAATACCGAATCGCCCATCGCTATATGGATATACGAGCGTTGACTATGTGTTTCGAGATATCTTAGGTTCACGCGATAAGCTCTCACTAGGGTATTCTTTTAATTATGTACGACGGTTCTCCCTCACATGGGAATCTTATGGTCATCCAGATAGCAAATCAATCATTCCAACCCAGCGTATTCATTCGGTGATGATGGCATACTCGTGGGCTGATGATAGGTACAGTATCTCAGCAGATTGTAGCAATATATTCGACGCATTAGCTTACGATAATTATAAATTACAAAAACCGGGGAGATCTGTTTTTTGCAAATTTAGATATCTATTTAATAAACCTAACTCATATAATCAAAACAATAATTACAAATAAATTTAAAGCAATGAAAAAAGTATGTTACACTTTGATGGCACTTATGTCGCTATCATTATATTCATGTGAGGGCGATAGTAAAGTCGACCCAAAAGAGGACAATGACCCAAAAGGCAATATGCACCTCGATCTCTTTTTGACAGTTCAAGGCACATCGGCAACAGGATCTTATGTGGCAAGTGTTTTTGATCCTAGCAATAGCGATCAAACTGTAAATGTCTTGGGTAGTGGTATCGAAGTCTCAGGTGGTAAGTTGAGCACTAATAATATCCAAAAAGGGAAATATTATTATCAAATCTTATCAAGTAAAGATGGTTTGGAGAAAGTTCAGCTTGTGAATAATAAGGCAGTATCTGTTGCCTCATGTCCTTTCGGAACAAACTCATTTTCTGGAGGATTGGGTTTTACAGCAGCTCACGAGTGGTTGGATGATAACATTTTATTGTTGACTAAATATAGTCCATCAACAAAAAAAATTATTTGGAGTAAAATTAATACTGTGGATATGACTCTAATTACGGAGGGAAACTTCGAAATTAAAGGAATTAATGACTTTGTTAAGTTTAGTACAACTGGTCACCTCAGGTATCGTAAATCGGATAATACACTCTTCCTCTTCACCTCTAGATATCTCAAAGGGACAGAAGAGATTGAGCACCCAATGACTGGAGATATGTATGTTCCCGACATTAATACATCGTTGGTTGTCGTAGCTATAGATCCTACTAACATGAAACTTAAACAGGTGACAGAGGCGACTCACGTTCAAGGATTGAGATATCACTCAACCGGAGATATATTGGAAGAGAGAGCCTACATTGACTTTAATAATGATATCTATATCTCTTGTTTGAAGAAAGGATCTAATACAGCCTCTGCGATCACTCGTGTAAAGAGTACAGAACTCAAAGCAGATGCAGAATATTGCGTTGACAACTTCGGAGCTAATGCAGATATACTTATTACAAGATATCTTAAACCTGGCAAGGCAATCTTTTATATTCGTGACATAGACAAGTCTGGGGCGACAAGTACAGGAGTTGCTTTCAACTCTTACTATGCAATCTACGACAACGTGGCTAAGACCTTTACACCAGTTAAGTTCGATGGGCAGGATCTTCCTTGGAGTTCAGGTCGTTTTGCCAACCGACTATGCAAAGATGGAGACAAAATGTACATAGGTCTCAATACAGATACTGGTAATGACTATGATACCGATGGTACTCATGTATCTTATATTCAAGCTCAAGCATATGTCTATAACATCAATACAGATGTGGTGACTAAGGGCTTTGCAATTGATGCTAAATATGAATTTATGCGAATGAATGCAGTTGAAAACTAAAAAATAATTGTAAAATGAAAAATATCAAACAAAAAGTAACAATACTGGCGCTCTGCTTACTCTCAATGCCTGCACTATTGCTAGGTGCAAAAAAAAATGACACTAAGACTGTAAAGCCCCCAAAACATCACGTTGAATCACCAGCCTATTTAATATATAATAACGATGGAAATATCGTATCTTATGGAGCGATGATCAAATCTCTTATGAAGAATGATGTTATATTCCTTGGTGAGTATCACAATAGCTCTCTTGTTCACTGGTTAGAGCGTGAGGTCGTAGAGTCATTTGCAAGAGTGTTTAACAATAAGATTACTGTAGGAATGGAGATGCTTGAGGCAGACAACCAGCTTATTATTGATGAGTATATGGCAGATCTGATAAGTGAATCTCGTTTTTTAGCAGAGGCATACCTTTGGCCTAATTACAAGATGGACTATGCCCCTATTTTGGAATTTGCTAAGGAGAAGAAGATCAAAATGGTTGCAACAAATGTTCCTCGTCGTTATGCAGGTGCGTTGATGAAGATGGGTGCAGCTGGGTTAAGAGAAAACTTTTCGAAAGAGTCACAGCAATACTATATAGATGTGCTTGATCGAGTAGACTCTATTGATACTGTTGACCCACTATTTGTCAAAGTAACATCTCCTGTAGCAGAAATTGATTCAAAAAAAGAAGGTAAGATGGGTAAGATGGTGATGAATGATGGGGAAAATAGTAAGAAGGAAAGTAGAAGTCTTATGATGTATAAGGCGCAATCGCTGAAAGATGCTGTGATGGCGCATAACATAGCAAAGAATCTTTCTGATGGCACTCCATTTATCCATATAAACGGAAATTTCCATTCAGTGTACGATATTGGCATCATCACGTTTCTTAAAGAGAAGAAACCAAATGTTAAGATTGGGACTGTGACAACTGTATACCAGGATGAAATGTTCACATTTGATAATAAAAATAAGGGTAAAGCCGATTTCTACTTTGTCTTACCATCAAATACTCATAAAACATATTAATACAAATATATAATGATAAGAACTAGTCTAGATTTTATAGAATTTTGTTTTTCAATATCACCTTTTTTGATTTCGACAGTTATCTACGTAATTTTGGCTATTGTATTAGCTAAATCAATAAAGCGAAATTACAAAGCATACTACTTTATATTTGGTACTCTGTCTGTTCTTATGACACTACCAATTCTCTTAGGGTTCTTTGGTGTAAAGATGCCAAGCTTATTTGCCATACCTGTGTTGAGTATGATCCTCTTAGAATTTTCTGTTGCGGCATATTTTATCCATCCACTGCTTGTGATTATTATGTATACTGGAGCGTTTAGCCCTAGGAATCGTAGTATTGGTAGGCTACTGTCGATTCGCAAGGAACTTTCTATAATTGTTGGATTTTCAGTAATTGCCCATGCAACAAAGAGAATTTTGTACTCGTTTCCGACAGCTTGGTCATACTTTGCCGACCACGAAGAGTACATGTCTAAATCTCAAGTTATTAGTGAATTAGGTTCGGGTGTTACAAGTTTCGTTTACGTATTAGGTATCGTGATGAGTGTACTATTTCTTGTGCTGTGGGTAACCTCATTTGATGCGGTTCATCGCAAGATGGGTAATTTGAAGTGGAAAAAGGTACAAAAATGGTCATATGTACTCTATGCAATGCTCTTTATCCATTCAGTAGGACTTAAAGCAGATGATATAATAAATCACAATGCATTAAAACGTATGGCAATTGAGCAGGGCATAACTATAGAGGAGGTTTCGGAAAATTATTTTACAGGACACAACTCGGTACTAACGGGAACAAAGCATGAAGAGTCGAAGAGTATGATATTTCGCTTCTCTGATATTGAAATGACTAAAACAGATAAAGCGTATACTAATATTGCCATATACTTTTTAGTATATGGATCATACTTATACTTTAGAGTGCGTAAAGCGAGAAAAAAGAAGTTTAAAAAGATAGGTGTATAACGGAATAAACATGTAGTAGGTGGGTTCAAAACTATATCATAATCGAATTGACGAATTAGAAATATAGTTATTGGTGTCCGATAAAACTTTTAAACCAAAATTTAATGGGTTGATATTCCTAATTATTACTGTCCGATAAAAATACAAATCCACAACAAACCAGTGTCAGAGAATATATCTCTGACACTTTTTCGTTATAAGTAAAAAATCGAGCCCCTCTATTTGAAAAATCAAAATAATGAAGGGAGTAAATCAATCTTCTTCTTCTCTTTTTCGAGTAATTCCAACCAGGCTCTCTCTGGCTTTTCTAGAAGATCAAAAAGTGATATATAATTCATAAGTTGTAGCCTTATCAAAGATACTATGCCCGTGTAGCTACACACACGTTTCAGTCCTTTTTTTATTACAGATACTAATAAATTTGCAATCATTACGACCCATACTTGACTTTCGATAGCGTTAATATTATCACCGAGGAAATATTTTAACTGAAAACTCTGCTTTAACTGTTTGAAAAGGGATTCTATCTGCCATCTTCGATAATAGATATCAACCACTTGTTCCGCTCTTATCTCAAAGTTATTTGTTAAATACTCTATTACACGCTTATTAGAACTATCCCAATATGCAATTCTTCTTGCACGGTGCACCAAAGACCTATTTTTACCATACTTAAACTCAACTTCCTCATCTATTAGGATGTTGTTATCAGTACCTAAAGGCATCTCCAGTTCTGAAATAGGGATATGTTTAGCATTCTTTTTTAGTTTAGTGACATAGGTTATGTTTTTCTCTGAAAACGTCTCATACTGTCCGTAATCAACGTAAGCACGATCAAATACAATAAATGAATATTCGGGTAAATCTAACTTTTTAAGTATTATATGGTCATGAGTTGCCGCTGAACTCATTATGATCATACGTGGTATGTTTTCATCTGATGCGATAAGTGTATGAACCTTTATCCAACCCTTCTTCTTACCTCTTTTCGGATTGCGACCAGCTCCCTTTAATATCTGCTTAAAGAGCGTTATAGTAGTTGAATCTATGATATATAGCCTGTTTTGACGACCCTTCTCAGAATGGCTGTCCGATAAAACTTTAGCATACTTATTATATAAATGAGCGTACAATTGAGCGAAAAAATCACTGCTGCGACGCTTGTTTGCATCAGATAACGTACTGCGTTTAACTATATAGGTTAAACCTAAGTGCCTGAGTTTATTAGATAGTGACAACATGCCAACAACAACCTCCCTTAGAGAGTCACAATTAGCAAATATACTAAACAGTAGTGTAACTAAATGGTTGTAACCATTGAACTTCTTGATATAGCGATTAGTCGATTTAGAGAGCTCAATGGATCTAATATCTTCTCTTGAAAGTAATTTTATTACCTGTAAAAATATCGGCTGTCCGATAAAACTTGTATCTTTGCTCATAGTTAGATTTTAGTTGTAGTAAACCAAATTTAACTAAAAAAGGGCTGACTTCCTAATTCTCGGAAATCAGCCCTAACTTTTGAACTCAAAATATTTTATCGGACAGTAATAATTCCTAATATTGGAAGTCGGCCCATTTTAGGTTAACCCTACATCATCATTTAAAATGTAAGTAATAGCTGGACTTTCACGCAAAATTGGAGAGTAGGTTAAGCTAAAAAATAAACTTACCCATAGCCTTATGTGAACAAAATATTACGACAAATCATTCAAAGAGAATGCTGTCAAATTAAGTTATCAATGCGGTACTTTATCTGCTTTATCGCGCGAATTAGGGATCTCAGTATCATAACTATCTAAGTGGCGCAAGGAGTATCTTGAATTTGGTTATGCGAGCTTTTAAGGCATGGACATCGAACGCCTTACTTATGAGCAATATCGTATTAAATAGCTATAGAAAGCTCTTAAGAATATTGAGATAGAGTTTGAGGTATTAAAAAAGGCGATTACCGTCTTCTCCAAAATAGACAAGTAAAATATACTTTTATGGATAGTAATAAAAGTCGTTACAGTGTCTAGATGATGGCAAGAGCATTAAACATCATACCTAGTTCATATTATAACTATTGGCATGAAGTTTCTGTAGGTAAAGTGACTCTTTGAGAACTAATGAGACCGTGATTCCAGCACTTAAAATAGCAATAAAACATAGAACTCCGAAGCCAAGAATGATTTATCATTCTGATCGTGGTATACAATACGCTTGTAATGAGATTATTAATATATTAAGGGATCATAATATTGTACAGAGTATGAGTCGAAATGGAAATTGTTGGAACAATGCTGTGGCTGAGAGCTTCTTTAAGACTCTAAAATGCGAATTAATTTACGTAAATTCTCTTATTTCACCTAAACAAATGGAGTTACTTATGTGTGAGTATATATAAACTTGGTATAATAAAAAAGAAGACATTCTGCGATAGGAATCCAACTATTGAGGAATTTTGGAACAATGTAAAACCATTCATTAATTATAAAAAAGGGGCTTAACCTTTTATGTGGTTTTAATTAGGAATTCCACTTTACCCGCATATATAGAATGGCAGCACAAACAATGTATCTTTACAGTATGGGAACACGATACGTATTCCCTCAGCCATATACATCTATTTTTACTTCTAGCGTATTTTACTCAGTCACTTATGTTTCTTCCAGTTGTGT
>CAMQVY010000048.1 GCA_947038405.1 uncultured Rikenellaceae bacterium | reverse complement strand
CAACTACATATCTCATCCAATCAAGGCAGATAAAGTTGCGAGTGGTGGCGTTTTTGTAACATACACCGAAGTAACCAAAGAACAAGCTACGATTAGAATACAGACTCATTTGATTCAAAACAACCCAGGAAAAACACACCTATCTCATAAACTATATGAAATAGATGGTCTATTCACTGGTCATAAGCGAGGAAAAAAAATAGCAGAAGAGGTCACAGCACTATCTAACAGTACCGAAATAGAAGATATTACATCTATTAAAGTTGAAGCGCCTAAACTATGGTCTCCGAGTAAGCCTAATTTATATATGGTTGTAACAGAGCTGATTGAAAATGGTAGAGTTATTGATATTGAGGAGACTCGAATAGGCATTAGGCACATGGAGATGAGTAAAGATAGAGGTTTCTGTATTAACGGCAAGCCATTGCGCTTAGTTGGAAGTAACCGCCACATGGAGTACCCATATATTGGCAATGCTCTCTCAGACAATGCTCAATATAGAGATATATACCAAATTCGTGAAAATGGATTTAATACAGTTCGATTGGGACACTACCCTCAAGATGAATCAGTGCTAGATGCTTGCGATGAGTTAGGCCTTTTAGCGATTGAACCAATACCAGGATGGCAATTTTTTAACAATAATAAAACCTTTATTGAGCTAACACACAGAGATGTAAAAGCGATGATACGCAGAGATAGGAATCACCCATCAGTAATAATGTGGGAAGTGATACTAAACGAATCATGGCCCCCTAGCGAATGGAAAGATAAAGTCATCGAAATTGCACACAACGAATATCCTGGCGATCAATGTTTCACCGCAGGTGACGGGTATGGTTATGATGGCTTCGATGTAAGTTACAATGACTGGGAAGAGGGGTTTAACCGCAAAAATAACACTGCAAATCCAAGTTTCATTAGAGAGTATTATGACTTTGAATTTGGCGGACACTATAGCTCTACACGAAAAAAACGTGGTGATGGGGAAACTGCTCTATTAAACAACTTATGGAATGCTCAATGGTCACACAATCGATATAGAGCATACTACCCCGAAACTATGGGAGACGCTGTTTGGAGCATGTATGACTACAATAGAGGTTGTTGCGATAATATATGTTATAGTGGTGTAGCTGACATATTTAGATTGCCCAAATTCTCGCTAAACTTCTTCCGTAGCCAAGTTCAAGTTGGACACCCTCAACCAAGTGGAGATATGAAGCCATTTGTGACGATAGCTAACTGGTGGACAGAAAGAGATGACTCAAATCAACAAGTGGTCGTCTATGGAAATGTCGACGAAGTTGAATTAAAAGTAAATGGTGAGGTCATAGCTAGGCAAGCAAAAGATAGTGGTAACGATAGTGACTACTCTAAAGATCAGAAAAAATGGTACACAGGTGGAGAGCCTTTTGATAAAGGTAATTGCAACAATTTATCCGAAGCACCATTCACATTCAATAATATTCAATGGAGAGCTGGAGAGCTGGAAGCAATAGGATATATAGATGGTATAGCTCAAACAAAAGAGGTTATTCGTACACCTCAAAAAGTAAGTAAACTTAAAATATCATATTTTCAAAGTGGAAAGCAATTGACTAAGAATGACATTGCGATAGTTTACGTTAGTTTAGTCGATGAAAATGGAACTCTTGTTGTTAATGACAACAATACAGATGTCTCCCTCTCTGTAAAGGGAGGTAAGATACTTAGCCCAACGCGAGTTAAATCAGAAGCAGGCATTGCATCTTTTATTGTACAGACAGAAGACTCAAATAGAGTTGAATTAATTGCAGAGACATCTAGCCTCTCTCACGAAACTAGAATCAAGTTATAAAAATATAAAATCTTATAACTAATATCATCTTGGCATAAAAGTAACGATTGAGACTCTATATCTCAATCGTTATTCCTAGCGTCGGTAATATCGTACCACCATAATTACTCTCAATAGTATTCATCTTATAGTGACCATTACGATCAGGATCAATAACATTATTACCGTTGGAATCTACCTCTGGCAGGATTAAATCTTGTTTTCGTGTACTCTTATTATATACGTTCTGTATATCTAAATAGAAGCCTAAGCTCCAACTCTTAAAGTACCAAACCTTATCTACCCTCAAATCTAATTGATGATAAGCCGCCGAACGACTGTCATTATAATAATCTCTATCAGCATATGGGCGATTGCGTGCCTCCCAAGCATCTATATTTGAAGATAGATCATAATCATATGGAGTGTATGGTAACCCCCCAACAAGATACCACTTTGCACCAAAACTCCAATCTCTACGAAACTTATGAATAGCACTAATATTCAATATATGCCCAACATCCCAACTAGAGTTCCAATACTCCCCTTTAATAGGCTGTAACTCACTATCCATCCTATTCAACTCACTCTTCATAAGCGTATAAGAGGTGTTGATAATAGTATTTTTTAGATCTAAATTACGATATGTGAACTCAAGACCATACGAACGACCTCCACCACTACTTACCGCAGGAACTGCACCAATAACAGACTCCTCAAGATCAGATGTTGACACTGGCAGTGAATCTAGCAGGGAGATCGCAGTGTTCATATATCTCTTATAAAATGCCTCTACCTTTAACTTTGAATCATGTGTTGGCGAATAATTCACACCTAAGGCGTAGCTATCTACACCAAGGTATTTCAAACGAGACTTATTATCTTCGATAGAAAGCGTAGTATATAACGGCTCTTGATAGTATCTTCCAACACTACTACTAAAGCTCAATTTTGGATCTAATTTATATGAGATACTAAAACGTGGTGATAGTTGTTTTAGTGGATTACTTGTCTTCGATGAGTAACTCATCCCATCTGTTCGTAACCCAACAGAACTAGATAATTTACCTCTAATAATCTCACGACTAAGCGTGGCATATAAACTATAACGGAGAACTGATGTACTATTATCATAAACAACTATCTGCGGATGATTCGCACTGTATATCTGTTGATATGTAGAGCTATTCATCTTCCCATATCCACCTCCAACACCTGCTTTTAGGGTAAAACCACCAAGATTATATAGCTTTACCTCTCCTCTAAGTTTATACTCTTTAGTATTACTCGATATATCCATTACCCTATCAAGTGAAGTGTCGTTATCTCTACTCTTGTATAGCTCGTTATACAAGTAATTGTGGCTAGTTACAGCAAGGAACTCACCTCCATTAAATCTATGCTTATACCCAACACCGAACACATAGCTCGTTTGGTTATTATTTGGAAGGTAGCCTAATATATATTTTTGACTATAATCAGGATTTTCAATCGAAAGATTAAGTTTATTATTATCAAATGAACCGAGACCAATAAAATATATCTCATCCCTATCGGTTAGTTTGGAGCTTATTTTAAATTGATAGTCATTGTATGTCGGTAAAAATGGTAAGTTTAGAACACCAAATAGAAGTTGTAGATAACTACGTCTATATGAAGCAATCAGTGTTGTTTTTCCATCTTTAGATATTGGAGTATCTATATTTAATCCAACATCCGAAGCACCTACAATTAATTTACCGTGAAACTTATCAGAATTCCCACTCTTCATCTGCATATCAAGTATAGAGCTTACACCATTTATATACTCTGACGGAAATGCACCAGTATAGAATTTAACCCCACTTAACAACTCTGTATTCACGAGTGACGCATACCCTCCACTACCTCCTTGCACTGCAAAGTGGTTAAGTACTGGAATCTCAATACCATCAAGAAAATATCTGTTTTCATTAGCATCTCCACCTCTAACTAGTACATCATTTCGATTACCAAAACTAATTGGCAAGACACCAGCTGACAACTGTACAACTTTAGATATATCTCGATTAGCTCCAGGGGTTAAGTCTATCTCCTCCGTACCGATACGTCTGATTGATATTGGTGACTCTATTGTTGACCTCAGTGCAGATGCTTGAATAGATATTTCATCTAAATCAACCATCTTTGGATCTGATTCGGCATTAACTAAATCGTTAACAACGTAATCTACCTCAAATAACAACTCCTTAGATATACTCGTAGAACTAACCAAAAAAGACTCTGACACAATTGACTTAAATCCATAACCATGAACATACGCACTATGATAACCGCCCGAAATACCCTCTATTTCAAAGTATCCTTTGTAGTCTGTCTTTGTTTTTTTATTTTGGTCTAATATCTCCACAGTAATATTAGATATTGGAATCTGAGTTGTCGACTCAACGACACGACCTCTTACTGTATTTGTATTGTCCTGCCTCTGCCCATACCCTAAAAGTGTTACCCCTGTTAGGATAAATATTATAATAATTCTTATCATACTAGTTTAAATTCTCAATTTTCATGCCTAGCTACATCTATGGTTATTTAAACCTAAATACCAAGTCACAACTGACAAATAAATATCAGAAACAAAAGTATATAAAAAGCTCTCTCAAATTTGCATTAAAGAGAGCTTTTTATTCAATATATTTTTAATGTAACGTACTACTTTTTAAAAGGAGAACTATTTAAATAAACATTAAAATCCTTAATAATAGCAGGTGCATTTTCTTGTGGTCTTGGAAGGTATCTAATCCCAGATAGATCATACTCTTTTCCTAAATCAATAACAATCTGGTGCGGAAATACCTTATTATCACTCCAGCTAGTATGCCACACCGTAGACTCCTGAAGATCAAACACTTTACTTGCATCTGAATTATCCTGCATCACCTCTTCGCTATCGGCATATACTACAGTCCAATCATCACGAGAAATATCTTTACCATTTTTGTCTACCGCATATAACTCTGCAATAGATGCCATACCATCATTACTGAAACTACTAAGAGCCTCTAAGCATAAATATCTACCCTTTTTAGTGCTATTAAACTTAACTTTTTGCCATTTATTCCCAGGAACAAAACTCCCTGAAATTACAGGAACTTCTTTTGTTAAATCTAAATTCTCACCATCTTTCCTATTTAATAGTGTCTTATCAGCTCTTAAATCATCTAACACAGGCTTATCTAATCCAGATACAGTACAAGACTCTGGTACATCAAGATCAAGTATGATAATCTCATTCTCTCCCTCTTTAAGCCAACATCCAGGCATATACAACGCTTGCTGAGGTCCGATTCTCCAATAACGACCAATGTTATGACCATTTACCCAAACCATTCCTTTTCCCCAATTTTTCACACTCAAAAATGTATCTCCAACCTTGTCTATTTCAAACGTACCACGATACCATGCTGGTGCCTCTATTTTATCAGACTTTTTGTATGATAGCGATGATTGGAACTTATAATCAACAGGAAAATTATATATTTCCCAACCCTTTAATGATGTTTTATTGTCTCTATCTAAAACTGTTACTGCGCTAGTAATACCCTTTCTATCGATGATTCCACCTCCGAAGTTTACTCGTCCCGTAGCTTCAACAAGAATATCTAGTGTTGTCTCCTGATCTGTCAAAGGTAGATTTAGCAGCTTCTCTGAACGTCTTCTATCAAGCTTACCAACCTGCTCTCCATCAACATATACTAGTGCCCAATCGTGTACATCCTCAATAAGCAATTTACGATTAGCATCTCCTGCTGGTAACTTAGTTCTGTAAAGGATACGCCCCCAACCTTGGTCAAACATCTCCATCGGTTTTATATCCTCAGAGAACTTTGGCTCAGGTAGGTTATCAAACAACGGAGCAACCTCTTCTAACTTAAATTCAGGAATTGTAATCACTGTATTTTGAGCAGGAATCTCTTCGGGAATAACCTCTCCTTCATTCAAATAGTTAGCAAGTAACTCTCTTACTGCTGTAAATTTAGGTGTAACCCATCCAGCCTCACTAATAGGTGCATCATAATCATAAGATGTTGCCATAGTCGAGTATGGAGGTGTATTCGCTCCTCCCCACTGACCAAACGTAGTTCCACCATGTGCCATGTACAAACTAAAAGAGATGTTACGATCCAACATATCCTTCATACTTCCACACATATGTTCAACAGAACGTGTTGCGTGAGGACGTCCCCAATGGTCAAACCAGCCAGACCAATACTCACTACACATCAATGGAATTGTAGGGCAATCTTTACTCAGATCTTTGAATTGCTCATCAATATTAGATCCAGCACCAAAATTTATAGTCGGAAGAACTCCATCTAACATAGTTGGCTTATAGTTGTGACTCCACGCACAAGAGAACAACTCGACATTGTCGAATCCAGCATCCACTATTGCACTTCTAACAATCTCCATATACTCCTTGTCATTACCATACAATGGATACTCATTCTCAACTTGTACCATTATTATATTTCCACCATTTTTGATAGTCATAGGGGCTAACTCATCAGCAACTTTAGAGAAATAAATCTTCATCCTCTCTAAAAAGAAAGCATCCTCCTTTGTTCTAACCTGAACATTCTCTCTCTTCAATAGCCACCAAGGTAGACCTCCCATATCCCACTCAGCACAAACATAAGGCCCAGGGCGTACAATGATGTACATCCCATGCTTTTGAGCCAATTTACAAAACTCCTTTATATCATTTTGACCCTCAAAGTCAAATGAATCCATCTTCTGCTCATGGATATTCCAAAATACATATAAACAGATAGTATTCATTCCCATCGACTTACACATCTCAATACGATGCTCCCAGTAATCTTTTGGAATACGTGGATAGTGGATCTCTGCGGCTCTAATCAGAAACGGCTTCTCATTAAGAACAAACTCCCTATTGCCAATCTCAAAACTCTCCTTCTTCCCAAATAATGAAGCGCAATTAGTAAATAATAATGTGGCTAAAATCAACCACGTTGTAAAAATTAGTTTTCTCATGTAAAATTATTTTAGGGTATAGTTTTCACTCTTTTTGCCAAGATAATTAAAATATATCTATTTAAATTACTCTAAAAATAATTATTGTAATTTTTTATTAACGTAGCTTGAGAAGTGTAACCAACATATTGTAAAACTCAACTCATATAACCTTTTTTAAACAAAAAACTCAGCAATCGGAATAAATTCCAACTGCTGAGTTTTTTGTAATTAATATATTTGAACCTCAACCTATATATACCCCTTGGAGTAATATAGATATATCAGTTGCAACTTAGTTTATAGTTTACGACTTTTTAACTTATCGTCAACCAAGATACCATCAATAGATTTAAGGTTGAACTTTAGATCGCGCTTCGCTTTAAATTTCAAAACAAATAGATCTAAATCTCCACTTAAACTAGGCTTCTCTCCCAAGTTTACAAATGTTGGATACAGTGATTTTACACCATTAGTATGTAAACGATCTAATGTAAGATTCTCCATACCTTTTGTAGCCAATGCTTCAACGCCAACATACTCGTAATCTTCATTACTGTAAGGCAAAGCAAAACTTAAAGCATTAACCGATTGAAGTTTATCACCTTTCACACTGATAGTAATAACATCACCCTTTTTGTAGCTCTGTTTGTCTACACTTAGTTTGATATCTCCAGCAACATCTAAACTATCAACCTCTTTAATTCCTCCGTCAAGTTCAACTGCAACCAGCGACATATCATAAGCATCAATCAGATCATTTTGGTTAATATCACCAATACTTACATACCCTTCAAAGTCCGAATCACCCAATCTCAAACCAGTATAGTTCATATATGAAACAAGGTCATTTTTATCAACCTTCTTGTCACTATTAATATCTCCTTGTAAGTAACTTGATGAGCCAGGTACTCTAAATACATATAACTCTTGACCTGAGCCATAATCTCCAGAAGCCTTTGTTATATCTAGTTTGATGAAACGAGCCATTGGTTGGTCAGCAAACGTGTATATCTTAACGTCACCAGTTGCACCCCAAATAAATGTATCTGCTTTTGTCCAGTTCTCTTTATCCATACTGTAAGATATAGTTCCTTCCAATAGAGTTCCATTTCCACTCGGATTACGTGGTACGTAATGGAATTTATCTAACTTATTTACAGAGTTAAGATCTATAACAAAGTTAAATGGTACAGCTTTTTCGCCCCACTTAGTATGCCATGCGTCATTCTCCTCTAAGTTAAATAATTTATCAAGACCTTGTCCTCCTTGACCTGCTGCAGATGACTCACCTGTAATTCCTTGAATTGCAAACTCTAATGGATTAGCTTTTGTTGTTGCGCTAACCTCTGCCCAGTCAGAAACACCATCTTTATTCACTGAACGAACTTTAAATGAGTAAGGTGTCTCATGTACTAAGTCTAAAAACAACAACTCTGTGTTTTTGATTGTTGTATAAAGCATGTCATTAAACATGATCTCATAGTAGTCTGCATTTGTAACTTTATTCCAAGTTGGCTTCAATGTATACGCTTCAGTGTTCTCATCTGTAATCACAACCTTAGGTGCTGTTAATGCTCCAGATGTAACTTTAAGATGATCTACTGGCTCAAATACAAAACCATCAATTTTTAGTGTTGTAGCTCCTGCCGTAATATCCGAAGCAGCTAGTTTAACTAAAATCTGAGGATTCTTAACAATCACCTCTTTTGCAAATTCACTTCCCTCTGTCGCAAATTGATTTAAGTTAGGCTCTGCATTGTAGAAGTAAACATTCTCTCCAGCAACAAAATCCTCCATAGAGTTAACCTCTGTGAATTTAACTTTAGACTTACCAATTTTTGCCGAAATTTTCTTAGGCTTAGCAGTTACATTAATCTTAAATTCTGTCGCTTTCTCACGTACAAAACCATTAAAGTCACCTTTAGTTGGATGTACAGTTACAGTAACACTATTTTTATCATTAACATCCGACTCAATAAATGTAGTTGCACTTCTTCCTAATCTATATTTTTCTGTTATTCCATCATCATCATACTCAGTGAAAGAGCTATATTTGTATGGATAGATTTCATAGATACGAAGAGCACTATTAATCTCTGTTACATTATTATTAGGATTTGAAAGAGGAATGATTGCTCCGTTCTTAACAAATACAGGAAGTTTCCAAAGTGGAGTATCAAAATTATTTACAATGCTATTTCCTTCATACGTCTCACCAGAGAAGTAGTCAATCCATGTACCTTCAGGAAGATAGATATCATCACGTAAATCATTACCCAATGTATCAGCTTGCGTATCTTGATATATTGGAGCAACTAGGAAGTTTGGACCAAACATATATTGATACTGCGTTGCCTTTCCATAAGTGTACTTATTTGGGTACTCTAAGAACATTGCTCTCATAACAGGCTTACCATAAGTAGCCTCTTCAGATAGACTATATGCGTATGGTGTTAGCTCAGACTTCAGTTTCAAGTACATACGATTGATAGATGCCGCAGGCTCTCCTAATGCTTGAGGATACTTAGGATTAGATCCCCAACCATCCATATTCAATTGCATTAGAGTAAATGTTTTCCATTGGTAGTCTCTAACATTAACAGGAACATTGTTACCACCAAAAATACCATCCATATCTGAGCAAATATTTGGTTGTCCAGATAATCCTGATCCGATATATGTTGGAATATGGAAACGAATATACTCCCAATCTCCTCCAGTTTGATCTCCCGACCAGATACCAGCATAGCGTTGTGTTCCAGCCCAACCGTCAAGCGATATGATGAATGGACGACTATTATTTCCGT
>CAMQVY010000047.1 GCA_947038405.1 uncultured Rikenellaceae bacterium | reverse complement strand
GATCAAGACTTAAAGGACCCCATGTGTTACTCGAACGAGGTTGAATTACAACTGAAGTATTTAGTAGTGCTGCTTCAAATACTCCTTCACGCATTTCGCCCCAGTTCTCCGAACCGTTAGATGAATACATTGCGCTCATATTATATATATATTGCTCTGCTATTTCAGATTGTTTATCCCAACTATCGCTCTTTTGAACCATCCCTGTAATTCCTGTTCCGTAGTTACCATTAACACCTCCAAAGACTCTTTCTCGAGAGTATTTACGAGCATCAACAGGAGAAAACCCTTTTTCTAAAAGTCTGCGCTCACCATCTTCAAAGCCTTTGCGAACAAAATTATCTCCTTTATCGTCTGCTTCTGCTGCCATAGAGATTGCTCTATTAATAAGTTCAAGACGAGATGCGGCAATATCTCTAAGTTGTCCTGATGTCTGTACAATAACATCTATACGAGGTCTGCCTAATTTATCTCCTGGGATAAGACGTAATGAACGAATATATCCAAACCCATCACGTAATGGTTCAACTCCTAATAGATAAAGTATCTGACCAATTGTCGCCCCTTCTGTTGAGATGAAATCTGATGACCAAAGTGTGAAACTAACTTTTTCAGGATACTTCCCTTTTGATTTAAATTCCATATCAAGCAAGCTCTCTGCCAATCGACGTCCCTCTTTCCATGCTTCAACAGTAGGTGTTGTCTCTGGATTTATAGCATAAAAATTACGTCCTGTAGGTACTGATTTAGGATTTACAATAGGGTCACCTGCGGAGCATGGCTCAATATATCCGCCATTTAAACCATCAATAAGTGCTAAAGCTTCTGCTTGAGTACTTTCAAATAAGTTACTTCTTGTTGACTTAACACTTTCTAATGCCTCCTTTAATGTATTTAGGGCATTGATAAGTTCCTCATCTTTTGTGATTTTGCTTTGTTCGTCTACACCAACAGGTTTTGCTTCTGCCATTTTACCCATTGCAGAGATCTCTTTTTTGTCTTTTTTATCTTTACCATGATTTTCTGACGGCATACTACCTGTTTTAGGAATCCATGAAGGGTGACCAGAGGGGCGTTTTTTAATATCTTCTCCTTCAGCTAATATAATTTCACCTTGCTCATTCAAGAATTTAGGGAGCTTTACCTCTTCCATCATATTCATTTTTGCCATCATCTTAGCTCTCATAATAAGCTCTGTCTCTTTTGCCTTAATACTTTTGGTAAGAAGTGCTTTTTCCGATGCAGTAACAAGTGAATTGAACATAGAGGTTACATCTGCACCACTAAGAGATTTTTGTATTAACTTATCTGCCTTGGCGCCATAATTATGAGAAATAAAACTTAAATTATCAACATCATCTATACTAATTTTGCCACGTGCAACATCAATCATTGCCAAAGAGTAACGAATAGGGTCTATACTCATTAATCGAGTAGTATTATTTAGGTTTGTATCACTATAAGGAGTACCTAGAGTATATAATCCATCATTAACTTTTGCCCCATCAATCTCCTCTACATATATGTGTACACGTTGAATATCTTCATCATTAAGAACTTTAGTCGAATCAATCGATAGTGCAGATAATATATTCTCTTTTTGTGCTAATTTCGTAATTGTCTCACGATAATTTTGTTTAATATTAGACTCCTCAAGGTGTCCCATTTTATGGATGTGATCTTTAAGAATGCGTAAATTATCATAGAGCTCACTCTGCATAAATGGAGCTGTTAAATGAGTTATAAGAGTGGCATAGCTACGACGTTTTGCAATAATACCCTCTCCAATATTATTTATTGTATATATATAGAAGTGTGGCATATCGCCCACAAGTGCATCAGTCCAATCGTAATCTGAAAGAGCGACTTGCTTACCAGGTATAAATTCAAGACTTCCATGAGTTCCAAAATGTATCAGTGCATCAGCATCAAACTCCTCTCGTGTCCACATATAAGATGCCACATAGGGATATGATGGCGCACCGGGAACTCCATGCATAAGTTTTTCTCGATCTTCACCGACAGATGGTAGTGGTTGAGGTAGTATTGTTACATTTCCAAATTGTAGACGAGCAATAGCAATGTATTTCTCCCCATCAAGCTCTACGCCCATATAGTCACCTGGGGCATCACCATATTTTGCTTGCATATCGGCAACAAGTTGATCAGGTAAAATATTACTACACCAATCTTTAAATTTATTTATATTTACAAGTGCAGGGTTTCCATTTTTAATAAATTCATCATAAGCTCCAAGTGCATACGGTCCAAGAACTGAGCCTTGACGATGTAACATTGTTTCGAAATCATCAACGTTATTCGGCAAGCCTGTTAGATTATAACCACTCTTCTTAAGCATTTTAAGAGTATTGTAAAGAGAGTTCACTCCTTCAATATCAGCCGCAGAAAGAGTACCTTTACCCATACCCTTGTAGTAGTAAATAGCTACACGTTTTTCATTATTTTGTTTCGTTTGTAGTGTAACAAATTTCTCTACCATACTACAAAACTTCTCTGTATGCTTAGGGATTGCGTTAAAAATATGCATTCCATTATGTTCAAATTGTGCTGCTACGGCAAAAGGGGCAATCGCTCCATCTAGTTCAGGCATTACAACACTCATTGAGGTCATACCACCTGAAGCCATACCTTGTTTGTTAGTAAGCCATGTATCATACAGTTCACTGACAGTAACAGGTGCAAGAATTGGCACATTAAGAGTCTTTAGAAGTTCTGTTCCACTCTCAGCTCCACCCATTATAAGGCGACCGTGAGGACGACTAATTATAAGATTAGGTTTAACTGCTTCAATCATCTTTAACTTCTTAGAACCAAAAGAGTTTATAGGATATACGTTAAGTCCTCTCTGTTCAAGCGAAAGAATAATTGCACTCATGTGTTCTTCATTTGAGTTTTGTATATTGAGATTGCCAGATAGCATTACAATACGAGGCGCACCCTCTTTGTATCGCCCCGATTTTTTGTAAAAATCTTGATACTCTTCAAATGTAGCAAAGAACTCATCATCTCCTAGTGAGAAAAAGTAATCTGCAGGAATAATATTAGGTTCAGAATATTCTCCATTAAAAGCAACTTTTTTATCTATATTTTTTCGTATATAGTTAAACGCACTTTGATAGTTCTTTACAGAACCATTGTCCATAAGAGTTGAAAGATATTTCAACTCATTATCACTTAATGAATTTATTTCGGAATTATCACTCTCTGTTGAGTATACTGGAATTCCCTTATCTATTGCTGTCTTTATGGCATCAAGGTGAGTTTTATTCATGCTCGCTCCATGTATACGAACCATCACCATATCATAGTTTGTAATATCCTTAACATCATCAAGTCTTACAGTCTCAATTTCAATCCATGGATTATTATTTGAGCGTATAAATTTCTCAACAGTAAAGTCGGGGAAATTTAATGTTGCAATTTTTGTCGGAGAGAAAAAGTGACTATATCCTATCCAAAAAAATAGTATTGCGACAATAGTTACGCATATATAAATTATTGGTTTTTTATTCATGTTCATCTTTTAATTTATTTAAAATGGATACTACCAAAGAACAAATTTTATAGTAAATCTGCTCTTTGGTAATAGATGGTATATTTAGTAATGTTTACAATTGTTTAAATTTTTGCAATATTATACTTTACATATCCAGATTTCCCTTTATCATTTTTATACTGTGTAAATTCTACTTTATATACGCTCTCCCCATCGGCTGAACGAATCGCATAAATAGGAGATTTCATCCATGTTGGAGGCATTCCCCCTTGCATAACTGAAACAACTGCTAATGATTTAGATTCACTTATAGTTGATCCATCCATCTGTGGTACATCAATCTTTGTATCTACTGTATATTCAGTATTTGCAGCAAGAGAGGTTATAGCACCAAATTTCACATCCTTCCCAAATGTGTAAAGTCCGCTTTTACCTTCTCCTGAAGTTCCGCTATTTGTTTTTACTTTGAAACGTTGAATCGCAAAGTCCCAGTCTGTTCTCTTTTCCCATGCTGCATCATCTGTATTTTGTTCTCCAGTTCCAATAACTTTATTATCTTTAGAAGAGATATAATGCCAAGTTGTCATTGATGTTGCATCAACAGACATAGTATTTACCTTAACTGGATCAATAGCTATATTTCCAATATTATACTTTACACATCCAGATTCCCCTTTATCATTTTTATACTGTGTAAATTCTATTTTATATACGCTTCCCCCATCGGCTGAACGAATCGCATAAATAGGTGATTTATCCCATGTGGGAGGCATTCCTCCTTGCATAACTGAAACAACTGCTGATGATTTTGATTCACTTATAGTTGATCCATCCATCTGTGGTACATCAATCTTTGTATCTACTGTATATTCAGTATTTGCAGCAAGAGAGGTTATAGCACCAAATTTCACATCCTTCCCAAATGTGTAAAGTCCGCTTTTACCTTCTCCTGAAGTTCCGCTATTTGTTTTTACTTTGAAACGTTGAATCGCAAAGTCCCAGTCTGTTCTCTCTTCCCATGCTGCATCATCTGTACCGTGCTCTCCAGTTCCAATAACTTTATTATCTTTAGCTGAAATATAGTGCCAAGTTGTCATAGATGTTGCATCAAGATAGCTCTTTTCTTGATCTTCATTCTCTTTAGGTGCAACATCATCTTTAGAACAAGAAGTTCCTAGTGTAACCATTACTACAGACATTAGTAGTAAAAATAATCGTTTTCTGTTTTTCATTTTTTTAATTTTATTTATTGTTTTTTAATTTTATTTGAATGAATATCTAAGCCCAACTAAAAACATACGACCAGAATTTACATACGTATTAGCTTTAAATCCAAATAGATTATCAACCTTTCCCGTTAGTTCAATAGTATGTTTATTAATTCTGATAGGTTTCACAACTGCAATTTTCCAGATCGAGTGGCTCTTTGATTCCGAAAGTTCAGTAACATCTTCCCCTGCATCATTTGTTATAACTTCATTATATTGCCTTGGAGAGTTTAATATTCCCGATATGTGTAGTGAAAATGGGCTTCTTGCAACTGTTCCATTCCATGTAGCAGATATTGTTCCGCTGTGCTTCACATTACTCGGTAACTGCAACCCTGTTGCATTGTCTTTTGCGTCACAGAAACTATAATTTACTTTAGCTGTTAATTGTCTGAAAAATGTTTGAGATAATGTAACATCAAACCCTTTGAGTGTTGCACTATTAACATTTTTATAGTGCATTTCAGTACGATTGTTTACGGATACCTCATATTGAGTTATTTTATTATTTATATCATTATAGTAGACTGAAATAGATCCATTGAAGTATTTCTTTGAATATTCAGTAGATAGAGATGAAAATACTCCTTTCTCAGCTTTAAGGTTAGGGTTTCCGTATATCCAAAACATTCCTTGATGGTCAAAATCATAGTATAGTTCCTTAATACTTGGAGCTCTAAATGCACTTCCGACACCTGCTCTGAATTTAAAATCTGTAAGTTTATACATTAATGATACTTTTGGGGTAAATGCCGATTTGAATTGAGAGTTATAGGTGTATCTTGCTCCAGCTACAACATCAAAGTTCTTTAATATCTCATACTCAGCCTGCCCAAATAGATTTATATCATCAATTGTTTTTGCGTTATCCCCCTCACCAAGAGTTGATGTTGAGAAATTACGTTCATTATTATGCTCAACACCTGCAACAATCTCCCATTTTTCAGTTGGCGAGAACGAGTTTAATATACGTGTTGAGATATAAGATGCTTCATCTTTTTTGAGTTTTTCATTGTTTTTCTTCTCAAGGATATCAAATCCAAAATACTTATTATAATTGAAACTCAAATTTAGATTGTTGCGTTTATCTTTAGAATTTAAACTTGCGTTAGTACCTAAATTCATATTCTGAGTAAATAGATGGTTTGTACTCATACTACTATTTTCAGGATTGAACGTTTCATGGCTAAAATATCTACCAGAAAATGTTATATTCGCTCTATCAATAGGTTTGTAATTTACTTTTAGATTTCCGCCATAATCTTCATAACGAGCAGCATAATGACCATCTTCAATATCAAAGCCATCTGATGAATGTCTAAAAGCACCTGTATTTACCTTTACTTTTTTCAGATTCATTCCTACATTAGCACCTACTCTTAGAGTGTTATTCGTTTCACCTACAATATTAACTCCAGTTTGAAATTTATGTATAGGCTCTTTAGTTATAAAATTAATAACTGCACCAACAGCATTTGATCCATAAAGTGCAGATGCGGCTCCATTTATCATCTCAATCTTTTTGATATTATTAACATCGATTTGATTAAGATTAATATTTCCGCTTGCTCCTTCAGAAACCATACGCTCTCCGTCAACAAGAAATAATACATATCTACTATTAAGTCCTTTAATTCTCAAATTTGCTCCCATAGAATTTTGAGAACCTATAATTCCAGGTACATTATCAAGAAGTGATTCCAATGCAGTTGTTGATGCGGCAGTGCGTATAGCTTGTTCATTTATAACAGTTGTAAGTACAGGTGTATTGGATAGTCGTTTTTCTGTTCTTGTACCTGTAACAACAACCTCATCAACAGAGAATTGGTTTGTTATATTGAAATTTACTACTGTATCTTTTTGTAGATTTATATCTTTAAATTGCTGTGTGTAAAAATTATAGAACATTGTACCTAATCTTAGTTCACCTGCTGGCACATTTGTTATAATATATTCTCCTTTTGAATTTGTTTGTGCTCCGTCATTTCCTATTGAAATGAATACTCCCAAAAGAGGTTTATTTGTTATAGAATCCAATACAATTCCCGATATTTGATAAGTTTTATCTTGTGCTTGTGTATTAATAGAGATAAAGCTTATTATTAACACAATAAATAACTTTAGTTTCATTTGTTTATAATTTACATGATTTAATTTGAGTACAAATGTATGACACTTTAAATGATAGCACAATCGCTATTTGTAGGGATATTTTAATGTCTTATAGCCAATTTAGATGTAATTATTTGACCTGAATCTATCATCATTTAATCTGAATCTATCATTATTTGAAGTAAAATTGATACTAAAGGAGGTGCTCCATTTAGTAACTACTAAAAAAGAGCTATCCCCCAAAAGTTAGAAAAAAACTCTTGGGGGATAGCTCTAAATTTTATATGAATCTTATTTTAATACTTCATTCTCTTCTATAAGATTATTTAGAAGGGCGTAAACTAACAATCCAGAAACTGTTCTTATTCTTGTCTTACGTGATATGTTTTTGCGGTGTGACATAACCGTATGTACCGAAATGTTATGTAGATTTGCAATCTCTTTATTCATTAATCCTTTCGCTACTGCCACTAGAATCTCTTTTTCTCTATCTGATAGCTCCTCCATATCCGCTTGATTATCTTTTTTGATATCTTTTTTGATGGAGCTCTCTAGAACCTGAATTATCTTAAAAGAGTTATTGTTTATCTCTATAACATCATCAAACTGCTTAATAGAATCTCTGTCAACATAGTTATATAGCATCGCAATAATTTTTGCAGATGGATATAATTCTCTTATTTTAGTTCTCTTATTTTGCGATATAATATTGGGATTTATAATTACTATATCTATGTTGCTATTTATATAATTTGACAATTCAGACCCAACACTATCAATTGTAAATATTGAACTATCACTTAAAATTTGTTCAAGTCCTTTGATAAGCAATTCGGACTGTTCAATGATAACAACCTTATGCTTACTTGTTTTCATAATTCTGTTCTATTTTTTTTACAATAGGTACAACAACTTTCTCCTCTATACGGGTGTGTTTTGATATATCATCTTCAAAAAGAAAAATATCTCGTAATATATCGTTTCGTTCATCTCTCTCATTTGGAGAGTACTCTTCAGGAAGATACTTAATAATAATGCTTTTTAAATCATTTAGTTTATCATCTATATTATCGTGGTTCTTCTCATATTTATCTATATGAAACTCCATTGGCATCTCTCCATTAATAAGCTGATCGATATATGGAAACACAATTTGCTCTTCATAGGTGAAGTGATTGATAATTTCAAGTTTATATTCACAAAAAAATGTATTGATAATTTTATAGTGATTACTTGGGCTGAGTTCATTCATTGACTGTAAGCGTGCTTCTATTTCAGAAATTCGCTTTTTTGTGTAGTAGTTATGTGATTCATTAAGATATTTCAGAACACTCTTGATGTTAATATTTTCTAGTTCACCATCTGATGGAGTATAATTATCAAAAGTATGAATATTACATATAAGTATGAATATATCTTCATCTATGTTATAGTCACTACATAATTTAGAAATTGTTTTTTCACCAAAACCCAATCCCACTTCAAAACGAGGTAGAACTGTTAATAGCGTGTGATTTTGGAATATTGCATCCGCCATTTTGGTACTACCAGATATTAATTTATATTTATTTGAATTCGTCATAATTTTTATTCGTCAAAGATCTATTTGTAATCCCCATATTTTCGATTGCAAATATATATTAAACTTATAGACTATACAATCCCTTATATTAAGTACATTTCTACCGTTTTAGTAGCTCATAATGGTGATAAAAGGGGATGTTTTTACATATAATTGCTGTAAATACATCTCCTTTTATTTATTATAGAATCTTATTAAGACTCTATTTCATATTTTTTTTTACAATATCTTTTGCACTGCATTGAAAGATCGTAACCTAATAATGCTCCTAAAATAAAATCTTCTTCAGGAGTCAATTTGTTGAGCGGTTTATTTACAACCTTACAAATCATATTTACACATTCATTGTGCCCAAAAAAAATATTTATTCTCTGATTACTTAAAGATTGAATGTAATATTTTATCTTTTGGTTCTTTAGACGAGTTACAATAAATTCTTCAAATTTCTTATTGGTTGTATAAAGAGCCATCCGTCTCACCCCTTTTTTTAACTCGTAAATATGATTTAAAAAAGGTTTAAGTTCCATTGATTCTATTGCAATAGGACTCATAATTTCCTATATTTGAGATTTAACCAACTCCAACCAAGAAATTATACGCTCATCGGTCATATCATCTTCATTAACATCGTCAAGTGCAACACCAATAAGTTCATTTTCTATTTCAGCAAGAGAATTGCTATAATCATAACCTTCTGTTGAAATTTTACCTATAATATTACATCCTGAATCTGCAATCTCTTTATAAATCAGTCCTATTGCATCACAAAAAGTATCTGGATATGAATATGAGTCACCACATCCAAAAAAACCGATGTATTTACCATTTAAATTTGCAGCTTTTAATTTATTAATGCCATCATACCAATCATCTTGCAACTCTCCATCTCCCCAGGTTGATGAGCCCAATAGAAGTACATCATAGTTATTTAAACGTTCGGTAGTTATATCTGTAACATTAATTATATCCAATATTGATATATCTAATTGTTTTGCTATTTTGTTAGCAATGCTCTCACATGTTCCTGTTGTAGAACCATAAATTACACCTATTTTTCTCATATGTTTATATGTTTTATTGTTCTACAAAGTAACAATTAAAAAATACCTTTTGAAATCCCCTATAAGAGGTATTTTGCATATAATACCTCTTATAGGGGATTTCAAAAGGTATTTTTTAATTGTTACTTT
>CAMQVY010000046.1 GCA_947038405.1 uncultured Rikenellaceae bacterium | reverse complement strand
AGCGGTTATTTCGATCCATATTCTAGTGGTAGTTATTTTAACCCATATAGTGGTATCAATTTGGGAACTATGGGAGGCGGTAGTAGTATTGAAGAAGATACCTCAAAATACAATTCAAGCAATTATCATATAGGTGGTAAGGACATAAATCAGATTCAAGCAAGAACATTCATGAATGATTTTCTTACCACAAAACCTGGAAGTCACTCCTTAAGCCTTAAAAGCGACTTAGGTATTGCCCCTTCTGTTGATCGTGTCATATTTCAGGGTAAGATAGAATACAAAGGGGTAACAATTAATGTTATACATCTAAATGCTATACAGGATGAAAAAGATAAAAAGGAAATATGTTAGATCAAACTGTTGATACTTACATTATCTCTGAGCACCACTTTCCTCACGCTTATGGAGGGCCTGATCAAACCAGATTTGTTTTTTTGGGGAATATTGATAATGCAGATACAATGTTTATCGTTGTAGACAGTGACGATGCTGAAAAATTTAAAGAATTACTTAAAAATAGATAATTATGAAAATTACGATTTTTACTTTCATGTTGACATTCTTTAATTTGTGCTTATTTGCACAAACTAGAGAAGATTACAATAAAAGAAATTACAAACATTTTGGACTTGAATTTTTCCAAGAAAAAGATACACATTTATATGGGTTTAAAAAAGATGGAAAAGTTGTCATTAAACCAGAATATGTTTATGTTGAAGATTTTTCACCTAAGGGTTTTGCACGTGTTCGCACACCTGGACATAACGATAGACCTTATATGTTTTACCAAAATCTGTATGTCTCGAATGAAGGGTTGGATGGTTTCATAGATACTCTTGGTAATGTTGTTATTCCGATTGAGTTTGGAGTTATTGGTCAGTTGGGGTACTATAATGTAACTGAGTTTACTAGAGGTTACGAAACAGATGATTTTAGAGGTAGATCAGAAAAATATGGTTTAATAAACGACAAAGGTGAGATAATTTTAGAGCCAACATATCATCATATTGCACCAGTTCAGGATGCCACTCTTGATACTACATTTAGGGCTAAAAATTACATCTATGATCGAGATGGGTTTATTGTAGCACGAGTTTACTTTATTAATGCACAAGGAGAATTACTTCCTGCTGAAGATGAAAAATGATTGTATGGGTTTTTAGTTGCAAGAGATTAAGGATATACTAGAATCAACTTTTATTTTCAAGGAAACATTAAAAATGCACATACAATGACTATTACAGTAGCGGCAGATGATGCAGGTAAATTGAAACTTTAAAAAACAGATAATCATGAAGACTATAATTTTAACTTTAGTATTTGCGCTATTTAGTTTTAGCGTATTTTCACAAATTGAATATTTTAGGGTCGACCCTCCTTTTGGGTATTTTGGATTTGAACGTTATTGGGATAAAGAGAAGTCATTATATGGATATCAAAAGGATGGTAAGGTTGTCATAGAGCCTAAATATGTCTATGTTGGAGGGTTTTCATCTAAAGGACTTGCACGTGTACGTAAACTTCGAGACAAACAGTATCCGTACCAGGAGGCTTACTCTTTATATTTTGACAATGAAGGGTTAGATGGTTTTATTGACACTCTCGGTAATGTTATTATCCCTATCGAATTTGGTGTTGTCGGTCTATTGAACCATTCTAATGTAGCTGAGTTTAGTAGAGGCAAACCGATAACTATTGGGCGCAGAGATGCCAGAACAGAGAAGTATGGTTTGATAAATGATAAAGGTGAGATTATTTTGGAGCCAACGTATGATTTTATTGTGCCACATGTCTCTAAGTTTCCATTCGTCTTATTCCGAGCACATAATTTCTCATACGGTGAAAATGGCGAGGAAATGGTAGAAAATTTCTTTCTCGATGCCCAAGGAGAGATCCTTGCCCCTAATGGTAAATATGACTTTATGGACTATATGGACTATACATACTATGTTAACTATATGAAAAAGAAAGGTTTTTATTATGTAGAGAAACAAGGTATGGCAGGCGTTATTAATGATCGACTAGAGGTTGTTTTACCCCTAGAGTATGAAATAACAGATAGGGAAGCTACAAAAAAATTATTATTTGATATTTATCATGCTAAAAAAAAGACTTTAGATTCTTTGTCGCAGGAAAAAGATAAAAGTGTTAAATGAAAGATGTGTCTTTAGTCTATATTCTGGAACGGATAACAAACTAGTCTTATTGTCTGTTATTAGGTAAAACAAAGTAATTAGGGTTATTTATGCAAAATAACCCTATATGCCATTTTGTGATTGTACAACACTCCAGCTTTCTACATTCAAGAGGCACTATAACAGAAATGATAGAGAATACCTATGTTGAAATTCTTGAATAAATGTTTCTCAATGCATTAAAATATTGGTTTTATCCAATAATGGATACTAGCAAATTTTCAAACCAATGAAAAATTATGACAAATAATAATGAAGACCTAGAACATCCTAAGTCAGAAGAAGTTCAAAGTATAATAGAACGCATGCCTACTTATTGGGTTAAATGGGTCGTGCTTTGTGTTGGGGCTTTAATGGGAATGATTTTATTGTTTAGCTTCTTAATACAATACCCTGATACTGTTGATGGGAAAATATCAATAACAGCAACAGTAGCACCTGTGCGTTTGGTAGCAAATAACAATGGGCGTATTAACATAATAGAACGTAATAATAGTCAACTCAAAAAAGGAGATGTTATTTCATATATTGAAAGTGGTGCAAATTACAAACATGTTCTATTGCTTGAGTCATTGCTTAATTCTAACATTTTAATAAAAGGTGATGTCAATGTATTACCTGATACACTGTTGCTAGGAGATGTAAATGCTGCATACAATGCATTTTATCTTTCATTTTTACACTATAAACGATTGCTTATATCTGATATTTACACTACTATGTGCCAAAACTTGAAACAACAAATTATATCTGACGAAGCTGTAATTGAGAACTTGAATAATCAATTACTATTGAAAAAAGAAGTGCTTCTTAACTCTTTAAGTCAATTGAGTAAAGATAGCTTGTTGTTGTCTATCAAGGGTATCAGTCAGCAGGATTATCAACGGAAATATGCTGCACATCTTTCGCTTAGGGAGTCTAAACTCAACTTGAAAAGTAATCAACTTGTAAAACAATCTGAGATAAGTCGTAATAAATTGGAAATCCAGCGCATTATCTTAGAAGAGACTGAAAATAAAGAAAAAGCATATTATGAGTTTAGTATAAATCAAAATGAATTATTTAATACTATTAATTTATGGAAAGAGCGTAATCTGCAATATGCCCCTATTGACGGTGAACTTGAGTACCTTGGCTTTTGGAAAAGTAATAGTTTTGTACAGTCTGGGCAGGAGCTATTCGCTATTATTCCTGATAAAAATGATGTTGTAGGTGAAGTCGTGATTCCATCTTTTGGGGCAGGTAAAGTAAAGTTAGGTCAAATGGCAAGTGTAAAACTAGATAAATTTCCTTATGATGAATATGGATTACTTAAAGGCACAGTTAAATCTATATCTCGTATAACAAACAAAGTAGAAACAGCAAATGGACCGAATGATACATATTTAGTAGTTATATCATTTCCTGATGGAACAGTTACGAATTTTGACAAACTACTGCCAATTGATTTTGAAACAAAAGGCACAGTGGAAATTATAATAAAAAGTCGACGATTAATAGAACGCTTGTTAGACAACTTAAAATCTAAAGGAGTAAAATAGTATGCTATTAAAAAGATTCCCAGTAGAATATCAAATGGATTCACGAGATTGTGGACCTGCTTCATTGAAAATGATCGCTAAATATTTTGGTAAGTTTTACTCCTTACAACTTTTGCGAGATCGCTGTGGTATAACTAAAGAAGGTGTCTCATTGTTAGATATAAGTACTGGAGCAGAGAGCATAGGATTACGTACTTTAGCAATTCAATGTACTATTAATGATGTTGTAGCTAATGTTCCTTTTCCTGCAATAATATTTTGGAGAGATAATCACTTTGTGGTTATTTATCACTCAAATAAAAAATATATTTGGGTTTCTGATCCTGCCAAAGGGCGTATTAAATATAGTCATGAAGAGTTTCGTAGAGGATGGTATCAAAAAAACGAAAATAAAGGTGTGTTGCTCGCAGTTGAGCCATCAGCTAATTTTAAAGATACAGAGTTAGAGAAAAAACAACGAAAAAATAGTTTTTCAAGCATTCTTAAATATTTTATTCCTTATCAAAGAAACTTTGGTCTTGTGTTTATTATAATGTTAATAGTCACTGCCTTGCAAGCCTTTCTGCCGTTTATTTCAAAGTCAGTTATTGATGTAGGAATTAAAACATCAGATGTTAAGTTTATCAATATGGTGTTGATTGGAAATATATGTATTTTGTTTAGTATAATGATTTTTAACGTTTTGCGAGATTGGATTTTACTCCATATTACAGCTCGTGTGAATATTGCATTAATTTCAGATTATTTGATAAAACTCATGAAATTACCAGTTACATTTTTTGAAAATAAACTATTAGGAGATATATTACAACGTTCACAAGACCATGAACGTATTCGTAGTTTTATTATGAATAATTCGTTGTCACTTGTCTTTTCATCTTTAACTTTCGTCGTTTTTGCTATTGTTCTATTGACTTTTAATTCAATTATCTTTTATATATTTTTATCGGGCTCTGTGTTATATATTCTATGGGTGTTAATGTTTTTAAATATACGTAAAAAACTAGATTGGGAATATTTCGAACTTCTAGCTAAAGATCAAAGTTACTGGGTAGAGACTATCTCTACAATACAAGATATTAAGATATTTAATTATGAAAAAAACCGTAGATGGAGATGGGAGGAGATTCAAGCTCGGTTGTATCATGTGAATAAACGTGTATTAGCAATTACTAATGCACAAAATCTAGGAGCTCAGTTTATTGAAAATATTAAAAATATGGCAATTGTATTTTTTTGTGCAATGGCTGTAATTAAAGGTGATATTACCTTTGGAGTTATGATTGCAACACAGTTTATTATAGGTATGCTTAATGGTCCATTAGTGCAGTTCATTAATTTTATAGTGTCTGCACAATATGCTAAAATCAGTTTCTCCGAATTAACGAAATTCGACAATTAGAAGACGAAGAAGAGTTATTGTCTATTGGTGGAACCTCTATTATTCCAGAGATCAAGGATATCACCTTCGAGAATGTTTTTTTTCAGTATACACCTAACAGTTCAATGGTTCTGCAAAAAGCTTATTTAAAAATACCCGAGAATAAAATTACGGCAATTGTTGGAGGTAGTGGCAGTGGCGTAATATGTGTGGTGTGGTGATGCAAAATGGCAAGATATTTTCAGATTCAATTCTAAATAATATCGTCTTAGATGATGAGCATATAGATTATGATAAATTACATGAAGTATGTCACGTTGCTCAAATAGATGAAGAGATAAACTCCATGCCCAAAGGTTTTGAGACACCTATTGGAGAGAGTGGGCGAGGATTAAGCGGTGGTCAACAACAACGATTATTAATTGCTAGAGCTCTTTATCGTGACCCTAAGTTTTTATTTCTTGACGAAGCTACAAATTCATTAGATGTTATAAATGAGCGAAAGATAGTTGATGCATTAAATGGTGCCTTTAAGCAACGTACTGTTGTTGTTGTTGCTCATAGATTAAGCACTATTTTAAATGCGGATCAAATAGTAGTACTAGATAAAGGATTCATAGTGGAAGTTGGCAATCATAATTCGCTTATGGAGAAGAAAGGATATTATCATGCATTATTCACAGCCCAAGTATAATTTATGTAGTTCTATTATCGGATAATTTATTTGGTAAATATATAAATTAATGCAATGTGGTGAAAAACAGGTGGTGGTGTCGTTGTAGCTATTTGGTATGAAGAAAGTTTGATTGGCTTAATTTAGGTGTGTCTCAATTGAGGTGTTTTTTGGATTTTCTAGCATTGGTAATTTCACAAGGGAGCAAGTTTCTAACACGCTTTATAGTAAGGAGTGTGAAGTCGATGACAAGGCTATGCATAGCGATGTAGGATATGAAGTAAGTTGTAGGCAAAGAGTCGGCTTGACGAGCAGAAGCTAAATTAGGCTTGTGTGTGAGTGTAAGTTTTCAGAATAAAACTGAGCCCTATAATTATTCAGAATCACGTGAAGTAAATTTAGCGAGTGTAAGACTGAAAGAAATTATTCTTAATTGGGAAGTTGCATAATTAAGTGAAAAGGAAAAAAATAGTAGGTTGTACGAGAGTAGAAGTTGTCAGTTCATATTAAAAGCCTTTCAAAGGTGAAATCTAAGTTACAGGAGATAACTTCAAGAAGCAATGTACGGAGCAGTGAAAAGTTAAAATACAAGCTTAGAAAATTTATATTTTGTTGGATCGGACACTTTTATCTAGCTGATACGAAGAGTTATGAATAGAGGGTAGGCGAATGGTTACGAAGATGAATACGAATGTAGATATGGAAATGGTTGAAGAGTGTATAGGCGCAATTTGCAAATATCAAGAAACGTAGTATTAGTAAGAATCAAGCATTGGATAATGGGAAAATACTTGCAATATTAACTGGCGTATTTCCAAAAGTTGTGTGATATACAGAGCCATACATACAGATACATCGCAGATTGAAGCTACCCATTAAAGACGTATTTCTTTAAATATTATCATAAACAAACTGCCGTGTACTGAACGGTACATATGGTGGTGTAAGAGATCGTAAATAAAAGTAGGAGAAAATACATCTCCTTTCCTCCTCCTCTATTTTACAATATTCTGATAATAATTGAATATTGGAATATATAGCAAAAGTAGTGTTATTAAAATCTATTTATGCTTAACTATTAAATACATATTATGAAATATATTTCATTAATAATCCTTCTATGTAGCTTCTTCTTTGTATCATGTGAATATACGCTTGAGGAGGTGATTGATCCAAGTAATCCAGTGCCTATCGAAGTTGTGCAGGCTGTTGCAGGGTATATGAATACTCCCTCTTGCAAAACACTTGTAGATTCGGTAGTTGTTTTCAAATACACATTTGCGAATAAAGAACCATTAGATATTAAAATTAAGGTTGAAAACCTTACTGATGAGTTAGGTGGTATTATTAGCTATAATGGATCTGAGGTCAAATTAGATACTCCGTTTCGTGCGGTAATTCAAGAAGCTAGTGAGATAGAATTGAAATTTAAAACTTCCAAAAGCGGGTCATACAAATTAAAAGTATCTATGTCTAGCGACAATTTTAAAAATTCTAAGGAGTTCTCGAATAATGTTGATACCTATAATAGTATATTTCTTGTTGATTCAAGCACCAATACGTTCAAATTAGGAGAGTTGAGCTATGCAAAAGTAAGCTTGTTTAATCAGATTTCTACTCAAGAAAAGCCTATGACAACAAATGTGAAGTGTGAGTTTGTAGGTGGCGCAGGACAGTTAATGCTTGATACTATTAGTTCAAGCAATATCTCTTTTGTTCCTCAAGAAGAGCCAATATACATAGAAGCAGACTCGAAGAATGGCTTTTGTGTATATGCTGTATCAGACGATGAGTTAGTAGATAGTCTCTTAATAACAATAATGGATCATAATGGAGCAGAAGAGAATCATACAGTAGAATTTACACCATTGTTACCTGATAGTAGTTATTTGGCAATAACAGAAATTGCAGGTGTAGATGGTGGTATACATGATTTGGGTAAGACTAAGCCATTTAGTGTATATTACAGCACAACAAAATTGAATACTTATACTCTTGATGTGGAAGGTTTCGGGGTTACCTCTCAGAGGTTAAGTGGCAACGGAAGAGATACTGTTCATCTAAGTTTTCCAAGTTATGGTACGCATAATATTGGGTTTGTGTTAACAGATAAATTTGGAGTTACTTCTAAAAAGTCTATACAATACAAAGTGTGGGAAAGTTTTAAACATAAGCTAGAGTTTGATCAACCTATCACCGACTATAACTCTTCTGTATTTGGCTACTTAAACACTATGGGGACAACCGTTGATGCTGATCTGTTCAAGTGTGCGTATAAGAGTGATGTACCTATGACAATGATGTGTTATGGCAAGCTGATTGAACCAATGCAACTGCGAAATGCTGGAGGAGCGAAAGGTTTACCAGTCTCCTTTACAGTAAAGGGAGAGGGGCACAATCTTAAAGCAGCCAACTCTTTTAAAATGAGTCTGCATATTGTGTCTCGGCATACAGATATGTGGTATGAATATGAAGTTAACATCCCTGCTCATCATTTGTCTTTAGAGGTGCCTAAAACCATAAGCTCAATTTATAATTCTAACGTATGTATGCCTACCTCTATACCTTTTAAATTGAATAGTAGTAGAAGGTCACCTAATATGACTATAAAAGTTGATTACGACCAGAGCAAAGGGTCGATTATTTATCAAGGTATATACGGTATGACGACTCTTGAAAGTGGTCGAGAAATTGTGCATGATATAAATGTTTCTTTTATGCGCTTTTCTCCAAACAAGATTGGTAAGAGTGATATATCTATCACAATAGCAGACAGCAATGGCTTCTGCACTAGTGGGTCTACTACGGTAGATGTAATCAATCAAGATGTGATATTAGAGGTTGATACACTTGCTGAAAGGCGGTATTTTAATAATGATAGAGTGAAGGTACCTCTTGTATTAAGAAGTAGTACTGCAACTGAGAGAGAAATATTATTTAATACAACTAATGAAGGATATCTACTTTATAAAGGTGTGAAAATAGTAAATGGTCAAAGTTTTACAGTGGCATCGGTACCACATTATGAGGCTCCTCCTTTGCTAGAATTTGTAGTTAAAGGTTATGCTGATTACACCATATCATTTGAGATGGAGGATGAGGGAAACAAAACGTTAAAGATAGATAGGGATTTCTTTGTTCCCTGCTACCTTAGGTTTAGTGCTGAAGGACCAGGGTCTGTAGCGATTGATAGTGAGGTGTCAAACTTAGAGTCATTGTACAATGTTGGTGATGTAGAAACAATCATGTCATTACCATCAAAAGATGGTAGATTTATTGGGTGGTTTGAGAATGGAGTTAAAATTTCAGATGAAAAAAATATTACTATCACTATTAATACAGATAGAGATGTAATGGGTAAGTTTGAATATTTATAAGATGAAAATATTACTGCTTGGGGTTAGATTGTGCATAGATCTTGAAGGATAGCTATAATTCAAAAACAAGATACACAAACTATCAATCCATAATAGCTAAGAGCAAAACCTAAATTGATTAAAAGGCTATTGTCTAAAGTGAAATAGTAATACATGAATAAAGCTTTAGTTAACAGATATGCTTATATTTATAGCTAATGTCAGAGAGTGTATTTTGTGTGGCGGAGCGTTCGGGGAATTCAATACACAGATAAGTGTAGGTGTTAAATTTATAATAAACTAACAGCATGAAAGATAGAATAATACGATCAGTATGACGTGCAATGTTACGGCAATTAAGCTACGCAATATACCCATACTCACTACTAATAACCCTAGTATCGTGTGACGGTGGAACCTACTAGTCCAGCAATCCTACGACTTTCAACTAGAGGCAATTCAAGTGTCAAAAAGCATTAAGCGACACAATAGAAATAAGATGCAAACTAATAGTAGTAGGCAACTACAACGAAGCTCACTACACAATCCGCTACTTCCAACCCGATGGCAAAGGCTCTTTGCAA
>CAMQVY010000045.1 GCA_947038405.1 uncultured Rikenellaceae bacterium | reverse complement strand
AACGAGGTGATTGATGATGTAAATCGGAAGATTGCAAACTTGATCTAGATGCAATGAAATAGCCTATTTTTATGATTCTATGTTATATAGAATAGGTATGTGATCAATAGTACTCATGAAAGCATTAACTACTCGACAAAAGTATATATTTAATCGATACAATACAAATAAAATATGACTGAAATATTAAAAAAAAATAAAATCCCCCTCGTTTAACTGAGGTATTTTACTGATCCTTAACTAATTAGAGCTGAGTGGCTCAATTTGAAAACTTATGTCATTGATTGTCAATATCTATGATATAAGCGTAATAAAATCCCCCAACAATTATAATCTTAATTGTTCAACATAAATAATTACATACTAGACATTTATATTTTCAAAAATAATATACTTCTATTCTATATAACATAGAATAGGCATTAACAAAGGAGTCAATTAGCTCATGTAAATAGCATCTTTTTAAATGTAATTGATTGAAAAGAATACAGAAGTAACGAGTGTGAAAAACTAAAAAATATAAATATGGTGGCTCTCGAATTATTAGCAGCAATGCAGTGCGTAGAATATATAATATTACAGACAGAAAATGAATACAATATCCCTTTTGGCATCCCTTGTCATAAAATCATTGAAAATAGTGATTTCTACCATGATGTTGTAAATGATGTGTTATTCAAACTGGTCGGTAGTAATTGGGTTTCTATCAATAATGGGAAATATTATATACCATCAAGTCTAAAAGATAAGACATTATACGATTTGAAAAGTATAGTGGTTAGACCACAAAAACGTAGTAATCTGCGTAGACCAAACGGAGTGAAGATAGCCGAATTAGAGGAATTATTAAACAATAACAATGATGAATTATTAAAACAAATCAAGATCTTAAATTTTTTAAACATTAACGATTAATTAAAATTAAATGAAAAAAAGAGTATTATCAATTATTATGATGGCTGCAATGAGTGTAGCGTCATTTATGTCGTGTTCAAATGACACAGACAATTTACCAACAGAGGATGGCAGTACTGGTGCTGTAACAGTTTCTTTCGGATTAGAGACAAATGCTAGTAGCAGAGCAATTAGTCAATCGACTGCAAAACCTGTTACGGGATGGAATAATGTCAACCAATTAATGATGTTGTTTGTCGATGGAAGTGATATGGTTAAGGCTGCACGTGTTATAAAAGTTCCAGATGTTACAACAATGGAAAAGCTTGATGTGCTATTATCAAATGTTCCAGCAGGAAGTTTTAAGGCTTATCTAATTGCAAACTACAATGAGTCTAACATCACAAGACCTAATGGAGGAGCTGCATGGAATGAAGGAAATGTAGTTGGACAGAACATCAATGCCCTTACATTAAATTTGGTTGCTAATTCAGACTTTACTCCAGTTAGTACCGAATCTACTGCTTCTGGCTTTAAATCTCCATCAGAAATCTTTATGGATTCTAAGCAAGTTACCATTATTGCTGATCAAACATCATCTTCGATAGATTTTACATTGACAAGGATCGTATCTATATTCAGAGTTAGAGTTGATCAATCACAAAATGGTAATAACGTAGTAAACTTTAAAGAGGCTAATGCTGATATTAGAATTAGAAAGATAGCTAAATCTTTTAATCCAAAATCATTAGTTCCTGCAAATGTTATTGCAACAGATCTTATCTATGATAAAGGTATTGCTTTATTTAATGATGCAGAGCCAACTTCTGGTTACTCAAATGGTCAAATTTTAGATGATGAAAACAACATTTCGTTGTGGTCTGATCTATTAATCTTCCCTGGAGGTTCAGCTACTGAGGGTTCTAAGAAAATGGATTTGGTTATTAGTGGATTAGCTCCAGTAGGATATATTCCATTGGGACAAACAGCAGGATTAACTACTGCAACTCTAGTTTACTGGAATGGTCAAGTTCAAGCAAATGTATTGTCTAATAATATTTTAGAGGTTAATTGTATTTTAAAACAATCTGGTTCTGTTGTAGTTCCAGAGGTTGGTAGCTACGGTAATCTTGATATTGATGTAAACATTGCTGAATGGGGCAATATCTCATCTACAAATATAGAGATGTAAGACAATTTGTTATGTGTACTGTTAGCCCTATAAGTGGCTAACGGTACACTTTACATTAATAAAAAGCAATTATATGCAGATAGTTATACTGTTAAAATAACAAATTGAATAATGAGAAATATATATACTTGTACAATGGGTATTCTTCTTCTTTTCTCTTTCTTAGTTTCATGTACAAGGGATTATTTTGAGGATGATACTAATTTACGTATTTACATTCCCGAAATTGAGAATAAGAGCATTAATAATTTGCAACTATTTTTGCATAATGCAAATGGGCAATTAATTCAACAAAAAGAATACAATTATCCTTTTGATGATGAGATGTTTATAAGAACAGGAGTATTACGTTTTAGCCTACCTCAAGGTATTTACACCTTAACTTGTTTTACGGATACAAAAAACAGTGCTACAACACTTGATGTGTCTATTGGCGATAGTTTTGATAATTCGTATATAGGCTTAGAAAGACATAAAGATAATATCTTTAAAACGTCACCTTCTTTACGTAAAATAGTAAATCGAAAGCTAGAAGCTGAACTTTATGGCAAACCTTTAAAGATAGATACAGTTAGTATCTCTGAAGATGCAATACACGTTGGTAAAATAAAATACATTTTCAAAGGTCTACCTACGGCAGTAAGTCGTGTAGACGTATATGCACAAGGATTATCTTCAAAACTCTATTTTAATGGAGTCGATGATAGATTTAGTTCTGACGAATATGTTTTTAAGTCGGCTATAAGACCGAGCGACCAAGGCTCTTCACAATTCTCTTTTGAAGATTATTACTTTCCATCTGCAATAGGTGAAGGTGATGAAGTTGAATTAACTCTTATGGTTGATTTCTTTGACCAGTTAGGCGTTAAAATCGGATCTTTTTTCGATCAACTTCCTAAAGTCTCTGATTCCGATGGAAACCTAATAGCACCTATACTTCAATCAAAGCAGACATTGACAATTTCATTTAATGGATTTGTCTTTAGTGGTATATCATTGAGTGGATGGGGAGAGATAGGTGACGGAGAAATAACTCCTATGTAAAACATAAAACATGATTCAAATAATGATAAGATTAGTAAAAACAATGGTGGTAGCATTTATAATGCTATTATCTATGCCACGAGAAGCTAGTTGTCAGGCTATTAAAACAAATGTACCTTATTTGTTGCTTGGCATTCCAAATATTGGGGCTGAATTTTCAATTAGTAAAAAGATATCGATTAGTGGCGATATTCTGTGGGCTCCATATTTATTCAAAAAAGATGATCAGGTATTGAGATCTCTACAAGGTAGTATTGAGATGAGATACTATATCAATCCAAAGTATTATTATACAAACAATACGTACGATGGTTTCTATATTGGACCATATGTTCTGGCAGGAGATTTTAACGTAGGACTTAAGACAAAAGATAACCCGCTTGACAACTTTAGACGTGAGGGTTGGGGTATATCAGCAGGAGTATCACTTGGATATAAAATGTATCTGTCAAATAGATTTAGGGTAGATTTTAATTTATGTCTAGGATATGCACAAATGCAGTATGATAAATATTATTTAGGTGGGGAATGGAGCAATTACCCTTTAGAAATGAACAAGACTAAATCATGGTTTGGTCCAACTAAGGTCGGAATTTCATTGGTCTATAATCTGTTTAAATAATATAACTCAATCGAAATTTTATGAAAAGTATTAACTTAAAAATAATAAAGCCATTAGTAGTTACTCTTGTGACTATGCTACTAATCGTGCTTTATTGCAATCCTCTCTATGCAAATAACGATGAGCTGAATAAGCGTGCAAGTCGATTAGAGAGAAGGGCTGATAAGCAATTTGTTAGAGGTGCCCATATGGATGCCTTTATCAATTATGAAAAGGCTGTCAATTCCTTGACTAATCATAGCAAGCAGAAGATTGAGTTTAGTTGTAAACTCGCACGTCTTTATACGCTGTGCCAACAGCATACTAATGCTATAAAATATTATGATTATGTTTTAAATAATAGTTACCGTAAACTATCTCCCAATGATGTATGTAATTACATCGATGGACTTCGTCGTCTGGGAGAGAGTCAGCGAGCAGAGGAGGTATGCCGCTTATATGCTTTTGAAGATAGCTATAATGCAAACCAACGCTACATCAATATGCTTCAATCTCTATCCAACCAAAGACATTACTATGGAGTTGGAGAGGATGAGTACACATTAGAAAGATTATCTTTCAACACAAACGAATCGGAGTATTATGTCGGTTCCTATAACAACAAGCCCTATTATATAGTTAGCAATAGCTATATGAAAGATCCTAATAAGATTTACTACCATCAAAATAGATATTTTACAGATAGTGTAGATTTTAAATTACTGTTTCCATTTATTCCTGTTGATTTACAAGAAGGTCCAATGACTTTTAGCAATAACAATAATATGATTATAGCTACTGTGAATCAATATAATGGAATGGATAAAATTGAATTACAGAATGATACCGTCTCGATATATAGCACTAAACTATCTATTTCATATTTTAATAAAAAGAATAATAGGTGGACTAAATTCGCACCTCTATTTCCTGATAAAGATGAATATTCTTCTGCGTATCCTATGTTCATCAATGATGATCAGAGTATATTATTTTGCTCAAATCGTTCAGGAGGCTATGGAGGAATGGATATCTATATTTCACATAAAGATGACAATAATCAATGGTCAAAGCCTATAAACTTAGGACCATTTATAAATACAGAGGCAAACGAAATATCCCCTGCAATATATCAAGAATCTCTTGTTTTTAGCTCCAACGGTCATGTTGGACACGGAGGATATGATGTCTATAAGATAGGATTTCAAAACAATGAAGTTTTAGAAGGTAGCCTATACCACTACCCATATCCAATCAATACATCATATAATGATTTTGGATTGACGCATCACATAGATAACACATATTTGGTATCAGATAGAGAACACGGGGCATTTGATGATATTTATATCGTAAATGAAATACAGACAACAATGTCATCATTTGATATTAAAAGAACAGCTCTTCAAACTAAAAATTCTATAATTGGACTAGAGCCTATAATTGATGGGTACAATAATAATCAATCCATGTTAGATCAAGATGTGGATGGAAATTCAGAAGTCTATATTATTCCTAAAGAGGGCGAAGTATTGCTGTCTCTGTACTTTGAATTTGATTCATACCAACTAACAGATGAGATGATAGCCTTACTCGTCTCTATGATGGACAGTGCAAGTCTAAATAATATAGAAGAGGTTCTTGTTGCTGGTTATGCAGATGAGTTGGGTGGAGATCGATATAATGACAACCTATCAACTCAACGAGCTATGGAGGTTTCGGCATATCTAAAACATAGCGATAAGATTGCACGCATAAAAGAAGAAGGTAGAGGTAAGTTATACTTAAATAATAGTAATGACATCTACATAACAACAGATTTAGAGCAATTAAGCATTAATAAACAACTACCTCTATACAATAAGATTATGATGTATCATAAAGCTAGAAGAGTAGATATTATTGTCACAAAAGTTAAACGATAAATATAACAAAATATGAAAAAAGGATTAATTATAGCATGCTTTATATTGCTATGGGCTTTTGGTCCAATTAAGGTGAATGCACAATATTTACCTGTGGTTTATAACAGTAAATATAGTGATATGACCTCCATCGTAAACACTGTGTCAATACCCAATAGTGGAGATGTGTTTGCAGTTGGAGCAAAGGGTGACAAAGAGGTCTGTATGTGGTTAGATAGAGAGGGAACGGTGATTTTTTCAAAAGAATTTTCCGAAAGTTTCTTTTCTAGTATCAACAACATAATTCCAATTGATAATAAAAGGGTACTACTTGTAGGAAATTCTATCCCTACAAAAAGATCAGAACACAAAGCCTCAGGTAAGGCTATAGTGCTATATTCTGACGGAGGTATAGAACAGGAGTTTTATATTGGTGATGAGAAAACATCTATTACAGATGGAGTAATACTCTCAAATAATGATTATTTGTTTTGGGGGAATCAGCAGATCGGCGAAGATTCGCATGCTGGTTATATTTGTAGATACGATTCAAAGGGTCAGCTTATTTATAAATTCACATCAGATGTAGGCACTATATGTAGTTGGGCAAAGGAGAACGAAGGTGTTTCACATGTTACTGCTGTGTTCAATGGTGGAGAGAAGAGTGGAGCATCTGTTGTAAAGCTAGATATTAATGGATCCCCTAAATTCATTACGACTATTCCAGATAAGTCATTTGTTATAGAAGAGTGTATATTATCTAATGAGTATACATTTATCTCAGGAAAGGGAGATTTGTATGGAGGTTCTATTTTGAAACTACGACCAGAGGGCGATATAGTATATCAAAAACAGATTATAGAGAATGGTGTTAGTACTAGTTTAAGTAAGTTGCTAATAACAGAAAAGGGTAATCTTCTAATTGGTGGAGGTGATGGCACCAATGCTATTTTTCATGTGCTACGACAAGATGGAACATCTTTAAGTAAAACTATATTGCCAGGAACTCTCTCTGCAATAGCCTCTAATCCAAAGAGTGGTGACATTGCAGTTACGTTATACGATGAAGTTAATAAACGAGGTACGATCGTAAAGCTAACTAATGACGGAAAGAAACTATACGAGAAACCTTTAGTTTCAAAATATTCTCAAATGAAGATTGATCCTAATGGCGATGTCGTATTAGGGAGTATCGAGAGTGGACGTATTAGTATGTTATCATCGTTTGGCGAGTTGCTGTTTGATAGATATATTGATGAAAATAATACAGTAAAATATAGTGATATATACATGGCTAATAGTGGAGAGGTCATTCTTACAGATGGTGTAAGCAATATAACCAAGTTGGCACATGGTATCTATATCGACGATGTTGTTATAACAAAGCCAATAGATGGTTTTGCGACAGCAGTATTTACGGTTACTCTATCTGGATATTCATTTTCAGACGAAGGTGCTCCAATCTCTGTGTCGGTGGATTATAAGACAGTTGGTAAGACTGCGAACTCGCTTAATAATTTTAATGATGTATCGGGTACATTGTCATTTATCCCAAGTAGCATTGGTGGAGATAAGTACATGAGTAGACAGATTGTTGAGGTGCCAATAAAATCTAATGATTACCTTGAGGGTGAGAAGCAGTTTGAAATTGAGTTGTCGGGTGTGCAGCAAAGTTATATTATCAAAGATAATGGTGTGGGAGTTATCGAAGATCAACAATGTTTGGTTAAGATGATTAATACTATTGATGGTATTGAAGGTGAAAAAGATATTCAATATGAGCTGGGGTTATTCAAATCAAATGGAGTTAAGCTAGTAAATAAAACAAACTCAGATATTGTTGTAGATGGAGAGTACGGAGAAGGAACAGCAGATAATCTTGACTACAACTACACTAATCCTCCTCGTCTGAAAATCGCAAACGATTCTCATAGTGGTACTGTAAATATACCAACTATTGAAGATACTAGATATGAAGTTGTAAAATCATTATATGTCAATTTTGATAAAATACATTCAATGAGTGATACAAAGGTATCATTTCCTAGTGCTGTTTTAATATGCGAGGGTAAGATTTACGATCAGCCAGCTTATGTGTCTATTATGCCTTTGGGAGATCAAAGTATGCTGAACAATACAGTGTCTGGATTTTCAAAAATCACACTTCACAGAGCTAAGGATGGAGTTGTACAGACAAATAATAGTGGTGCAGACATCATAATAGCTGTTGAGATAGATTCGACTAGTAGTGCTAAAAAAGGAGTTGATTTTGCGTTGGTAAATTCACATAATCTAAAGATTATAGGAAATGGCAAGCGTACTGGTGTTAATTTGAATGGTATAGTATTGTTCAATCCAGAATCAATCGGAGATAGAGAACTTAAAATCAATTTAAAATCTATCAATCAAATTCCACTTGCAGGTTCAATAGTAATTTGCGAGGATAAGAAACAGAGTGATTTGTTAATCAAGCACAATAAGTAGTATCGCAGGTATTACGTAGATTACGGATCACTTTAAATTGATATAATTATGATGAGAATATATAAAAAATGGAGTTTACTACTAATAATAGTATTATTTATCTCTTGCAATAAATCTGAAACTAGTATTCCTTTGACAAGAGGACTTAAAGTAAATATATCGCAAGGAATAGATGTGTCAAGTCAAGATGTTATAGATAACATGAGACTTATGACTTTTCATACTGATTCTAAAGTATACGAACAAGAGCTTCTAAACATCGAAAGAGCTGAAAATACTTTATCGTGTAGTATAAAAGAGGGTAAATGGCATATGACAATGGTTTCTGCTCCTACGGGTTATGATATATCTAGGGGCAATGAATCTTATGAGGCTTCTAACCTATTGCTTTATGAGTATAATCCATTAACAGTGAGTGGGCGAAGGGAAAATGCAATAGAGCTATTTACCTCTTTTGTTGATGTCCCTCAGATCAAAGCGTCAGAGACACAAACAATAAGCACGACAATAGTTAGAAATGTAGCTAAGGTTGAGGTTTTAGTAAATGATATTTCTGGAGATATTGATCTTGAATCTACGTCTAATCGTGTGTACATACATAATGTGCCAAACAAAATTTCGTATACGGGGATGTTTTTACCGAGCGTGTCAAATCCTGATACGCTAAGCACCCCGATACACTCAAGTTTGACATTGTCTAACATAGATGGAAAAACAAAGGCAGAGAAGATTGCATTTATCATTCCCGCAAATAAAGGCGATATAGATGGAGTTGCATCGCAACACAAAATGAGTGTATCTATTGAGCTAGTCAAGCGTGATGGAACTGTTTTTAAAGCTACTAGAGAAATACCATTGATTGCAAGGTGTAATGAGGTACTTCGCATTAATTTAGTTGTTAATACGGGAGTTGATATTGAAGCATCCATACATCCATGGATTGAGGAGGAACACGATGTTTCTCTTCCTCAGACGGATCTAGTAGTCGATAAATCAAGAGTTGAAATGTCGCACATAGAAAAGTTGCATATAAACTCGAATGAATCTGTTGTACTCTCTACTGAAGAAACAGATAGTTGGTTGAATGTTACTCTGTCAAGCGAAAATCTGATTGATCTAGTGGCTAATGTTGATACTTATACTCAAATACGTACGACCTCTTTTACAATAAAAACAGGACGTGTAAATAAAGTTATTAAAGTAACGCAACAACCAATTGAAAATGGAGATATATCAATAGATAGATCAATAGTTATTGTTTCTCCTGCTAATCTAACTAAGAGTATCGAAGTAGTTAGTAGTGCACGGTGGAAAATACTATCCCCTCTTACAAAAGTCACCGCAAATATAACAGAGGGCACATCTGGTACGTCCACATTATCATTTACAAGAAAGGGTAATACCTATCATGGAGATGAAATATGTGTTATTAGAAATATGGAGACTTTGGAAGAGGTAGAAATCGACATATCGAATCTGTATTTTACAGACTTAGACATTATTGAATTTGGAAAAAATGGAGGTTCACAAATTCTTCCTATAGAGAGTTATGGAGGTCAAGCATATGTAAGAGCAACTACCACGACACCGTGGATCACTGTATCTAATGATAGTAATAAGGATTTGAAAGTGGATGTTCCAGTTGGTCCAGATGAGGAAGGTGATAGGTATGGTAGTATACTTGTTCATCACATAGACGATATTCAATATACTAAGAGCATTAAGATAAAACAGAAGGAAAATATTATTGTTACTATTCCTGAATTTGATTACCTAACATTTAGATATTATTGGACTTCAGATGCTGGTACAGACTTAGATACGGCAACGGAACTTATTAATACAGGATTAAGAGATCAGTATGGAAGATCAATTGACAATATGCCAGTTGGTGGGAACCTAAAAGGCAATGGTAGTGCTGTAACTAAATATTTAAAATGGGGTGGAGATAACATGCAAAGTGGTAATGAGTCTACATTTATAGATATGGGTGCTTTAGTCTCTACAGTAAACTATCCTTTGTTGCC
>CAMQVY010000044.1 GCA_947038405.1 uncultured Rikenellaceae bacterium | reverse complement strand
CCTTTGGGTTATGAGCCCAACGAGCTGCCAACTGCTCCACCCCGCGATTTTGATAGTACAAATGTACGCGTTTTTTTTGTATTTGCAAATTTTTTATGAGTTATTTTCCAACAAAAAATCACTTTATTGTTTAATACGCAGATTATCAATGCTTTATATTGAAAATTATTTTAATGAATTTGCAACGATTTCACATAGATCTTCTACTTTTCCGTCCGTAACTCGAGATATCGACTTTTTACATAGGGGACATGAGGTAACCATTGACTCTGCATTGCACTCTTTAAACTCGTCTCCTAATTGCATTGCAATCTTAAACTGTTGATCATCGCGAATCTCAAGGTTTGCTAAACTGCTGCCACAACATAAGGCATTATCTTTGTTATGCTTCATTTCAACTAAATTTCCAATGGTTGATATAACATCTCTAGGTTGCTTGTAAACGCCGCTACCTCTACCTAACTCACATGGATCATGGTAGGTGTATGATATGTTTGATTTAGTGACTTGAATGCGCTCCTCTTTAAGTAGTCTTGCGATGTACTCGCTATGGTGTAGTACTTCAACACCATTTAAGTTGTAATCCTCTTTGAAGACCTTAAAACATATAGGGCATGATGTTACAAGTGTTGTTATTTTATGTTTCTCAAAAAGAGCGGAGTTAATATCTATCATCTTTTGTGCGGATTCAATCTCGCCAGATAGTTTTAGTGGTCGTCCACAGCAGATACCTCCATTTTTGTCTGCATACCATACATCCTCTTTTGCGGCTTCAAATATTTTATCCATAGCGTTGAGTATCTTTGGAGATAAAGATGTCATACACCCTGCAAAATAGCCAACACGCCCACTCCCTATTGATGGGTCAACTCTATTTAGGTAACTATACCTCTCTTCTGCGTCAGATACTGATGTTGATGCAAATGAGTGACGACTATTTAGTCGTAAGGTGTTTAGATCAATACCTACTGGACACTTTGATTGACACCTACCACACATCAAACAGTTATTTGCAACACTCTCTGTTAATTTGTTGTAGCGTCTATCACGCAAAAAATATGTTGATTGTACATCGTTAATACCTGCCGCAGATTGTAGTTGACATGGATCTATACATATTCCACATCTTGAACAAGCCTCTAGTTGAAAATGATCAAAGCTTTTTTGCTCTTTTTCGCTGCTTTTTATGCCGTATTTACGCAGAAATATGAGTGGAATCTCTGTTAAAATGTGCATATATCTTGAAAAGGGCATAAATATAAAAAATATAGCAAGAACAGTAGAGTAGAGCCACCATGTATATGGTGCTAATGCGACCATTGTATTCCATCCCAATAGGTCTACCATAAAATTACCTATAGTTCCTGTTAAAAAACTACTTCCTCCTCGGACACCACTTGTAAAACTCTCGGCAAGTAAACGAGCAGGAAATACTAACCAAAGTGCTGATAATGCAATTTTATCGGCTCTTGTATGCTTAGTGCTCTTTTTCATACCCATGGCTCGGGAATAGGCTCTTTTGCACCAGGCTAAAGCAACACCTATCAATACAAATAAGAGTAGAAAATCCATTATAAACTCCCATGCACCTCCTGATTGAGTATTAATAATTGCGGGAGCAAAAAATTTATAGAATACATGTGCGTGAATTGGTAAGAACTCTCCTTTTAGATGTGCTGCTGCTTCAAAACTTCCAACTACAATCAGAAGAAACCATCCAAAAGCTAAGCTCATGTGCATATAACCCAAGAGGGGATTAACCTTAAATATCTTTCTGTGAAGCAATGACTCTAGGATAACCTCTTGAATTGCACTTAATGTTTTAGTTGTGAATATACCTCTACGAAGCAACTGTTTGTCACTTTTAGGTAGTCTAACAATCCATCGGACATATTTGTATATAACAATACTGAAAAGTATCGCTACACCTATGATAAATGGTATAATAAAATGGTCGTAGTAAAAATTCATTATCTATGATCCCCCAATTCTCGTTTAATTAATGAAATTACGGCTCTTGTATTTATGCCTCTTGGGCAGACTAATTGGCATTTGCCGCATAGCATACATTTATTCAGCTCCTCTAGTAGTCCACTGTACTCTCCTCTACGAACCAATGTGTGTACTTTTCGTAGACTGTATTTTGTAAGTGCTCCAGTACTGCAAGTTGCAACACAGGCACCACACGCAATACAACCCTGTAATGATGGTATTTTTTCGAGAATTAATTTAGAGGTAGTCATGTCATTGCTGTCCATGTCTATATCTCTAGCTCTGTTAATTGTATATCCCCAAGACATGATATTATGATTTTAGAAATTTAGCAACTTTATTAGCTGCTGCAATACCCTCTGTGATACTCTCTCCTACACTCTTTGGTGATGTTACACATCCAGCATAGAAGATTGAGTCTATATCTGAAGAGACACTATCTATAAAGAGATCTTTTGGTGCAATGAAACCATTGTTGTTTTGATTAACTCCATCGATATTTGCAAAATCTTTATTGCTTTTACCTGCACTCATACCTACCATTAATACCAGTAGATCTACACTCATTTTTAGTGGTCTACCGATCAATGTATCTTCTGCCTTAATTTGAATCTTATTGTCGATAGTTTGAGCCGCTTCTGATATTCTTCCCCTTACGAAGTGGATGTTGTGTTTGATTTGAGCCTCTTTATAAAGTTCTTCATACCCTGAACCAAACATTCGTATATCCATATAGAAGTTAAATATCTCACTCTTTGGATATAACTCTTTTAACTCTATTGCTTGCTTTACGCCTGCAACACAACAAACCCTTGAACAGTGGGTTTGACAAACTTTTTCATCTCGAGAACCAACACAGTGAAGTATCGCTATGCGTTTAGGTGTATCATTATCAAGATTTTCAACTTTGCCTTCGCAAAACATCCTCTCAAGATCTACAGATGTTATTACGTTATTATATATTTTATATCCATACTCCTCTTTGCGTTTTGCATCAAATATGTCAAATCCAGAGCATATAACAATAGCATCTGCATTGATTATTGTATGGTCAGAGAGAGTAATTGTTGTAGGGGTTAGTTTTATAACTTCGCTATTTAGTTGTACATCAATACCTAGCGCTTTCACCCTATCTTTGATAGGATTTATAACTTCAGATGCTGATGTGAATGTAGGGAATAGTTTATACCAATCGTTTAGCTTTCCGCCTAACTTATCTGATTTCTCAACGATTGTAGCTTTTATGCCAATCTCGGTTAGAGATATAGCACACTGCATTCCTGTAATACCGCCGCCTATAATAAGGACCTCTTTATTCATTATAATATTTTATTTATAAACTTTTTTTATGCTAATAACAGTTGTTGTTAATGCTTGCATCTTCAGGTCTTCCAATGTACTCACCATTAACACCAAGATACTTCTCCGACGGATCATATGCTACACCTAGCTTATCTAATAGTGGTTCAACATCTATTTGGTGCATCTGCATACCCATATCCCAAGGGTTGTACCCTAACACTAATCCTGCCATCTCTTCATATGTTAGCGTCGGGATTCCTCTATTATTCTCTCCATACGCAACACCCTCAAGTTCATGTATAGTGTATTGCCATTTGTCAAGAAACATTGAACAACCAGGACAATTACCTACGATTAGATCGGGCTTAAATGGTGCCATTGATTCAAATTTCTTCTGTGAGTTCGCAACCGAACTCCCTCTATTTGCTTTTACTAAGTAGTTTCTAAATCCAAAACCACAACAATGTCTACGTTCAGGATAGTCTATAATATCACCGCCCCATGCGTGTACCATTCCCGCAATTACATATGGAAACTCCGAACCACCAAGCCCTTTTTTAGGGAATAGTTTTGCATAGTGACAACCGATGTGGTCAACAACTCTTAATGGTTCGCCTGTTTTACTGTTTACTAATTTGAATTTAGCTTTCGCTGCAATCTTCTCTCTATGGTGAAAAATAATATCAGATGTGTGTGCTAAATTTTTTGGCTTCTTGAATGTACGTCCAGTCGCTTTGTATAGATCTTCACGTGCCCTCTCTTCAGTCTCTGGAAATTCATGCCAAGTCTCCAATATCTCAGTATATATTCCAAATGATGTTATACATGAACTAATGAAGTTCTCATATCCAGCCTCCGTCATCAATGCAAATTGACGAGCTACAACAGTCATAATTGTCTCTAATGGAATAATGTCTGAGTGGTAGCCGATACCCGTACAAGAGGTGTGGATTGCCTCCTCCTTTACATCTAAACCTAAATCATTTCGTAGTATGTTTAAGAAAACAGCCTCCGAACCTGGAAAGAAGTTCTGACGAATACAACTCCTTACATAAAAATATTTGTCATCGGCAATATCTTTTTGATACTCTTGCCAGCTATTGTTATATGCCATTTTTTCCTATTTTATTGATGCGTGCCACTATTGAAAGTATATATATCATTAAAATAACTATCATCAGCAGATTCATAACCCATCTCGATAGCTTTTTTATCTGAATACTCTTCAATCATTTCAAAAAACTCAGTTCCTCCAGTAACATCAAATATTTTTTTCAATTCATCTAGCGAATCTTGATTAATTCTCCTTACTGCGCCAACTCCCTCTTTTAGATAGTTAGGACTAAATTTGGGGTATATCTTGGTATCATTGTCGTATATCCACTTCCATACAGGACCTTGTTCTGGGTGCATCTCTGGATCTACAAGCTTAGGATATAGGCAATATCCAACCTCTAGGATACTCTCTCCTACAACTCTTTTTAATGCTAATTGTTGACGACCTTTTTCGGACTCAACAAAGAAGCCTAACTTTTGAGATATTAGCCTTAGTGCTTGAATAACATAGCCTGGTGTGTTCCCTCTAGGACATCGTGGGCGACATGACATACACTCTCCGCAATACCATATTGTATCACTTTTTAGAAGCTCTTCGATTGCGTTGTCATCTTTGCTCTGCACAATGTCAACGATTTGTCGAGGGTCATATTTATAGAACTGAGATGATGGACAAACCCCTGTACATATGCCGCAGTTTATGCATGCTTTGAGACCTTCGACCATCCGAACATCATTCATTAATAAATCGTAATATTTTCCCATACTGTACAAATTTAATCTATATGGCAAAAGTATAAAAAATTGCATCTATATGAAAGAGGTATAAAGCCTATTGTTCATAAGTATTTATACTTATTTTATCTACCATAACACTATTCTACCTCTTATTAATGGTTATATAAAACAAATGCAGTTAAAAAAGCAAAGGCTCTTTTAACTGCATTTTTCTAAGAATAGATCTGTTTATAACTATTATGTTATATTACTTAGTAGCTTCGTTGAAGAATTTACGTTGAAATAGTATCATATATATAACACCTATTGTGATATAGCTATCAGCAATATTGAATATAGGACTGAAGAACGTAAATGAATCTCCTCCAATATATGGGATCCATGAGGGATATGTACTACTAACTATTGGAAAGTACAACATATCTACAACATGACCATGAAGAAATCCTGCATATCCGCCACCTTCTGGTAAAAATTGAGCAACTGTTCCATAGGTAGATTCCGAGAAAAGCATACCATAAAATGCGCTATCAATAATATTTCCTAGTGCACCTGCAAGAATCATCGCAAATCCAATAACAACACCTTTTGGAGCTCTCTGTTTTATCAACCTGTGAATGTACCAAGACATTGCACAAACTGCAACTATACGAAATACACTTAAAAGTAGTTTTCCGTAATCTCCTCCTAATTCAAATCCAAAAGCTGCTCCTGGATTCTCAATAAATCGGATAAAGAACCAATCAGGTAGTACGGTAATGCTCTCGTTAAGAGTCATACTCATTTTGATTATTATCTTAACAACCTGATCTATTGATAATAAAATAATAATTGCAAAAGCAATAGCCTTATGGCTTATCTTTGAAGACATATTTAAATCTATATTTAATTTATTTTATGATTGCTTCAACATTACCAATTTTATGACCATCCATATATATTTCTACTTGGTACTTACCACTTGTGATACCAGTTCCATCGTAATATACATTTACTGCAAGGTCTTTGTTCTTGTACTCAATCTCTCTTGATGCTGAGTATGTTAACATATCACCCTCATGGTCGAATAGATCATTTGAGTTGTTGGCTAGAATGTATCCATCAGGACCAGTAATTCTAACAAATACTTTACGTTGTCCAGGGTTTGCCAAGTCGTTTGATGATAGTACGAAGTCTACTCGTAGGCGTTCCGCACGAGATGCCCTAGTTACCTCTTTGTCATTTCCTCTTAATGGTACAAGTTTAAGGTCTCTAGCTCTAACAACAGAACCCATTGAGATCTTTGTTGATAGCTCATCACTCTTCTCCATCGCAATTTCTGCACGAAGTTTTTGAGTTGTGACCTCTTTTCGGTACTTTACATTTTGATCAACAAGATCTTTGTTTATTGTATTTAGAGAGTCGATAGTGTGTATATATCCCTTCATTGCATCTCTTAGCACAAAAACTTTCTGCTCATACTCTCTTACTTTGCTTGCGCTCCATCTTCTTTCGCTCTTTAATCTTTGAAGTAGCGAATCCGCTTTTAGTCGCTCAATGTTTAGACTCTCTGTAATTGTGTCATTTTCGCTCTGAATATACTCATATTCAGTAACTAAAGCCTCAATTCTATTTGATAGAGTATCTCTTTCGATTGCAAACTCCTCTTTGATCTCATTAACTTGTCGGAAGTATTGAAATGATACTGCGCCTAATACAAGTACAAGTACTATAATTACTATTTTGTACCCTTTTAAAGACTTATTTACTGTGCTTTCTGGTTGTTCGTCTTGATTGTAATATTCCATTGTCGATTATTTTAATAGTTTGTAGATTGCAAATATATATATTTTTGTGCAATGTTGAAAGTTTATCTATAATTTAAACTACTTCTTTATCTTACTAGATAGGGGATGTTTTAGATTTTCATATGATTTTAACCTCCCAACAACGCTTCCAATCTTAATTGGTGATTCTAAGTATAGTAGTATTTTATTTTCATCATCTGATATCCATAAGAAGAGCTCTGTTCCATCTTCAAAGTTTTCACCACTTGTAGTGACTAATCGGCAGGAGAATTTTAGTGTATTGAATTTGCCCAACCTTTTTATGTTTTTCACTTCTCGTCCGATGAATTTATAATTTATGGAACGTATCGTATCCTCAAGAACTAGACTTAAAGTCCTATCTGCTAGGGGAGTGTATTCCGACACTATATCAGATGCTCTGAGATTGTAGAATAGTGCTAATGCGTCAAAGCTATTATCACCTAGTTGCATTGTTTTTGATCCTCCTTGTGGGTTTTTTAGGGTTTTCCATGAAGTTTTAACATTTTTGTCACTCCAATTGTAGTTATACTCACCTTTGAAACGGTAGTCTGACTCCTCTAAATCAATCTTTAATCTATATGGTTGTAGTGTTGAGGCATCTATCCATGATTGGTAAGTGTCATTCAGGTGATAGAACCAACGGAAAAATGAGTGGCACTGTACATTTGCATATAGATGGTAGCAATCCTTATCTTTGTTAGTAACTTTTGAGGTGAAAAAAGTTGCCTCTGCTACCTCTGCATTTGGAGCAAATCTTGCCTTGTAGTTGAGAGAGTAGATTAATTTTTCACCATTTTGAAATGGTTTGTCTTCTGCGAATACGTTTAGTGTAAATAGAACGCAGCAAATACTTAATAGATATTTTATATTCATAATAAAGTAATTTTTAAAATTTATGATATCATACTAAAGTCAATATCTTTTTCTCTATTGTATCGGTTTTTTAGCGTTAAAAGAGTGCTGTTTTCTACTCTCTTTAGTTCTGGGTCATCATCTAGTATTTCAATTGCAAGCTCTCTTACCTTCTCTATCATCTCTGAATCTCGTACAATATTTGCGAGTTTTAAATCGAATACAACTCCGCTCTGTTGGGTTCCATTTATGTCGCCTGCTCCTCGTATTTTAAGATCTAATTCTGCCAATTGAAAACCATCATTAGTCTCTACCATGGCTTGCAAGCGAGTCCTTGAATCTTTGGATAATTTATCTCCACTCATTAGTATGCAGTATGATTGCTCTGCACCTCTACCAACACGACCTCTTAGCTGATGTAATTGTGAAAGACCAAATCTTTCTGAACTCTCAATAATCATTACTGAGGCATTTGGAACGTCTACTCCAACCTCAATAACCGATGTTGCCACCATGATATGTACACCACCACTCTTAAATAACTCCATATTCTCCTGTTTTATTGCGGGTTTCATCTTCCCATGAACAGCAGTAATTGCATAGTCGGGTGGGGGAAACTCTGCACATATACTTTCAAATCCCTCTTGTAGATCTCTGTAGTCCATTTTTTCGGACTCTTGAATCAACGGGTACACTATATAAACTTGTCTTCCTTTTGCAATCTCTTGTCTAATAAACCCTAACATTTGGAGACGTTTAGAGTCGTAGAAGTGTAATGTTTTTATAGGCTTTCTTCCTGGTGGTAATTCGTCAATAACTGAGACATCTAAATCTCCATAAAGTGTCATTGCCAAAGTTCTTGGTATTGGGGTGGCAGTCATAACGAGGATGTGTGGTGGCTTAGAACCTTTTGCCCACAATTTTGCCCTCTGTTCTACCCCAAACCTATGTTGTTCATCTATTATTACTAGCCCTAAATTCTTAAATTGAACGCTATTTTCAATAAGGGCGTGCGTTCCTATTAATATGTTAATATCTCCATTCTCTAACTCTGCAAGCAATTTAACCCTCTCTTTTTTTGTTGAAGAGCCTGTTAGAACTCCAACTGTAATAGGCAGGTCATCCAACATATTGACAATTGTTGCGTAGTGTTGGCGTGCTAGTATCTCGGTTGGTGCCATCATGCAGCTTTGAAAACCGTTGTCAATTGCGAGTAACATGGTCATTAAGGCGACAAGAGTTTTTCCACTTCCTACGTCTCCTTGAAGAAGACGGTTCATTTGATGTCCCGTTATTGTGTCATTTCGCATCTCCTTGATTACTCGTTTTTGAGCATTCGTAAGCGAAAATGGGAGTTTTTCACTGTAAAAAGTATTGAATAAATCCCCTACACGGTTAAATATGAATCCGTTGTTTTTTAATATACGGTCACTGCGTTGAGACATCAAGTTTAACTGAATGCCTAAAATCTCTTCAACTTTTAATCTTGTGGAGGCTTTGTTTAAATCTTCTTGACTCTGAGGAAAGTGAATGTTGTACAAAGCATCTTTCAGAGTCATTAGGTTATATCGTTTAATCAAATAGCTCGGTAGCGACTCTGTGATGTGAGGCTCTGCTAGCTTCCAAAGATTACATTGCAATGAGTATATACCCTTTGATCCCAGTTGAATATTCGTCAACTTCTCTGTTGAGGAGTACATACCTTGCATATCGCCTCTAGGACGGTTCTGATACGCCAACATAGACTCCATGTCGGGGTGGACAATAGATAGTTCATTTTTGAAGATGCTTGGTGCTCCAAAAACTAAATACTCTCGACCAATTTCAACGCTTTTTTCAATCCAGTTAATTCCCTTGAACCACACTAAAGTAGCAACTCCACTTCCGTCACTTACGAGTGCTGTGAAACGCTTTTTTGCGCCAACACCATGTATTGCAGTAGATTCAATGCGTACTTTTAGTTGGATTAGAGTTTGAGATTCGTCATGTATGTCAGATATTTTATAGACCTTAGAGCGGTCTATATACCGAAACGGGAAGTAGTAGAGAAGGTCGTGCATAGATTTTATCTCTAATTCTTGCTTTAGTAAGCTCGCTCGACGCTCTCCAACCCCACTTAAAAACTTTATATCATTATCTAAAAAAGAGCTCATACGCAGACTAATCCCAAGGTTATACAATCAAAGATACTGTTTTTTTATTAGAAAAACAAAATAAAAAATTGTTATATACATGTTATCAGTCAACAAATTTTTTAAGTGTGATTTGGATTGCATGAACTTCATAGATTTTTTATAACTTTGCAATCAACACAAATGAATTATTATTTATGAAAAAGTTTTGTGATACATTAACACAACTACGCAGGCGTAGTAGTTATCAAGTTATTTTGAGAGATGTGAAAATTGGGGATAATGCTCCAGTTGTTGTGCAGTCAATGGCAAATTGTAGTACTTTAGATACCGTATCTTGTGTCGAACAAATAGCTGAGATTTTTGATGCTGGAGGGCGAGTTATGAGATTTACCGCTCCTGCTATTAGGGAAGGAGAGAATCTAAAGTGTATTGTTCAGGCGGCAACTGATGCGGGATACTCTGATGTTGCTCTTGTAGCTGACATCCACTTTACTCCGAATGTTGCTTTTATTGCAG
>CAMQVY010000043.1 GCA_947038405.1 uncultured Rikenellaceae bacterium | reverse complement strand
ACATGTTCGACATATAAAAACTCTCATTCATCGCAGTCTGAGAGTTACGCATATCTGCTGCGGGGCATAAGTGTCCACGATCATAACCACTACCCTTGTAATCATTCGTACTTGCTGAGCTAGTCGAAACCTTTGAGTCATTACGAAAGTTGTTCTTCCTTTCAGCACTGCCATCTGTACCTTTGCTTGTTAGGACGTAATAGACCCAATTAGGCTGCTCATGACTCTCATTATAGTCAAACTGATAGTGACTATGTTTTATCAATTCGCCTTTTGCTTTGGGTGCGTATTGCCCGTATAGATTCGTGGTCAACAAGACCAGCACAAATATCTGTATCAATTTCATTTTTATAGTATTTTAATGTGAGTGTAAAATTACACTAATAGTTCTAATCATCAATAAATCTAGATATGTAATGATTTCATATCTGATATATTTAGAAGTTATGTATATTGGTCAATTATATGGGGTTAAAGGGTCAAGAGCCGCTCTAGATATATTTAAAAGTCATTCGTCGTAAATCCTTGATTGTGTTTTTTACTATGAAATTAAGGAGTTTATAGACCTTATTGAGCAAGGGAAACAAGAATCATAAGTTAATTCGTGGAAACACACACTAACGGTTCTGGATATAATATCTGGGATAAGGGATAATATATGGAATGAATAGATCTATTAATTAGATATTGCCTTCACCAACTCTCACTCAATATTATCGGGGAGTTGGTGAAAGAGGGCGATACCAATAATAGACTCAATACAGTCTACATATGTTATGTAACTGTTGGTTTTTCGTTTACACCCTTCAGTATGATAGATGTTTATCAAGAACTTTAATACTCATCGCAAAATTCAAATTTGCATTAGATTTTGTTATGCCTGATGTTGTTATGCCAATAGCCTCTCCATAAGTATTGATTAATGCACCTCCACTACTACCATGATCTATAGGGACATTGATTTGCAACCTATATTGATCTCTAATCTGTGATATCTCGCCAGAAGAGAACGTATTTTCAAGGCCTAGTGGGCTCCCAATAGCATATGCTTTTTCGCCAACTTTAGATGTTTCTTTTGAAATAGGAATATAATTAACCTTTTTTATGCCAATATCAACTTGAAATAAAATATAGTCAAGGGTCTCATTACAGGCTATTATTCTTGATATTTTAAATGTTCTGTTATTTATTAGCTTTATTGTTTCTAATCCTTTTACTGAACCTTGAAATACATGATAGTTACTAACTGCCAGCCCTGTATTTGAAATAAAAAAACCTGAACCTTGTGCCCTTGTATCTCCGCTTGTTGTAAAAATTATAAAAACAGCTGAATTAAATTTATCATATATTTCAGTAGCAGACATTAGTTGCCTTTGTGTATAGTTTACTGGAAGTCGTTGTGACGGAACCATCTTTTTACCATCACTAATATTGATTTTTGTGGTGTTTTCTCTATTTGATGTTGTTGCTTTACGTCCAGATCGACGCCCACAAGAATATAATAAACACAATACAATTAATGTAATTATTTTTTTATTCATTTATTTTTTCTTTGTCTGAATCTCTCCGTGTTTTGGCACTATATGAATAAGAAAGCGCTGATTAACTCTCTCATTCTGATCTCGCATAACATCTGTACCACTCAATTTGCCATCACCACTTCCACTGAGCAAAACTTCGCAGTTATTCCCAAAATGGACTCCATTTAACTCCCAAAATCTTTTCAGTGCTAAGGCACGTTCATAACTTAATTCGTAATTTCTGGAATATAAATCTCTAGATGCTTGACCTTCTATAATAAGTAAATACTGAATCCCCTCTTCTGAATTTTCTTCAATAAAATTCTCTATTGACTTTCCCGCCTCTTTTAGCTCTTCTTTTGTTGGTAAACTAATATTATTCATATCCGAACTACCAGAGTTAAACCTAACCGATATCTTTAAGATATGTTTTTTATATTCGGATCTATAATCAAAATATTTTTTGTCAATATTTTCTATTGCCTTCTGAACCTCCTTAATCTTATCTATTTCCTCTTGTGTCGCTTGTCTTTCAGTTTCAATCTGAACCATACGCTTATGAAGCAACGCAATTGTAAGTACAAATAAAACAAGCATAACAAAGAATAAACTTGTCATCAAGTCTGCATAACTAGCCCAAAAGTATGATTCTTTTTTCTCTTTCATTATAGTCTATTTTATAACCTAAATAGGAATATTTATCATATTAGTTACTTCTACAGTAATATATAATAATCCAGCAACTCCAACAATTACACTCGCTGCTATAATTAAAATCTTAATACATATAGGGAAGTTATTACTTACGTCTGTATTTTGCTTTAATTCATCATTATTAAGACTTTGATTTGAGCTTTTATCTGATTTAGATTTAGCTAATTGTGTTATTGCCAATGTAAGGTCACTAATTTTTTTATTTTGCTCTGATGCAGAAGTCTCAATATTGCGCATACTAACCTTAACTGAACCTAAATTCTTCAATTCTTCGATTATTGCAGATGTCTCTTGTAATCTATCTTTTAAAGTTTGGCTTTGCTCTTCAACAGCTTGATTAAATATATCTCGCTGTTCAATTATAGTTGCATTGACTTTGTCTTCGTGTTCCTCAAGGGTTTTTGTAAGTCGATCTTGCTGAGATACAGAATGCTGGATGAATTCATTTAATTGCTTATCAGTATTTTCTTGTAGACTCAATATAGTCTTGTGTAATGTCTGGTCTATATTACCAACAATATTATTAATTACGCCTTTTCTTCCTTCAATTTGTTCAATCTCAGACTTAAAAAATACACCCATCTCCTCAATTAAGTGAGTTCTATTTAAATGTTCATTTATACCTACATTCAGCTTTTGAACATTATGTAGATAACTACTAACATTATGTAGATATTCGTTAAAACGTTCAAATTCACCCGTGCTTTTTTGAAACTCTTGTAAAACTTGAACATTTGCCTTTGCCATTTTAGTAACATCCATTCTATCAACTAGCCTCATAAGTTCTAACTGATCTTTGTGTGATTGGCCTACAGTCAGAAAAACGTCATTCATTCCCACTATATTACTTGAAAAAGTATTATTAAAGGTTGTTAAATTTTGCTGTAAAGCATATATAGCAGTCGTTGCATTATTGGATAACGAAGGAAGTAACTTCACTTGTATCCAACTTAAAAAAGCATTCTTATCGCCATTGAGACTAGTTTTAGCACCTTTAGTAAAATAAGACGCTGCGGTTGTAAGTAATATTCCCGAGATACTACTTATCATAGCTAAAGCAACACCTCCGAGGAGCTCAGAAATGCCATCGGATCCAGTATTTGAAGCTCCCGAACTTAAGAGCGAGTCAAGACCTCCATTAAATACAAGAAACCCTACCCCTACCAATATTCCAAACATTGTACCTACAAGCCCAAAATAGAGCGGAATAGGAGTTAATGTTGAGATCTCTTCTTCTACGCTATCACAATTCCGCTCAACGACGTCTTTAATTAGATGAAAATCACTCGCTGCTCCCTTATTCATAACTAAATAATCATTGATTGTAGTGATTATAGCTGAGAATATATAACTAGATGCCTCGGACTTAATTGTTTCCACTTCCCCAATTTTAATCGTTGAAATATTATCGTTAATATTCTTAGGGAAAATTGTCTCTAGTTCCTTTAATTTTAGTCTATTCTTGTTAAAGAAAAAGAATTGTGTACATATAATTACAATTATTGCAATTACGATTATAACATAATGTATCATATCTTATGATTCAAATTTTATTGTAGTTTTTTTTGTAATCTTCCAACTACCGTTTGGTTGCTTTTCGGTATTGCCTGCTTCTATCGTAGTAATCCGAGATTTACTACGTCCTGATATTTTAAACTCGCAAGCACATTCTAAAAAATTAGTGTCTGTTAGTACTTTTTTATGAGCACCTTTGAATACTTCAAAGGTGGCTCTGTCATCAGTTGCTCTTAGTTCATATATGGTTATCCCTTGCTCTGGTCGACTTGCAACTGTACTAAAAGTAAGATTGTTTCTATTTACTGGGCCTGCGTATAAAATTACCTCACTGTTAACTTGTTGTACGTTATTCAGTTTTGGCATTGGATTATTATCCATCGACTCCACTAAAACAATTTTACGACTAGGCACACACTCCTCTCTATTACTTAGCTTTGAAAGATTTATTTTGTCTTCTATATTTTTTATTCTACTCCTTATTTTATCCAACTCTAGCGAATTAAATGAGTTGGTCTCATTACTATCATAATTACAAACCTTTTTGTTTAACCTCGTGTCGGATTGTAATCGTTTAGATATACCCATTCGAGCCAAATAGAGAATAACTAAACCATTTAATCCCAATGATAGATACAGCAAGTAATTCATACTATTATCATCCTTATTTTGAATATCATCGTGATTATCTACTTTGGTAGTACCCGTTTCTTTTTCTGCGACAAAACGATTATTACTATTCATCAAATTTTCACAGGATACTACAAGCACAAGCACACTACAACTTATTATTAGATTATAAATTCGCATATCAATTATTTTTATTGTTAGCAATCTCTCTCGCTATACTGTTTAACATTCCAATAATTGGTAAAAAGAAAAGAGTCTCTCCTATTTGCTCTGGAGTACGACTTGACTTATTCAAATCTTCCTGCCAACTTTGTAACTCTTGCATTTGATTATCAACTCCACTTTTAGCGTACTCAAGCAAATTCATTCTACACATACTCTTCATTTTATCCACAATGCGAGGGTCAACGTCAAATTTATTTGCGAAGAAATTCTTATTATCTTTATTAATATCAAATGTGAAGTCTATAAAATCTTCAACCTCATTGACCACTTTTTTTAGTAGTGCATCGTCAATCTTTTCAACTACTCCATCCTCAATTAATGTCTGCTTATCAGATCCTAATAATGAGCATTTTAAATCCTCAATACAGTCAAAATCCTGTTTGTCAGGTGAAAGTATACCTCCTTTACATGTAGCTTCCTTTGGATTTTCCTCGTATATGATCTCAAGATCATTAGTTATTAAATACGTCTCATTATAAACTTTCTCAAAAATTAATTTAATATATTTCGCAAGTGTTCCCTTATCGGAAGAGAGAATTCGAAGAGTCTTAGATCCATTTCCACTAAAGGCTATTGTTAAGGGCATTTGTAGATTTTTAGCTCTCATAAGCCTAGCTACATAATACAGTACTGCGGTATAGAATAGTATAAAAACATACTTTATTTGAGAATGATTTTCAAGTTTCTCAAGAAAATTCAATGAGTTAATACCTTTTTCTTTCACTTGTTCGTTTTGTGATAATGAGAAGAAAAATGCAGCTATGTCGCTAGATACTTTAGTTTCTTCAATAGAGTTGAATGCATCAATCAATTCGGAAAGCCCATTCTTAGCAAGAGAATCTATCATGTTATCTTTGAATAACTTAACGAATCCATTCTGATCAGAATCCCAACCATAACCATCACCAAATATTGAATTAGCTGCAAATCGAAATGATGAAAGCATTTTAGGCACTCTATTGTCGACTACGTATACATCTGTTGTTCCTCCACCAATATCAATAGAAACCACATTACTTTTAGCTCCTTTCTTTTTTGCATAAAAACTATACGGAGCAACTGATTCAGACATTGGAATTAAATTACTTAGGTCATTTCCAATATAATCTAGGTACAAATTCTCCCAAATTTTCTTTAATTTATTACAGTGACCCTCAGTCATACTAGCAGGATAGAACCAAACAATTTTTGTGGCACTTAGATCTCCTCCATTAAGTAATACTTTATTTCTTATTAACAAGTATATGTTAGCTAAGAAAAGATTTACTTGATCTTTCTTCTCTACAGACCACTTTAAATCAGTACTCACTTTATTGTGTTGTTGTATAGCAGCCTTTTCATATCTAAATGCAATATTCCCACTAGCTAGTGCATGAGTTGTCATATCATAATCTATCATATTATACTCTGCAAATGCAGTACGTAATGGCAATTTATACAACGACTCCTTCCCAATTGTATCAGGGATATTATTGTCGTCAAACCCCCAATATATATCTGGGTTTCCAGGATAATCACGATGTAGTCGAATCATCTGTTGTTCACTACTTGTAATGTCAAATGCCTTAGATGGACTCTTGTCTCTAGAGTATTCTATGTGAGTGTTAGACGTTCCAAAATCTATTGCAAAAGTGTACTTTGCTGAACCTGATGTTGGTTTTAGCATAGGAATGATTATTGCTTTATGAGAGCCTATATTTACTTGAATTCTATCAAATTCTTTGTTTATTACATAGGTCTCGATGCTACACACGCCATCGTTTATATCTTTTTCACGTCTAACAACTCGATCTTTAAGTTCCGTTTTTTTATTTGCAAAGTAGAATGAAAGTTCAATATCTTTTTGTCCTTTATCAAATAATGGCACACGATAGTGTACACTATCCCCTGCTTTATATGCAATGCAAGGAAATAAGCCCATCCCAAATATTTTAGTTATTAATGCACCCTTATTTAAAGATTTGTCAGGAGAGTTGTTCTCAAAATAATTACGTTGATACTCAATGTATTTGACTTTACTATTACCTTTGATAGGAATTCGTATTGTAGCTGTTATACCACCTGCGTTTTCTCTAAGTTCAAACATCTTTTTTTCACCAGTAACAGTTCCCATAAGGTCTTTAACTGTAAAAAACTCAAAAAAAGTGTCTGTAATAGGCAATAAATATGAACCTTTAGATGTTTCAACGTTCCCATCAAAATAGTATGCTTTGTTTAACTCGAAAGGAGATTTAATAATAGTATCAGTCAAAAAATCACTAACTGTTAAGTATGGGTATTCACTGCCATCATCAGGAAGTTCCCTATTTGCCCAATATGTCGGATTAAAAGAAGGTGCTTTATTCTTTTTCCCCCACAAATCTTGAGTATACAACAGGGAATTGTAAGTATTGCCATATTCAATGGGAAGTACCAATGGTGGTGTCTCATGGCATATTGAAGAGTTAATTTCAAAGCCACTACTTAAAGCTGATAATTTTGGTCGTTGATGTAGAATCATTCCATTTATTTCCACCTCATTTTTATTTGTAGTATCTTGGAAATTTATCTTATCATACTGTTCAATATTTTTATAATCAATCTCATCAAGTAGTTTTTTCTGGTCATTTGTTAACCTTGCATATGTTTTATCAAAGTACGCACTTATAGCTCTAAAATCTTTTGAAAAGTTATTATAGTTTGACCTAAATAACCATAAATACTTAATAAATTCAAAATCTCGTTTGTATAAAGGACAATAGTTATCATCAAAAATCTTATTCTGCCCCATCGAAATATGTTTAGTAATATATCCTAGATCATTGGCTGAACTGAAGAATAGAGTGCACGGAGATGTTGCTCCTACAATATTCATCTGCGCAGGTTTATCTGGACCAATATAATTCAATAGATATATCCTATTGAGCTTATCAAAATTATAGGATATACAATCTTGTTTCATGAACATATTTAAGGTTCGCCCAACGGTCCTATGCTCTTCAATATCAGAATATAGTAACTCCTCAAGATGGGTGTTTTTATCCCAGTATAGAATCTGAAACTTATCACTATATCGTTTGATATTGAAAAATATCTCACCAACATCAAAACTGTCTGAAACCATTTTGTGATAAACTGTAGAACCATTTAATTCAAATTTTGGATTATTAACTAGTTCATTGAATGCAGTACGAACAAGGTCTATTCTTGCAAATGGAGAAGGTATTGATGTAATTTCTTTTTCTGATGAGTGCTCCTCAGGATCTTCAATTTCAGCAATATGGTCAAAGCCTATAACATTTGAATTTTGCCAATCAACGATATTATTACTTCCTTTATGTAATCTTAATACTTTAGCCATAATCTTAAAAATTAAATTTCTTTTCAACTATTTCTTTTGTCGCTTTGTAGAATAAATCTACAAAATATAGTTGCTTATTGGTTGGTGTCCCTGTGTATTTATTTAAAAATGTATCAAATAAAGCATAGTTTGATTCCAGTTTAAAAAGTGACTTTGGGTCAATACCTTTAATTATATTAAAGGCTTTTTTAGTGTTTGATAATTCATATAGAGATAATTTTCGCACATTATTATCCATTTCGCTCAGCCACTCGCAAAAATCATTCTGAAAAGCCCTTAGCGTTTTCATATATTGAGAGTTGAAGAATGTTGAGTCACATTTACTATCTTTAGCCCATTTTTGAGTGCAATACAACTTGCTAGATACATCTTTGAAATAATTGCAAAAGAGTATAAATTGTGTTAGTGGTATTTGGATATAATCTCTAGTCTCTTGGCCTAAATCGCCATATATAATTTGATGACTATTACTACTATCTAATCCGTACTCTTTGTGAACAGTATTTCCTTTATAGTCAGAGAAAGAAAAGTCTATAATTGACAATGCAGAGATTAACTCTATTATATGTGCATTGTTTTTTTGTTCTGCACCACCCTCGTGATTATCATATGTATTACGTATATCGTCCGCAATATAATATAAATGATCAACTGTATTATTATTGCTTATATTGTCAAGGTAGTATGATAATGCCGCTTTAGTTTTGGAAATAAATGTGCCAGAATCTATATCACTTTCATTATCTTGTTTAACACCAAAATATGGCAAAACTGTTATCGCACCTATCTGTGCATTATTTATTAAACCATGGTTTGGAATACTATTATTACTTCTAAGTGTTTTTGCTAATAGCGGAAAACCACTTGCTCCCGTACCTCCAAATATAGAACTTATGATGAATATTTTATCGTCTTGTTTAAAATCATTGGCAAAATCAGCGAACTCTCTAGATTCGTCAAATTGATTAAGTACAACGCTTCCAACATTAGGATTGCCTTTAAAGCCTACTTTCATATTGGACTCTAAATTTTTCTGAGAGAACAACATATTCATCATAGCCTTATTAGAACTTCCCATAGTACTCACATTCATATAGTCTTTGAATTTTGCATCACGGGTGTTATTTAATGGGAGAATGAAGTTTTGTAGAGTTTGCTGTACTTCAGTCTTAAAAAAATTGCATGTATTAGCATTTGAAAACTCCAATCCACTCCGAATTTCATTGTACTTTTTTATTGACTCTACAGTTCGAGTCAAATCAGCAGAGCTAGAATCTGGATCTATGATAATTGGAACAATAGTATCAGCACCACATTTTACCCCTGATGCTAAAAGCATAGTTAATGACTTTAGTACTCTTGCGCCAGTTCCCCCAATGCCAAATATGTATAATTTACTCATAAAATTTATTATTTTTAATTTATTAAAAAGGAGAATACTTGCAATTACTACTCCACCATTTTAGAATGAATGAAAATATGACGAAGAAGATAGTTGCTAATATAAAATTGGAAATTCCAAAACCCCAACAATCTGAAGAATAAATTAACTCTGAAACAATATCTCCATTCACATCTCTTAAAAACATTAAAGAATCGGCAATCACACCATTATTAAGGTCATTTATCGTCCATGAATAACCTATAAATAGATTTACAGTGCCATTTATAATTAATACGATTAACCAACTCCACCAACGATAAAATCGAGGATGATTTATTATGTAATAATAAGTTATCACCATAAATAGTGAAGTAAGTATAGCCATAATGCCTATTGCATTAAACGCAATAGAATTGCTATAATTTACTCCATCAAAACCCCATAAGTGAGCTTCTAAATTTACTCCAAAAAAACTGTTAAAAAAACAGTATATTGTTCCTAAAACATTACCCATAATTATTTATTTACATTTATTATAATATTAGTACACTCTGCTCCATTTATTGTAAATGCCTCATACACACCATTAACTAAGTATTTAAAGCCATAGGTTTTATGTGCATTGTCTAACGTAATTCCAATACCATCATTATCATTAACATCTTCGACCCATTGTGGAATCTTAGATTTAAGGCTGATTTTTAATGTAGTTGGTTTTACAATGTCTGTTGAAAGTTTAAATTTGTGAGTATATTTATCATTATTATTTAATTTAACTACCTCAATATCGTAATCACAATCATTTAATTGATAGTTAGCTGGATTTACAAGATATTCATCACTACATAACAAACGACCTAAATCAACATTAACTTCAAAACGCATTTTCTTCGCTCCCATACCTTTTGTATCTTTCTTTGCTTTTACAATACTTCGTTTAGGATCGTTTCGATCTAGACTAAATTCTCCCGTACCTAATACTACAGCATAATCAATATAATTACCCCCTTTTATAATGGAAAAAACATTCTTCACTCCACTCCCGTTAAACTTTGACCTAGGACATTTTTTAATAAGTTTTGAAACATATTCTTTATGTCCAATAACCCATATGTAAAATGGCCTATCACCTTTATATCTATGTTTGTCATCGATTTTATCATAGTAATAACCATCAAATCTAGACTCTAATTGATATACTAAAACAGCATGCTCTGGTCGCTCTTTTAAATAATTTGCAAAGGTATTTTTTATACCTATCTGTTGATTAACTAGATATTGTTCAGCATCCCTATGTTTACCTGGAGAGAAGATGAAATCTGAGATTAAAAATCTGACAGAATTGCTATTTGTATCACTGAGAACCATTTTTAAAACATTTGATATGTCAGTAGTTCCTAACGTACCTCCTTTAGCTTTAAAGCTTGATGGAGATAGTTTTTCAATAAAATCACTAATATTACCCCCACAGAGTATAGGTTTACTGTTTATATAATACAAATTCATCGAATCCATAAGTTCATGAATTTTCATATCACTTAAATAATTATATACAGACTGCTCAAATTCAGTTACTCCTTCAACATACCCATACATACTTGCAGAGTTTTCAATAAAAATATTGTACGTTGGCTGTGGTAAATTAATCGTTTGTTGCTTAGCAGATTCTGTTATGTGCGTTTTTTGTTCTTTGTGCCCACCACCACTACAATCAATACATGAGATTGTACCTAATAGACATGACAGAGTGGTAATAATGGTAAGTAACGGCGTGTAATTCATATAATTAGTCTTTTTTTCTGGAGAAATATTTGTCTAACAAAGCTAGTTAAAATAAACTACTAGACCAAATAATATATATGCTAATAATTAGATATCAACAAGTGTATTTTTATCTAAAACAAAGGTTAATTAGAATTAAACTATTACGCATAACCCTATCCAGTACATATCTTGCATGCGTGGAGTACTTCTCTAAGTACAATATCGTAGCTGATGAATTATCAACAAGGTAGTTGT
>CAMQVY010000042.1 GCA_947038405.1 uncultured Rikenellaceae bacterium | reverse complement strand
CTACATCTGAAGAGATTGCTTATCAGATGGTTAAAGATGAGACTTTTGCACAGACACAAGCAAAATTAAATCTAGCAACATTTGTTACGACTTACATGGATGACTATGCTACGAAGTTAATGAATGATGCCATTAATATCAACTATATTGATGAAACTGAATATCCACGCATTGCGTTGATGACAGGAAAGTGTATCAATATGATTGCGAATCTATGGAATACACCAGAGCAGAATGAGTGGAAAACTGGTGCTTTAGCACTAGGGTCATCTGAGGCTTGTATGCTTGGAGGAGTTGCATCATGGCTACGCTGGCGCAAACGTATGGAGGCACAAGGAAAACCTTGTGATAAACCAAATTTTGTAATTTCATCTGCATTTCAAGTTGTTTGGGAGAAGTTCGGTCAGCTTTGGCAGATAGAGATGCGCACAGTGCCTATTACGGCAGATAGTCCGACGCTTAATATTGAGGAGGCAATAAAGCTGTGTGATGAGAATACGATATGTGTAGTACCTATTATGGGAATTACGTGGACAGCATTGAATGATGATGTAGAAGCTCTTGATGCTGCTCTTGAGAAGTTCAATAGCGAAAATAATTTAGAGGTTCCAATACATATTGATGCTGCTTCAGGAGGTTACATCCTTCCATTTTTGAAACCCGATTTTAAATGGGATTTTAGATTGAAGTGGGTATTATCAATAAGCACATCAGGACATAAGTTCGGATTGGTTTATCCAGGATTAGGTTGGGTTATATGGAAAGACAAAACTTACCTACCAGAAGTTATGTCATTTAGTGTAAACTATTTGGGAGCAAACATCACACAAGTAGGTTTAAACTTCTCTCGCCCCGCAGCTCAAGTACTAGGTCAGTATTACCAATTTATTAGATTAGGTTTTGATGGTTACAAAGCGATCCAGCAAGCGTGTATGGACACAGCAACTTATGCACACTCAGAAATTGGAAAGATGAAACAATTTAAGGTGTATAGTGATGAGGTTGTCAATCCACTATTCATTTGGCATATGGAACAAGAGTACCAGAAAGATGCAAAATGGACACTCTACGATCTACAAGCTGAGTTGCAGGTTAGCGGTTGGATGGTACCAGCATACACCCTACCGAAGAGTCTTGAAGATCTAATCGTTATGAGGATAGTTGTCCGTAATGGAATGAGTAGAGATATGACAAATATGCTTCTTGTAGATATTAAGAATGCCGTTGAAAAATTGGATAAATTAGAGTATCCAACGACAACACGTATCGCCCTTGATAAAGGAGAACATCCAAAGAAGATGGGTTTTGCGAGATCTCACTCAAGATAGACATTATATGTAACTTAACGAAATAAAATTGTTATGGCAAAAAAAATAACTACATCTACGGGGGTAAAATTAGGTGTTATGACCCTTGCAATAATGAATGTTGCAGCCGTAGTATCATTGAGAGGACTCCCCGCAGAGTCTGTTTATGGTTTATCATCAGCATTTTACTATCTATTTGCAGCAGTTGTTTTCCTTATCCCAACCGCACTTGTTGCGGCAGAATTAGCGGCAATGTTTGCACAGAAACAGGGTGGAGTTTTCCGCTGGGTCGGGGAGGCAATGGGCTCAAGAATGGGATTTCTTGCAATCTGGTTACAGTGGATTGAGAGTACAATTTGGTACCCTACTGTATTAACATTTGGAGCAGTTTCGATTGCGTTCATTGGACTTGACCACACTATGGATATGAAGCTAGCATCAAATGCGCTCTTTACACTCATTGTGGTTCTTGTAATCTATTGGACAGCGACATTCATCTCTCTAAAGGGGCTAGGTTGGGTAGGTAAAATATCTAAAATAGGGGCTATCGTTGGAACAATTATTCCTGCGGGTCTACTTCTAGTACTAGCTGTATTGTACTTAGTGAATGGCGGTGAGAGTCACCTTGATATGACTCAAAGTTTCTTTCCAGACCTTACTAAATTTGACAATTTAGTATTAGCCTCTAGTATCTTTCTCTTTTATGCAGGTCTTGAGATGTCAGGTATCCACGTTATGGATGTTAAAGATCCTGGAAAAAACTACCCTAAAGCTATCATTATAGGTGCACTTATGATTGTATGTATATTTGTACTTGGAACATTTGCTATAAGTGTAATCACTCCAATTAAAGATGTTAGTCTTACTCAGAGTTTATTAATTAGTTTTGACAACTATTTTGATTTCCTTAAAGTAAGTTGGGCAGCTCCTATAATTGCAATTTGTCTAATGTTTGGAGTCCTTGCAGGTGTATTAACATGGGTTGCAGGTCCATCTAAAGGTATCTTTATCGTAGGTAAAGCAGGATATTTACCTCCTGTATTCCAAAAAACAAATAAAATAGGCGTTCAAAAAAACATCTTGTATATTCAAGGGTCAATTGTAACTATATTAAGTCTTCTATTTGTTGTAATGCCGTCAGTACAATCATTCTACCAAATATTATCACAACTTACAGTTTTGCTATATCTAATCATGTATATGTTAATGTTTAGTTCAGCAATCATACTTCGCTATAAGCTGCCTAAAGCTGAAAGACCATTTAGAATTGGCAAATCAGGCAACTTTATGATGTGGTTTATTGGAGGTTTAGGATTCTTGGGATCACTCTTGGCCTTTGTCTTGAGCTTTGTTCCACCAAGTCAAATTGAGACTGGTAATAATACTGTATGGTTTGGAGTTCTTATTTTTGGAGCACTATTAGTTGTTGTAATTCCATTCATCATCTATGCAAATCGTAAGAAGTCATGGCAGAATACAGATGACAAAGAGGATTTTGCACCATTTAATTGGGAGGAAGATAAAGAAAAAAAATAAATAATCTAGTTCACTGCGATCACATTATGTTATTGCAGTGAACTATAATTTTTTAATATATAGTTATGAGAGATAAAATTTCTATACAGCAGATGCACGATGTAGTAAATCTTGCGTACGAGACTATAAAAAATGAGAGTGAAGGTAAAAATGCAGACTATATTCCATACCTAGCAAATGTACCAAAGGATCTATTTGGCATATCAGTATGTATGCCCTCAGGAGAACTCATCACAGCAGGAGATACAGAGTATCTTTTTGGTATTGAATCGGTTTCTAAAGTTCCTACCGCAATATTAGCAATGCAACAATATGGCGCAGACAAGGTATTGGAGATGATAGGTGCAGATGCTACAGGGCTACCATTTAACTCTATCTTAGCGATACTAATGGAGAGTGATCATCCATCTACTCCACTTGTTAACGCAGGAGCTATTTCAGCTTGTAGTATGGTTAAGCCACTAGAGGAGAGCACAAAGAAATGGGACACAATAATTGGGTTTTTGGAGGAATTATGCGGTTGCAAACTGAGTGTTATCGAAGAACTTTATAAGTCTGAAACAGATACTAATTATACAAACCGTTCGATTGCGTGGCTTTTAAAGAGTTATGGGCGTATCTATGATGATCCCAATGTCTCACTAGATCTATACACACGACAGTGCTCCATTGGAGTAAGTGCTGTCGCACTATCTGTTTTAGCTGCAACGATTGCAAACCAGGGAGTAAATCCCGTCACAAAAGAGAGGGTTTTTGACAGCTATATATCTCCAAAGATTACCTCTATGATGTCGACAGTCGGATTTTATGAGCATACTGGAGATTGGATGTTCACTACTGGAGCTCCAGCAAAAACAGGAGTCGGAGGTGGAATTATGGCAGTTCTTCCCCATCAATTTGGCATTGCTGCATTTGCCCCACCAATAGATGAGGCTGGCAACTCTGTTAAAGCACAGAAAGCAATCAAGTATATAGTAGACAAATTACAAGTAAATATCTTTGGATAACTCGATCCGTTCACTGCGACCACGCAGCACAGGCAGCTACATAAAACAAAAAAAGAGCTATAATATGTAATTATTATAGCTCTTTTTATATACAAAACACTAAAACCGATTAAGCATCAATTTTTGCATACGTTGCATGTTTCTCGATAAAGGCTCTACGAGGAGGTACTTCATCCCCCATAAGCATAGAGAAAACACGATCAGCCTCCAAAGCATTTTCAACAGTAACTTGACGAAGAATACGAGTTTCAGGATTCATAGTTGTATCCCAAAGTTGTTCTGCATTCATCTCTCCAAGACCTTTGTATCGTTGGAAAGTCACCCCTTTACTTCCAAACTCAGCCGCAGCTTTTAAACGCTCTTCATCTGTCCAGCAATATTTTTGATTTTTTCCTTTTTTCACTAAATAAAGAGGAGGAGTTGCGATATAGATATTTCCATTATCAACAAGTTCTCTCATTTCTCTAAAGAATAGCGTTAACATAAGCGTTGCAATATGACTACCGTCAATGTCGGCATCGGTCATAATTACGATTTTGCTATATCTCAATTTTGCTATATTAAGAGCCTTACTGTCATCACCTACCCCTTTAGAAACACCAAGAGCTTGGAACATATTTTTAATCTCCTCATTCTCCCACATCTTATACTCTTGCGCCTTTTCGACATTAAGTATCTTACCTTTAAGAGGCATAATAGCTTGAAAAGCTCTGTCACGACCCTGTTTAGCCGTACCACCTGCCGAATCTCCCTCGACAAAAAATATCTCTGTAATATCTCTGTTACGAGAAGAGCAATCCGCCAATTTACCTGGAAGACCAGCACCCGAAAGCACAGTTTTACGCTGTACAGCCTCTCTAGCTTTACGAGCAGCATGACGTGCTGTTGCTGCGAGTATAACTTTCTCAACTATTCTTCTAGCATCCTTAGGATTCTCTTCTAAATAATTTTTAAGAGCCTGTGAAATAGCCTGATCCACAGCACTAGCAACCTCACTATTACCTAGTTTAGTTTTAGTTTGTCCCTCAAATTGCGGTTCAGCAACTTTTACCGAAACAACTGCCGTTAATCCCTCTCTAAAGTCATCACCATTAATATCAAACTTCAACTTAGTCAACATACCCGAGTCGTCAGCATATTTTTTCAAAGTACGCGTCAAAGCACGACGGAAACCAGTTAAGTGAGTACCACCCTCTATTGTATTGATATTATTTACATAAGAGTATATGTTCTCAGAGTAGCTAGTATTATACTGCATAGCAACCTCAACAGGCACACCATCTTTTTCAGTATCAAGATATATAGAGTCTTCAATAAGTGCCTCTCTATTTGCATCTAAAAACTCTAAGAACTCTTTTAGCCCTTTAGTAGAGTAGAATTCCTCAGCAAGGAAACCACCCTCCTCAAGAGGAACTCTTTTATCTGTAATATTTAATTTAACACCTTTATTAAGGAATGAAAGCTCACGTAATCTCGATGCAAGTATTTCGTACTTATACTCTTTCACGATAAAGATTGTATCGTCAGGGTAGAATGTAACAATCGTACCTGTTTTATCAGTCTCACCAACAACCTCTACTTGCGTAACAGGTGCACCCTTAGAGTACTCTTGTCTATATATTTTACCTCCTCTATGTACCTCTGCAATCAGTTTAATTGATAGTGCATTAACACAAGATACACCTACACCATGCAGACCACCAGATACTTTGTAAGAGTCTTTATTAAATTTACCTCCAGCATGAAGTACAGTCAGTACAACTTCCAGTGCAGACTTACCCTCTTTTTCGTGATAATCAACAGGAATACCACGACCATTATCTTTTACTGTTACTGAGTTATCCTCATTAATATAAACTTCAATATCTGTACAGTGTCCAGCTAAAGCCTCATCAATAGAGTTATCTACAACTTCATACACAAGGTGGTGTAATCCTTTTTCGCCGATGTCTCCAATATACATGGCAGGACGTTTACGCACAGCTTCAAGACCCTCTAAAACTTGAATATTTGACGCTGAATACTCCTCAGAAGCATTCTTTACATTTGTTAATTCTGTACTCATATTTTACAAATAAATAATAATTATAAAAAAACGTTGTCACAAAGTCTGCTAGTAAATATTTTGGTTTACAGCAGCTAAAAATATTAAAATAAACAAGCATTAAATCGCCTGATTGTATTATACAAAAATAGTAATTTTATTCTTGAAAGCCAAGAAAAGATTGAATATCTACCTCTTCAACTCTACCATTTGCAAACCTTAGAGTTCTTGATGGATATAGTTGAATATTGCTAATATTGTGAGTTGCCATTATGATTGCACATCCGCTATCAGCAATAGATTTGAATAGGTGCATTATATCGTCGGCAGCCGCTGGATCTAAATTCCCAGTTGGCTCATCCGCAAGAATCACTGCTGGATCATTAATAAGTGCCCTTGCAATAGCTAAACGTTGCTGCTCTCCACCCGACAACTCGAAAGTCATCTTGTACTCTTTATTTTTAAGCCCTACCCTATTAAGGACTTCTTCAATTTTACGTTTCATGTCAATCTCGACCTTCCAACCTGTTGCTTTCATAACAAAAAGTAGGTTATTAATAACATTACGGTCTGGCAACAGTTGATAATCCTGATATACAATACCCATACTACGTCTAAGATATGGAATTTGCTTACTCTTTAATTTTCTCAAATTATAACCAACAATACCACCCTGTCCCTCTAACAGAGGAATTTCGCCATAAAGTGTTTTTAGCAGAGTACTTTTTCCACTTCCAACTCTTCCTATAAGATATACCATCTCGCCACTCGTTACAGACAAGTTTATATTAGATAAAACTAAATCTCCTTTAACTGGCTGTTTACCAAATAAATACGATTTAGAACCTCTCTTCACTTGATATATTGATACGTTATTAAGCTCTATAATTGTCGTTTCACTCATTATTTTTCAGGATAGAATATTATTAAACAAAGATAACAAAAATTTATTATCTTTCAGCAAATAGACATAATAAAAGAGCGTTAAAATGTCGTTTTTTATCTAACGAACTGATTAATTTTAAGTTGTCTAATTTTGGTAATATTTCATTATCCTATTGCAATAACACAAGGCTAGTCAGATTGCGTTGAAACCACCAAATTATAGTTCATTTTAGCATAATCTTACACTTTTTTTGGATATATAAAGTTGAATTAATAAGAATAAATAGAAAACGTTGTGATATATCTAAAAACATTACTTAATTTTACCCTCAATTTTTGAGGAGAGTTCCTCGCACAAACGTAACATACATAATAACAATGGATATTAAAAAAATTATAGACACATTAGGTTTCGAATCTCTCAACCCTATGCAGGAGGCTATGCTATCAGCAAAAGCAGAAGATCTTATGCTATTAGCACCAACGGGAGCAGGAAAGACCTTAGCCTATCTACTACCGACAATAGAACGCCTTCCTCTCGAGACAGAGGGAGTGCAAGTTATAATCATTTCGCCATCAAGAGAACTAGCAACACAAATAGATACAGTTTTCCGCTCAACAAAATGTGGAAAATCAATCTCTTGCGTATATGGAGGGCATGCTCTTCGCATTGAGAAGAGAAGTTTAGAACATAAACCTACCGTTGTAGTTGGAACCCCTGGAAGACTTTTAGACCACCTTGTACACAATGTTATAGATGGAGAGACAGTACAACACCTAATATTTGATGAATTTGATAAACTCCTAGAGATGGGATTTGATAATGAAATGAGTCAAATCGTAGAGAGCCTTCCAAATGTAAAATACCACATATTGACATCTGCAACCCAATCGCTGGATACTCCTGACTTCATACACACAGATAATTATAGAGTAATAGACTATCTTACTGGTGAAACTTCGGGTTCTTTGGCAGTAAAGAAGGTTCATTGCCAACGTGAAGATCGCCTACCAGTTGTTGTTGACCTACTAAGAGAGATTGGATCAGAGCAAGCTATTATATTCTGTAATTTCAGAGAGCAAGCAGAAGATGTTAGCGACTACCTATATGATCTGCACATTGAGAGTGAATTTTTCCACGGAGGTATGGAGCAATTCGACAGAGAGCGTTCATTGACTAGATTCAGGAACAAGAGTGTCAACATACTTGTCTCTACAGACTTAGCTTCACGTGGACTTGATATTCCAAGTGTAAAACATGTAATTCATTTTGAGTTACCTTCAGACTACCGCGCATTTGTACACCGTAATGGACGTACAGCAAGGGTTCAAGATTGCGGAACATCATATCTTCTATTAACAAAAAGTAGCTATAAACGCCAATATGGAGAGGGAGTAGGCAAACTGGAGTGGGTAGAAGATATTGAAGGAGAGACTTTAGAGGTAAAGCCCTCAAAAAAAGAGATCCCGAAACCTGAATGGGATACAATCTACATTGGTCGAGGAAAAAAAGATAAGTTAAGTAAGATTGACATTGTTGGTTTCTTGTGCCAAAAGGGTGGTATCTCGAAGAGTGATATAGGGGTTATTGAACTAAAAGATAATCATTCATTTGTTGCAGTAAAATACACTATGGCAAAAGATATAGTAAAAGCCGTATGTAATGAGAAGATAAAGAAGATGAAGACAAAAATCTCACTATCCTTCTAATTACAGTTTAGTGCGACCACACACCGCTGCCCGCGTAGGGTAGTTAAAAGAAACAAAAGAGAGAGGGTAAACAGAATTAATATCTGTTTACCCTCTCTCTTTATATTATAAATATATCTTACAAAAGACCTTTCTCTTGCTTCACTCTGATATGCTTCAACATATCAACAGTCATATCTTCTAAGTTCCAATCAGGCTTCCATCCCCACTCAGCTCTAGCGCAAGTATCGTCTAGGCTATTTGGCCAGCTACTAGCAATTGCTTCTTTAACAGGCTCAATTTTATAATCCATTTGAAGGTTAGGAATATGCTTACAAATCTCTTTGTAAATAATTTCAGGCGAGAAACTCATAGAAGCGATATTGAAACTATTTCTATGAATTAATTTCGCAGGATCAGCCTCCATCAACTCTACACAAGCCTTAAGAGCATCTGGCATATACAACATATCCATAAACATATCCGAAGGAATTGGACAAGTAAATTTACCTGTTTTAACAGCCTCATAGAATATCTCTACAGCATAATCAGTAGTTCCACCACCAGGAAGAGTTAGATTAGAAATAATTCCAGGGAATCTTACACTTCTTGTATCAAGACCATATCTAAGATTATAGTAGTTACTAATCATCTCACCAGTTACTTTACACACACCATATATAGTAGTTGGTTGCATCAAAGTATCTTGCGGAGTACTATCCTTCGGAGACGAAGGACCAAAAGCACCGATTGAACTTGGAGTAAATAGGGCACAACCGTACTGTCTCGCAATCTCTAAAGAGTTAGTCAATGCACCCATGTTAATGCTCCATGCAAACATAGGATCTTTCTCTCCAACAGCAGAAAGCAGAGCTACAAGATTATAAATTGTATCAATTTTGTATTTGCTAACAATCTCAGCAAATGCTTTAGCATCTAAAGCGTTCAGCACCTCGAAAGGTCCTGTTGCGCTAAGAGATTCACACTCTCTAACATCAGTAGCAACTACATTGTTAGCACCGTAAATAGATCTTAAGTAAGCTGTAAGTTCAGACCCTATCTGACCACCTGCTCCTACTATTAATATTTTCTTCATTATTATAATATGTTTATTAACGAGTCTTCAGTAATTTTTTCACATCTTGGCAAACATACTCTCCATAAAAACCGAACTCTTTGTCAAGTCTTGTAAATGGAGCAGAGTATCCAAAATGGTCTAAACCATGTATATAACCATTATCTCCAACCAAACCTTGAAGAGTAACAGGCAGACCAGAAGTCAATCCGTAGCGAACAATTCCACTAGGCAAAACGCTCTCTTTGTACTCTGCACTTTGATCTCTGAATAATCCTTCAGAAGGTACAGAAACAACTCTAGCATTGATACCCTCTGCTTTTAACAGCTCAGCACCAGCAACAAGAGTAGAAACCTCAGAACCACTTGCAAGCATTACTACATCAGGATTCTCACCTCCATCAACCACAACATAAGCACCTTTTACAGCTTGTTGAGCCTCATTGTATCTTGAGTCAGATGTAGCAGGTAAACCTTTAATATCTTGACGAGAGAATATAAGAGCAGTAGGTCTAGGATTTTCGATTGCCATTTTCCAAGCAACTACAGCCTCCATTGAGTCAGCTGGTCTCAATACTAATAGAGAACGCTCTCCATTATGATTGTGTAAGTGCTCAAGAAGACGAACTTGCATCTCATGCTCAATAGGCTGATGTGTTGGTCCATCCTCACCAACTCTAAACGAGTCATGCGACCATACGTAAATTACAGGAAGACGCATCAAAGCAGAGAGTCTTATTGCAGGTTTCATATAATCAGAGAATACGAAGAATGTTCCACATGCAGGGATAACACCACCATGAATAGCCATACCATTCATTATACAAGCCATTGTTAACTCACAAACTCCAGCTTGAAAAAATTTACCAGAGAAGTCTCCTTTTGTGAATGCTTTAGTTCTCTTTAAGTAACCATCTGTTTTATCAGAATTACTTAAATCGGCAGAAGATACGATCATATTATCGATTTTATCTCCGTACTCAGATAGAACTGCGGCAGAAGCTGTACGAGTAGCGACATTCGCACCAACAGCAATTGAGCTATAATCTATTTCAGGTAATTTACCCGACAAGAACATATCTAATTTAGCAGCAAGGTCACTGTTTTCAGCTCTCCATTGCTCTTCAATTTTTTGTTGTTCAGCACTCCAATTCTCAAGATCCGCACGACGAGAAGCATAAAGCTCGCTACTTTCAGGGAATATTGCGAATGGATTTTCGCCATCACCACCAAGGTTATTGATTGTAGATTTAAAATCACAACCAGCAGCCGATAGAGGTTGACCATGAGTCGACACCATATCTTCAAAACTACTTCCATCAGGAGCTACCGCACCTTTACCCATTATAGTAGTACCAATAATAAGAGTAGGTCTTTCCGCTTCTTGATTAGCAGCAGTTATTGCGTTACGAATTTGAGTTGCATCATGCCCATCAACAGAGATAACTCTCCAACCCCAAGCTTTATATTTAGCCTCAATATCTTCGCTATCCACTTCATCAACTTTTGTTGACAACTGAACATTATTTGAGTCATAATACATAATAAAGTTACTCAATCCTAGGTGACCAGCAATACGTCCAACACCTTGAGATATCTCCTCTTGAATACCACCATCAGAGATGTAAGTATAAGTTTTATGCGCCATCCACTCACCAAAACGAGCAACCATAAATCTCTCTGCGATTGCAGCACCAAGAGCCATTGCATGACCTTGACCAAGTGGACCAGATGTATTCTCTACACCATGAGCAAAATCTATTTCAGGATGTCCTGGAGTATGACTACCCCACTGACGAAAATCTTTAAGATCTTCTAATGTATAGTACCCCGCAAGACAAAGTACAGAATACAACATTGGAGACATATGCCCTGGATCTAAAAAGAAACGATCTCTAAATGGGTATGCCGCATTTTGAGGATTGTAGTTCAAAAATTCAGAGTACAATACGTTTACAAAATCTGCACCGCCCATTGAACCTCCAGGATGACCTGACTTTGCTTTTTCGACCATAGATGCTGCCAATACCCTAATGTTATCAAGATCGGAAGAGCACACGTCTGAACTCCAGTCACT
>CAMQVY010000041.1 GCA_947038405.1 uncultured Rikenellaceae bacterium | reverse complement strand
ATAACTACTATATTGAGACTCTATTTGCGCTAGGTCGGCAACACTAATTCGTCCCAATTCGAGTAGTTTTTTACTTCTACGTAAAGTTTCAATACTCACTTTCAACTGCTCTTCTGCTCTTTCAATCATATTCAAAGAGTATATAACATCTATATATGCTCGCATTGTACTCAGGGCTATATCGTCTTTGATTTGATTAATCCGATCAACTCCCATAAGTTGTGTAATTTTACTTATCTTCACATTGTTTATCGCTGAGAAGCCATTAAATATTGGAATTGATGTTGATATACCATAATTGTTCCCTAATTTCCCGTTTGTTGTATATGTATCTGTGGCAGGGTCTATTGAACTTTCGTACCCTAAATTTGCCGAAGTTGATGCTTCAATTGGAAGAAGGTTTACAAATGCGCCTATACGATCTAGTCTGTAATTTTCATTTGTTATCTCTTGATTTTTCACATTTGTATTGTGGACAACGGCGTACCTCATACACTCATCAAGAGAGAGTGAATTTATCGTCCAATCTTCAGCAGATAGTGTTAGATGGGGAAGTGTCAAAAAAATGGACATTAAAATGGTTATAATACCTCTATTCATATCATTTATGGTAGTTTAGTAATTTGATTGTACTATATGCCATATGTGTGCCAAAGTAATTAAGTCTCTGTATATCTGGTAATTGTGATTTTAGTGTAATTAATTAGTGTAAAGGAATTAGACACCTATGTAAATTATATTGACAAATTGAGTATTTCCTGTAACTTTATCATACCTTTGGGGTAAATAACAAAGTATAATTTATGGCAAAAGAGGGGACAATACTAGTAGTAGATGATAATAAATCAATTCTATCGACACTAAATTTATTACTAGGAAGGTATTTTGAACGTGTAATCACTATTGCATCACCGAATCTAATTGATGTATCTCTTAGAGAGAACAAGGTTGATGTTGTTCTATTGGATATGAATTTCACATCCCGTATTAATACAGGGAATGAGGGGTTGTATTGGTTAGAGCAGATAAAAACTCAGAATAAAGATATTAATGTTGTTGTTTTTACAGCCTATGCTGATATTAATTTGGCTGTTGATGCTATAAAGCGAGGAGCTACTGATTTTGTTGTCAAGCCATGGGATAACGATAAGTTGGTAACTACCTTACATGCAGCGTATAATATCGGCAAGTCTAAGCGAGAGGTGAAACATCTTAAAGAGATTAAACAAGAGTTTATTGAGGAAAATCGTATGTATTGGGGTACGAGTCCCGTTATGCGACAACTACTAAAGACGATTCAAAAAGTTTCTGTTACTGATGCTAATATTCTTATTACAGGGGAGAATGGAACAGGGAAAGAGATGTTGGCACGAGAGATACATATACTGTCGAATCGTAGAGATGAGATCTTTGTTGGTATTGATATAGGTTCAATTACTGAGACTCTTTTTGAGAGTGAGTTATTCGGACACGTCAAAGGGGCATTTACAGATGCAAGGAGTGATCGAGCAGGGAAATTTGAAGTTGCTCATGGAGGGACTCTATTTCTGGATGAGATTGGGAATATACCGCATCACTTACAATCTAAATTGCTTACAGTGTTGCAAAGCAATCGTATCGTGAGAGTTGGAAGTAATAACTCATTGGAGATTAACACTCGTCTAGTATGTGCAACGAATAGTAATCTAGCGAAGATGATTGAAGAGGGGGTATTTAGAGAGGATCTGCTATATAGAATAAACACTATTCATATTGAGATTCCAGCACTTCGAGATCGCAAAGAGGATATTATTCCACTTGCAGAGATGTTTCTATCTAAGTATGCAGTGAAGTATCACAAAGTGATAAGTGGCTTTGATGAGGGTGCAAGAAAAGAGATGTTGAACTACTCATGGCAAGGTAATATACGTGAGCTACAACATACGATTGAGAAGGCTGTCATTCTGTGTGAAGGTAGTATTATAGATGTATATTCGCTGTTGCTAAAGCCGACGTATAATACTGGACAAGAGACCATATATACACTTGAGGATATGGAGCAAACGATGATTAGATCTGCAATTAGCCGAAATAATGGTAATATGTCTGCCGTAGCGGTTGAGTTAGGGATCACTAGACAAACATTGTATAATAAGATCAAAAAATACGGGTTATGATAAATCGCTACACGACACTAAAATTTTTATTTTCAATCACTCTATTAATATTAAGTAGTGGTTTGAGTGTATGGTTATTTATATTTGAGAAATACTTCTATTTATCTATCTCAATTTGTATTGTTTTATACTCGATACATAGACTACTGCGAGAGTATAAAAACTCTATCCGCAAAATATCATTTATGTTTAATGCCATAGAGTGTGATGATTACTCTTTCAAATTTTCAGAGAGAACAAGAAATATAGATGAAGGAACAATGAATGCCTCTCTGAATCGCATAAAAGATGTAATTACTAGTGCAAGAGAGAGAGCTATTGAGAGGGAGAAGTATTACGAGTTGATAATAAATCGAGTTCGGAGTGGAATTATTACGATAAATGATAATGGAAACGTTTATCTTGTAAATAATGAGGCTATGCATCTGTTTGGGTTAAAGGTTTTTACACATGTGAACCAATTAAGGCTCATTGAGCCCAAGCTACCTAATGTGTTTAAAGAGATTTCACCACAAGAGCGAAGAGTTGTATCCTTTAATAATGAGAGAGGGGAGATTAGTTTGGTTCTCAACGCATCTGAGATGGTTTTGGATGGAAAAAAGTTAAAAATAGTATCGATAAATGATATAAATAACGACCTTGATGAGAAAGAGATTGAGTCATGGCTCAAGTTAATTCGTGTTTTAACCCACGAGATTATGAATTCACTTGCACCTATAACCTCTTTAAGTCAGACACTGCTTGAGATCAGTATTGATAATGATAGCGATATAACAAAGGGGCTTGAGACGATAAATTATACGAGTAAAAGTTTAGTAGAATTTGTGGAGTCATATAGTAAATTCACCCGTATTCAAAATCCGATTAAAGAGCCGTTTGAGATTCGGCCAATGATAGAGAGTACGGCTAAATTGGTTTGTGGTTCAGATGTAGAGTTGGTTATTGATATCAATCCCGGAGATATAATGGTATATGCGGATGAGAATTTAATTACACAAGTCCTTTTAAATATAGTTAAAAATGGTGCTCAGGCTATATCTGATAATGAGATAAAAAGGATAGAGGTAAATAGCTATATTGAACAAGATGAGAGTGTTGTTGTAAAGGTGACTAATAATGGTCTTGCTATCCCTAAGGATATTGTCACCAATATATTCATGCCTTTTTATACAACAAAAGAGAGCGGTACTGGTATTGGGTTGAGTATCTCCAGACAGATCATGCACCTTCATCGTGGAGAGGTTAGGTTAACAGAAAATCGCAATGGTTGTGTAACTTTCTCATTAATATTTACGTAGAGTATTATAGGTGTTTTATTGATAAATAGCTACCTTTATGCTTGAATTAATATCGACATATAATTATATATTTTTAATAATTTAATATTATGAATTTGAAAAATATTTTTTTCTCACTAATTACATTTCTTTCAATTTCGACAATCTCATATGGACAGGTAAATGAGAGTGTTATCAAACCTCTTGAAGATGAGCGATGGTGGGGTGGGATAGTAGCTTTAGGTTCAAAAATGCCATATGGAATGAACTTACGAGAGTATGATCTATCTCGTGATAATCTTAATAATCAGGTTGTTCCTCTTTTCCTCTCCTCTAAGGGTAGATATGTTTGGAGTGAAGATCCCTTTACTTTTAGTATTAAGGATGGAGATTTGATAATCCGCTCTGATTATGAAAAAGTTGAAGTTACTGTTGCGGGAACGACACTTCGCGATGCTTATATAGCAGCAAAAGATAGTCATTTCCCTCCTAGTGGCGGGATTCCTGAGCCTATATTTTTCTCTAAGCCGCAGTACAATACGTGGATCGAACTTATGTACAATCAAAACCAGGAGGATATTTTGACCTATGCAGATAATGTTTTAGAGCATGGATTTCCCAATGGAGTATTTATGGTAGATGATAATTGGCAGAAATATTATGGCAATTTTGAATTTAAACCAGATAGATTTCCTAACCCCAAGGAGATGACAGATAAATTGCATCGTATGGGTTTCAAGGTGATGTTATGGATATCTCCTTTTGTCTCTGCGGATAGTCCAGAGTACAGGACTTTAAGTTCTATGGGCTATCTTCTGAAAGATAAGGCAACTAGTAGTAATGCTATGATAACATGGTGGAATGGTGTGAGTGCTTGTTACGATACAACGAATCCTAAGGCTATGGAGTATTTAAAAGCACAATTAAAGAAGACACAGGCTGATTATGGTATAGATGGATTTAAGCTAGATGCTGGAGATGTCTCTTATATGCAGGGAGATTATAAGTTCTTTGAAGATGGTGCGAATATTAATATATTTTCACAACGTTGGGCTGAATTGGGGTTAGAGTTTCCATATAATGAACTTAGAACATCATGGAAATTAGGTGGATTGCCTATTGTACAGCGTCTGGGGGATAAAAATTACTCATGGAATGCCTGTTCTTTAATTATTCCCGATATGATATCAGCAGGTTTGTTAGGTCATCTTTACACTTGTCCAGATATGATTGGAGGGGGGCAATTTGGCTCTTTTTTAAATGTCGACGAATCTAAATTTGATATGGAGCTTATTGTAAGGTCTTGTCAACTACACGCAATGATGCCTATGATGCAATTTTCGGTAGCACCTTGGAGGATATTAGATGATAAGCATATTGAGATTTGTGCTAAATTCGCTAAATTACATGAATCTATGGGTGATTACATACTCTCTGAAGCTAAAAAATCATCTATTTCGGGTGAGCCTATAGTTCGCCATATGGAGTATAGTTTTCCTAATCAGGGTTTTATTGGATGCAAAGATCAATTTATGCTTGGAGATGATTATCTTGTAGCACCTATGATTAAGCCAGGAGGTACACGTACAGTGTCTCTACCTAAGGGAGAGTGGATTGATGATTTAGGAGAGCATCTCGTTGGTCCTATTATCTTTGATATAGATGTTCCGTTGGATAGATTACCATATTATAAGAGAAAGTAATATAAAGTTCATATTAGTACTCTCTTTTTAGTAAATAATGAACTGATATTATTATTATCTGAAAGAGTACGATTATGCTCAGTGTTGATGTTATAGCCAAGCTAGGTGTTACATTGATTGCCTTGAACGATAATTTTATACAATGCACCTATTTAGATAATTATAATATGAAGAAAATTTTAGTGACCTATAATATGTTCCGCATAGGCTATGCAGATCTTATGGAGAGATACGATGTAACCTTTCCACCAGACGGAGTTGAGTCGTTTACATATGAGGAAGTACTTGGGATGATAGATCAATATGATGCGATACAATCAATGTTTAATTTCCCTGTCGACAAACAGTTGCTTGATGCTGGAACGAAGCTTCAGGTTGTCTCTAATTATGCCGCAGGATTTGACAATATTGATATTAAGTATGCAACAGAGAGAGGTATACAAGTCACGAATACTCCTGATCCTGTAACAGAACCAACCGCAGATCAAGCAATGGGATTAATATTGGATGTGAGTCGTAGAATTACAGAGCTAGATCGAAAATTAAGACAAGGGAGAGTCAAGGTTGGGCTACTTGAAAATCTAGGTCATTCACTTGCGGGGTCTACACTAGGAATTATTGGAATGGGGCGTATTGGACAAGCCTTAGCTCGACGTGCTATTGCCTCAGGGATGAAGATCGTATATTATAACAGAAGCCGAATTGCCCCACAATTAGAGGAGTTATATCAAGCGCAATATCTGCCAATATCAGAATTATTACACTGTTCTGATGTTGTTTCAATTAATACTCCACATACAGCAGAAACACATCACCTAATAGGCACTGAAGAGCTGAAGGCGATGAAATCAACAGCAATTATTATAAATACAGCTCGTGGTCCTATTTTAGATGAATACGCACTATCAAATGCACTTAAAGAGGGTGAGATTTGGGGTGCGGGACTAGATGTTTTTGAGTTTGGACATTATCCCATTCCAGAGTTACTAGAGATGGATAATGTGGTATTAAATCCTCATAATGGAACTCAAACAATAGAAGTGCGCAACGAGATGGCATACTATGTCTCTCGTAATATCATAAACTTCTTTGAGGGGATAGAGCCTATTGCTCGAGTAAATGATATTAATAAAACTGAAGGCAAGTAGATAAATTAATTCCCTTAAAATAAACATATAATTTTTTTATTTAAATTATATGTTTACATTTGCAGTGTATTAATATATTAATACACTAATTAATGACTAAAGCTTAAGGAATTATGATCAATTTCACAAATGTATCTTTTAAATACTCTAAGAAGAGTGTATTTGAAAATTTATCTTTTGAACTGCCTAAAGGTAGTGTCTGTGGTCTTTTAGGTGAGAATGGAGAAGGTAAGACCACTCTTCTAAATTTAATTATTGGAGCACTTATACCTAAAGAGGGATCAATATTAGTTAATAACTTAAATACAACTTCTCGTCTAGCAGAGATGTATCAAAATATCTATTATGTGCCAGAGGAGTTTACACTACCTGCCATTACATTAACTAAATTCATTAAGGCATATGCTCCATTTTACCCTAATTTTTCGCATGAGAGAGTTGCTGATTATATTGCTCGCCTTAGGGTAGAGACTAATAAACGATTAGACAAAATGTCAATGGGAGAGCGAAGAAAAGCTTTGCTTGCTTTTGGCTTTGCGACTTCAGCTAATCTAATACTCCTTGATGAGCCAACTAATGGTTTGGATATAACATCGAAATCTATATTTAGAGGAATGGTTGCAGAGATGGTAAACGAAGAGAGAACTATAGTTATATCAACACATCAAATTAGGGATTTAGATATACTCTTGGATCGAGTTATGATTCTGGATCAACATGATTTGGTGCTAAATTGCTCTACTGCTGAGATCGAAAAGAAACTATACTTCGATAATAGATATAATATGGGCAAAGTACTCTATTCTAGCGGGGCTTTTGCAATCAGAGAGAATCTTAATGCGGAGGATTCAATGATTAATCTGGAGCTACTATTCAATGCTATTATTGCGAAAAAGGTGGAGTTTAAAGATATATTAAATAGATAAGGAGACTAATATTATGGGACAAAATTTTAATAGAGCTTTATCATTGATGAAGTTGAGCTTTTTAGATAACTCTTTATTAATGAAATTAGTCGGTATATTTACGGCTATATTTCTTTGTGGTCTGCTTATAAGCATTAGCCCGGCAGGCTCTTCTAATATGCATGCAGGGAATGTGCAAATAAGTTTTATATACCTGTCTATGGTTGCACTTGTCAGCACTCTAAATTATGCTCAATATAAGAATAAATTAAATATAAGCACAACGCAAGCATTGCCTGCATCAATAAATGAAAAGTTTTTTACTCCTTTTTTTGTATCATTTATATTAATTGCGGTACTATCATCTATTCTATATCTGGCATGGACAATCTTTACACTAGTAATTAATGACGTACAGTTTTCGTATGCAGATGTTGTAGTTGCATTTAATATATATTCTGTTGGTTATCTAATTTTACGCATAGCTTTTATTCATGCTCTTTGCTGTTTTTTCTCAATTTTATTTACAGGTGGAACTATAATGGTATGTTGCTTTATTGGTATTATATGGCCAGCAGGCATTGGTCGAATAAATTCTTTTATGGATCCTGATTTTCAATTGTTTTTATCGTCTCTTCCTCAATATTTTTGGAATAGTAGCATACTTATAACAACATTAATACTCTGGATTGCGACTTATTATATGTTTAAAAAACTACAACCTAAAAGGTAGATATTATGGGACAAAATTTTAACTTGAAGAGATCTATATTGCTCATTAAATCGATATTTATAACAAATAAACAGTACTTTACACGCTCAATTCTTTTGGTCATTGGAGCAGTATCTATTGCAGCGTGTTTGGATATTTATCAAACTTGGCATCAAACTTTGGAATATAAAAATGTGGGAGTCATAATTAAATATGTATATATGCTTATGCTTATATTCCCACCAATGAAGTTATACGCTAGCTATAAAGATAAGATGAATATTTCTACATCTCAAATAGTGCCTGTATCAATAAATGAAAAATTTTTTGTTCCACTTTTTCTCTCAGTAGTAGTATTTCCGTTATTTATTATCGCTATTTTAATAGTTTTACTCTCAATTTTATTTATACTATCTATGGCAGTAAAATGCAGTGGTATGGTTGATGTTGGAGTGATAGATAGTATCGTACAGTATAGTACCCTAACAACTTGTATAGATACGATAGGTCAAGTACTATTTGGTCGCTCAGCTAATCTAGCGCTTATTATTTTTGCATCCATCCAATCTGGTGGCATTTTATATAGTGTATGTGATAAAAAATATGCTTGGATACCTATACCTCTTGGGTTTTTTATATACCTTATTATATATTTGGTATTTGGACGTTCTATGATGGCAAAAGAAATAATACCTTACATCGTACTCATACAGATATTATTTTTTTGGGGTATAGCGTATTATTTGTTTAAAAAGCTACAGATTAACAAGTAAGTTTATGATATTTAATAATAATCAACCTATATATATTCAGATCTTAGAGCTTATAAACGATAAGATTCTAAATGAAGAGTGGATTGCAGATGAACGAATACCATCTGTAAGAGATCTTGCAATGAAGTATGAGGTTAATCCAAATACTGTTATGCGAGCATACGAGAGACTTCAAAGCGATGAAATTATATATAAGCGTAGGGGGATAGGGTATTACCTATCTCCTGACGCTCGTGATAAAACTTTCTTGTACTATAAGAATGAGTTCATATGTAGCGAGCTACCTAAATTATTTGCTAAATTAAATACTTTCTCAATCACAATGAGTGAATTGGAAGAGATTTACTCGAAATTTAAGACATAAGTATTGCTTTGTCTACATAAAAAAGAAAGTGTTATAACTGAATAAGTTATAACACTTTCTTTAGATAAAACTTATAAAAAACTTTTATGTGTATTATTTGGAACTACAATATAAAAATCTGCTTTATTAGTATTCTTACCATCAAAAGTAGATATATTATCCTGATAAACAGTTGTGATATTTGTTGTTTGTAAATTCGGATTGATTTTTAATAGATAAGTAATTATACCCTCTTTTTTATCCGAATGTAAATTCCCATTAATATGAACAAATGGTTGCTTTATGTTTTTTGCAATATTACTTGCCATTACAGCATCCTTGATGGCTTGAGCTTGTGTTAATAGCTTTAGCTTTTCAGCATCCATCTTACTGCCCATACCAGTGCCCATTTTCATCTCACTAAAATTATGTGAGCTTTTTGATGTTGTATCAATCAACGAAATAGCATCTTCAAAATAGCTTTGAGACTTTTTAGGGAAATCATACAATACATTAATACCAGTTTCAGATACAGCTCTAGCATAACGTCGAGGTATATTGGATGCTATAACGGGAAGAGAGTCCTCTTTCGCAAAATTAACAATTGGGGCATAATCCAACTTGTAGTTGGGCCACAGACGAGCTTCTGCTAAATATCTCTCCTCACTTATTAACCCATTAATGTATTCATCTACAATAAGCTGATTATCGGATTCTAGCATCTCAAAACCTAATGTCAATTTTTTATCTAAGCATTTTGATAATGATTTAACAATCTCTAATTGAAGCCAATGTACAATTGAGCAATTATGGTACTCTCCAATAAATATTACATCTTTTTTTGCTAATAAATCTATCATTTCATTAAAACTCACTTCACAACCGCTATTATTGTAGAGTTTATAAGCTGGTTTTTGTTCCAAATCTTTATTTTTATGCTCTCTTTTATTGTGTGATTTAATATTATCACTAGCACTCGCCTTTAAAAAAGGCAATGTTATCAATATTAAGATTATAAATATGTTTGTTTTTTTACTTAATCTCATAATTTTATTTTCTATAGTAGTTTGTAATAATTAATCTACTCTGGAACATAAATAATTTCACCGTTTTCTAGTTGATAGGCAATCCCCACTTTTTTACCTCTGGAATTACTACTACTCTCTTGCTCTTGAGAAGGAGTATATTTCTCAATCTTATCCCCCTTTTTCGTAATAATCTCCATCTGTTCAGTCCCAGGATTTTTTACAACAGTATAATCATCCTTAGAAAATACCTCTGTCATATCAAATCTAGTTACAAGTGCAACCATAAGAGCAACAGCAAAAACCATTGCTACGTCAAATAAATTTGTCAATACTGATAATGGATCATTATCATCAGTATCTGTTAAAAGTCTTCTTCTCTTTGCCATTACTATTTTGTTTTTATAGATTCAACAACATACTCTAAAATATTCATATCTCCTGCAACCCAACGTTGTTTTACTTGAAGCGTAATAAAGCCAATTGCTCCTATAATAATACCGACTACTGTTGTAGCAAAGGCAACCTGCATATTACTAGCCATAGAGGCCACATCACCTGTTGCAAGACCAACGAGTGCAGGTCCCATTGGGATCAGAGTTCCCATAAGACCTAACATAGGTCCTATTTTAACTAGAAGTTTCGATTGTGCAAGCTCTTTATCAGCAACAATTTCATAATCACCTAAAATTTTATCCAAAAGAGCTGGATTATGAGATGCCCCTTTAATTCTATTTAAGAAGAGAATTAGCTGACCACTTTTCCCACTTTCAGAGGGAATTGTCTCTATAAACTCATTAATGCCCAGAACTTCAATATCTTTATTTAGCGATATATTTACCTTTGTGCGTGCAATATAGGTTCCATAAAATCCACCAATCATAAGCAATGATTTTGCAAAGAAGAAAAGAAGAAAAATAATAGTAGGAACAAGTAGTCCCGTTGATAACCAATATAATATATTTGTAATTTGATCCATTTTGTTATTTAATTTTTAATAATGATTTAATAGTTATTTTAGGTGCAAACACTCCTAAAATAGATAATATTACTGCGATAATTGTTATTGTAACCAAAGGTATCCATTCAATTACTGTTTGTGCATTTGATAAGTTATAGTCTGCAACAGTTGAATTTACAAGTAGTCCTATTATAAGAATACTTAAATTAAGCATAATTTTAAGCTCTAATTTTAAGCTCTCATGGTTCATCTGACTCTTTATGAATAGTGATATAAGCATAATAGAAATAGATAAAATTAGGGCATAAAGGGTAGCAGATAGAGTAAAGTCTACACCTACATTCATTCTGAAAAATAGTAATTCAAAATAAGCTATTGCTGGAAATACAAGAATCCCAGGAAGTACTTTCAACACCTTTAGTGATTTCTTGCGCTTTTGAAGTGGCATAAAATAGTTGTCTAGTAACAAAATAGAGATAAAAATTCCACATACAGCTTCTATTGTTGTTAGAACAGCACCATCTGTTACTATTTTCTGATTACTTAAAAGTTCTGATATAACATTAACTGGAAGATTTATAACGTATGGATATATTATCATTGCAAATATTGCAGCACAGATACTATATAGTGATATCATCCAAAAGCGACTCGTTAAAGCCGCTTTTAAACAATACTTTAGTAACGATAATATAAAAATAATTTGAACGAAAATTTCCATTATTTTCTCTTATTACGAATGAAAAACCAAGCTGTAATTAATAGAGCAATTAGACCTGCAATATACATGATTGATTTATTACTATCTTCTTTTGGCGTATTGATACTATTTTGTTGTTTTTTCTGTGATAAATCCTCTTTTTTCAGAACAACATTATTTTCACTTTGCACCTCATTAAGTTGAACCTGTCTCTCAACATCAATATTGTTTTGATACTCCTTAGCAGATTGTTTATCAACATTTTGTGATATGAAATCACGTAATTTAGAGTTATCACAAACAAAACCACTGCACCCAGCCTTATGATCAATAACAAGCTCTGTATGAAGCTTTGCAACCTCTTTAAGTTGTGTCGAAGTTGCTTTCCACATACCTTTACGTGCAGACTCCATCATAACAGCAGTCATCTCTTGAAGAGCATAAGGATTTTTATCTTTAAACTCCTTCTCCAAGCCTAATTTATATTCATCTTTAACATATACATCATAGTAACGATTCCAAATATGCTGGTCAATAGCAGATGGTTTCATACTGTTCCATCCAAAAGTATTTTTGAATACTTCAGCAAAACGCCCCATAGCACTTGCATCTTCATTCATCATCTCCTTGATATACTTTGGATTAAATACCGTAGAGTTTGTCTCAACACCGATAGACTCTTTAAGTTCTTGCATTTTTGAACGACTACTATTTCTAAAGTCATTAAAATATGCAGTAGGATCATTTCCAGTAACATGTTGAACTGCCGACGAGAGACCACCCATAAATTCATATACGTGATCAAGACTTAAAGGACCCCATGTGTTACTCGAACGAGGTTGAATTACAACTGA
>CAMQVY010000040.1 GCA_947038405.1 uncultured Rikenellaceae bacterium | reverse complement strand
CAGATGTTGCAGGTCGGGGTCTGCCTCGATGCGTGCAAGCTCGTCTTTGACAATCTGTGCTGTTTCTGATTTTATACGATCATAGTTGTCTTTTATAGCTTCTTTCATCGTGTCTTTGCCATCTTTAACGAAGTCTGTGAGGATTGGGATTGGCTTATACAGTTTTGTGTCTGCACTGACTTTTTCGCTATCTACAACTATTTCAGCATGAAAAATCTTCTGCTCAATTCGCTCATCAAAATTATCAGATATAGCACCTACAAATACTCCTTGAGTAAGATTTGAAATCTTTGACGGAGGGATAAGGCTATCCATCTGTGTGGATATAGAGGTTGATTTGTCATTACGGTTGATAGTCATCGATTGTCGCTTCTGCAAGACCTTACCAAACCTATCTGATAGGGTTTTTGCTGTCTCGCCCACAACTTGTCCACTGAATATATTACCAACTGTATTCATCACTACTGCCGCTTCTTTATCTCCATAATCTCGCTTTAGCTGTGAGAAATCTTGAAATCCTAGACATACTGCCACCTTATTACTACGTGCCGTTGCGATCAGATTATCCAACCCTTTGAAATATATGGTCGGTAGCTCATCAATGATAACTGAACTTTTAAGTTTCCCTTTCTTGTTAATCAATTTGACTATACGTGAGTTATACAGACCAAGTGCTGCACCGTATATGTTCTGTCGGTCGGGATTATTTCCTACACAAAGGATCTTCGGCTCTTCGGGATTGTTGATGTCAAGAGTAAAATCATCACCTGTCATCACCCAATATAGTTGGGGTGAAATCATACGAGATAGTGGAATCTTAGCACTTGCTATCTGCCCCTGCAACTGTTCCATCGCTCCGCCTAACCAAGCATCCATGAATGGTGATAGGTAGTTTTCGAGGTCGGGGTATGAGGTTAGTATTGGGAAAATATCTTCGTATCTTTTATTTAGAAACTCTATGGCGTGTGGGAATGTACAATATTTGCCATCGTCATAAATTCGCAGATACCAGATTATAGCCGCAAATAAAATGATTGGAGACTCAACAAAGAAGTCACCTTGTTTCTGCACCCATGTTCTATTAAGGTTTAGCATAATTGTGTAAGCACTCTCATAGGCATCTGAAATGTCGGTCATAAAATCTGGATGAATAGGATTACAACGGTGACTTCGTGATGGATCATCAAAATTGATTATATAAAATTCGGGGATTTTCTTATATCCGCCACTATTCATAGCCAAATGGTTATATGCAATGGTTGTAAGATCGGGATATTTGAAATCATAGATATAAACTGAAAAACCTTTTTCAATCTGTTGTTTTATGTAATTATTCACCACTGCATACGACTTTCCAGAACCAGGAGTTCCCAAAACTATCGTAGCACGAAACGGATTGACAACATTGACCCAACCGTTATGTTGCTTCTTGTTATACCAAAATTTGGTCGGTAGGTTTATTGAATATTCATTGTTCATTAATGTTGTCTCTTGCATAAAACTCTCATTCTCATTATTGAAAACATCGTCCATAAGATTACTCTTTAGCAACCTGCTCATATATAGTCCTGACATTAGTAGGCATATATAACCAATGGTCATCGTAAAGATATACAGTGCAGTATTTGCCACTAATGGAAGTGGTAGGGCAACGATCCACCAATTCAAGAAAAAGAGGACGAATCCAGCTCCCATAAGGGTCCATATCTTAGACCACGTTATCTTCTCTTCTTTAACTCCAATCGTACCCAGACACGAGAGCCCAAGTAATAAAACGGCAAATAGTTTGGTGTAAGATATGGAATTAAACATTCCCATTGTATTCTGAAAATTCATTAGAATCTTATCTACAACGCCTATATTAAACCCTAATTCTCGTATGGCTTCGTAGCAATACCAATAGATATTGATTATTACAAATAATATACTTGTGGCTCGCAAAAAATCCATTATTTTTGCTAAACCTCTTAAATCATCTTCTTGTTGCATAATTTTTGTTATTTAGATTATTATTAAACTTAAAATATATTACGATGGCTAACTTCATTAAAAACATGACAAATGCAGCACGACAATTTACAACGGTAGATTTTGCTGTTTTTAAAATATACCTTGCTGCTGTAGGAATTCTATTGGGGCTATATTTTAGCGATTTTTTCCTTCGATATATTACCATTGTATGGGTTGTTGCAGTTGTCGCATTAATCTTTATTTTATTTAAACTGATTCGTTACAATTGCAGTTGTAAGAAAAAGGATTAGAGCCTTCGCCCTTTCCTCTTTTTCTTCTGCATACGTCTTCTAAAAGCATCTTCTTCGGGGTTATCTCCTTGCGAATCTATTGAGAAAAGATCCAATAGACCACCCATTGCATCCTCATATAAGTCGGATTGTTGTTCAGATTGTTCAATATCATCTGGCTCAACATCCTCTCTAGGTGGGGTTGTATTTGGATTGTCAAACATCTCTTGAAAGGTATTTGCGGAAAACTCTTTGCCCATACGAGAGCCATTAAATACACAACTATTGTTATGGTCTATGAATGTGACACCATAGATGCGACCTTTTGTATTTTCTCTAAATATCACATCAATACCACTTTTTGACAGCTCCTTTTCAAACTTCTCTCGCTGCGGATAATGTTTCATTGCAGATGCAACAACTCGTTTTGTACTATCTCTTAACTTCTTCTCCTTAATATGAATCTTAGATGTTTCAGCTTTTTGATTAATAGCCTCAAAACCTACCGACTTGCCAAATAGAGATGATTTGAAAGGGTTACTAGCCTTTTCACCTTTATCATTTGTTGCAAAGTAGACCAAGCCATTATATGCTTTGCCTTTTATCTCTCCCTTGACCTCTTCTACCGATACGTTATATAGTGATAATAGTGCTCTGTACTCCTTAAAGCTCTGAAAGTAATACTTTTGAGATAATGATTTGATTGTATTGCCGATCTGCTTTTTAATATCACCACTCTTAATATCTACTTTTCGGAAACGGTCTGTTTCATCTTGCTTTTGACCTTTTGCAGGGATCAGATTGTATTTCTTCTCTAGTTCCTGCAAGACCTTGACACTACGTCTTTTCTCAAACTTATCATCTAGTTTTTTACCATTCTCATCAACTCTCAACGACACGATATGTAGATGATGTCGATCTATATCTTCATGTTTATATATGATATAAGGCTGATTGCCATAACCCATCTTTTCGATATACTCTTTGCCTATCTCGGCTAACTTTTCGTTGTCTAATTTATCATCTGGATGTGGATTTAGTGAGATGTGAATAATTGGTTTTTCGGTGCGTATATTATCTTTTAGGAGCAGGTTGAAATCGTTCATCGCTGAATGAATGTCAATCTGTCCATTTGTGTCATATCTCATTTTATTAGCCCCCAAAACTATCCCTTTCTCTTTTTCGACCTTGTCAAAATTATATGATAATACCCCATATAGATTATTGCCAGAGCTTATTTTTGCGACCATTCTGCATCAAATTGTTCGGTTAGTTTTATCATTTCAAGATGTAGTCGTACCATTTCGATGGTCTCCTTCTCTAGCTTATAGAGTAGTGCCATCGCCTTTCGTTCCGTAAAATTTGATTTCAAACTCTTTACTATCTGATTATAGTTGGTTGCTACACCTCTAAATTGAGCATACATTTCAGATAGTTTTTGGTAGTATTCGTGCCTTGTTCGGTCAATGCTGACTACTCTAAATGATTCATTAAAGACCCTTGCTTTGATGAAAATTGCTTTTCTATTTACACCCGACCTCTCGTAAAGAGTGAGGAATTTTGCAAATTCAACATCATTAAATCTTACCATCACACAGTGTGTAGATTTGTCTAATTTGGGGATACGTCCCCCTTTTCTGTTTCTGCTGTTCATGCTTTTGGATTTTAGTGGTTATGCGATTAGCGACTATTAGCCATACATTAAACCATAATCAAGAAGATTTATAAAAGACGACTTCGGAGTCTTTTATCCCCCTTTAGGGGCAAGACTTCCGAGCAACTCGGAAGGTTTTGAGTTACTCAAAACACATCTTGCTATTTGCTTAGTGCAAATAATATTCGCTTACATAAGCGAATACAATACCTCTCAAAAATGATTTAATGCGTGTTAATAGTTAAGCTACATTGCTTGTGTGCAAAGATATAGCCTATTGATATACAAAGTATTATGATTAACAGTGCCTTTGCCGACCACTACAATGCCTTTGCCGACCACCTACTGAAATAGTGATAGTATTAGCTGAAATTACATATATGTTTGTGACAGATTTAATGATTTACATATCTAGTGATTCACGTAATATGGTAGTTGAAAATAGAGCTAAATATTTTGTTGCTGACTTACTGGTTTACTGATTCCTTGACTTACTGTCGTATTGACGTGATGGCACATATATTTGGTGATTCAATAATTTGGTGATAGATAGGTGTGCATATATGTATTAGTAGTTGTTTGCCAACTCAACTCATTAAATCAATTTTGGTTCAGTGTTATAATGAAGTAATTAAATAGAAATTTAAAAAGATCAAGCATGAAAAAGAAGACATTATTTGTGGCTATTACCACCCAAAAAGGAGGAATAGGCAAAACATCTGTTACGGTACTACTATCAAGTTACCTACACTATCTCAAGGGCTATGAGGTGGCAGTTGTGGATTGTGATTATCCTCAATACAGTATTTTTGACTTGCGAAATAGAGAGACTGAGGTTGTTGCTAGTGATGAGTATTACAGTGTCAAGGCGTATAATCAACTCTGTAAAATAGAGAAGAAATGTTACTCTATTGTTATGAGTTCTATTGTCGATGCTACCTCAAAAGCGAATGAGTTAGCTCAAGAAGAAAATTTAGATATTGTCTTTTTTGATATGCCAGGAACACTCAACACAGATGGTGTATTGGACCTGCTCTCTGAAATGGATTATATATTCTCTCCCATAAGTGCTGATAGGTTAGTTGTCGAAAGCACCTTGCAGTTTTTGTCGCTGTTTAATGATAATCTTATCACAACTGGTATTGCCAAAGCTAAAGGTGTAAATCTATTTTGGACAATGGTAGATGGCAGAGAAAAAACATCTCTATACGATATGTACAATAGTGTAATAAATGATCTAGGGCAAAAGATTATGAAGACTTCACTTCCTGATAGTAAGAGATATAGGAGGGAGATAACATTTGATAAGAAACCTATATTTCGTTCTACATTCTTCCCCATTGATTCAAGTATGTTAAAAAGTAGTCGTATCCCAGAGTTGGCAGAAGAGATATGTTCAATAATTAATTTAAAGCATTAGATATGTCCAACAATAAAAAACCAAAACTAGATCAGAAGATGTTGCTAGACTCCATCCTTAGAAAAAAGGAGGATAAAGGAGCGATTATAGCTCAACAAGAAACAGAGCCATCAATCGAGGATCAAGAGACCGTAATCCAACCTGCAAAATCAGAACCATACAAACGTAAACGAACCACCCAAAGCGGGTACAATGATACATTCCTAAAGCGTAATGAGATAAAATCTCGTCAGTGTGTCTATGTCAGTAAAGGTGTTCACGAGACTATATCAAAGATTGTTAAAGTCATAGCTGATAATGATATTACAGTTGGAGGTTATATTGATTTGGTGCTATTGAAACATTTAGAAGATAATAAGACTGAGATAAACGAATTGTACCGTCAAGAAAGAATGGATTTAATATAGCGAATTATGATAGACATGATATTAACATTAGGAGTTATCTACTGTATTGTGGTGGCTACCTATCTCCTATTTACCTCATCATCGCAAGATAAAAAACATAGTAATAAGAGCGTGGATAGACTTGCAGATCAAGAAATAATGAAAATAAGGCACTATACTCAAAGCCATACTATTCCAGTTGCGACCACCTCTCCAAAAGAGGAACCAATGGAGAATATAGAGCCTATTTTTGCCCCTGAAGAGTCGAAAACTGTCCCGCAAATTCCGAATGACAAATTGGATGATGCTTTTTCTAATACTCCCGAAGATATAGATATTGATACGGTTCAGTTGAAATATGAAGAGGGCATTACCGAAGATGAATTAGATGATGAGGACTTGGAATCTAATAATGGGCAGGTGCTAAATTATGCGTCTGGATTTAGGATTGACGAGTTTAAGGGTGCAATTGATACTATTAAATCTACTAATGCCACAAACGAAACGAAAAATAAAGCAGGGGAGCTTTTCTGTGATATTAAAGGTAGTGATCTGTTTGAGCAACTAACAAAAAATAAAGATTCGAATATGAGTAAGATAAAAGAGTTAATGGATTTTCATTTGGGGCGTATGGACAAAGTCAGCGAAAAAGATAATTCGAATAAGAAGAGTAAAAATACATCACCAGTAATTCCTAAGAAGTATGAGGACTTTAATGTCTTCGATATTCTATAACTAAATTTTAAAGAATGAAACAACGAGATTATGGCTAGTAAAGTGATTTGTTGCTGTCGGGAGAAAATTCTAATAAGATGATTTTGAATCTATTATTAGCTTTCTACGAATTAGCATTAACACAATTTAATCTGCCCGTGCGGCTCACACCACTAAAATCCAAAGTAAAACAGTATTAATCGACTTGTCGGCAGACCATCCATCTGCCACAAGTCACAAACAGAATCATTTATGACAAAGAAAAATCTATTTCTCACAGCAACATTTCTTGTTGCTACATCATCGCTCTTTGCACAAGGCAATGGTCTTGCAGGCATAACGGAGGCTACTGGTATGGTGACCTCCTATTTTGAGCCTGCCACAAAATTAATCTATGCCATTGGTGCCGTTGTTGGTTTGATTGGTGGGGTTAAAGTATATGGTAAGTTCTCTAGTGGCGATCCAGATACGAGCAAAACTGCGGCATCGTGGTTTGGTGCATGTATCTTTCTTATCGTAGCTGCTACTATTCTTCGTTCATTTTTCTTGTAAAATGGCAGAGTTTTCAATCAATAAAGGGATTGGGGGTTCAGTAGAATTTAAGGGGTTAAAGGCTCAATATCTATTCATATTTGTAGGTGGTCTGTTAGCTCTATTTATTGTATTTGTCATTATGTATATGGTCGGTGTGAGTCAAGTGATTTGCATCGCCTTTGGAGGAGTTTCGGCAACATTATTAGTGTGGCAAACATTCTCACTTAATGCTAAGTATGGTGAATATGGACTAATGAAACTATCTGCACGCAAGAGTTTCCCCAGATTTATACTGAACAGAGGGCATCGAAAATTCATAAAATTTAGGAAGCTACATCCCATAAAAAATAATTAGAATGAGAAATATATTAAAAGCAACAACACTAGAGAGTCGGTTTCCACTTCTGGCTGTTGAGAATGATTGTATCATCTCAAAATATGGAGATGTCACAATCTGCTATAAAGTGGAACTGCCCGAACTATTCACCATAACAAGTAGTGAATATGAAGCGATACACTCAACGTGGCTAAAAGCTATCAAGGTGCTACCTAATTATTCAATCGTCCATAAGCAAGATTGGTTTATATCAGAAAATTACAACTCAGAAATCAAGGCGGAGATGAGTTTTTTAGATCGCTCTTTCGAAAGGCATTTTAATGAGCGACCATTTTTGAACCACACTTGCTACCTCTATATCACCAAGACTACAAAGGAGAATAGCAGAACACAAAGCAATTTCAATTCATTATGTCGTGGCTTTATTGTACCTAAGGAGATTCGAGATAAAGAGGTAATCGCAAAATTTATTGAATCTGTTGGGCAGTTTGAAAGTATCATTACTGATAGTGGTTTTATCAAATTAGAAAGACTAAAAGAAGATGATATTGTTGGAACAACTGAAAATGCAGGTATTGTTGAGAAGTATTTTTCGCTATCTCAAACAGATACTACCACACTCCAAGATATTACTATCGGTGCAGATGAGATGAAGATTGGCGATAACATACTATGTCTACATACGCTATCCGATGCTAATGATATGCCAAGTAAGGTTCATTCAGATATGAGGTATGAGCGATTATCTACTGATAGAAGTGATTGTCGCTTGTCGTTTGCAAGTCCTGTTGGATTGATGCTAGCGTGTAATCATATCTATAATCAATATATCTTTATTGATGATGCAACGGCAAATCTGCAACAATTTGAGAAGTCAGCGAAAAATATGCACTCACTAGCCCGATATAGCAGAAGTAACCAAATCAACAAAGAGTGGATCGAAGAGTATTTGAATGATGCACACTCCTATGGATTGACTTCAGTTAGATGTCATTGTAATGTGATGGCATGGAGTGACAACAGAGAAGAGTTAAAGCGTATCAAAAATGATGTAGGTAGCCAACTTGCATTAATGGAGTGCAAGCCACGCCATAACACTGTTGATGTTCCGACACTCTTTTGGGGTGCCATACCTGGCAACGCTTCTGATTTTCCAGCAGAGGAGAGTTTTTACACGTTTTTTGAGCAGGCTATATGCCTATTTACGGAAGAGACTAATTACAAAAGTTCAGTTTCGCCTTTCGGTATAAAGATGGTTGATAGGCTTACGGGTAAACCCTTGCATCTGGATATTTCAGACTTGCCAATGAAAAGAGGTATCATCACCAATCGTAACAAGTTTATCTTGGGACCTAGTGGTAGTGGTAAATCATTTTTCACTAACCATATGGTAAGACAATATTACGAACAAGGTTCACACGTGCTACTGGTCGATACTGGTAATAGTTACTTAGGACTATGTGAGATGATTAATCGTAAGACCAAAGGTGCAGATGGTGTCTATTTCACATATACAGAGGATAATCCTATCGCCTTTAATCCATTTTATACAGAAGATGGATTATACGATATTGAAAAGCGTGAGAGTATCAAAACACTTATTATGACCCTTTGGAAGCGAGATAATGAACCACCTACACGAGCCGAAGAGGTTGCACTTTCAAATGCTGTATCTCTATATATTCAGAAGATAAAGACTAAAAGTGTTGAGCCTAGTTTTAATTCATTCTATGAATATGTTAGAGTTGAATATAAGGAGGTTTTGGCGAGTAAAGAGGTTCGAGAAAAGGATTTTGATGTAGCCAACTTTTTGAATGTCCTTGAACCATATTACCGTGGTGGGGAGTATGATTACTTACTGAATTCAGATAAGCAACTAGACCTACTAAGTAAACGCTTTATAGTTTTTGAGCTTGATAATATAAAGGATCACCCGATACTGTTTCCTATTGTGACCATCATCATTATGGAGGTATTTATCAATAAGATGCGACGATTGAAAGGTGTTCGCAAACTTATACTTATCGAGGAGGCATGGAAAGCAATCGCAAAAGAGGGTATGGCAGAGTACATAAAGTATCTGTTCAAAACAGTTCGTAAATTCTTTGGAGAAGCAATTGTAGTTACACAAGAGGTAGATGATATTATAGCATCACCAATTGTCAAGGAGTCTATTATCAATAATTCAGACTGTAAAATATTGCTCGACCAACGCAAGTATATGAACAAATTCGACTCCATACAAGCACTACTAGGATTAACCGAAAAGGAACGAGGGCAAATACTCTCTATCAATATGGCGAACCATCCAAATAGGCTCTATAAAGAGGTGTGGATTGGACTTGGTGGAACACAATCGGCAGTCTATGCCACCGAAGTAAGTGCAGAAGAGTATTACACATATACTACTGAAGAGACTGAGAAAATGGAGGTGATGGATTTAACCAAAAAATTGAATGGAGATATTGAGTTAGCTATAAAACAGTTGTCAGATAATCTCAGAACCGAAACCAATAAAAAAACAAACAGATGAAAACAAGAATATTAATGTTTGTAATGGCTGTTATGCTCATTGCAAATAATGCACAAGCACAGTGGATCGTTACCGACCCCACAAATTTAGTACAAGGGATTGTGAATACTACTAAGAGTATAGTGCAAACCTCGTCTACTGCGAGTAATATGGTTAGTAATTTCAAAGAAACAGTCAAGATTTATGAACAGGGTAAGAAGTACTATGATGCTCTGAAAAAAGTGAATAATCTCGTTAAAGATGCTCGTAAGGTGCAACAAACAATTCTTATGATTGGAGAGATTTCAGATATCTATGTCAATAGTTTTCAGTTAATGTTGGGTGATGATAATTTTACTGTTGAGGAGCTTGGTTCGATAGCTTTTGGTTATACCAAACTACTAGAGGAGAGTAATGGAGTGTTAATTGAGCTTAAAGAGGTAGTCAATCTATCAACACTTTCGATGACCGACAAAGAGCGAATGGATGTGGTAGATAGAGCCTATAACAGTATCAGACGTTATCGCAATTTGGTGAATTACTATACCAATAAAAACATATCCGTGAGCTACTTGCGATCACAACGTAGAGGTGATATGGATAGAGTGATGAATCTTTATGGTAGTCTTAATGACAGATATTGGTAATCGACCCATCTACTAATTTAATACTTAAAATTATGGAATTTGATAATTTACACACCATCCTCCGAAATTTATATACTGAGATGATGCCCATCTGCGGAGAGATGGCAGGTGTTGCCAAGGGTATTGCAGGATTGGGTGCTCTGTTTTATGTTGCCCTTAAAGTGTGGCAATCATTGGCTAAAGCAGAACCAATAGATGTATATCCACTTCTCAGACCCTTTGCAATTGGTTTTGCAATAATGTTCTTTCCGACAATTGTACTTGGTACGATGAACAGTATTCTGAGTCCAATAGTACAAGGAACACATAAGATACTAGAGGGGCAAACCCTTGATATGAATGAGTATCGAGAGATGAAAGATAAGCTAGAATACGAATCAATGATGCGTAACCCAGAAACTGCGTACCTCGTAAGTAATGATGAGTTTGACAAACAGTTAGAAGAGCTTGGTTGGTCACCATCGGATATGATGACAATGACGGGAATGTATATTGATAGAGGTGCATATGAAATGAAAAAATCTATCAGAGACTTTTTCAGGGAAGTATTAGAACTGCTTTTTGCATCTGCCGCACTTGTGATTGACACTATTAGAACTTTCTTTCTGGTGGTACTCTCCATCTTAGGACCTATTGCCTTTGCAATATCCGTTTGGGATGGATTTCAAAGCACCCTTACGCAGTGGGTTTCACGATATGTGAGTGTCTATCTATGGTTACCAGTATCAGATCTGTTTAGTACGATACTCGCCAAAATTCAGGTGCTTATGCTCCAAAATGACATTGTAGCAATGGAGAGTGACCCTAACTTTTCAATCGAAGCATCAAACGGAGTTTACATCATATTTATGATGATTGGAATTGTCGGGTACTTCACGATTCCAACAGTAGCCAACTGGATTATACAAGCTGGTGGAGGTGGAAACTATAACCGAAATGTAAACAATGCGTCAATGAAAACAGCAAGTGCGGCGGGTGGTATGTCAGGGTCAGCGGCAGGTAATATCGTAGGTCGTCTAAAGGGAAGATAGAGGTTAGCCATCTCAGGCAATTAATAATTATAAACTAAAAATGTAAATAATGGAGTTTAAAAGTTTGAAAAATATAGAAAACAGTTTTCAGCAGATACGGATTATGGGGATTATATTTCTATGTATGTGTGCAATGGTTACGGGCTATGCTTTGTGGAGCTCATTCTCATTTGCCGAGAAACAACGAGAGAAAATATATGTTCTTGATGAGGGTAAATCATTAATGCTTGCCCTTTCGCAAGATCTCTCACAAAACAGACCAGTAGAGGCACGGGAACATGTAAAGCGATTTCATGAACTATTCTTTACCCTCGCACCCGACAAAGATGCAATTGAGAGTAATATAGAACGTGCCTTGCTACTATCAGATAGAAGTGCCTTTAACTACTATATCGACTTCTCAGAAAAAGGTTTTTACAACCGTATCATCTCTGGAAATATCAACCAACGTATTCAAGTGGATAGCGTGGTGTGCAATTTTGACAACTACCCCTATCAAGTGAAAACTTTTGCGAAGCAGTTGATTATCCGAGAGAGCAACGTAACCGAACGAAGCCTCGTAACAAGCTGTGCCTTACTCAACTCTGTACGCTCCGATAATAATCCTCATGGATTTACGATTGAGAGGTTTGAGATAGTAGAAAACAGTGATTTACGAGTAATAAAACGATAAAATTATGAAGAGAATATTTGAACGAATTGGACGTGTCGTGAGCATATCCCTACGGCAACTATGTGACTCAATGTCCCCCAAAACAAGATTAATAGTAATTGGTGTTATGACTACCATCTTCACAATAACTGCGATCTACCTCTTTGTAGATTCAATCTTTGGTAGTGAGCCACTACAAATAGAAATTAATAACATAGTAGATTATGGAGCAGAATAATAAAGAGATAACTAAACTATCACAGCTTACTCAAGAGCAAAGGCAAAAGATAAAGAAATACGGAGTTTATTCAGCCTTAGGGGTAATGTTCGTATGTGTGATGGTGATGCTATTCTTTCCAAAAGATGTGGAAGGAGAGCGTAAATTATTAGGATTCAACACAGAGGTGCCAATCCCTAATAATGAAGATATGGTTAGCAATAAACTCATAGCTTACGAAAAAGAGAATATCGATTTAAAAGCAGAAGAACGTAAACGCATGATGATGGATATTGGCAGTTACATGAACAATAATCCTGAAGTGGCTAAAGAAGAAGAATTGGATTTGTTGAATCCCGAAGTAGATAATCAGCCCAAGCAAGAATATCGAAGTGGTGGAGGAAGTGTTAGACCAAAGGAGACTATATATGCCTCCACAAATGCTTACAGAGATATGAATACCACGTTGGGCAACTTCTACGAAAAGCCAAAAGAAGACCCCGAAAAAGAGGAGATGCAAACAGAGATTGAGGAGCTAAAAGAACAACTGCAATTGCAACAACCACCTCAAACTGGGTATGATGATCAAGTGGCACTACTTGAAAAATCGTATGAGCTTGCGGCTAAGTATATGCCCAAAAACCAGAATGCTACCACATCTACAACCTTGAAAGAGGATGTTGTATTGGAGCGTAATGGCAAAGCGATAGCGATGCCCGTAGGTCAAGTAGAGGAGCGTGTCGTGTCATCATTGTATCAACCTATTTCAGATACAACTTTCATAAAGACACTTGCAGAGTCAGATAATAGTGGATTTCATACAGCAGTAGGACGTAAAAGTGTTACCACTACGAACACTATTTATGCTTGTATCCACGAAAATCGAACCATTATAGACGGTGAAAGTGTAAGGATACGACTACTTGAAGCAATGAGAGCAGGTAGGTATATTATTCCGAAAAACTCGCTTGTGACAGGTCGTGCAAAGGTTGTAGGCGAAAGACTCACAATCACGATAACAACTATTGAGCATCAAAGAACTATTATACCAGTAAACCTTACAATCTATGATAGCGATGGACAAGAGGGGATTTTTATCCCCAACTCAATGGAGATAAATGCCGCAAAAGAGATTGTAGCCAATATGGGTAGTTCTCTAGGTTCAAGTATTAATATCTCGACCGATGCAGGAGCACAACTAGCTTCTGATTTGGGCAAAGGATTGATACAAGGCACATCACAATACATTTCAAAAAAGATGCGAGTAGTAAAAGTGCATCTAAAAGCAGGCTATAAACTAATGCTATTTCAACAAAAAAACTAATCAAATAATTAGGTGTCGCCGTTGCGACACTCCCACTAAAATCCAAAGTAATTATGAAAAAAGCAATTTTAATTTTCGCCCTATTTATGGGCGTAATTGGTGCTGTAAATGCACAAGAGACAAACGGTGATGTTTATCAAGGATTGATCCGTAAAATTACATTTGACAGAATGATACCTCCATACGGATTAGAGGTCACGTATGATAAGACGGTGCATATCATCTTTCCTACATCAATCAAGTATGTTGATTTAGGCTCTCCAAACCTTATTGCAGGCAAGGCAGATGGAGCCGAAAATGTAATTCGTGTAAAGGCAACGGTTAAAGACTTCAGAGCCGAAACCAATCTGTCAGTAATCACAGATGATGGCAATTTCTACACTTTCAATGTGAAGTATGCCAATGAACCGCTTATTCTAAATGTTGAGATGAAAGACTTTATCCACGATGGCAGCTCGGTTAATCGTCCTAATAATGCGATGGAAATTTACCTGCAAGATTTGGGCAGTGAATCACCCAAACTAGTTCGCCTAATCATGGAGTCAATCCACAAAAACGACAAACGAGAGGTTAAGCACATTGGTAGTAAACGTTTTGGTATTCAATATCTACTAAAAGGAATCTATACCTACAACGGTCTTCTGTACTTCCATACAGAGATCAAAAACCAATCTAATGTGCCCTTTGATATAGATTATATCACATTTAAGATAGTTGATAAAAAGGTGGCTAAACGTACCGCCATTCAAGAGCAAATTATCTTGCCACTGCGTGCCTACAACTATATTACGAATGTAGCAGGCAAGAAAAAGGAGCGTACAATATTCACAATGGATAAGTTCACGATACCTAACGACAAGCAGTTGGTTGTGGAGCTAAACGAAAAGAGTGGAGGTCGCCACCAATCATTTGTCGTTGAGAATAGTGACATAGTGAGAGCCGAAGTTATTAATGAATTAAAAGTACAATAATATGAAAAAG
>CAMQVY010000039.1 GCA_947038405.1 uncultured Rikenellaceae bacterium | reverse complement strand
CCGCTACTCGGAAAAGAGTCAATCATTAATGGTTGACTCTTTTTGCATTATATAATTTGTGGTTACAATATTTGAAATCAATCTAAAACACATGTGCAGATACAGTAAAGGATCAATCCAAATCTATTGCTGGAGATTTCATTCAACTCCCATCGTATTGGCAACAATTATACAATCATAGCAATTCAATTAGAGTATGAGTTGATGTGTCATATTATGAATACTAATAGTAAAATTTTTGATAGCAGTATCATTACTAATAGCATTCGCAATTATACAATACAAAAAACAACACTCTTTGAACTCAATTCATGGAGACTACCGTAGAATGTCACATCTTATATGCCAGTTAAAACAATACTACACAGAATCAATAGGTACCACAATAGCTGCACATCGTCTCCATGTGCAAAATGAATGAATCTCAGATTCAAAAGTTAGTCACATATGCAAAGCAATTGATCACTAAAATAAAGATATACAATTAGCTAAATAGGCTTAAAGAAGGCATATCCTTCAAATATCGAGGAATAGTGACACATGCAGAACAACTATGGCACGATAATAAACTACTTTGACAATAGACATACAAATGCTTAGGAAGAATCTTTTAATGCAAATATAAATGCGTTTAACACTCAATTCAGGGGTTTTCGAGATATACCCTACTTTACTTTTAGATTAACTAAACTTTTTGCTTAAAAGATCACTACCAACAAGAAATTTAGATTGAGCCACTATTTAAAATTGAGCCGTTAGAACATTATCAGATTACGACTCTTAATTACAAATACAAATGATATATATATAAAAAAAGATCCTATAACATAGTTATAAGATCTTTTTGAGCGGAAAACGAGACTCGGACTCGCGACCCCAACCTTGGCAAGGTTGTGCTCTACCAACTGAGCTATTTCCGCAGGTTACTTTCCTCTAACCACAAAGTGGCCTTTCAGTAAGCGGTACAAAAGTAATAGTTTTTTTTGTATTTACAAATTTTTCTGATGCTTTTTACAAAAAAAGTATATTAAATTAATCTTTTCAATCAAACCACACTGATTTTAAGCCATAAAATTACCAACTCTACTCAGTTCCAGCCTCTATAAAATATTGCCATAAACTATCTTCTGTTGGAGGAGTGGCAACTACATGAATATTCTCCTTGCTTACAGGGTGTACAAAACTTAGCGATCTAGAGTGTAAGCATATACCACCACCTTTATTTGAGCGAGATGCACCATATTTCAAATCGCCCTTGATTGGCATTCCGATCGTAGATAACTGAGACCTTATCTGATGATGGCGTCCTGTCATCAATTCTATCTCAAGCAAAAAATAGTTTTTACTTCCAGATATAAACTTATACTTTAGTCTAGCCTCTTTAGAGTTAGCCTTCGGTGAGTTATAAGATCGTGAAAAGTTTGTTTTGCCATCCCTAACAATATGATGAACCAATTCAGCTTCTTCCTTTTGTGGCGGATTACAAACAATTGCCCAATAGCGTTTAGAGACAGTTCTGTTTTTAATCATCTCATTGAGTCTAACAAGAGCTTTACTAGTCTTTGCGAATAGAACGGCACCGCTAACAGGTCTATCAATACGATGGACAACACCCAGAAATACATCTCCAGGTTTAGAGTCTCTTACTTTAAGAAACGCTTTAATCTCAATTTCGAGAGCACTTGATCCATTTGGATCTGGCTGTACTAAATCACCGCAACGCTTATTTACAACGAGGATGTGATTATCTTCAAATATTATATCTTCAACTCTAAACATTCTATAATTCAAAAATAAATGGCATTAAATACTTGGCACTAGGTATAACTGTTGCACTATCTGCACCAGTCATAATAATTTTAATTGGTAAGCCTTGACGTTTCTCTGTATCAATAATTACTTGTCGGCAAATACCACATGGATAACACTCTTTCTCATCAGGTTTTGACGCAATTGCAATAACTCTTATTGAATCCCCAATATTGTGAGATTGATAATAATACAACAAAGATCTCTCGGCACAAACACCTGCAGGAAATACCTCACTCTCTTGATTACTTCCAGTAATAATCTCGCCACTCTCAAGGAGAGCAGCAGCTCCAACTCTATAGTTTGAATATGGTGCATATGAAGAGCCACAAGCCTCTTTAGCCTTCATAACTAACTTATACTCTTCTTTTGATAATTCAATTAGAGATTGGTATTTAAGATAGTCAAAACTAAATGTTTTTTTCATACTATAGCTTTTTACACATATTTGATTAGAGCTTCATTACAACTAGCATATAATGACGCATTACAGACTAGCATCTCTTTTTGCCTTCATTAAAATGGCAAACGCTTTGTGTATATCGTCATCATTAACAACTACGGTAAACTCATTAGTCGTACTAATAACCTCTGTAATATTTATATTATCCCAAGCTAACTCTTTAAATATATAGTAGTATACACCTGGGCATATCGTATTTTCAGATGGTAATTTAACAGTTATAGATGAAAGGTTTATACTCTTAGCAATACGAGTCTCTTCAGCAAATATCTCCTCTACGATCGGCACTATAGAGCTACTTACAATTAGTGTTGTTTCATATATACCTTGAGAAAAGGTACAGAATACATCCTTCATTGTACGAACCTTTTCGAGCAGAACAGATTGCTTTTCATATAGGAATGGAGAGTTAACGAAGGCGAAATCGGCAAGATTAGAGCGAACAATTATATCTCCAATATTTTCGATAACTTTCTTAAACTTCATCGCAGACATAAGTTCTAATCTAGGAACGAGTCTATTTAGTGCCATAATTATAGCACTATCATTCACCTCTTTCCCTACATACTTCTCAATTTCTGGTTTAAGTTGTCTGGCTAAGGCAGAAAGATTTATCAAACCCTCAATCAAAGCCCCCTCTAAGAATGGTTTCTTCTTTATAACAGTTGCAACTGCATTAGGTATCGTCTGCATATATTGGGTCTATATTATAGTTAAAATTATCTTTAAGATTGATTGTGTAGTGTAAATTTATACAAAGTTAGTAATAGTTGTGAAAAATACACAAATAGTATTTAAAAACAAACAATTTACACTACTTTTGTCAAAAGTAAACAAAAATAATTTATTTTTAACGTTTTGATGTAATTTATTTCATGGATAAGGTTTTAAAATTTGGCGGAACATCGGTTGGTTCTGCATTAAATATGAAGAAAGTGGCTAATATTGTCACTGAAGAGGGTGCACAGATCACAGTATTATCTGCGATGTCTGGCACAACAGATACACTGATTAAAATAGTTTCAATGGCTAAAACTAGCTCTGAAGCGACAGAAATAGAGGAGTTGATTAGTACTCTTAAAGATAAGTATTGCAACTGCATTGAGGAGTTACTTGTAACAAACAAGCAACAAGCTATTGATAAGATGAATAGCGTTTTTGATATTTTGCGCCACGAAGCAAATAACTTTAGAGGTGATAAGTCTGATAAAGTTATTATCTCTCAGGGGGAGTTGTTGACATCTGCAATATTTACGCTATATATGAAAGATTGTGGACTTAAAGCTGAGTTATTAAATGCTCCTGATATTCTTCATACATGCGAAAGCTCTAAGGTTGATACAGAAAAGTTAAAGGATAAGTTAACAAAACTTAACTTAGCAACAGATACATATTATATTACACAGGGCTTCATATGCTCTAACTACAAGAACGAGATTGATAATCTTGGTCGTGGAGGAAGTGATTATAGTGCTGCATTGATGGGTGTTGCTATAAACGCTAAAGAAGTTCAAATTTGGACTGACATAGATGGAATGCACAACAACGACCCTCGTTTTGTTGAGAATACAAGACCTATTCCTCAAATGAGCTTTGACGAGGCTGCTGAGTTAGCATATTTTGGAGCTAAGATACTTCATCCATCAACTATACTACCTTGTAAGGAGTTGGGTATTCCAGTGAAACTTAAAAACACAAATGAGCCCAAAGCTGAAGGAACGACTATCTCTGACGTTGAAAATGAGTCGGGTAATTTCCATGCAGTTGCTGCTAAGGACTCAATAACTGTTATCAGAATTTGCTCTACACGTATGCTGATGGCTTATGGTTTCTTACGTAAAGTGTTTGAAGTGTTTGAAGATCATAAGACTTCAATTGATATGATTACTACTTCTGAGGTTGCTGTATCATTGACCATAGATTCGGATACACATCTTGATGAAATTGTTTCAGAGTTATCATCTTTGGGAAATATAACAATTGAGAGAGACAACACTATTGTATGTGTTGCTGGAGGCTTTGAGTACTCATCGTCAGGGCGTGCTGCACAAGTTCTTGCAGGTATCTCAAATGTTCCAGTTAAGATGATATCTTACGGTGCAAACCATAGAAGTATGGCTATACTTATAGATACTAAAGATAAAAAAGAGACGTTACAACTCTTAAACAATACACTTTTTAACTAAAATAAACGATGATAAGTAGTCAAATTACAGATAAATTAGGGAAGTTTGAAACCCCTTTTTATCTATATGATATAGCTCTTCTTAATAAAACACTAGATACAGTAAAAAAAGAGGCTGATAAATATAGCTATAAAGTTCACTACGCAATAAAGGCTAATTTTGAAGCTAAAATCTTACAAGAAGTATTAAAGTATGGATTTGGGGTTGATTGTGTGAGTGGAAATGAAGTAAAGGTTGCTATCGAAGCTGGATTCGCAGCAGACTCTGTAGTATTTGCTGGAGTAGGAAAAAGCGACAAAGAGATAATATACGCATTAGAGCAGGGGATTTTTGCCTTTAACTGCGAGTCATCACACGAATTAGAGATAATTAATGAGTTGGCAGCAAAGATAGGTGTAGTTGCGAACGTTGCATTAAGAATAAATCCTGATGTTGACCCTAAAACTCACAAACACATATCTACGGGACACGCTGATAGTAAATTCGGTATAGCATACAAGGAGATCGAAGATGTTGCGTCTCGATTAGACTCTTTGAGCAATGTAAATATTACTGGATTACACTTTCATATTGGGTCTCAAATTTTAGATTTAAGCGTATTTGAAAATCTATGTACTAGAGTTAATGTATTAGTTAAGTGGTTTATTGACGCTGGGTACAATCTTAATCACGTAAACCTTGGAGGTGGTCTAGGTATAAACTACGCAAACCCAGATAGCGAAATAATTCCTAACTTTGTAGAGTACTTCTCAATATTTAATAAAAATCTTGAGATTCCTGCAAATATGGATATTCATTTTGAGTTAGGTAGATCAATCGTGGCCCAATGTGGAGAGTTAATCTCTAAAGTACTATACAATAAAGTTACTGGAGGTGGAAAGAATTTTGTAATCATAGATGCAAGTATGACAGAGCTTCTTCGTCCTGCTCTATACAGTGCGCACCATGCGATAGAGAATCTTAGCGGTGGAGAGAGTACAAAAGTATATACTATTGCTGGTACAGTTTGTGAATCGTCTGATATATTCGAGCGAGACATCGAGTTGCCAATACTTAATAGAGGTGATTTGATCTCATTGAAATCTGCTGGTGCATATGGATCAGCTATGGCTTCAAGGTATAATTTACATGATTTACCTATCTCTGTTTATAGTGATGAGATATAAGATTTAGAGATCAAGATAAATATAAAAAAAGTATCAGACTGCGTTTATTAATTGCAGCTTGATACTTTTTTTTGTGATGCAGGGAACTGCCCTCCGCGGGCGGCGGTGCGTGATCGCACTCAACAAGTTTTATATAATAACCATAATGGCCCCAAATCCGTACTCACAGAATGATGCGTCTTGATACATATGTTGTTTATAATTTGTACGCAACTCTTTTTCTAGTGCTCTACGCAGAATACCATCTCCTTTTCCATGGATGAATACCAATTTCTGTTTTTTATTTTTCTCTTGCTCCTTCAAAATACGGCAAAAAGTAGATAATTGATATTTAAAAATATCTCCACTACTCATACCTGCTGTACTATCCAATAACTCATGGATATGCAGATCAATCTCAATAACATCGGATTTAACCTTTTTCAGTTTATTTACAGATTGTGATGCAGGAGAATCAATATATTTTTTCTGTGCAATGGCCTTTTGAAGTTCATCTGGATTGATCACAAGTGTCTGTTCAGGTTTACTGTGCTTTACAACAGGAATAATAAAAGCATCATCTGCAAAATAGCTATTAGGTGTGAAGTAGTTACGTTTATAGAACTTTACCGTATCGAGATGTAACTCCACACTGAGAGCGCTCTTCAACGAAAATGGCTTATAACGTTTAAATGCTACAACTTGAATACATATATATTCAAGATTATTCAACTCCTCTTTACTAAATGTCTCAATAAATAGCTGAGAATCAGGCTCTATAACAGAGCTGTGACGACATATATAACGTCCCTCTTGTTTGTTAAGGTAAGTGAAGTATAGAGAAAAATCACTACTATTTATTAGATAAGCATCAAAATCAGTGCGTTGAATATCAGCTTGATTTGTAGGGATATATGCTAATGAAATATTTAAATCATCTTCATTACTACTATCAAATCGACTCACCTTAGATGTGTATATTTGTGTAGTTTTTGAAGGTGCTGGAGTTTTAAGCTCTGCTTTTTGTGTAGCTGCACCTTGCGCAGGTAGATCCGACGAAGAAATTACTACGCACTCGCGAATATGTACAGGGAAACCAAACCCATCATCACCCTCTACAACTACTTGATCTTTTCCAGCAAAGGCACTTACAATACCTCCACCAACGTCGTTAAGAAATCTAACTTTATCACCTATTCTAATACTCATACTCTATTTTATTATATCTAATGAAACTGCCCTTCGCAGACGGTGCTACAAAGGGCAGTTCTATTAATTTTAAAAAAAAATTATTTTTTTTGTTTTGTTCTATAACGAGCCTTAAACTTACCTTTACTCATAGCATTTAACTTATTCCTCATAAGTGTCTTACGAAGAAGTGCTACTTTATCCGCGAACACTACACCATCTAAATGGTCGTATTCATGTTGAAGGACTCTCGCTGGGAAGCCAATATACTCCTCATCGTGCTCAACGAAATTCTCATCTAAATATTTAATTTTTATTGAGTTTGGTCTCACAACATCCTCATTCAATCCAGGTAGACTCAAACATCCCTCTTCACGACTACATACATCCTCAGAGTATTCGTATATATTTGGATTTATAAAGACTTTAACAAAATCTTTAAGCTCAGGGAAATCCTCCTCAAGAGGAGATAAATCTACTGTAAAAAGTTTGATGCTTTTTCCAATTTGAGGTGCGGCAAGTCCAATACCATCCGCATCATACATTGTGTCGAACATATTTTTTATCAACTTATCCAAATCTGGATATTCGTTGGTAATCTCAACTGCGTGCTCTCTCAGTACGGTAGAGCCATAAACATAAATAGGGTAAATCATACTATAATCTAAAATAATTTAAACTTTGAACTCTCTAAATAACTCTGTAAAATAATTGTTGCGCTAACACGATCTACTAGACCTTTGTCATCTCTACGCTGTTTTTTTTTGACACCACCATCAATAATTGCTCTGTGAGCGAGAACTGAAGTGAATCGTTCATCACAATACTCAACATTTACAGTAGGGTACAATTTCTTCAATTTTGCAAATAGTTGTTCTATCGCAGCAAAAGTCTGAGAAGGCTCACCATTCATCTGAGTTGGCTTCCCCAAAACAATTGTACAAACACTATTTTCGGCTAAATATTGCTTCAACCAAGTTAAAAGGGTGTGAGTCGGCACAGTATCCAAAGCCCCTGCAATAATTTGCAAAGGATCTGTTACGGCAATTCCAACACGCTTTGTGCCATAGTCTATGGCTAAAATTCTACTCATAATGCAACAAAGATAACTATTATTATCTCATAGTGTATGTAATGTTATATATATTTTTGTTATTTTTGTAACCTTACGATGTTTTTTCACTATATAAAGTTTCATGCTTTGGGGTGAAGATACATTGATTTGAGATAGAATATTAAAGAGATAATAAATATATTAAATTTTACAAAAATGACTCAAGAAGAATTATTCAAAAAACTGATTGCACACTCCAAAGAGTATGGTTTTGTGTTCCAATCAAGTGAGATTTATGACGGACTTAGTGCTGTGTATGACTATGGTCAGTTGGGTGTTGAATTGAAAAACAACATAAAAAAATATTGGTGGGACTCAATGGTTAAGCTACATCAAAATATTGTAGGTATTGACACTGCTATATTTATGCACCCTAAAATTTGGGAGGCTTCAGGTCATATTGGAGCATTTAACGACCCTTTGATTGACAATAAAGACTCTAAAAAGAGATATCGTGCTGATGTTCTTATTGAAGATTGGTTGCAAAAGCAAGATGACAAGATCGATAAAGAGGTTGCTAAAGCTACCAAACGTTTCGGAGAGGCATTCGATAAAGAGCAATTTCTTGCTACAAATGGTAGAGTAGCTGATATTAGAACAAAACGTGATGCAATGAATGAGGCGATGGTAACATCACTTAACGATGGTAATCTTGAGGCTCTACGTCAAGTTATTATCGATTGTGAGATCGCTTGTCCTATATCTGGTACTCGTAACTGGACTGAAGTTCGTCAATTTAACTTGATGTTTGAAACTAAAATTGGTTCTGTTGCTGATGAGGCAAACACTATATATTTACGTCCAGAGACAGCACAAGGGATATTTGTAAACTTCTTGAATGTACAGAAAACAGGTCGTATGAAGCTACCATTTGGTATCGCTCAAATTGGTAAAGCATTCCGTAATGAGATTGTTGCTCGACAGTTCATTTTCCGTATGCGTGAATTTGAACAGATGGAGATGCAATTTTTTGTTCGTCCAGGTGAAGAGATGGTATGGTGGAATAAGTGGAAAAATATACGTATGAGCTGGCACCGTGCTCTTAACTTTGGAGATGATCAATATCGTTTCCACGACCATGAAAAATTAGCTCACTACGCTAATGCTGCTACTGACGTTGAATTTAACTTCCCATTCGGATTCAAAGAGGTAGAGGGCATTCACTCTCGTACAGACTTTGACCTTTCGAGCCATCAGAAACACTCAGGTAAAAAGATTCAATACTTTGACCCTGAAACAGGAGAAAGCTATGTTCCATATGTAGTGGAAACTTCGGTTGGTGTTGACAGAATGGTTCTTCAGGTTCTATCTGCGTCTTACAAAGAGGAGAAACTTGAAAGTGGAGAGAGTCGTACAGTATTAAGAATCCCAGCGGCTATTGCTCCAGTGAAAGTTGCAGTATTTCCTCTTATTAAAAAAGATGGTCTACCTGAATTAGCTCGCTCAATTATAGATGATATTAAGTTTGATTATGCAGTTCAGTATGATGAAAAAGATAGTATCGGAAAGCGTTATCGTCGTCAAGATGCAATTGGAACTCCATTGTGTATTACAGTTGACCATCAGAGTACAGAAGATGGAACTGTGACTATTAGACATAGAGATACAATGACACAAGAGCGTGTGGCTATTATAGATCTTAAACGTATTATTGAGGGAGAGGTATCTCTACGTAATCTATTGGATAAGATCGAAATCTAGATTTTAATTTAGCGTCATAACTAATGATTTAATTACGTTTGACGAAACATTATACAAAAAAAGCGTCGCAGACAATTCAGAGCAACTAGGCTTGAGATGTCTGCGACGCTTTTTATAAATATATTACTTAACCCAATAATATAGAACTGCCCAAGCAACAAATCTAAGACACTTACCAATCAGCATGAATAGGGCGGACTTTTTAAAATCTACTTTATAAAACCCTAGAGCCACTGCCATTACATCTCCAATTATAGGAAGCCATGTCATTAGAGCCAAAAGACTTCCATATTTTGTTATATTATGTTGCTGTTTCATGAGTTTCTCTCTACTTACTTTTAAATATTTCTCTATCCAATCCCATCGACCTAAGTAGCCAACCCAATATGAAGTCAAACCTCCAAGCCAATTTCCTAGTGTTGCAGATATAATTGCAAGATAAGGATCACCTCCTGCGACCAAAAGTGCAACCAACATAACATCTGAGCTAAATGGAACAACAGTTGCGGCTATAAATGCACCAAAGAAAAGACCTATGTATCCAAAATCAAGAAAAAACTCCATCGTATTATCTATTTTAATTGTTGGTTTTCAGAACTACACTCTTTATTCTTCACATCGTTTTTGGATTTAGACGCACCGCATCCGCTACAACCACTACATTTATTTGGTGTTGTAGCTTTACCCGAAACTCTGCGATATATACTATATCCAATAGTAAATACCGTAAGTGTAATAATTCCGTATGTAATAATCTCTTGTATCATAATAATTTAAGTAAATAGCAGACATATATGTCTAATTGCAAAAGCAACAACCCAGGCAACAGTACAGCTATAAAATAGTGATATGACGGCCCATTTCCAATGTCCTGTCTCGGCTGCAATCGCAGCTAACGTGGCAATACAAGGGAAGTATAACAGCACAAATACCATAAATGTAAGAGCAGTTATCGGATTCAGATTTGGCTTGTTAGTCTCAGGATTTATTGCGGTTAGCTTTTCAGACAATACAACATCATTAACATCATCACCATCTACATATAAAACACCTAATGTACTCACAACAATCTCTTTTGCAACAGTTCCAGAGATAATCGCAACATTCACTTTCCAATCAAAACCAAGAGGTTCCATAATTGGAGTAACAGCCTTTCCTATCTGTCCTAGATATGACTCTGTTTGGTGTTGGTACTCAGTCATTTCACCGTTGCCTCTTGGAAAATAGCTAAGTGCCCATATAATAATTGATGCAACAAGTATAATTCCACCCATTTTGCGCAGATACTGCCAACTCTTATCCCACATATGAGATAGTGTTGACTTTATTGTTGGAATCCTATATGGAGGTAACTCCATTACAAATGGAGTTTCATCCTCTTTAAATAGAAATTTACGCAGTAATTTAGCAGTAATGACAGCGACTAAGATCCCTAATAAATATAGCCCTAATATAATTAGACTCGAATGTTTTTGAAAAAAAGTACCTACAAGAAGGATATACACAGGTAAGCGTGCACTACAAGATATAAATGGATTTATTAATATGGTAATTAACCTACTACTTGGACTCTCTATTGTTCGCGCAGCAGCAATAGCAGGAACATTACACCCAAATCCCATTATTAGAGGAATGAATGATTTGCCATGTAGCCCAATTCTGTGCATTAGCTTATCCATAATAAACGCAGCTCTTGCCATATATCCCGAATCCTCCATAAATGAGATACACAGATATAGGATTACAATTGTTGGAAGAAATACAATTACTCCACCAACACCACCTATAAGCCCATCAATAATGAGGTCTTTGAGCATTCCATCGCTCATAACATTATTAACTGTTGTAGAGATCCACGACACAGATGATTCGATCCACTCCATCGGATATGCTCCAAGTTTAAATGTCAACTCAAACATAACCCACATAAAAAATAGAAATATTGGGAATCCGAATAGTTTATGAGTTACAATTGAATCAATAATTTTTGTTGTCTGCACATCATCATTATTTCCAATTTTATACATCTCTCTTAAAGCTCCAGATATAAATCCATACTTTTGATTTGCAATAGAACTCTCAATATCCTCATTCAGAGTCTCTTTTATACGAGCAACCTCCCTGTTTCTAATATTAATCCATTCACTATAGTTCTCATGGTGCTTTAGCAGTTGTTCAACCTTTTCATCACCCTCTAATAGTTTAATAGCTAAATACCTTGGAGAGAAGTGCTTTAATATACTCCTATCTACTTTTAACTCCTTTGTTATAACATTAATTCCGCTCTCAATAACATGGCCATGATTAATATGGATATGCCTTACCGTATCATTACGATTCTCAAAAATCTCAATAACACTATCAAAAAGGTTATCTATTCCATTCCCATTCCTAGAGTCTGTCGGAATCATAGGCACCCCCATCATTCTACCTAAGCCATCATAATCCAGCTCAGAACCTCTTTGTGTTAACTCATCATACATATTAAGAGCGATAACAGTACTTGCATCCATATCGATGAGTTCTGTCGTTAAATATAAATTTCGCTCTAAATTTGACGCAACAACAACATTTACAATAACATCTGGCGTATGCTCCTCTAAGTGCTTACGTACGTACACCTCTTCAGGGGAGTATGCTGATAGTGCATATGTTCCAGGCAGATCATATACTATAAATGAATACTCCTTATATTTGAAACTACCTTTTTTTGCACCCACCGTCACGCCACTATAATTTCCCACGTGTTCATTTTCACCTGAAACGTAATTAAATAGCGAAGTCTTACCCGAATTAGGATTTCCAATTAGAGCAATATTGATAATTTTTTTTGAACTATCTATTATTTTATCTACGTTATTCCTCTCCAACACTAACTCACCACTACTGTGAATTTTCTCAATTTTCTCTGCAGCTTCCTCTTCAGTAATAACTTCAATCATTCGAGCCTCACTTCTTCTTAGTGAGATTTCGTAATCCATCACCTTATATACGATAGGATCTTTTAACGGTGCATTTAATACAACAGATACACTTTTACCCTTGACAAAGCCCATCTCCATTATTCGTTTTTTAAACGATCCATGTCCTACGACTCTAACAATTATTGCGGTTTGGTCTGTTTTTAAATCTGATAGATGCATTTTTTAGCTCTAAATTTTAATTTGTATATGTATTGGTTTTTTAAACGATCAAAGTTATCACTTTTTATTGAATAATTATTGAAAAATGTTTTGTTTAACGTAACCAATTTATCTTAATACAAAGGTATCCTTAATAAGATTAACTTCATATAACTATATTTAGGTGTTTTCGCACTATATTTTAACTACTATTACCTATATTGATGACTTGCTATGGCACACATAATGGTCATTCCTATGAAATAAATTTCTGATTACACTTTTAATTAAGTGCCTCAAAACCCCTTTAAACTGCATATTGCTAAAAAAAAGTGAAATATGCATGTTTTTTTTAGCAAAAAGTTTGTAGTATATAAAAAAAACGCTATCTTTGCCATCGCAATAAGGAAGTATTGACCCATGGTGTAATGGTAACACAGCTGATTTTGGTTCAGTCGTTTAAGGTTCGAATCCTTGTGGGTCAACAATATCAACTTATATTTAGTTGATTATATGATTTATATGCAGAAACGCACAACAATGTTGTGCGTTTTTTTTGTATAATATAATAAGTCGAACAATATGGGATCAATATGAATTCTAGGTGGAGTATTGATTTTAAGCAAATATCTAGTTGAGCCCATTTAACGTAACTACTTATTAGTCAATACACATTATTAATAAGGAGTACTAATCATACATAATAGGCTACATACAGCCTATTTTTAAGGTCATTTTCACTCTTACAAATGTAGATACTATTTTTGAAAAACAGGTGGCTTCTTAGCCACTAATTTTGCAAATTATGTTGACAAGGTTTTTGCTTAAATATGCAGACTACTTAAAAGACTACACCGAGATATTCTCCAAATTGATGGAAATTATCTCGGTGTATTTCTTTTGTTCTAAGGGTTAATTGTCTAATCTTCTAGCAGTCGACTATACAGCGCCTTATTTGGTGTGAAGACTAATACTCTTTCTTACATACAAATATTTGTTTCTCTGATTTATTTTCAAATGCCTCCTCCTCAAATCCACCGAACTTATTAATAATTTTAAACCCATGAATACTTAAATATGCATCTAATTCTTTTGGAAAAAACAATCGCATATCCATATTTTGAATAGAATCAAATTCTCCATTTATAAAGTAATGCCATTTTATACGATTAATCTGAGTTTTATTTTCATAAATCATTGTCTGTTTTATAACAACTTTTCTGCCATCCTTGGTTGAAAAGTTAGCTATAATCTTTTCTTCCTTTTCTGAATTTATGATATAGTGAATATTAGGATTGAAACAGTCAAATATGAAATATCCATCTTTTTTTAGATGTTTCTTTACATTTATTAATACCTTGAAAAAATCTTTATTAGTATATAAATGATGAATTGAATTAAATGGAATAAAAATAATATCATAAACTTCTGACAAATCTAAACATCTTATATCAGATTCAATAAATCTTGTAGGGATTTTTAATTCATTTGCTTTTCCTGTGGCTTGTTTCAACATAGAAGTATTATTATCAACACCTGTAATATTATATCCTTCTTGTGTAAGAGGGATAGTAAGTCTACCTGTACCACAACATAATTCAAGAATGCTACCATTCATCTTCTTATCAAACCAACGTGAATAAAATGGCAAATCAGCTATTTCTATATTCATGCCATCATAAATATTACCATCGTAAATTAGTTCCCCTACGTTATATTTATTTTCCATTATATTCTTTTATATTTAAAATATCTTGATATGGTATTTTTAGATTATATTATGTGTTATCCTGAAAAGATTACAGGTTTATATCCAAATATACTTTATTTATTTAAATTAAGCAAATTTAAGATATTTGCTTTTAGTCCTGCAAGGCGTTTATCCCTCTCTTCTGCTTCTCAACGACCTGAGTATTGTTATTTCTTAGAATAATAATCATTTAGAGGGCCTCCTATGAGGATAGATTAGACTACTTGTGGATAATCTTTTTTTTAATACAAGTTCTAGCTTAACTTGTTTTGTAGATTTAGTGTTCTATTTCCCCCTTAATATAAATTGTAAACATAGTATATTAGTTTCATTTCTTATACTTCTCTTTATAGTTAAAAATAGCCTAAAATTAAAGACAACATTTCTTTCTACATAAGAGTAGTGCTTTTTTCAAAAAGGGGTTAACATTGCCAATATTTTAAAAACAAGCCCAAAACCCATCAATACAAGTTTAACTAATATACTATATTAGTGCTACCTACAGGCTGCGTGCTGTAAACTTACAAAAGATCTGGAATCTTAAGTTCAGATTGATCCAATAATATACTATATTTTAATATTTAGAATATAATTCGCTTATAAAGCATCATTAATACTTCAAATTTGGGATCAATCTGAATTTTAGGTGGAGTATTAATCTTTCTATGTAATATTTTC
>CAMQVY010000038.1 GCA_947038405.1 uncultured Rikenellaceae bacterium | reverse complement strand
GGAACTTTTTAAAGTTTCGCGTCGCAGACAGTTCGTAGACTAGTTTAGTTTGCTAAACGCAGAGAACTGCCCTCCGCAGGCGGCGGTGCGTGATCGCACTCAACAAACAATTACAAATTTTCTATTATTTTCTTCAATACAATTTGTGCCGAAATCTCACGATTTGCCGCTTCAGGAATAACAATTGAACGCTCACTCTCAATAACATCATCCGAAACAATCATATTTCTACGAACAGGTAGACAGTGCATAAAATACGCATTATTAGTCAATGCCATCTTCTCACTAGTAACACTCCACGTCATATCAGTAGATAGAACTTTACCGTAATTATCACCCTCATATGCAGACCAATTCTTTGCATAGACAAAGTCAGCTCCCTCAAGTGCCTTATCTTGATCGTACTCAACACGTGCATTACCTACAAATTCAGGAGCTAAATCATAACCCTTAGGGTGTGTAATAACAAACTCACAATCAGACTCATTCAGCCACTCTGCAAACGAATTTGGAACAGCCTGAGGTAGCGCACGAGGATGAGGAGCCCAAGTCATCACAACTTTAGGTTTTGGCTTATCTTTATACTCCTCTATTGTTATAAGATCAGCAAGAGATTGAAGCGGGTGGCGAGTCGCAGCCTCCATACTTATCACAGGCTTACCTGAATGCTTTACAAATTGAGTTATAATTTTTTCAGAGTAATCGTCCTCTTTGCTCTCAAAGTTTGCAAATGCACGTACCGCAATAACATCACAATAACATGCCATAACAGGAATAGCCTCTAAAAGGTGCTCAGGCTTATCACCATCCATTATAACACCGCGTTCAGTCTCTAGCTTCCATGCTCCAGCATTAACGTCTAAAACCATCACATTCATCCCCAAGTTCATTGCAGCTTTTTGCGTACTAAGGCGAGTTCTTAATGATGAGTTAAAAAATATCATCATCAATGTTTTATTGCGACCTAATTCACAAAATTTATATCTATCTTTTTTAAGCTCTAAAGCCTCTTTTACGATTGAATCAATAGATTCAACATCATTTACTGATAAGAAATTACGCATTTTTATAGTATTTTTTATAATTTTTATAACAATATCACACATTAAGCTGACTAAAACATCTCTATTTTATAAGGGTAATGCACGCTTGGAACAACTCCACAAAGTTACAATATATGCAAACTAATTCCTAATTTGACTCAGTATAACCAATATCTAATTCCAAAATATTTAAACTAACTTAAATAGTAGTAATAGATATAACTCGTCCAAACTTCACCTCTAGGAGTCTCGCGATTCGCTTCAATATATTACGTCTTAATTCATACTCGTCGCACATATAAGCAACATTTGTAATTTTATATTTTCCACCCAGCACAAAATCAATAGAGTCATTTCTCAGTAATAATCGGCATAGTTTCTCTGCAACACCCTTACCTGAAATCATCCCTACATCCTCAATAAGTTCAAGGGTATCTAGTACTCTATTTAGAGTCACGATCCCCTCTGTCACTAAGTCAAATCCATTCATAGACCACGCAGGAGGCAATGTAGGATCATCCGAAAACTCTTCTACATCTAATTTTACGTTTAATTCTTTCGACAGAATTTCAGCAACAGGATGACCACAAATTACCTTCATTCCCTTAAATCCCAAAACAATAGAGGCCAATTCAGCATTACCTTCTGTCAACAGTGGAGGGCAAGATACGAGGAGTAAACTCCGTCTTTTACGCATATATATTGACATACAACTCATATCATCACTAGGTCGACCTTGGTCGTTATGACAAGCTCTTGAGATCAATTGCGCCGCCAAATCATTAGATGATATATTTGAATTGGTGTGTACTAAATAATCAACTAACTGTAGAACATTATCCTCACCCCAACCAAACTTATATTTACGATCAAGTTGTCCACTCTGCGTAACTCCATCAGATACGACTACAAGTCTATCACCCTCCTTTGCTGTGAATCGAGTCGTATATATGGTTAGTATACGATTCTGAGGGTGTTTGATTGTAGTACTCTCTCTTTGAAGTTTTAACGGAACATTATCACGAATAATAATACAAGCAGGGTTATCATACTCAATAACTATAATTTCATTTGTATGGTTGTCAATATCCACAATTGTGAATGTAGAGTAACTAACCTTACGTTGATTACATACGGGCAGTGTTTGAAGAATCGTCTCAGCAATCTCCGCTGAGTACTTCTTTGCAGATATAAAACTCAGTAGCATCGTTGACGTTAGCGTCGAAAGGATATTCGCCTTAACTCCATGCCCCATGCCATCTGAGAGTACAGCAACAGTTCTACGTCCTCCAGAGATACTCTTCGAGACGAAAGTATCCCCACAGATACGTTCTCGATTACAGTTTATCTGTTTACAAGCAATATCTATAAATAAGTTATTCATCATTAGACCTTTCGGCTATTTTTATCACTTCATTAAGGTTATTTACAACCACAGAGACCTCTTCACCCAATAGAGATCCAATATTTTGTACCATAGCTATTTTTCGATCAATAGTCTCTTTAAGCATTTTAACAATCTCTTGCGATGCGACACAATGATCACTTAAATCTCTTATTGTTCCAAATAATAGGTCTCCACTAAGAGTTGTCATACTAAGCAATACTGGCTTTCCATTAAGAGTAGTATTGTATGAGCTATCACCATTTTCGGAAACTGACAACTTTATAAACGAAATAATTTCATCTGGGAATATATTATCTACATACTCTCCGATGCAGTAATCCGCAAGTTCAGACCTTCGGAAAGGGTCTAAATCCAACATATCAATAATTGCGACGTTAGCAATTAATATTTTATTACTCCCATCAACAACAAAAGTAGCTAAAGGCAAATTTTGAATAACCTTAGTAAAAGAGCTATTTTGAAAATATAGTCTCTCTTTAAGGGTTGATAACTCATTTTCCAAACGTTGAATACGCTCCAAATACATAGAGTTGTTCTCCATGGTTTCAGCAACTTTATTCATCGATTCAAGTGATATTGCCCCCACCCTACAACTTCTCAGGCAATCTCCACATAGGGTACATTTATCATAATCTATATATCTTTTGCCATTAGATATGAAAATAGATGTGGTTGAACAAGCGATATTACACTTGTCACAATCGATACATTGGTCGTTATTTATATAAAAAAAGCCCATAAATTAAGAATTAGTGCATAATTATCGATAAAAGTATAAAATATTTTTCATTTTGTATTGTATTCCAAAACTTTTTACGTTACTTTGTCAAAGTTCGTAGGGATATTATTGTTCCACGAGAAAAATTTTTTATCAATTTATTTTTATTATTTTTATGAAAGGATCAGTAAAATGGTTTGATTCAGCTAAAGGTTATGGCTTTATCACAACTGAAACAGGTAGTGACATTTTTATTCACTACACAGGTATTAACAAGGACGGATTCCGTGGACTTGAAGAAGGACAAAACGTTGAATTCGAAGTTGGTGAAGGTAAAAAAGGTGAGCAAGCTATTAACGTAGTTGTTATTGCGTAATTAAACGCTCACTTAGTAAGTATATATTCAAAATTTCACCAAGCTATTTAATTTCTTTTAAGCATATTTATATGCTTGCATCTCATTAAATAGGTATCGTGTACTGATTAGATATAAACCTACCATGCTGAAACACATTAACACAGAGGGGTTATTCTTAAGAATAACCCCTCTTCTTTTGTACCATAGTAAAATCAGTTCCCTCTCAGATAGAGATACATGATCGCACCGAACATAATCTTATGTATAAACTCAATTAGTTCAGTGCTCTCCTGCAAACAATCTACAACAAATGAATAGAGACACCATGAGAAGCCTCAGCAGCCTCCATAACAGCCTCACTCATTGTTGGGTGTGGGTGAACTATCTTTGCAAGTTGACTCGCCGTTACCCCTAATGCTTTTGCGACAGTAGGCTCTGCGATCATCTCGGTAACATTACCTCCCACAAAATGGGCTCCAATTAGCTTATCAGTCGATGCATCAAAAATCAATTTTGTAAATCCATCTCTATCTCCAGCAGAAGTTGCTTTACCTGAAGCTGTAAATGGGAACTTCCCTACTCGAATCTCAAGACCCTGAGCTTTAGCTTGCTTCTCTGTAAGACCAACAGATGCAACCTCTGGAGAAGTGTATACACATGATGGAATTGTTGTATAATCTACTGGTTGTGTATCCACACCACAGATCTTCTCAATACAACAGATAGCCTCTGCAGAAGCTACGTGCGCAAGAGCTGGTGTTGCGACAATATCTCCAATAGCGTAGATACCCTCAATATTGGTCGCACCATAAGGATCAACAACAATTTTATCTCTATCGAAAATAACTCCAACCTCTTCAAGACCCAAGTTCTCAATATTAGATTTAATACCAACTGCACTAAGAACAATATCAGACTCAAGAACTTGCTCTCCCTTTTTATTCTCAATTAGAACCTTACATTTACCATCTACAACCTCAACATTTTTCACTGTAGTTGAAGTTAGTACATTTACACGTAGCTTTCTGAATGAACGCTCCATCTGTTTTGAAACATCTTCATCTTCAAGTGGCATTAAGTTTGGTAGATACTCAACTACTGATACTTTAACGCCTAGTGTTGCATATAAGTAAGCAAACTCACTACCAATTGCACCAGAACCAACAACAATCATACTCTGAGGTAATTCTCTCAAAACTAGAGCATCCTTAGAGCTAATAATACTCTTACCATCAACTTTCATAAATGCCATCTCTCTCGGTCTAGCTCCTGTTGCAAGGACAATACTATCAGCCTCAACAATAGTCTGCACCCCATCAGCGCTAACAACCTCTACCTTACCATTTCCAAGTAACTTTCCATTACCAGCAATAATCTCAACACCATTTTTAGATAGAAGGAATGAAACTCCCTTACTCATAGTATCAGCAACACCTCTACTTCTATCTACAATTTTATCCATATCAGCAGTAACATTACCCTCTACGCTGATACCATAATGAGATGCTTTAGTTATGTAGTTAAAAACTTGGGCACTCTTCATAAGTGCTTTGGTTGGAATACAACCCCAATTTAAACATACACCACCTAATTCACTACGCTCAATTACAGCGACTTTTTTTCCTAATTGTGCCGCTTTTATAGCTGCAACATATCCTCCAGGACCACTACCAATAACAATAATGTCGTATTTCATATCTGTTTTATTTAGAGTTCACTTGGTTTATTACTACACGCTACGAACTGCCCTGCTCGGGCGGAGCTGCGTGATCGCAGTGAACAAGTTAGTTTATTCTTTTTTTTATAATTTGCTACACACTACGAACTGCCCTGCTCGGGCGGAGCTGCGTGATCGCAGTGAACAAGTTATTTTTTTTTCGTTGATGTTATTATAAGCAACAAAAATAACAAAAAAAAGTCTAAATTTGTAGATTAACAATGGATTTAGTAAAAACAGATAAAATATTTTAAAGAGTTATGTCGATTGAGAGTACAATTAATGATCTAACAAATAGTCTACCTGATGGTGTAGATCTTATTGCGATATCCAAAACTCACCCAAAAGAGGCAATTGAGGAGGCATATAGCGTTGGTCAGCGTCTATTTGGAGAGAATCGCCCACAAGAGTTGAAACGAAAATGGGAAGAGCTGCCAAAAGATATTAAATGGCATATGATAGGGCATCTGCAAACAAACAAAGTAAGAATGATCGCAAGCTTTGTTGACTTTATCCACTCTGTTGATTCGCAAAGAGTGATTGAATTAATTAATAGCGAAGCTGCTAGAGTTGACAGAGTTATCAATATACTATTTGAAGTAAAAATCGCACAAGAGGAGTCTAAACACGGATGGGATATTGATGAGTTAACACAATTTGTTGAGAAAGAAGATTGGAGCAGGTTTAAAAATGTATCTATTAGAGGATTGATGGGTGTTGCATCATATACTGAAGACCAAATGCAGATAAAAAATGAATTTTCAGAGCTAAACAAACTATTTCTTCACTACAAAGATACTTTTGGTAGCAATTTTGATACATTATCAATGGGTATGACATCTGACTACGAATTAGCCATTGAATGTGGAAGCAACATGGTTAGAGTTGGAAGCCTAATATTTGGAAATAGAGATTATAATATAACAAAATAAAAAATATGAAAAATTTAGAGGTAACATATCTAGGGCTTACATTAAATAATCCGATTATTGTATCTAGCTCTCCCTTCACATCAAATATTGAGTCTCTTTTACGCTGCGAAGAGGCGGGAGCGGGAGCAGTAGTTTTAAAATCTATCTTTGAGGAGCAGGTTATTGGTGAGACAGAGTTCATGTCGAGATATGAGGACTATCCAGAGGCTGGAGATTATCTTAAACATCACCTTAGCGATAGTTACTTGAACAACCACCTAAACTTGATTAGTGAGGCTAAAAAGAGACTCTCTATTCCTGTTATTGCAAGTATAAATTGCAGTACAGATAAAGAGTGGATAAGCTATGCTAAGAGTAATGAAGAGGCTGGAGCTGATGCGCTAGAGCTTAACATTGTAATCATGCCTACATCGACAGAGACGAAAGCGAGTGATATTGAGCAACAGTATTTAAATATCGTAAGCCAAATAACTTCACAGGTCAACATACCTATCTCGGTAAAATTAATCTGTAAATTTACAAATATACTAAATATTGTAAATGAATTACAGAAGCGCAATGCCAAAGGAGTTGTGATGTTTAATAAAATTATCGAATCTGATATTGATATCAATAAGAGGGAGCTTGTTGCAACACCATCGATGAGCAGCAGCTCTGAGCTATGCAACTCTCTTCGTACAGTTTCGCTATGTTCAGCAGAGGTTGATAATATTGATATTGCCGTCTCTACTGGGGTACACACTGGTGAAGATGCAATTAAAGCTCTCTTGGCAGGGGCAAAATGTGTGCAAGTATGCAGCACAATCAGTGCAAATGGATTCGAGGCTATCAACAATATTAAAGAGTTTATAAGCGATTGGATGGTAGATAATACACATACATCCATAGATCAATTTTGTGGCACACTAAGCTGTAAAGGGGCTGAGAATAATGAAATTATACAACGAGTACAGTATATAAAGAACTTCCAACAGTAAAAACATATTAACTACATGTAAAGCAGCTCTACCCTCCCTGGGTGGAGCTGCTTTATAGTAGAGAGCTATTCTTTTAATAATATCGTAACAAAACAGTAATCATTACGTCACAATAAGTGACTACTTTTGCAGTATAAATATTAGAAACCAATAAAAAAAGTTATATGAAAAAAATTTACATTCTACTACTATTAGCAACTATTTGCAATGGAGTATCGTCATTACATGCCAGTGACTCAAAAAAAACAAAAAAGAGCTTTGCAGAGACATTTCCAGGAAAACCAGTATTAACTCTCTTTGCAGACTACAAACAAGGGTTTGATAATGTATCTGACAAATCTAAGTTTGAGATAAAAAGAGCATATATTGGTTATAAGTTCAACAATGCGAGCAACTGGTCAGGTAGTATTATCTTTGACATTGCAGCTGCCGACTTTAACGGATCGAACCTAGAGTTCACATCTCATCTAAAAAATGCGTACGTTACATGGTCAAAAAACGATCTCAAAATTAATATAGGTGTAATCAAAGCTAATAACTTCGCCGTACAAGAGAAAGCTTGGGGTCATAGATACGTAATGAAAAATTCTGGTGATGAGTATGGCTTCGCTCCAAGTGCAGACCTTGGATTTTCTGCTAGTTACAAATTTTCCGAGTGGTTGAAAGGAGACGTTAGCGTAACGAACGGTAAGGGAAACAAAAAACTTAGAATAAATAACAACTATAGATACGGTGCAGGTTTAACATTCAATGTAATAGAAGATGTAACTTTTAGAGCATACTACGACCTATACGCAAAAGATATATACGGAACAAACACTGCCAATCAACACACTATATCTGTATTTGCAGGGTACAAGCATAGTAAATTTTCGATTGCAGGAGACTACAACCATATGTTCAATACGGATTTTCACAAAGGAGATGACATGGGAGGTTTATCTCTATACTCTACGGTAAAAATCATTGATAAGGTGAACGCATTTGCAAGATATGACAACTTCAGTACAAATACAACATCTACAGATGATAACGGCTCTGCAATCAGATTAGGTGTAGATTATAGTCCGTTGAAGTTCTTGAAAATTTCACCAAACGTCTACAATTGGAATCCAACAGGATCTCAAGCAGAGACATTCGTCTACCTTAACCTCTTAATCAACTTCTAAGAGATTTTCATAACACACCCGCATTGAAAGCTACCCATATAACGGGTAGCTTTTTTATTTGTATTTTCCTCACGGTTATTATTATGTAACAAAAACTTAACAAAATTGTTACACCTTCGTAACCATACACGCATATATTTGCAGTATCAAATAAGGAGTTATTAATATAAAATAAAAAGACATGAGAACATTCAATTCAATCCTCTTAATGATTGCAGGACTAATCTTAGCCTCTTGCGGAGAGACCGAATCAAAAAAAGCTATTACTGGAGCAGGAGCAACTTTCCCTCTTCCATACTACAACTTACTATTTAAATCGTACCAAGACAGTACAAATGTAGTTGTAACATATGGTGGAATCGGTAGTGGTGGCGGAATCCGCTCTCTAAAAGATCAAATTGTAGACTTTGCAGGATCAGATGCCTTTCTAACAGAGAAAGAGATGGCAGATATGCCAGCAGAGGTTATACACATTCCAACTTGTATGGGAGCTGTTGTTTTAGCCTACAACTTACCTGGAATTTCAAACCTAAATCTAAATGGCGAAATAATAGCAGATATTTTCCTAGGTAAAATCACAAAATGGAATGATACTAGAATAGCATCTATGAATAGTGACATTCAACTTCCAGACCTGAAAATTAGCCCTATATATAGATCTGATGGTAGTGGTACAACATACGTTTTCAGCGATTACCTATCTAAAGTTAGTCCAATCTGGGCAGAGCAATTAGGTACAGCAAAAGCATTAAAATGGCCTGTTGGAATGGCAGCTAAAGGAAACCCTGGAGTTGCAGGAGCAATCAAACAGACAGAGGGTTCATTAGGCTATGTAGGTTCAGAGTACGGCTTTTCACTGAACATACCGACAGCTAATTTAGAGAATAGTTCAGGTAACATTGTCACTCCTACAACACTGTCAATTTCAGCAGCAGCAAAAGGAGATCTACCAAAGGATACAAGAACAATGATTACAAACTCTTCAGCACCAGATGCCTATCCAATAAGCTGTTTCACATGGTTGTTAGCATATAAGGATCAATCATACAGTGGTAAAACATTAGAGCAAGCTCAATTGAATGTTGAGATGTTAAGATGGATACTCACAGAGAATGCACAAGCAATGACAGAGATGGTACACTATGCACCACTTCCACAAGCAGCAATTGCAAATGCACTAGAGTTAATTGATAGTGTTACGTACAATGGAACTAAGATAAAAACAACCAAATAGTTTTAAGCTAATTACCTCACTAAAAAATTGACAACACTATAAAAGTAGAGTCAATTTTTTAGTGTAACTATTCTCTATCTTCATTAAACTACAACTATGCGCGATAAAATATTTAAGATACTATTACTGCTCTCAGCACTCATCATAGTACTAATCTGCGGAGGTATGTTCTACTTCTTAGTTATGGGCTCTACAGAGGCTTTTGGACACTTTGGAATTTTTAATTTCATAAGTACAGCAGAATGGGACCCAAATCCAGATAATGAGCAGTATGGAGCACTATCATTTATCGTTGGAACAGTAATGACCTCCTTTTTGGCTCTTCTGTTCTGCATTCCATTTTCACTTCCTGTTGCACTCTTTAATGGAGAGTATTTTAGAGGTACTAAGATTGCACTCTTTATGAGTACGGTAGTTAACCTGCTCGCAGGTATTCCATCTGTAATATATGGACTATGGGGATTCTACACATTAAGACCACTCATCATCTCTTTAGGTCTATCAGAACAAGGGTTCGGGATACTAACAGCATCTTTAGTCCTCGCAATAATGATAATACCTTATGCAGCATCTCTAAGTTCTGAGTTCATATCGATGGTATCAAACGAACTCAAAGAGGCAGCATATAGCTTAGGAGCAACAAGATTTGAGGTGATTAAGAGTGTAATTTTTTCATCTTCAGCATCGGGGATATTTGCTAGCTACATACTAGCTCTCGGAAGAGCTTTAGGCGAAACAATGGCTGTCACAATGTTGATTGGAAACACAAACAATATACCAACCTCTTTAACCGATACAAGTAATACAATGGCAAGTGTTATAGCCAATCAGTTTGGAGAGGCTAGTGATCTAAGGTTAAGTTCATTAATTGCAATCGGTTTAATTCTATTTTTAATTACAGCCGTTATCAATTTCATAGGTAAGATGATTATAAAGAGATTTAATTAAAATAGTATGAGAGTGTTTAATAGTTCATCAGTCTCATGGAGGCAACTTAAAGATAGAGCATTTTTCATTGCAGTGTGCACTCTATCACTGGTAATGGCAATCCCTCTAGTTGCGATAATTGGAGAGGTTATACAAAAGGGATACAAGCAGATTAATTTACAGTTCTTCACAGAGGTTGCGCCAAGCACCCTAGATGCAATGCTTGCAAGGGAGGCTGGAGGAGTAATCCCCGGAGGTATTGTAAATGGTATCATCGGAACTCTTCTAATGGTTGGTGCAGCTGCACTTATTGCAATTCCTGTGGGCATAATGGGAGGCGTATATCTTGCTGAAAAACCAAAAGCTATCTTTTCAATAATTGTTAAATTCCTTACTGATTTGATTCAGGGAACTCCATCAATTATTGTTGGTATAATAGCCTACACTGTTATAGTGGTACCATTAGGAAGTTATTCCGCAATCGCAGGTAGTATTGCTCTATCAATTATGATGCTACCCCTTATAGTTAGATCCACCGAAGAGACACTAAAGATGCTTCCAACAACTCTAAAAGAGGCTGGATTAGCACTCGGGGCATCTTACACAAATGTTGTACTGAAAGTTCTACTCCCATCTGCATTTAGCGGATTATTTACGGGAATACTTCTAGCAACTTCGAGAGTTTTAGGAGAGACAGCCCCTCTAATGATGACAGCTCTAGGAAGTAGTACTATTAGTTGGAACTTAGAGAATCCCGCAAGTGCAGTACCTCTTTTAATTTGGGAGTTCTATAATGACCCTAATTTAATTGACCTTATTTGGAGTTCATCATTATTTTTATTACTATTGATTTTGATTTTCAACTTCATTGCAAAATATATTGTGGAGAGATCGTCTAAATAGAGATTTATTCGCTAAGAGTACACATGGCATTTACACAAAACTCTAAAAATTGAGTTTAAACAATAAATTGATAAATGAAAGATAATAATATATTAAAATTAAAAGATGTCTCCATATCTTATGTACCCGGCAAAAATGCAGTAAATAAAGTATGTGCCGAGATTAAAGAGAATAGCATTACAGCTATCATGGGACCATCTGGGTGCGGAAAGAGTACTCTATTGAGAGCAATTAATAGAATGCACGAACTCTATCCAGATATTAATATTAGTGGAGAGATAATCCTACGAGATCAGAACATACTGAAGATGAATCCGATAAAGGTTCGCAGAATGGCAGGCATGGTTTTCCAACGACCGAACCCTTTCCCAACGATGAGTATATACAATAATGTTTTAGCTGGTTATAAGCTAAATGGTATTAAACTACCTAAAGCAGAGAAAGATCAAATTGTTGAAGAGTGTTTAAGAAGTGTTGGACTATGGGATGAGGTAAAGGAGTCACTAAACAAGAAGGGTACATTTTTATCTGGAGGTCAACAGCAGAGATTATGTATTGCGAGAGCACTAGCACTGAAACCAGACATCCTACTTATGGACGAACCAACTTCTGCTCTTGACCCAATAGCTACAAACAGAATTGAAGAGCTATTGTTAGAGATAAAAAAACATCTAACTATAGTTATAGTAACACATAATATGTCTCAAGCAGCTAGGATTTCTGACTACTCTATGTTTATGTATTTAGGCGAGTTAGTTGAGTATGACAAGACTGAATTGATGTTCACAAACCCAAGTGATAAGAGGACAGAACAGTATCTTAATGGACAATTTGGTTAATAGATAAAAGATAAAATAATGAATAGAGATAAGAAATTTGAAAAGATAACTAAGGACTTACTAGCTATGTCCAAAGTTACATTTAAACAACTACAACTAATAAAGTCGCAACTAGAGGGTGCAGATCTATCGACACAAGAGGATGACCTTACACATAACGAATTAGTTTTAGATAGCTTAGAGGTTAAGATCAAGAAGGGTGTTACTAATGCTATAATTCTTTATGGACCAAGAGCTAGTGATTTAAGGAAGATTATGTCTTGTTACGACATAACTTCATCATTGGAGCGCACAGGAGATTTAGCACTAAACATACATGGCTACTTAAATAGAATTGATCTTGAAGGGTTCGTATTTAAATCTATATACGAGAAGTTACATGAGCTTTTGTCCGTTGCGGAGACGATGACAAAAAATGCAATTTATGCCTTTTCATATGAGGATCTACAATTAACAAAAGAGACAATTGAGTTGGACGACGTTGCAGATGCAATTCATAGAGAGATTGGACAAGAGATTATTTTACTAGCAAGTAACAAGTCACTACTCCCTCAACAAGCGATAGATATACTATCTCTGAGTCGTATTTCATATAACCTAGAGCGCATCGCAGACAATGCAACGAATATGGCAGAGGCTGCTGTATATTTAGTCGAAGGGAAAAATATTCAACACTTACATAATAGTTATGTCGAAAACAAATAATATTAAATTACTCGTTGTTGATGATGAGGAGGATTTATGCGAAATTTTACAATTTAATTTGAAGAGTGAGGGGTATGATGTCGATGTTGCTTTCTCTGCGGAGGAGGCATTAGATATGATTCCAGGCTCAGAATACTCTCTAATCCTCTTAGATATTATGATGGATGGTATGTCTGGATTTAAAATGGCAGAGAAGTTAAAAAGTCAATTAAAACTAGATATACCCATTGTATTTTTAACAGCAAAAGATACCGAGAATGATATGCTTACTGGCTTTAGTCTTGGGTGTGACGACTACATATCAAAGCCATTCTCAGTAAAAGAGGTTATTGCGAGAGTAAAAGCTGTACTAAGGCGAGTTGAGAGTACTCAAACAAAAGTTAATTTAATTGAACTCGATGACCTAGTCATTAATATTCAAGATAAAACTGTGACAATAAAGGCAGAGAGTATTCAGCTAACAAAAAAGGAGTTTGAGATCCTATCTCTATTGATTAGTGTTCCGAATAGAACCTTCTCAAGGGAAGAGATCCTCTCTAAAGTTTGGATTGGAGATACTTATGTATTAGATCGAACCGTAGATGTTCATATAGCTAGACTACGCAAAAAACTAAATGAACATGGGGCAAGAGTAGTAAACAGATCAAATTACGGATATAGTTTTAATTTATCATTATGAGGTATCGTAGAAAAATATTTATATATTTTGTACTTATTTTTATTGGGTTTACATTCATCGTTATGCTGCTTCAGCTTAACAGAGAGAAGGAGTATAAAATTGACTCACTTAGATCCGACTTAAATACTTATGTGGATATAATTCACAACTATATGGAAGTTGAAGGTATCGACTCAACATCAACGATACTAAAGTCACTACCGAGTAACCTTCGCGTTACCATAGTAACTAAGAGTGGAGTTGTTTATTTTGATAATACCCTCTCTAGTGCACAAGAACGAGCATTAGAGAATCACCTACATAGACCCGAAATTCTAACGGCAAAGATTAATGGTGTTGGCTCATCTATTAGGTACTCAGCAACCAACAAGATCGACTACTACTACTATGCAAAAGATTTTGCACCATTCTTTATTCGAGTTGCGATTCCCTACGATTTGAACCTTAAAGAGAGATTAAAGGCTGATAAATATTTTCTATACTTTATTGTTATTCTATTCTTATCATCACTTCTGATACTACTATATGTATCTGACAAATTAGGACGTGCAATATCGGGACTAAACGAATTTCTAAAATCAGTAGAGAACAAAAATCCTAAATATGATAAGATAAAATTTCCTGATACTGAGGTTGGAGAGATCGGGCATAAAATTGTGGAAACCTACGCTCTATTAGAGTCACGAAATAGTGAGTTGGATAATGAACGCGAAAAAATACTGCGCCACTTCCACTACCTAGATGAGGGCATTTCGATTTACTCTTCAGACAAAAAGAGTATATATGCCAACACTCATTTCATTCAACTTTTAAATACCATCATCGATGAGCCATCATTCAATGTGGATGTAATATTCACCTCAGAGGAGTTTACCCCTATGGTTGAGTTTTTAGATGCAAATTTACTGTTAGTTAATGAATCCAATAGTCTTCCTGTATGGCAAGGTAAGATTAATAAGGGAGGGAATCACTTTGCGATTCAACTCGTAATATACCAAGACTCTAGTTTTGAAGTTACCCTAAATAACATATCTTTACAAGAGAAAAATCGTCTTATAAAACATGAGATGACAAATAACATCGCACATGAATTAAGAACTCCAGTTAGTACAATTAGCGGCTATGTTGAGACTCTTTTATCTCAAGAGAATATAGATGATGATCGACGTAAGTACTACATAGAGAGAATGGATATTCAGGTAAAGAGATTAACTGAGTTAATTCGAGATATTGCATTGATAACAAAAACAGAAGAAGCACCGCAACTATTCCACAACGAGCCTGTAAGTATTAGTGGTGCTATTGAAGAGATCCTTATGGATTTCAACAAAGAGATAGAGACTAATAAGGTGGCGTTTAATTCAATGGTATCTGAAAAGGTAGTAATAAATGGAAATCACACACTACTATACGCAATATTTAGAAACTTAATTGAGAATGCGATTAAGTATGGAGGTGAAAAAGTTGAAATCTCTATTACTAATTATGCTGAAGACAATAATTTTTATTACTTTAAGTTATCAGATACTGGAATTGGGGTTGCTGAGGAGCACCTTAATAGACTATTCGATAGATTTTATAGAGTTAACTATGGTCGTAGTCGAAAAAGTGGAGGATCTGGATTAGGTCTTTCGATTGTAAAAAATGCAATTAAATTCCATGGTGGAGAGATTACGGCAAAGTCCAGAGTTTCAGGTGGATTAGAATTTGTATTTTCACTAAAGAAAACAATCTAAATAGTTAAATTATATTTTGTGTCGTAGACAGTTTGAGAGCTCGTCTGCGACACTTTTTTTTTATATATAGAACTGCCCTCCGCGGGCGGCGGTGCGTGATCGCACTCAACAGACAATCTCAGAAAACGTAGTTTTCACAGAAGTTTGATTAAACTTTTTAAAGTTTATT
>CAMQVY010000037.1 GCA_947038405.1 uncultured Rikenellaceae bacterium | reverse complement strand
CTACGAATGCATCTATGAGTGTAATCGCTCCAAACAAATGGTCTGCCGAGTTCCCATACCGTTACACTCTAGTTGCGGAACTTAAAGACAAAAAGGACAAAACAGTTGATATTATCTCAACAATTGTAGGTTTCAGAGAGGTAGAAATTAAAGATACTCCAGCATCAGAAGATGAGTTTGGATTGGCAGGTCGCTACTTCTACGTTAATGGTATGCCAGTAAAACTTAAAGGAGTTAATCGTCACGAAACAAATCCAGCAACAGGTCACGTAATGTCTCGTGAGAGAATGGAGCAGGAGATTATGTTGATGAAAAAAGGTAATATCAACCACGTACGTAACTCACACTATACAGATGATCCACACTGGTACTTCCTATGTGACAAGTATGGTCTATATCTTGAGGATGAAGCAAATATCGAGTCACACCAATACTACTATGGCGAAGCGTCACTTTCACACCCAATCGAGTGGGAGAATGCACACGTTGCACGTGTAATGGAGATGGTATATAGCAACATCAACAACCCATCAATCGTTATTTGGTCACTAGGTAATGAGGCAGGTCCAGGTAAAAACTTTGTGACAGCATACGACGCATTGAAAAAAGTAGATTTATCTCGTCCAGTTCAGTATGAGCGTAACAACAGCATCGTTGATATGGGATCTAATCAATACCCAGGAATCGGATGGATGCGCGGAGCCGTAACAGGTAAATATAATATCAAATATCCATTCCACGTATCTGAGTATGCTCACTCTATGGGTAATGCTTGTGGAAACCTTGATGACTACTGGGAAGCTATGGAGTCTACAAACTTCTTCTGTGGTGGTGCAATTTGGGATTGGGTTGACCAATCAATGTACAACTATACAAAAGATGGAGAGCGTTATTTAGCTTACGGAGGTGACTTCGGCGATGTTCCTAATGATGGTCAGTTCGTAATGAATGGTATCGTTTTTGGAGACCTAGAGCCTAAACCACAATACTACGAGGTTAAGAGAGTATATCAGCACATTGCAGTAGATGCTATTGATGTTGAGAAGGGTAAATTTGAGGTATTTAACAAATACTACTTTAGCACTCTTGCTGATTACGATGTAAAGTGGTCTCTTTATGAGAATGGATCAGAAGTTAAATCTGGACTTATAAACGTTGGAGACGTTGCTCCACGTAAAAAAGCAGTGGTAACAATCCCTTACGGATTTGACAATCTAAAGAGCGATTCAGAATATTTTGTAAAGGTTCAATTCTTAGTTAAAGAGCCAAAACCTTGGGCAGAGAAGAACTTTGTACAAGCAGAGGAGCAGATTCTTGTAAAAGCAGCTACAACACAACCTGTTGTATTATGTGATGCTACAAAAGAAGATAAGTTGACTGTTACAGATGCATGTGAAAACATCAAGAGTATCAAAGGAGCTAATTTTGAGGTTAAGTTTGATCTTGCAGCAGGAACAATCTCTAGTTTAAAATATGGAGATGAGACTATTATTGCAACGGGTAATGGACCAAAACTAGATGCACTACGTGCTTTTGTAAACAATGACAACTGGTTCTACACACCATGGTACGATAATGGACTACACAACTTGAAACACAAAGCGACAGATAGCAATATCTTTACAGATGATAAAGGACGAGTTGTTTTAGCTTTCACAGTAGAGTCTCAAGCACCTAATGCAGCGAAGATCCTTGGAGGAACAAGTTCAGGAGACAACACTATCGAGGAGCTTACAAATAGAAAATTTGGTACTAACGACTTCAAATTCGTAACTAACCAAATCTGGACTATCTCTCAAGATGGAACTATTGAGTTACAATCAAGCATTATATCAAACAAGGCGAATTTAATTCTACCACGTTTAGGTTATGTTTTAGAGACTCCTAATGAGTATTCAAACTTCACATATTATGGTCGTGGACCTATTGACAACTATGCTGACCGTAAAGCAGGTCAATGTATTGAGCAATTTAACTCGACAGTTGCTGGTGAGTTTGCAAACTTCCCTAAGCCACAGGATATAGGAAACCACGAAGATGTTCGTTGGTGTGCACTAACAAACAAAGCAGGTAATGGAGCTATTTTCATTGCAACAGAGGAGTTGTCTGTATCAGCACTTCACTACTCTGCACTTGACTTGACTCTAGCATCTCATATCCATAAACTACCAACTCCGAATAATACTTACCTACACCTTGACTTAGGAACAACAGGTTTAGGAGGATCAAGTTGTGGACAAGGTGGACCACTTCAAGAAGATAGAATTTACGCTGGCAACAACAATATGGGCTTCATTATCCGTCCAGTGACTTCAGGGGATAAGCTAAGTACAATAGGAAACGTTGCTCCATCAGGAATCCTTCCTATCTCTATTTCACGCAACACTGCAGGTGTAGCAGAGATTACATCATTAGATCTTAATGCTGTGATATGTTACTCAGTAGATGGTGGAAAAGAGCAAGTTTACACTAGTCCTATTGAATTACGTGATGGTGGAACGATTACAGCTTGGGTTAAGAGTAATCCTAAAATCAAAACTAATGGAACATACGAGAAGATTGAGAGTATTCCAACAAGTGTAATCTACACAAGTAGTGAAGAGATTGGTGAGGGAAATGCAACATACCTTACAGATAACGATCCTAATACATTTTGGCATACTATGTACTCTGTAACTGTTGCTAAGCACCCACACTGGGTAGACTTAGATGCAGGAGAGGTAAAAGAGCTTAAAGGCTTCAACTTCCTACCACGTCAAAGTGCCAACAATGGAATGATTAAGGATTACACTATCCACGTTAGCCTTGATGGTAAAAACTGGGGAGATCCTATCCATAAAGCAACATTCAAGAGTGATAGTAATCTAAAGAGAGTTATTTTCAAGGATGCAGTAAAAGCACGTTACATTCGCTTTACAGCAGAGAGTTCACATGGCAATCAAGACTTTGCTACTGGAGCTGAAATAACAATCCTAGAGAAGTAAGATACCAAGTAACATAAGTATAGTAACAAAAAAAGTCTCGGACAATTATATGTCCGAGACTTTTTTTGTTACTATATCACTGTTGAGTGCGATCACGCACCGCTTCCCGCATAGGGCAGTTTTCTGCTTCGGTCAAACTACTATCCGCAGACGTGCGGAATAGCACTCAACTAATATTATTAGAATCCACTTATTGATTTAGTTATATCTTCGTCATCCCAATTTTCAAGAATATCCAGAGCTTTAATCATAACACTATCATCAAGACTTCGTAGTTTATAATACTCATTCAAACTCCACAAACGAAAAGCAAGCATAGCCTTCAACTGCGATTTAATATCTGAACTAGATATCTCCATCTGTTTTTCATCTCTCTTAACACCTCTAGTCTCACCCAAAGTCATCAGCTCCTCCAACATCTCATCTGAGACCTCAAATTTTCTCGAATAACTTTTAAATGATCTATACTCATTTTTCAGCTCTTTTCGGTGTGAGTCCATATATGATATAACGAACTCATTAATCACCCCTTTACGCACTAAATTAGCCCAATATATAGTGTGACCCGTTGTATCGAAATCAATGTATACATCGGGAAAAATGCCTCCTCCAGCGTATACATCTCTCTTTGCTCTGAGTGTCTTATATCTCAATGAGTCGATATTACTAACGGAATCTACATACCCCTTTTTAAATCTTTTGTTTAGAGCATCATAATACGCTTTACTATCACCTTTTGTAAATGGGCGTTGAATCACTCGTCCTGTTGGAGTGTGGTATTTTGCGATAGTAACTCTCACAGCAGAACCATCCACAAGTTTAAATTGTCTCTGCACTAACCCTTTTCCAAAACTTCTACGACCAACGATTACCCCTCTATCCCAATCTTGTATTGTTCCTGCAACAATTTCACTTGCAGATGCAGATGACTCATCAATTAATACTATAATGTTTTGGGTTAAATACTTTCCATCTTTTTTAGACTTAATATTTTTAGACAGTGGCTCTCTCCCCTCAATAGATACTATTTTCAAATTCTCTTCAAGGAAATTTTCACTTACCAATACCGCTTGTTCTAAAAATCCACCACCATTGCCACGTAAATCTAAAATCAAAGATTCAAACTCACCGAAGCTCTCCAGTGCAGCCAACAACTCATCATTAGTCGTAGCTGCAAATCTATTAATCTTGACATATCCTATCTTAGATGATATTTTATATGCCCCATCTACCGTATTCAGAGGTATGTCATCACGAACAATACTAAATAGTAATCGTTGATCTTCACCTCTACGTAACACTTCAATATCAACAGTAGTCCCCTTTACCCCACGAAGATATTTAGATACATCATTACGTTTAATCCCAACAACATCAACACCATCAATTACAACAATTCTATCATTAGGCATTACCCCTACACTCTCCGCAGGTCCACCAGATAGTGCATTAACAACAATTAATGTATCACTAAGTACATCGAACTCAACACCGATTCCACTAAAGCTCCCTCCAAACGACTCCTCAACCCCCTTCATATCCTCCGCATTCACATAAGAGGAGTGTGGATCTAACTCCGATAGAACTTTTTTAATAGCATCTTCAATTAATTTAGAGTTATTAATAGTATCTACATAACTATAATTCAAGAAATGGTAGAATTGATTAAATTTTTTGAGTTGCTCATTTAAATCTTTAGAATTCTGTCGAGGGTCACCACTTTGTGCCAAGGCATAAAAAAATGAAAAAATTAGCAGAGTTGTTATTGATATAGTTCTCATAATCTCTATTTTTTATTTTAACATGTAATTCAATTTTTACCAGCGATGAAAACAACACCGCCCACGAGTGGCAGTTTGCTTTACGCATTAAACTGCCTTCGCGGGCGGCGCTGCGTACTCGCAGGTAAATAATGTTTTGTTCGTTAGTCTGCAATAGCTTCTGACAACTCGGCTAGTTTAACTTTAGATTGTTCACCAGTAATCATATTCTTTAGTGTTGCATACCCTTCACTCATCTCTTCACCTATTATAATAACATATGGAATCTCTCTTTTATTAGCATATTCCATCTGTTTTTTCATTTTAGCTACATCTGGATATAACTCTGAAGCGATATTATTATCTCTCAAAATTGCCAGTTGTTTAAGTGCACATAGTTGTTCCTCACCCCCAAAGTTAATAAACATAGCTTTCGTTACAAGAGCAGCACTCTTTGGAAATAGGTTCAACCCTACGAGCACATCATAAATACGATCTGCTCCAAACGATATACCTACACCAGATGTATTTGGCATTCCAAATATTCCTGTAAGGTCATCATATCGTCCACCACCACAAATACTTCCGATAGCAAAATCTTTAGATTTAACTTCAAATATCGCGCCAGTATAGTAATTCAATCCTCTAGCAAGAGATAGGTCTAATTCAATATCTAATTTACACCCTAATGCATCTGTATAAGAGAATATCTCACTCATCTCGTTAATACCCAACATACCAACTTCAGACTCACCAATAACAGCAGATAGTTTCTGAAGTTTTTCACTATTTGTTCCGCTCAATTCCAATATTGGTTTAAGTTTAGCAATAGCCTCAACAGATATACCTTTAGTCTCTAGTTCAGTATTTACTGCTTCTAGTCCAATCTTATCGAGTTTATCAATAGCGACAGTGATATCGACCATTTTATCAGCATATCCAATACTCTCAGCAATACCATAAAGTATCTTACGATTATTTAGTTTTAGAGTTACAGCAATACCCAGTTTTGAGAATATTTTCTCTACGATATTAACCAACTCAACTTCATTAACCAAACTCTTGCTACCGATAATATCAACATCACACTGATAAAATTCACGATAACGCCCCTTCTGAGGTCTATCAGCACGCCAAACAGGCTGTATTTGATATCTTCTAAAAGGGAATGCTATTTCGTTTTGGTGTTGCACTACGTATCTAGCAAAAGGTACAGTTAGGTCATAACGCAACCCCTTTTCACAAATTTTTGTCGCCAAGGCATTTGAATTTGACAACTGCTCTGGAGCAACTTTTGCAGCGAAGTCTCCTGAATTTAATATCTTAAATAGTAATTTATCCCCTTCATCGCCATATTTCCCTAGTAGAGTAGATAAATTCTCCATTGCTGGAGTCTCTAGTGGAAGGAAACCGCACTGTTTAAATACCTCTTTAATTGTATCAAACATGTATGTACGACGACTCATCTCTACTGGAGAGAAATCTCTTGTACCTTTTGGAATCGATGGTTTATTAATTGCCATAATGTATATCTTTAATCTTCTTTATTTACATCAAACTCAAGGAGGAACACGAAGTTTTCCTCCTTGAGTTTGATGTAAAGTAATTACTCTACTATTTTTTTATACTTAACTCTCTTTGGTGCAACAATTCCTTGACGCTTCTTATGCTCCTCATAATCACTGTAACCACCCTCAAAGAATACAACATTTGAATCACCTTCAAAAGATAGTATATGCGTTGCAATACGGTCTAAGAACCATCTATCATGCGATATTACAACCGCACAACCAGCAAAGTTATCTAATCCCTCCTCTAGTGCACGCAGTGTATTAACGTCAATATCATTTGTCGGCTCATCGAGCAAAAGGACATTACCCTCCTCTTTAAGTGCCATAGCTAAATGTAGACGATTACGCTCACCACCCGAAAGAACACCACATTTTTTCTCTTGATCTGCACCAGAGAAGTTAAAACGTGAAACGTATGCTCTAGCATTAATAGGACGATTCCCAAGAATAATATTTTCGCCACCTTGAGATATAACCTCAAAAACACTCAAATCAGGATCTATTGACTTGTGTTGTTGGTCAACATATGCTAATTTAACCGTCTCGCCAACTCTAAACTCACCACTATTAGGAGTTTCAAGTCCCATAATCATTCTAAATAGAGTTGTCTTACCAACACCATTCGGTCCTATAACCCCAACAATACCTGCTGGAGGAAGAGAGAAGTTTAGATTTTCATAAAGTAATCTATCTCCGTACCCTTTACTAACACCTTTAGATTCAATAACGACATCACCCAAACGAGGGCCATTAGGGATAAACATCTCTAACTTATCATCTTTCTGTTTTGAATCCTCATTTAACATCTTATCATAAGCAGAAAGACGCGCCTTACTCTTAGCTTGACGAGCTTTAGGACTCATTCTCACCCACTCTAACTCTCTCTCTAATGTTTTACGTCTCTTACTCTCTTGCTTCTCCTCCATCGCCAATCTTGTAGACTTTTGATCTAACCAACTAGAGTAATTTCCTTTCCAAGGAATCCCTTCACCTCTGTCAAGTTCAAGAATCCATCCAGCAACATTATCAAGGAAGTAACGGTCGTGGGTTACAGCTATAACAGTACCTTTGTATTGTTGTAGGTGCTGCTCCAACCAGTCGATACTCTCCGCATCAAGGTGATTGGTAGGCTCATCCAGTAGCAATACATCAGGTTCTTGTAATAACAATCTACAAAGAGCAACACGTCTACGCTCACCACCAGACAAGTGCTGTATACTAGACTCAGGGTCTGGACATCTAAGAGCATCCATCGCACGCTCAAGAACACTATCTAACTCCCAACCATTTTTAAGGTCAATAAGTTCCGTAAGTTCACCTTGACGCTCAATCAGCTTATTCATCTGATCGTCATCCATCGGCTCCATAAACTTAGCATTCACCTCTTCATACTCTTTCAATAGAGCTACAACCTCAGCGCACCCCTCTTGAACAATCTCCTTTACAGTTTTTGTATCATCTAACTTTGGCTCTTGTTCTAAGTACCCTACTGTGAATCCAGGAGAGAATACAACCTCACCTTGATAACTCTTTTCAAGTCCAGCAATGATCTTCATCAAAGTCGATTTACCAGAGCCATTAAGACCTATGATACCAATCTTAGCACCATAGAAAAAAGATAGGTATATATTATTAAGTACTTTCTTCTGATTAGTAAAAGTTTTACTAACTCCAACCATGGAGAATATAATCTTTTCGTCTGCCATTTTATTATTATATATTAATATTATTTATTCCACTTATTGTATAACAGACAAAGATACAATTTTATTTAAATTTTACCGACTAATCAACCCTAGATTTAACCAAATAAGCAGCGTAGAATGCAGTTTTTTTAAAACATATTATACATAAATCCCTTATATATAGAAAAAGCTTATAGTTCAATAAGAAAATACAATATCTAATATTGTAAATTATATCACTAATTCGCTAAAAAATATCTATATTTGCAATAGAATTGTACGAAACTTGTATAGTATTCATTATACATAAATTAAAATATATTGTTGTTATGGGAAAATCAATTAAAGGAACACAAACAGAGCAGAACCTTCTAAAATCATTTGCAGGTGAGTCTCAAGCAAGAACTCGTTACACATACTTCTCTAGTGTTGCAAAAAAAGAGGGATACGAGCAGATTGCAGGTGTCTTTGCAGAGACAGCGGAACAAGAGAAAGAGCACGCAAAGAAATTCTTTAAATACCTAGAGGGTGGAATGGTTGAGATTACAGCTATGTACCCAGCAGGAATCATTGGAAGTACACTGGAAAACCTAGCAGCTTCGGCAGCAGGAGAGAATGAAGAGTGGAGTGAACTTTACCCAGCATTTGGTAAAATTGCAGAAGAGGAGGGCTTTCCTGAGGTTGCAAACACATTCTACCAAATTGCAAAAGTTGAAGCTGAGCACGAGGCTCGTTATAGAATATTATTAAATAGAGTTCAAACAGAGACAGTATTTGCAAGAACAGAGCCTATTGATTGGCAGTGTCGCAATTGTGGTTATGTTGCAACAGGTAGCAAAACAGCACCAGAGGAGTGTCCAGCTTGCGCACATCCACAAGCACACTTTGAGCAGAAGAAAACAAATTACTAAATAGTAGTATGTAACAATAAGTAAGAGAGGAAGTTTACAGCTTCCTCTCTTTTTATTCTCTACGATCATACATCACTCTCCGCAAATAGCTATTAAAAGCCCAACAATATTCAAGTTAATTTACAAAAAAGCACTAATTTTGCATATATTACGCTGTGATTGATTGTTAATTACAAAAAAATGCCTACATTTGCGAACCTTTATGGTAAGTTAAAAACACAGTTATACAAACATAATCAATTAAACCGATTGATTGTCAAGGTATAACACAATAAAACAGCAACAATGAGAATTTGCGAAATCACTGGAAAAACTGCTCAAGTTGGAAATAATGTTTCACACTCGAACAGAAAAACCAAGCGTCGTTTCAATCCAAATTTGAAAACTAAACGTTTTTGGTTAGAAGAAGAAAGTAGATGGATTACACTAAAAGTATCTACTTCTGGAATGAAAACAATTAACAAGAAAGGTCTTGCATGCGCCCTCAATGAGGCAGTAGCAGCTAAAAAGATCTACTAAAACAAAAGAGTAGGAAATGGCTAAAAAAGGCAACAGAGTTCAAGTCATCTTAGAATGCATTGAACACAAAGAGAGTGGAGTTCCTGGAATGTCAAGGTACATCACAACAAAAAACAAGAAAAACACTCCAGACAGAATGGAACGTAAGAAGTACAATCCATGTCTAAAAAGAGTAACTGTTCACAGAGAAATTAAATAATCATAGATTATGGCAAAGAAAGTAGTTGCAACACTTAAGACTGGTTCGGGTAAGAACTATACAAAGTGCATTAAGATGGTTAAGTCAGAAAAAAATGGCGCTTATTCATTCAAAGAGGAGATCGTTCTAAATGATCAAATCATCGGTTTTTTCGAAAAGAAATAGTCGTTTAAGCATCTTAATACAAAAAGCTCCCAAATTATTGTGGAGCTTTTTGTATTTTTGTATATTAATGCGTAAAATTGTAATTAATAAAACATAAGATTATAGTTCAAACGTAATATTCACGTTTTACCATACGTTATCGTCACAAGGAGTAAGGTAAAAACAAAAAATACCACTATGGGTTTATTTGACATTTTCAAAAGAAAGAGTGCCGTACCTGCCGTATCTGTTGTGGATGGCGAGCAAGAGAGAAAGCAAGAGCAAGAACAAACGAAAGAACAAGATAGTAACGATCTAAACACTAGTCTTGCAAAGACTAAGAATGGATTATTTGGGAAACTTGCGAGAGCTATTGCAGGAAAGAGCCGAGTTGACGATGACGTTTTAGACTCATTGGAAGAGATGCTTGTAACTTCAGATGTAGGTATTGATACGACACTTCAGATCATTAAACGCATAGAGCAACGTGTAGCTAGTGACAAATACATGAATTCAAGTGAACTTCAGCGCATACTTAGAGAGGAGATTACAAACCTACTAGAGGAGAGTGAAGATGCTATACTTGAGAGTGCTAAAGAGGCTAACGCAAACGAACCGTATGTAATTATGGTTGTTGGGGTTAATGGTGCAGGTAAAACAACCACTATTGGCAAGTTAGCATCAAAATTAACAAAAGCTGGACACACAGTATATATTGGAGCTGCTGATACATTTAGAGCAGCAGCAATAGACCAGTTACAAGTGTGGGCAGATAGAGCTAATGCTACCATGGTAAAACAACAGATGGGATCAGATCCAGCATCAGTAGCATTTGACACACTAAAATCTGCTGTAGCAAATAAGGCAGATGTTGTTTTAATAGATACAGCGGGACGACTTCATAATAAAGTTGGATTGATGAATGAGCTAACAAAGATAAGAAACGTAATGAGTAAGGTTATTCCTAATGCCCCTCACGACGTAATGTTGGTTCTTGATGGAAGTACAGGACAGAACGCTTTTGAACAGGCAAAACAATTTACACAAGCGACACAAGTGACCTCTCTAGCTATCACAAAACTAGATGGAACGGCAAAAGGTGGTGTTGTAATTGGAATCAGTAGTCAATTCAAAATCCCAGTACGCTATATCGGCGTTGGCGAGGGTATTGATATGCTTAAAGTATTCAATCGCAAAGAGTTTGTTGATGCACTTTTTGGAGAGTAATATATAGCTCTCTACACTCATGTACAGCCTCCAACACGGAGAAACTTTCACACTCTCAACTAAACACAAAATTAAGATGACAAAAAAGATAAATTTAATAACTCTCGGTTGCTCAAAAAACATTGTAGATTCAGAGCACATAATGGCTCAACTCAAAAGCGCAGGTTATGAGTTGTGTTTCGACTCAAACTCTACTGATGCAAAGATTGTTATCATCAATACTTGCGGATTTATAAAAGATGCTAAAGAGGAGTCAATTGAGACAATTTTAAGTTTTGCTCATGCGAAACAAGAGGGATTAATTGATCGTTTATATGTTATTGGGTGTTTGAGCGAGAGGTATAAAAAAGATTTAGAACAAGAGATCGAGGAGGTTGATAGTTTCTTTGGTATTAGAACACTGAGTGATGTAGTTAAGGAGTTAGGAGCAGAGTGGAATGACGAGCTAAACAATGAGCGAGTGTTAACAACACCAAGCCATTATGCTTATCTAAAGATTGCCGAAGGTTGTAATTGGAAGTGCGGTTACTGCGCAATTCCAATTATCAGAGGCGCACACATCTCAGTTCCTATGGAACAAATTATCGAAGAGGCAAAGAACTTAGTTGCCAAAGGAGTTAAGGAAATTTTGGTAATTGCTCAAGATACCTCATACTACGGAGTTGACCTATACGGTAAACGCAAACTCGGAGAGCTGTTGAGATTATTATGTAAAATCGATGGAATAGAGTGGATACGCCTTCATTATGCTTATCCAACTAACTTTCCTGAAGATGTTATTCAAGCGATGGCAGAAGAGCCAAAAATATGTAAATACTTAGATATTCCACTACAACACATCTCAGACAATCAACTAAAGTTGATGAGAAGAGGTATTAATAAGGAGAAAAGCATAGAGCTTATCAATAAATTACGTAGTGCCATTCCCGATTTATCAATAAGGACAACTATGTTAGTTGGCTACCCAAATGAGAGCGAAGAAGATTTCCAAGAGCTACTTGATTTTGTAAGAGAGAGTAAATTTGAGCGACTAGGAGTATTTTCATACTCAGAGGAGGAGGGAACATACTCAGCTAAGGAGTTGGAAGACAACATTCCAGATGAGGTAAAAGAGGATCGAGTATCTCAGATTATGGAGCTACAAAACATTATTTCCCGAAACAATAACGTACTGCGCATTGGCAGAAATGAGCGAGTAATTGTAGATAGGAAAGAGGGTGATTTTTGGATAGCACGAAGTCAATACGACTCACCAGAGGTTGATCAAGAGATACTGATAGACGCAAATACAGACCTTAAAGTAGGAGAGTTTTATACTGTTTTAATAACAGATGTTGAAGATTACGATTTATACGGAAGTTTAGTAGATCCACAATAAGAATATAAAATTGCTACAAAACTTAGCCCATAAACATATTCAAATATCAAATGTGTTAATATCGGGAAATTAAATAGTTTAGAAGTATTGAAGGTGAAAATTTTGATTTTTAGCTTTATTTAACTATTTTTGAAGTGTAAATATTTGTTGATAGCTTAAAACTATCTTAATAATACAATGTTTTAAATATTAAATATTATTTACAATAGTTGCCATGAATAAATCGTCCATTGTTGAATCAATCAAAAAAAAGGTCGAAAAGCTTATTAATGAAAATATTAGATTAAGCGAAAAGTGTGCAGAATTGACAGAGGTGGAGGTAAAACTCAAGGAGAGCAATCGCGTATTGCAAGAGCACATCACATCTCTTCAAAAGAGAATCGGAGTAATGGAGCTTCGAGAGGGGATTGCAAGTAGTAGTGAAGATAAACGTCTAGCTAAAGCTCGAGTCAATCGTCTAATGAGGGAGATTGATAGGTGTATTGCAATGATGAACAACTAGATTAGATGTCGCAAAAACTGAGAATAAAGCTAACAATTGCGGGAAGAACTTATCCCCTTAACATAGATACAGAGAAAGAAGAGAGGTATAGGCGAGCTGAGAGAGAGATTAATTCTTTGGTAACTCGATTTGAGTCAAACTATAGGCTTGAACCGATTGACCACTTAGCAATGGCTGCACTACAAATCTCTGTTACTCAAATTGAGATGGAGATGAGTCGCAATATGAATAGCGACAGAGATGAATTGAATAAATTAGATAAGGATTTAGATAAATACCTAAATTCATTGAAATAAACATATATAAGTTCTTTGGAATAAACATAGCAGTAGTGTAACGATCAGTAGATATATGTACATCTTATTTAAAGATTTATATTTTCTATTCAGCGAGACATTTCTGTATAATAATTATTATGAACTTATTTTGCGATAAATAATTTATCGCGATTAAGAACTATCCGCATAATATCCTTTTAGCTTTGCGAAACTTAACAATTATTCACAATTGGAGCTGTACTTGATATATCAAAAGCAGGCCTTAACCACCTCGGTGGTGCATCAATTTGATGCCATTGGACGTTTGCGAATTGTCAGAGGCTCCACACATGACGGTCAGGAGATTCGTCGAACAGAAAAGGATTTTTATGCGGATTTTTTATTGAAAATAAAAACAGAATAACTTAACAAATTAATAATATAATTAAAAAAAATAATAATGGATACAATAAGTATAGTAGGTAGTGTATTATCAGTTGTGATTGTATGTATCGCAACTGGTTTTATTACATACCTAGTAGTACAGAGAACGATGCGAGAAACGAAGCGTTCTTTGATAAAAGAGGCCGAAGGTGAGGCTGAAATGATTAAGAAAGAGAAGATTCTTCAAGCAAAAGAGAAGTATATTCAGTTAAAAAGCGAACATGACCGTATGGTAAATGATCGCAACTCAAAGTTAAAAGAGAGAGAAAATGCTCTTAAACAACAAGAAAATTCACTACAACACCAACATAATGATGTAGAGAAAAAAAGTAAGGAATTAACTCAAACAAAAGAGCAAATGGATAACCATATTGCTGTTTTAGATAGTAAAAAAGAGGAGTTAGAGAAGTCGATCAAGTCTCAAAACATTAAGTTAGAGCAGATCAGCGGATTGAGTAGTGAAGATGCAAAGAATATCCTTGTAGAAAATATGAAGTCTGAAGCGAAAGCCGAAGCGATGTCATATATCAATGATACTATTGAGGAGGCTAAATTAAGTGCAAACAAAGAGGCTAAAAAGATTGTAGTTCAAACAATACAACGAGTTGCAACTGAGACTGCAATTGAGAACTCTGTAACTGTTTTCAACATTGAGAGTGATGAGGTTAAGGGACGTATTATTGGTCGTGAAGGTCGTAATATCAGAGCACTGGAAGCTGCAACAGGAATTGAGATTATTGTTGACGACACTCCTGAGGCGATTATTCTTTCTGGATTTGATCCAGTTAGAAGAGAGATTGCTAGACTAGCTCTACATCAATTAGTGACAGATGGACGTATCCACCCTGCAAGAATTGAGGAGGTTGTATCTAAGGTACAACGCCAAATTGAAGATGAGATTGCAGAGGTTGGAAAGCGCACTGTTATTGATTTAGGAATACACAATCTACACCCTGAACTTATCCGTTTAATCGGTAAGATGAAGTACCGTTCATCATATGGACAGAACTTACTACAACACTCTCGTGAGACTGCAAATCTTTGTGGTATTATGGCAGCAGAATTAGGCCTAAACGTTAAGGTTGCACGTAGAGCAGGACTTCTTCATGATATTGGTAAAGTTCCAGATGATGAACCAGAATTGCCACACGCAATCATTGGTATGAAGTTAGCTGAGAAATACAAAGAGAAAGCAGATGTTTGTAATGCAATTGGTTCTCACCATGATGAGGTAGAGATGACTTCTATCATATCACCTATCGTTCAAGTTTGCGATGCTATTTCGGGAGCTAGACCAGGTGCAAGAAGAGAGGTTGTAGAGTCTTACATTAAGCGTCTTAAAGAGATGGAAGATATTGCAATGGCATATCCTGGAGTCCTTAAAACATACGCTATACAAGCAGGTAGAGAGCTTCGAGTTATTGTTGGAAGTGAGAAGATTTCAGATGCTGAAGCGGATCAATTATCACATGATGTAGCTAAGAAGATACAAGATGAGATGACATATCCAGGTCAAGTTAAGATTACTGTAATTAGAGAGACTCGTTCTGTAAGTTACGCGAAGTAAGAGAGAGTTAATTTATATATATAAAAGCGGAGTTGGTTCATAAAGAATCAACTCCGCTTTTTTTGTAGGCTATAATCAAATAAAAGATAGATAATAAAGTTTATTCAATATCTCCACTGCAATGTATATTAGCATAGAATTAATACTACTAAAAGATTCTAATGGCTACACCTAGTTGAAACACACTATTTTTAGCCATTGTAGACATTTTAACTAAACTAAAGTCAGAGTCAAGGGCATGAGTTAATCCCCAATTATACCTCGCTGTAACATCCATAAAAGGCAAAACCGTATACTCCAATCCAACTACTAAGGATAAATCACACACTCTAAGCAAATCGCCTATTTCATATATTTCGTGTGTTGTTTTTCCCCCTATTTCAGATTTAATATCAATTTCGTTACGATTTATATTTAGTCCTAACTGAGGTCCACACAATACTGTAAACTCTCTCCAAACTCTATATTTCGCAACAATAGGTATATTCAAATAGTTTAGAGTCGTTGAGATTCTAGCATTTAAATCATCTTTAAAGTCTACATTACGGTATCTATCCCCTTGACGTGAATATACTAATTCGGGTTGCAGTTCAAATTTACCTCCAAGATCAATTTCGGTAAAAACTCCAATATAATAACTGGGTTTAATGCGCCCTTTAAACTCATCAGGTAGATCACTTATCATACTAGCTCCATTAAATCCGCCTTTAATTCCAATTGGAGATTGAGCAAAGGCTGTTGTCATAACAACTAAATACGCACATAACAATACAATTTTCTTCATATTATAACTTTTTAAATTAACATTTTCTCACAAACAGTATCTATTCAAAAATCATAAAACCTAATCCTAGCTGCAACACTCCATTTTTTATGTTATGTTGATTAAAATCTGATTTAGATTTAGTAATATTTGTAAATCCGAGATTATACCTAACAGTTACATCTAATTTAGACCATATCTGATATCCAAGTCCAACACCTAATGAGAAGTCACACCTTCTTATTCCATTAAGTTTTGTCGTAGCTGTATAGTCATTATATTTAGTTCTATCAATAGCATTAAGGTTAATCCCCAATTGAGGAGCTACACTAACAAATAGATCTTCCCAAACTTTGTAGCTTACGACAATAGGTATATTAATATAATTTAAGCGTATTTGTTTATTTAACTCACCAAGATCAATAAGTTGCCCCGACTCATCAGGGAATAGCTGCATTGGGCTCAATCTTGCACCTTGACGTGAGTATACTAGCTCAGGTTGTAAGGAGAATCTTCGTCCCATATCAAACTTAGTAAATACACCAGCATAGAAGCTCATTTTTATTGTATTGTTAGCACCTTCTGGTAGGTTTAGCATATTCCCACCATTAACACCTATTTTCACACCGAAAGGAGAGAATGCAGAAACGGAAGTAATTAAAAATAGAGATGCACATAAGGTTAATAATATTTTCATAATTAATTTTAGTTTAAATGATCACCTAAAAGTAATAATGCAAATTCCGAACCAAGCTATAAACTCATGTTAATTATTTTAATAATTATTGTTTCTATTCCAGCACAACATCTCACCCGTAGTACGGTTATTATGTTCATTTACAAAATATATTAAACAAAAAAAGGTTGCTGTAAACTAAGCGTTTATGAAGTGCCCCCAAAAAGTTGGACGTATTAAATAATAATTTTAAGCGCAAAGAGC
>CAMQVY010000036.1 GCA_947038405.1 uncultured Rikenellaceae bacterium | reverse complement strand
ATCGATCTATTTCACCAACTTCCTGATAATATTGAGAATGATTTGGAGAGGGCTATCTCTAATTAAAACAGATCGTTCAATATCTCGTTATTATCGGGAGTATAGATGAGGTATAGACTTCCAAATTTAAGTAATTTCAAAATTAAATCCTATGCAAGATATTAAAATAACATATTCTGAGGACCTTAACGGTAATTTAGTCCACATAGATAGTGCGATAAAAGGAAGTCGGTATATTTGTCCTACTTGCCGTAAAATAATGTCTGTACGTATAAGTAGATTACAGATTGGAGAGAAATATTTCAGAAGACCTCATTATGCTCATCAAAAAAATAGCAATTGCTCTCCAGAAACAGTTCTGCATAACCTCTTTAAAACAAAAGTTGCGGAATATATTCAAACCAAAATAGATAATAAAAATAATATTAATTTCTCTTGGGATTGTGAATATTGTAAAGACACTCATTCTGGGAATTTGATAAAGAAGATTAATTCTGTAAAACTTGAGTATTATTTAGGAGAGTGTACTCCTGATATAGCTTTATTTGATAAAGACAATAATATTATTGCAGTTATAGAAGTCGTAGTAACTCATAAGCCAGAGGAGAAAACATTACTGTACTACAAGGAACATAATATTATCTTAATACAAATAGATCTAGCATCTTTTGATGATATAGATAATCTAGAAGTTAGGCTTCTAAAGCCCAATATAGTTACTCTTTGTGTAAACCCTAAATGCACAAAATGTGGTTGTCCTAAATTAAAATTAGAACTGAATATAATATCCGCAAATTGCTATAGATGCCATAAAGAGATGAAGGTTGCATCTATTTATAATTCCAGATATGAAATAGGTCATGTTTATCCCGAGTCTTTTCTTCCTTCTGAGTTAGAATTGGCTCGGCAAAGTGGAGTTATAATAAAACAATCATACAGTAAAACTAAGCATAAAAGCTATAACGCTAACGTGTGTCCACATTGCAATGCATTTATAGGTAGCTATTTTTTGTTTGAGGACTATATTGTTCCAAGTGTTTATGGAGACTATGATCACGTCACACTTAATGCTGGTTATACATGTCTTTGTGATAGGGATTTTACCTAACATTTGAGAGTTATTATGCAAGATTACATATAACTTTTTATTAACTTTGCAGTATGTATCAATAATATTATGCCGTATGTGTCAATTGAATAGGATAAAAGAGGTTTTAGCAGAGCAAGGCCGCACACGTAAGTGGCTAATATTGAATCTAAATAAGGATGTAGCAACAGTTTCACGTTGGTGTAATAACCGCATACAACCATCTCTGGAAACTATCGAAAAGCTAGCTTAGTTACTTGATGTAAATAGGCAAGAATTACTTGTTAAGAGTAAATGATTTTTTAACTTAATTGGAATATGAAGGTTATAGACAATATAAATAATAGTGTAAAAACTGATTTGCTTTCTTCCATAAAGGAAGGAAGTAAATTGGCTATTGCAGCATCTAACTTTTCTATATATGTTTATAAAGAGTTAAAGGCTGAACTTGAAAAGATTGAAGAGTTGAGATTTATTTTTACTGCACCTACTTTTATTGCAGAAAAATCAACTAAAGAGAGTAGGGAATATTATGTTCCACGCTTAGATCGAGAACGTAATTTATTTGGTTCTGATTATGAAATAAAATTGCGCAATGAGTTATCCCAAAAGACCATTGCCAAAGAGTGTGCGGAGTGGATAAGACGAAAAGTAATATTCAAATCGAATATTACACGAAATAATATGTCTGGGTTTATGCATCTTGATAATCGAGATGAAGCATATGTTTATACACCCCTTTCAGGATTTACCACTTCTGATTTAGGTTGTAGTAAAGGTGATTACTTATGCAATATAGTAAATCGTATGCCTGCGCCATTTAGTGATCATTACATTAGAACATTTAATGAACTATGGAAAGATAAAAACAAGATGCAGGATGTAACAGAGGAGGTTATTGATAGTATATCGGAGGTTTACAAAGAAAATTCACCAGAATTTATTTACTACGTTACTCTATATAATATTTTCAATGAGTTTTTAGAGGATATTTCTGAAGATGTACTTCCCGATGAAGCAACAGGCTTTAAAGAGAGTAAAATATGGAGTATGCTCTACAATTTCCAACAGGATGCAGTACTTGCTATTATTAACAAACTAGAAAAGTTTAATGGTTGTATCTTGGCAGATAGTGTTGGTTTAGGTAAAACGTTCACTGCACTTGCAGTAATTAAATATTATGAAAATCGTAATAAATCAGTATTAGTGCTATGTCCAAAAAAACTAACTAACAACTGGAATACATACAAAGATAACTACATAAATAATCCTATTGCAAGTGATAGACTTAATTATGATGTTTTATTCCATACTGATTTAACAAGAAATAGTGGTAAGTCTAACGGTTTAGATCTTGATAGGTTAAATTGGGAAAACTATAATTTAATAATCATTGATGAGTCACATAATTTCAGAAGCGGTGGTAAGATTAACGGTGGAGATGATGAGCGAGAGAACCGATATGTTAGATTGATGAATAAAGTCATTCGTAAAGGTGTTAAAACAAAAGTTTTGATGCTATCAGCGACACCTGTCAATAATCGTTTTAACGATCTTAAAAATCAGTTGCAGTTAGCTTATGAAGGAGATAGTAAACTTATAGATGAGAAGCTAGATACTTCTCGTCCTATTGATGAAATATTTAAACGTGCCCAAACCTCATTTAATAAGTGGTCAAAATATGCTCCAGAGGAACGAACAGCATCTGAGTTATTAGGAATATTGGATTCAGACTTCTTTTCTCTGCTTGATAGTGTTACTATTGCTCGTTCACGGAAGCATATAGAAAGATACTATGACACAACAGCAATAGGACAATTCCCAGCAAGGTTAAAACCAATATCCTTACATCCATCGCTTACCGACCTAAATGCAGCAATAGGATATAATGATATTTTCACTCAGCTTCTACTACTTAATTTGAGTATTTATAGACCCTCAGATAAGATTTTACCAAGTAGAATCTTTAAATATTCAGAGATATTTGGGGATAATAAAGTCAATATAAATTTCACTCAAGCTAATAGAGAAAAAGGTATTCAGCGATTAATGGCAATAAATCTAATGAAAAGAATGGAAAGCTCTGTTCACTCTTTTAGATTGACCCTTAACAGAATGAAGGAGTTTATTGATAATACAATCAATATTATTAATAACTTCCATAGCAACTCTTCTATGATATTAGATCTAAGCGATATCTCATCTAATGATGATTTTGATGCAGAGGATATGAATAGTGATGACATTTACACTATCGGTAAAAAGGTCAAGATAGATCTTGCCGATATGGATTACATATCGTGGAGCAAGGAACTTAAAGAAGATGCAGAGATATTAGAATTACTATCACTTATGATTGATGATATTACACCTAAGCATGACAGTAAGCTACAAATGCTACTAGGGCTTATTTGTAATAAGATAACAAAACCTATCAATGGCGATAATAAAAAGATAATAATATTTACAGCCTTTGCAGATACAGCAGAATATCTTTACAACCAAGTGAGCGGTTTTATTTTAGAAAAATACCAATTGCATACTGCAATGGTAACAGGTTCTGTAGAAGGGCGCACTACAGTTAAGAAACTGAAGGCTGACCTTAATATGATACTTACTTGCTTCTCGCCTATATCAAAAGACAAGGAGCTACTAATGCCAAATGATAATACAAGTATAGATATACTTATTGCAACGGACTGTATCTCTGAGGGACAAAACCTGCAAGATTGTGACTATCTTATCAACTACGATATACATTGGAATCCTGTGCGTATCATTCAACGATTTGGACGAATAGATCGTATTGGAAGTCATAATAATGTAATTCAGCTTGTAAACTTTTGGCCTGACCTAACACTGGACGAGTATATAAACCTAAAATCCAAAGTAGAGACAAGAATGAAAATTGTCGATATGACCGCAACAGGCGATGATAACCTTCTAAGTGAAGAGGAAAAGATGGATTTAGAGTACCGCAAACAGCAACTTGAACGCCTACAAAAAGAGGTAGTGAATATTGAAGATATGTCCACTGGTATATCAATAATGGATTTAGGCCTTAATGAATTTAGACTTGATTTACTTGCTTATATAAAAGACAAGCCAAATTTAGATAGAGTTCCATATGGTATAGAAGCAGTTATTGCCGCAGATAAAGAGAATCAAAGTGGCGTTGTTTATGTGCTAAAAAATCGCTCTGACAGTGTTAATATTGACAATAAAAACCGCTTGCACCCATTCTATGTAGTGTATATAACGGATGACGGAGAGGTGTTAATAAATCACTTAGACCCAAAAGATGCATTAAATAAAATGCGTCTACTTTGTAAGGGAAAAGTTATACCAGACAAAAAAGTCTGTGCTATTTTCAATAAGGATACACGTGAGGGTCGCAATATGAAACATTACTCTTCACTACTAGGTAAAACAGTAGCCTCTATTGTTGATGTAAAAGAAGAGAGCGATATAGATAGTTTTTTGAGTGGTGATAATATCTCATTTAAGTCTTCTACTATTAGTGGCTTAGATGATTTTGAATTAATTTGTTTTTTGATAATTAAGTAATTATGTTGAACCTACCTAAAAATACCGAGCTACATAGGCAACTACCAAAAAAGGCAATATACGCCAAATTTGGGTTAAAGTCAGCACAGCAGGAGAAGTTCGATACCGATATTAGTCGCATTACGATTATAAATGAGGTGTCGCCAGATACTACTACGATTGTTGAGGGTGCAAATATATCGGGGTTTTATGTGGTAAGTGTAATATTAAAGAGTATGCAGTTTGACGATAGTAATATTATTATGTTGTCTAAACTCATTCCACAAAATATACTTTTTGTACTTTTGTACGAAGAACAAGTTAAGTTGGCAGTATATCATACTAAATTACTTTGTTCCTCTTGGAATAAAGTAGATACTACAACAATTGTACTCACAGGTCTCGATTTTGATACAGTTTGGAACAATATTGTAATTAGCATTGGAGGTTTAACCATCGAGGGCGATAATAGCATTAAAGAGCAAATTGAGTATGATACTGAAATCAACAGAATTTTAAGAAAGATAGAAAAATTAGAGAAACAAGCAAGGGCCGAGAAACAACCAAGACGTAAATTTGAGTTGGTGCAGGAGATTAACAGATTAAAAGATAAGTTATAGATATGAGAGCAATATTTCCTAATGAGAAACCATACATAAATAAACTACTTGATGCTAAGAAACAGGCTGACTTTAGTGGATTGCAGAGTATTACTTTTATAAGAGAATATCTTGGCTTAACTGCAATTGCAAGAGGAAAAGATAAAAGAGGTGAGTACATAATATCATACATACCCAGACTGAAAATAATTCCATACTATCCTGGAGGATTATCACATTTTACAACTGGGAAATATTTTGATAGTCAAACATATCTTCAACTTGTTGATATTCTATCTTTATTTAAAGAATTAGAAAAGTATGACTATGTATTTTTTTCAAGAATGAATAATAATGGCGAACCTTTTTATGATAGAAGTATATACAAAAAATTTAATGAGTTAACTGATAATAGGGCTACTATAACTGAAATTAACAAAGAGGGAAATAGAGAGACTATAGATCTTATTGGCCACAAATTTTATGGGGGAATTGCTAAACTATTTGACGAGTACTCGACGGCTATAATGTTTCCTACTAATTCGTTGGATGATTTAGTGAGTAATGACTTTGTCGATATTGAGCAAAGAAATTTTGAAAAGCAAATGAAAAGTGCAAGACATCAGATTTGGCTTGCATGGAGTGCTTTTATAATTGCATTTGCTGGCACAGGGTTTACTGTATGGAACTCAATAACTTCAATGTATCCTGTCGTTTTAGATTACAAGCAAGTCAAGCAAGTTGAGCAAGCGATTATAGATTCTAAAGTTGCCGTTCCTGAAAAAATAGAAGTATTTACAAAAGACACCATGAAAGTTAAGGAAATAAATCCAACTAACTATACTAAAACAATTAACCGACAATCCGAGACGGTGTTGAGAATGGAAGAGTTAATGAAACAAGAAAAAGTTAAAAAGAATCAACAAAATAACGCAGAATAATGGAATCAAAACTAAAAATGCACAGCCTAAATAAGGTTGACAAGAATATAGAGAAAATTGGGGCGATGTTTCCTAATTGTTTGACTGAACGCATAAACAATAACGGCGAAGTTGAGGTGGCAATTGATTTTGATATGCTACGTCAAGAGCTTTCGGCTGTTGTGGTGGAAGGACCACAAGAACGCTACCAATTTACGTGGCCAGAGAAACGCAAGTCTATGCTACTTGCCAACGCTCCCATTGCTAAGACCTTGCGCCCGTGTAGAGAAGAGAGTGTTGATTTTGATACTACGGAAAATCTGTATATAGAGGGTGATAATTTGGATGTGCTTAAATTACTGCAAGAAACCTATCTTGGCAAAGTAAAGATGATCTATATCGACCCACCTTACAACACTGGTGAAGATAGTTTTGTTTATAATGATGATTTCTCAGTTGATGGGAATCAATTTTCAGAAATTAGTGACCAGTATGATGAGGATGGAAATATATTGTTTGACATTCGACAAAACAATGAAACCAACGGTCGTTTTCATACAGATTGGCTAAGTATGATTTATCCCCGCCTAAAAGTTGCTCGTGACCTACTATCTGATGACGGTGTTGTCTTTATTTCCATTGGTGATAATGAGGTTGAAAATCTTAAAAAAGTCTGTGACGAAGTCTTTGGAAAACATAATGTATTAGTTAATGGGATTTGGATAAGTGGCAGAACATCCGCAGCTCATTTTACAAATTCGCATGAATATGTAATCGGGTATGCTAAAAACATTTACAGTCTACCTCTATTTAAATTCAATGGAAATGACTCATCAATAAGTGACAGAACAATAAAAAAGCCTGGCGTTAAGAATCAAGTTTCGGATATTGCATTTAATGCAGGTATTGATTTTGAGTGTGAAGATAAAATCTTCCCATCAAAATTTGGTATAAAAGAACCAGTTGAGGTAATTGAGGGTGTCTTAGAGTGCTATAAAGGGAAATTGCGTCATCCAGTTATACTAAGAGCAGCTTGGGCTATGCGTGATATGATAATTGATTGGCTTGATAACAAAACAGTAATAGATCAAAAAGGACAACTTGTTAAGCGATTCTTTTTTAAATCAAATGGAGTTTTACAGTATGATAAACAAAAAGGAACAATTCATCCTAATTCGGTAATCAAAGGACTGACCACTAAATCAGGAACAAAGGAAATTAATGACCTATTTGGGATTTCTTTATTCCAATTTCCAAAACCGACTAAACTGATATCTTATTTAGCCGTAATGGTAAATAAAAATGACATTATTCTTGATTTCTTTTCAGGTTCTGCAACAACAGCCCATGCAGTAATGCAACTTAATGCAGAAGACGGAGGTACTCGTAAGTTTATAATGGTACAACTACCTGAGCAAACCAAAGAGCAAACAGAAGCATATAAAGCAGGATATAAAAATATTTGCGAAATAGGCAAAGAGCGTATTCGTCGTGCAGGAAAGAAAGTCAATGATGAGCGTATAGATAAAATCAATAAAGAATCACAAAAAGATGGAGTAGTTGCAGATATTACAACTTTAGATATTGGTTTTAGGGTATTAAAACTAGATAGTACCAATATGAAAGATGTCTACTACAACCCACAAGCGTACACACCTGAATTATTTGCAGACTTGACAGATAACATTAAAGAGGAGAGAACCCCTGAGGATTTACTCTTCCAGGTGATGTTGGAGTTAGGTGTATTGCTATCGTCAGATATTAAACAAAGTGAGATAGCAGGTAAGAAAGTATTTAATGTAAGTGATAACTATCTGATAGCTTGTTTTGATAACAACGTAACCGAAGAGACAATAGAGCAAATTGCAAAATTAAAGCCCTACTACTTTGTGATGCGTGATAGTTCAATGGCAAGTGACAGCGTAGCCACCAACTTCAAGCAAATATTTGAAACATACAGCAAGGACACAACTCTTAAAATTTTATAGAAATGAAAAGTGTTTATAAGTATAGAGCTAATCTTATATCTAAAGATAAAAAAACAGGTGAAGAATTTCGTCAAGATACAAGGTCATTACTTAACAGTGAATTGTATGCTGCAAAATTTAAGATGCTGAATGATCCTTTTGAAGGTGCAGTTGAATTGCCAAAATCAGATGAGCATTCAAGTTGGGTTACTCCACTAAAGCAGGATATGTATAAAAGTGGTATATATTCTCTTGCAGTGCCAAAGAAGGGTGAGGACTTCCCAAATAATGAGCTAATGTGGGCTCATTACGCAAATTCACATAGTGGCTTTTGTATAGAGTATAATTTGAATGTTTTGCAAGAAGAAACGAAAGCAAAGGGTTTTGACTTAAGAAATATTATCGAGATTAAATATGATAATGATAGACCTGAAATTATTCAAGAAGAAAATATTGTTATGGTTCAAAAGAAAGCTTGGGGTACAAAATCACTCGTATGGAACTATGAGAATGAAATACGCCTTGTATTTGAAACAGATGGAGTAAAGTCTATCAAACAAGGAGCTATTAAGAGTATATATTTCGGGTTAAATATTGGGTACGATGAAAGAAGAGCTATAATAGATATATTAAAAGCTAAAGATGTTAAGTTTTATCAAATAGAAATAATTGACAATTTATACAAGCTAAAAGCTGTAGAAATTGATTTTAACCTAGATTATGAGATTGTTGGCACAAGACATAATAATATTGTCAAAAATTACACTATTTTATATGAATCAAATAATAAGGATGAAAACTCTTTAATTGATTTTATAAAAATGTTGAGAAGTAAGTATCCTAGTTCAGCAAACTTTACAGTTATAGATGATTTACGTGCATACAGCATATTAGATAATTATAAGCCACGTGCGTCAATGACAAAAGAAGCAATAGAAATAATGTCAAAACATTGGATTGCTTTATCAACATTTGATGCTCCAGATTTTGTTTTTATGTATCCTGAAAAGTAATAAAAATCATGAAATTCAATTTTAAAATACAACAATACCAAACCGATGCGGTGGATAGTGTAGTGCGCGTCTTTAGTGGACAAAGACCCTATGCTGGTATTGGCTATATACGTGATCTTGGGAGAATTGAAAAGCCCAAGTATGAACCAAAAGCACCAACAACTCTTTTTGAAAATGAAGATGCTAAACCAAAAATAGCTGATGAATATGGAGAGACGATAGATCTTGATGATAAGGCAGGGTTCAAAAATGAGATAGTAGAACTCTCTGACGAGTTGTTACTGCGTAATATCCATACAATTCAGCAAGAGAATAATATAAAATTATCTTCAGCTTTAGACAAAGAGCTTGGATGTTGTTCGCTTGATGTGGAGATGGAGACTGGTACAGGTAAGACGTATGTCTATATCAAGACTATGTTCGAGATGAATCAGCGTTATGGTTGGAGTAAATTTATAGTAGTAGTGCCGAGTGTTGCTATTCGTGAGGGTGTGAAGAAATCATTTGAGATGACAGAGGAGCACTTTATGCAGCATTACGGCAAGAAAGCTCGTTACTTTATATATAATAGCTCGGATCTTACCAAGATAGATACCTTTTCGAGTAGTGCGACAATTAATGTTATGATTATTAATACTCAGGCTTTTGCAGCATCGCTTAAAGAGGGTGCAAATAATAAGGAAAGTCGTATAATATATTCAGAACAAGATAACTTTGGGAGTCGTAAACCAATAGATGTAATAAAGGCTAATCGCCCAATTATAATATTGGATGAACCGCAAAAAATGCAAGGAGAGGTTACTCAAAAGGCACTTAAAAATTTCAATCCTCTATTTTGTCTAAATTATTCAGCTACACATAGCAAAAAGCACAATATGGTTTACGTGTTGGATGCACTTGATGCTTACAATAAAAAGCTGGTGAAGAAGATTGAGGTAAAGGGCTTTGAAGTTAAAAACTTTAGGGGTACAGATAAATATCTATACCTTGAGAGTATTGTGCTTTCTAGTAAAAAACCACCCATGGCTCGTATTGAATTGGAGATTAAATATCAAAAATCAATTAATAGAGAGACTCGTATTTTGGGGGTTGGTGATAATCTTTACCGTACATCTAACGAGATGGAGCAGTACAAGGAGGGGTATATTATTTCTGAGATTAATCCATTTTCTGGGGCTATAACATTCTCAAATGGAGAGATATTGTACAAAGGTGATGTGACGGGCGATATTTCAGAAGGAGATATGCGACGTATTCAGATACGAGAAACTATAATTTCGCATTTTGAGAAAGAGGAGCGACTTTTTAATATGGGTATTAAGACTCTTTCGCTATTCTTTATTGATGGAGTGTCAAAGTACCGCATGTATGATGAAGGCGGTGAAGAGTTGTTGGGAGAATATGGTCAGATGTTTGAACAAGAATATAATCTCATACTTAATGATTACATAACGCTTTTTGATACGCCATATCAGAAGTACTTAAAGAAATTTGAAGTAAAGAAACTTCATAAAGGATATTTTAGTATTGATAATAAATCTGGACGTAACATTGATAGTGCAACTAAGAGAGGTGCTGAGTTTTCTGATGATATTTCGGCTTACGATTTGATTCTGAAAAACAAAGAGAGATTACTGAGTTTTGATGAACCAACAAGGTTTATATTTTCACACTCTGCTCTTCGTGAAGGTTGGGATAATCCTAACGTATTTCAAATATGTACTCTTAAACACTCTGATTCAACAACTGTTAAACGTCAAGAGGTTGGACGTGGTTTGCGACTTAGCGTTAATCAATCAGGAAGTCGTATGGATGCAGAGAGCTGCGAAGATAGTGTACATGACATAAATTTGTTAACTGTTATTGCTAGTGAAAGTTATAGTTCTTTTGTAACAGATTTACAGAAGCAGATTAAAGATGTGTTGTATGACCGTCCGACAAAGGCTACAATTGAATATTTTGAAGGCAAATCGGTTAAAAATGGTGATGATGTTATAATTATTGATGCACGACAAGCAAAAGCAATATACAAGTATCTCCTAAAAAATGATTATATAGATGACGATGATAATATAACAGATAGTTATCGTAACGATAATATAAATGGGTGTTTAGTTGAATTGTCAGAAGAGTTAAAGCCGATTGCAATAGGTGTGCACACACTTGTACAGAGTATATTTGACGAGAAAGTACTTAGTGATATGATTGACAATGGTAATAGTACTAAGATTCCTGAAAATGAGTTAAATGAGAACTTCTACAAAAAGGAGTTTCAGACTTTATGGGGTTATATAAATCACAAATATGCCTACACTGTAGAATTTGATAGTGATGAATTGATAAGTAAGGCTATAGCTCACATTAATGATAAGTTATTTGTTACGCAACTGCAATACACCACTACCAAAGGTGTGCAACGAGATAATATTAACGAACACGAAATAGAAAGAGGGGAATCGTTTAATACTGAAAAGAGAAAAACTAATACTCTAAAGCATGCTGAGTCAAGTCATATTAAATATGATCTGATAGGCAAGATAGCAGAAGGGACAACTTTGACTCGTAAGAGTGTGGCATCTATACTCCAGAAGTTAGATCCTATTCGTCTGCACATGTTTAAGAACAATCCTGAAGAGTTTATCTCCAAAGTAATAAAACTAATCAAAGAGCAAAAAGCTACTATGATAGTTGAGAAGATAAGCTATAACCCTATAGAAGGAGAATACGAAAGTACAATATTTACATCTCAGAAACATTCTCAAGGTATTCATAAAGCATTCAGAGCAAAGAGGCATATTCAAGACTATGTATTTACTGATGGTACTGCCGAAAAGAGTATAGAACGTAAATTTGCTGAAGATTTAGATGTTGCCGATGAAGTATGTGTTTACGCAAAACTCCCAAAAGGGTTTTCGATACCTACCCCTGTTGGAAATTACTCTCCAGACTGGGCAATAGCTTTTAATAAAGATAGTGTAAAACATATATATTTTATCGCAGAGACAAAGGGAACAATGGATTCACTTCAATTACGCCCTATCGAACGAGCTAAAATAGATTGCGCAAAAAGACTATTTAACGATATATCAACAAGTAAGGTGAAATACCACGATATAGATAATTATGAAAATATGTTAGCTGTAATGAATACTATAGATAAAATTTAAATAAGCAATATGCAAAGTCTTATGATATATAAGCTAAATGAAGCGACACTGTATACAATTAGCACTGTAAAAACTATAAAGATGTTTTTGCAGTGCTATGTTCTCTTAATTTATGAAAATTACGAATGGTGTTAGATCACAAAATGATCAAACATCTAGTGATGTACTTAACTATAGAGCAATATTTATTCATTAACCTATGGAGCGCAAAATATACTACTGTTTGGGTGTAGCTCACGACTCCTAAGCTACAATAAGGAATCTGATCCTGCTATAGGTACTTAATATTGATAGACAAGAATTATTAAATAAAAGTAAATAATGATTTATGACACTAAAGAGCTTGAAGCTATACCAATTCAGGATGTCGCAAGACATTTTGTATATATGAATTGAAAACTGCACAGGTATAATAATTGAAAATTGCACAGCTTATCAAAAAAAACTAATTCCTTTGTTCTTTTAAAAAAGCAGTAGAGTTTTTAAATATAAACCACCTTCTAACCTAACCGAAGAAGAAATCGCAAATAAATAGAATATGCCAGTTACAAGATATACACATTCGCCAGAAATGAAAGAAGATATAATTACACTATTATCTTCTGAAATTAACTTTCTTTATATGCAGATAAAAAAGATGAAGTCAGAAAATGATATTTTTGTAAGTATTTCAGAGTTTGACAAACAATATAAAATAGGTCTACCAGATGACTCACAAAGATTGAGGTATTTCTTTCATTTCATAGCAATTCAAGCGTACGAGAACGATACAACTATAATTGAAATGTTGAAATCAGACTTAGAGGTTAATGACATTCCATTAATGAAAAAAGGAATTGTCAATATTCAAGAGGGATTCAAAAGACTATTTGGCTACTATATCACCAATAAGGATGGCTCTTTGAATGACATCATGATTAAAAATTCATTAATCTATTCATTCCATGAAAAAGTAAAAGTTGATTATAATGACATTTACTTGAAAGTTGATAAAATAATTAATGATTTCAGAATAAAACTAGAATCTAAGAATATCAAAGAAATTAGATGCGACTTTGTTCATTATCAAAATGAACAAGGATCATTCAATCCCTTTAACTTTACAGAAACAGCATTGAGTATGGACTGTAATGAAGTGTTTGATTTGTTATTTGATTATTGTATATTTTTAAGGCATATTTCAAAATATGTTCAGACTCTAATGAATATTGGATATCGTTAAGATAGAAATTATATTATTGACAGTTTAAATAATCAAATAAATTGTATTCCAATGCATAATTTCAAAATATAATTTTATGGAAAATATAGAAAAATACGCAAAGAAACACTCATTAGATGCAATTAAAGACTTTTTAGAGTCATATAACGATTGGAATGATGACACAAAACTGCTCAAAAAGGATATTGAGCTGATATACAAAACCGTAGAGGGTCAAGATAAAGAAATCTTGATAAAATGTGATACAGAGATGAGTTACAAACACCCGCACATATTCGAAGTGCTGGGTAAATACAATCTTATTAAGGTGCAAGAAGAAGCTCTTAAAAGTTATTCGATAGAACTATTGTGTCAAGTCCTTCTAAATATAGCTCACTACCTAAAAGACAGTGTGATTGGTAATGAAATAAGAAGAGTAGCAAATACCACTGTCGATACCGTAGCAAAACAAGTACTTAAACGAGGTGCTGAATCACTATTAGGGATAGAATAATAATTTTCACAAATTAGCATTGAAAAGAATCACTAATGAGATGTATATTTTGCCAAAATGATTCGTCAGAATCAAAAAGTGTTGACCATATTATACTAGAGTTTAATCAAGTTTATTGATGCGAAAAGTTGCAACATAAAAGATATCACCTTATAATTTGCTATACTGCACATAAGTAGGCATAAAGAATAGTCGTAATCAAAAATGGAATAAAAATGAATAGTGAAGTAAATAAAGATATAATATTAACCTTAGTTAATGAATCTATATGTCTGACTAGAAAATGTAGAGAGATAGAGTGGAACGAGAACCTTAGTCTTATTAATAAAGAATTATTAGAATACCTACCTAAACTACTTGAGGATATAAGTAATAAAACTCTCGATTATTCTTTTTATTCAATATATAAAGATTTACTAGAAAAATATAATGAGCAGACAGATACTTTTATCAACAACATTAAAAAAGAGGTAGAGAGGAGGTCTTTTGGTTCAGGTCAGTTATTTCTAGGAGAACAAATAATAGCCTTATATAATTTATTTTCAATATTAGGCTGTTTTAATTCTAATATTGTTATAGTTGGAGCTAATGGTAGTGGTAAAACCACGTTGGCGGAAACCTTAAAAGCAAATGTAATCTCAAAAAACAATATTGTTCTATCGGCTCAAAAAATGCTAATTGTACCTCACTATTCAGATATTCCAGGCACAAAAAGATCTTCAAAGAAAATCACTGAACTACATGATAAATATAGAACAAGTAGAGGTACATTTGAATCAAAGGATGAAGAATCATACCCATATCCAGAGGCAAAAGAGATGGGAGCTGAGTTTAGAGTGTTGTTGGATAATCTAATTGCTAAAAATAATGAGCTTGTACACGATAGAGATCAAAGAAATAAAAATGGAGAAAGTGTTGATTACTCTATAAAAAGCGATTTGGAAAGGTGTATAGAAATATGGGGGACAATAATAAAGCACCGCAGGATAGAGTGTAGTTCAGGGTATGATCTCAAGTTAACAGCAGAACATATTGAACCTTATAGTCTGAACTGCATGAGTGATGGCGAAAAGATAGTATTTTATAACATTGCGTTCGTAATACAAGCTCCGCAAGGAAGTGTTATCACAATTGATGAGCCTGAAATGTTTCTACATAAAACTGTATCTAATGAATTGTGGAATATATTGGAAGATATTAGATCAGACTGTCGATTTATATATTTAACTCACGACTTAGAATTTGCAATTGGACGAGCTGCTGCTAAGAAGTTATGGCTGAAAGATTTTACGTTCAGCAGTATGTTTAGATTCAATCACAAGTGGGATTTACAAGAGCTTCCTTCATCATGCATACCAGACGAGTTACTACTAAGGTTATTAGGCAGCAGAAAAACTATTTTATTTTGTGAAGGTAAAGATGCAAAAAGCTTAGATAAACAGGTGTACGAAATATTATTTCCTAATCTCTCAGTAATTCCTGTTAATACATGCAAAGATGTGATTGATTTCACTAAGGCGTACAATAAAATATCTAGTATTAATTGCAACGCGATAGGCATTGTGGATACAGATTATCGGCTGAAAGAAGAAATAGATAGTTTAAGCAAAGCGAACATATACACGACCCCCTTTTCCGAGATAGAAAATATATTTCTTGCAGAAGAATTTTTATTGGACTATATGAAAAACAGATGCGACCATACTGAAGATGAAAGAAACGAAATATTAACTAAGGTTAAAGATGATATTTTATCAGAATTAGATAAGAATGTACAATTACAAGTAAGTAATTTCGTAAGTAGCAAAATAAACTATTACTACTCAAAGTCGCATGTTCGAAAATCAAATACTAAGGAGGAATTAAAAGATAACTTATTATCCTTTAATTCTGAGATTAATATAGAAGAGTGGTACTGTGAAAGAGAAAACAAACTAAAAGATTTAGTATCCAAAAAAAACTATCATGGTATAATAAAGCTCTTCAACAACAAAGGGTTATGTATCAAAGTTCACCGACATCTAAATATTGGTGATTATAATAGCAAAGCATTACGCTACTTAAAATATACGGACTCAGCAAAAGTGACAGTAAGAAATTATTTCCATACAGCCTTGAGATAGACTTTTAAATAATATCCTTAAAGCGATAGATAGGTTTAACGAGAAAAAGAATGTGTCCTAAGTGCCAAATACCGAGCTTATGCCTTAAAACTAGTGACGGTGGCACCTTGCCTATATATGTCACCTCCGATGGTGATATTATTCCCAAACGTGAAGGCGATAGACTTGAAGGATATGCTACAGGCACGATATGCTGTTCCAGTTGCTCGTGGAGTGGGTCTGTGGCTGCATTGGTGAAGAAATGAGTACTAACTAAATAAATAACTATATAGCGCTTGCAGGTATTATGCGTGTAGAGTTTCGAATATTAAAAAACAGTTTTTTTATGGAACATAACTTTTATCATGGAACATCTTCATTTTTCTTAAGGTCAATAAATAAATATGGCTTAGGTGGCATTAATCCAAATGAGGAGTGGGAGCTATTTGATTTGCTGAAATATTTATATGAATTATCAGAAGTAAAACTTCAAAACAACAAAAAGTATCTGGAAATTAGAGATACTACACGAGCAATGGCTTTTCAAGAACCGTTGTTAATCAAAAAAGGGGTTAATGCAGGTACCCATAATTTTAACCATAAAAATATTTACTTGTCATATGGTATGTTTCGAGCTATCATTTATGCTATTAGTAATGAATATGGAAGTGAAATATTGACAAGAATTATTGCTTTGTATCGCTTATTAATAAATGAGAGGATAAATGTAATGATACCAGCGCATTTAAATACTATCAATATTGAGAAAATAGAAAGAGAACGCTTTTTCCCAATACTGATTGGTATTGATAATGTAGATTCAGAATTTCTTCTTACAGAATATGGCGAACCTGCGGATAAATGTCTTTCGACAATCGTTAATTTGAAAAAGTCTCTTAATGAAGCCTCTTTTGTTGAAATAATGCAATTATATAATTTTCGGCTACTAGAAGTAATTCCCAAATATCGTCTTAATTACTATAGGGTACTATATAGTGGAAAGCTTGACTCTTGCGATTTCACATATAACATTGTAAAACTTTAGAGTCTATTCTAAAAATATCCCATAGTACCAATTCGCAATTGAGGTATTATTGCGAACCAATCTATTGTATATTTAGATAATATTGGCTGCGGTTTGGCAATAATATCCGTTATCCATGCACGAAGATTAACATCTGAATATTCCTTTTAGAAGAAATACAACGATCCGACATAGTCTTGAATGGATGTGTGCCTAAACTCAAACCCACTTTGAACAAGTCGGGTAGGGAGTACAGATTGACCTTCAGTAAGTAATGACGATGACTCTCCCAGAACAACCTTAAATACAAAC
>CAMQVY010000035.1 GCA_947038405.1 uncultured Rikenellaceae bacterium | reverse complement strand
TTTTTTTATATATCTTAAATTAAATTATTATACATATTTCCATAATGATGTTTTCCTTCATAACGAACGAAAACAACAAATCAATACAAAAGTAGGTATAACAAATTAGTAAAAAAAATTATCTCATATAATCTATTTAAATTTTAGTATTTATTTAACATAAAAACATCTAAAAATGATATTTTAAGTAATTTCACACCAAAGAGTCAGCGAAGAGTACTGTTAAGCAAATAACAATAATTAAATAGTCTTTATAAATTGTGTTAGATTAACGTATAGTTGTTGGATAGGCAACCCCATAACATTATAGAATGATCCATCGATACGTTCGATTGCCACATAGCCAATCCACTCTTGAATACCATATGAACCCGCCTTATCATATGGTATATATTTATCGACATAGTGAACAATCTCCTCCTCTGTCACTGACCTAAACCATACACGTGTTGTACTTGAAAAGGTAGATTTAGAGTTTTTCCCTCTAAATGTCACTCCAGTTACCACCTCATGAGAATTACCCGACAATGCAGTGAGCATCTCAATCGCTTCATCTCTAGTTTTTGCTTTTCCAAGCACCCTATCACCCAAAATAACAACCGTATCTGCCGTAATCAATATCTCATTATCGGCAATAGCGTTAGGATAACCTTCTGCTTTTAGTTCAGATAAATACTCTGCAACATTATATGCAGGCAAATCCTTAGGATATACCTCTTCAACATCATAGTCGGTTGACATAGTAAACTCGATTCCACAGTTAGTAAGAAGCTCCTTACGTCTAGGAGATTTACTACATAGTATAATTGAGTAATCCTTTAACTTATCCTCTAATAACATACCTCAACTATTTTATATCAAAATTAAGTAATTCAACACCTTCCAAAGATGCTGAGATATGATCTCCATTTTTCACTGCTCCAACACCAACGGGAGTTCCTGTAAATATCAGGTCTCCTATTTTGAGTGTCATAAATGCTGAGACATATGCGATAATTTTATCTATTGTAAAGATCATATCAGAACAATCACCGCTCTGCTTAACCTCACCATTTAGGTTCATCTCGAACTTCAAATCTTGTACATTTTTATCCAACTCGCTCAATTGAATAAACTTTGGAGATATTGCTGCCGAATGGTCAAACGCTTTACATATCTCCCAAGGCAATCCGTTTTCGATACAATTACGTTGGACATCTCGTGCAGTAAAGTCAATACCCAACCCCACTTCATCATAACAACGCGATGCAAAACGCTCATCAATTGCCTTTACTACCCTATTTATCTTCACAACTAACTCTGTTTCATAGTGCAGGTCATTACTAAACGATGGAATATAAAATGCTTCATTGTTTCTTAAAAGTGCAGTATCTGGTTTTGTGAAGAATATAGGTTCTTTGGGTATGTTATCATTATTATCTAACTCTTTAATATGATCAACATAGTTACGTCCAATACAAATAATTTTCATTCTTATTGTTTTTTATTTAATATTTGATACATTTTTTGAGCAAATCTCTCGGATGTATTGCCATCTCGCAACAGACCTCTAAGTTCACTAAAATCTTGTTTCATACCCTCTAGTTTACAACCGTTAGGTAGAATTGCTCTAAGCTCTTTCTCAGCGTTATCAATCGTCATCTCCTCTTGGATTAGCTCCTTTACAACCTCTCTATTCATAATTATATTAACAAGAGATATAAATTTAATCTTCACGAATCTACGAGCAAGGAAATAAGAGATGGGATCGAACCTGTAACATATAAACTCTGGCGTACCAATAATTGCAGTCTCAAGAGTTGCCGTACCTGACGTCACAACCGCTGCCTCTGCACTATATAATAGAGGATAAGTTTGATCATCAACTACTTTAATAGGTGTATCCACTAATATTTTATCATATATAGATCGATCCAACCACGAAACCCCTCCGACAACAAATTGATAGTCTTTAAACCGCTCCGACAATTTTGCCATAAATGGCAAGTTATATGTTATCTCACTGGCTCTGCTCCCTGCGAGAAGTGCAACTATAGGAAGATTAACATCTAACCCATTTGATTGACAAAACTCTTTTTTAGAAGGGATTGATAATCTAGAACTCTCAATTGCATCTATAATTGGATTCCCCTCATATATAGCATCAATTCCATGCTTTTTGAAATACTCTATTTCAAAAGGGAATATTATAAATAACTGAGTTACGTATTTTTTTATCAACTTCACACGCCCCTCTTTCCATGCCCACACCTTAGGAGATATATAGTAGAATGTTTTCAGCCCATTTTCATGTGCAAATTTTGCTATTTTGAAGTTAAATCCAGGGTAATCGATAAGAATTACAACATCTGGATTATACCTCAATATATCCTCTTTACACTCTTTCAACTGTCTCAATATCGTTTTCAGATTGAGTACAATTTGAGTAATTCCAAAAAAAGCTGTTAATTTATAGTGTTTTGCTAGAGATCCGACACCAGCCTCAAGAGCCATTTTATCTCCACCCCAAAATCTAAACTCAGCTTTAGGGTCAGTTTTTTTGAGTCCAGCGATTAGATTTGAACCATGCAAATCACCCGACGCCTCTCCAGCAATTAAATAATACTTCATAATAACATATATATTAGTTCAGTGCAACCATGCACCGCCGCCCGCTAAGGGCAGTTAAAGCAAACTCTCTGCAACTCTAAACGTCAACCGCCTAATCCTCAAGCAAATCAGGTCTTAAGGTCTCTGTTCGTTCAAAAGCCTGCTCTTCTTGCCATTTAGATATAGCGGCAAAGTTTCCTGAGAGCAATACTTCTGGAGCTTTCCAACCATTAAAGTCTGCTGGTCTTGTATAGACTGGCGGAGCAAGAAGATTATCCTGAAAGCAATCCGTCAGAGCCGAAGCCTCATCACCAATTGCCCCTGGAATAAGTCTCACGACACTATCTGCAATAATCGCAGCAGCAAGTTCCCCACCCGTTAACACATAATCACCAATTGATATCTCCATTGTTATTAGGTGCTCTCTGACTCTGTAGTCCACTCCCTTATAGTGCCCGCAAAGGATTATAACATTATTCAATGTAGATAATCTGTTCGCCACTTTTTGATTATATGTCACACCATCAGGAGATGTATATATAACTTCATCATACTCTCGTTCCTGCTTTAACTTATTTATACAGTTAAATATGGGTTCAATTTTCATCACCATTCCAGCCTCACCACCAAACGGATAGTCATCAACTTGACGATGTTTATCCGTTGTGTAGTCACGAATGTTATGAATATGAATCTCCACCAATCCATTTGCTTGTGCACGCTTCAGAATTGACTCATTCATAGAAGATGTAAGAAGTTCGGGAACTACAGTTAAAATATCTATACGCATACCCTAGTATTTTACATCTCCACGTACCACCTCAACAATAAAAGGATTGTTACGAGTTTCATGCCCAATATCACTTTTTGGTCCATGTCCTGGGAAGATACTTACGTCCTCACCTAAAGGTACTATATTTTCTAATATACTCTTCATAATCCAAGTGTAATCACCTCCAGGAAGATCCGTACGACCAATACTCTCTTTAAACAGAGTATCTCCACAGAATAATGATTTTGATTTTGGTTCAAAAAGAGATACGTGACCTGGCGTATGACCTGGCGTACTTATTATCTGTAAAGCAGTCTCACCAAATGTGATTTCACTCATTTTAGACATATCAATATCTACAGTAGGAATACTCTTGACATTAAAACCATATAACGAACCGTGCGTCTGTGCCGATTCAATTAAGAAGTTATCCTCACCATGCAGAGCAAATGGGATATTAAATTGTGATTTAGCATAATCAACACCTAACATATGATCAACGTGACCATGTGTATTTATTAAAAGAGCAGGTTTCAACCCCTTCTCTTGAATATATTGATTTAACTTTTCATTTTCGGCATCACCGTAGTTTCCAGCATCAATAATAGCACACTCTCCAGTTGAATCACTAATAATATAGGTATTCTCTTGAAATGGATTAAAAACAAGAACTGCAATCTTTATCATAATTTCTTATAGTATATTTAACAAAAGACAAAGATAGTAAGAAAATATCTATTTTAAATCAATCTCATATATGTTATTTCTGGAATATGTTATTGAAAACATCATCTCCACCACACTATAATAACTCCATGAATCATATAAACGGATAAGTAAGTGTAAAAAAATCAAACAGTTTATACGTTTTTTCATGTATAGCACAATAATTGTTATAAATTGTATTAATTTTACCCACTTAATCATTTATATAGCATATGAAAATAAGACATATTATAATACTAATTGCGCTTGCAATAACTTTACCCAGCTGTTCACTATTGAAGTTTAGCATTGATACTGGAGATGTTCCACTTACGAAAGAGGAGCAAAAGATACGCATGATGACTAGAGGTTTTTACAACACATTCAACTTCAACGTCATAAGCATCTCTGATTCGATAATCAACTCTACTGACGACATAAATATTAAACTAAGAGCGACTAGATGGAAGTTGAGTGCCACTTCAGCCGCAACAGCCGCAGTTTACCAATCTGTAACAGAAGTTGCACTATTAAACATATGGTCTTTATGCAAGGGGATGTCTGTCTCGTTGGCAAACACACCAGACTCTCTTCTATTTAAAGAGTACACTCCTATGGCAGTAGATTGTTCGGAAGGTCTCCTTTTGGAGATTGACAGTTTAGCCTCAGGAATCCTCCCTTCGAGTAAGTATAAATTAATGCACTCATTTATAAATGACCATAAAAGTTCAAATAATATATCTGACACAGAGATAACTTCTGAAGGATTGATGTTAGAGTGGGTTAAATTCGTACAGAGTAACGGCGAGGATCTAAATCAATCAATAGGATCAATCTCCGAAGTAATGTCAGACTTAACTGATCGTATGAGTGGCTACTCCGTACAATATGGCAATGAGATAGATTGGTCTAAGGATCTGTTTACATTAAAGATGAAACAAGATAGTATTGATATTAAACTAATGACTCAATTAGACTCATTGACCTCTAATTTCAACAAGATAACTCTTATATTAGAGCACTCACCAGAGTTGATTAATGTCATTGGAACAGATCTTAATGGTCAATTTGCGGAGATGATAATCACCATGAATACTAGTATTAATACACTATTCTTAAACATTGATAATCAACGAAGTGAGGTACAGACATTCATAGCAGATCAACGCAAGACACTAGTTTCAGAGTTACATGAGACAGTGAAGATTAACGTTGACAATATTATCTCACAGCTTCCTGGACTTATTGGAGAGATCTTAATATATTTAATTATCTTTATCGTTGTACTATTTTCAATTCCTTTCATGCTAGGTTTTATTATAGGCAAATCAGTTGGAGTTAGAAAGGTGAAGAAAAGATTAAAGAAAGAGTCCGAGAACAAAACAATAGAGTAACATAACTAGCCTACAAAACCTCTACGACGAAAACTCCCTAAAGTTTCACATATGTATCTTATAAAACTTTGTTTTGGTCATTTAGATTGTATGGTTTTCATATAAAAATAACGATTTTAAATTAATTTAGCATAATTACAGTGAGGAAGACGAGAAAGATTTACCCTCTAATTGAAGGATTAGAGATTACTAAGCTTGCAGCAGAAGGCAAAGCAATGGGAAAATATAATGATATGGTAGTGTTTGTACCATCTGCCGTTCCTGGAGATGTCGTAGACGTACAGATCAGAAGCAAGCGTAAGAGTTATATGGAGGGCACAATTGTGAACTTAGTAACACCCTCTCCTATTAGATGCGAGCCATTTTGCGAACACTTTGGAGTTTGCGGAGGTTGTAAATGGCAGAACATCCCTTACAACGAGCAGTTAAAATTGAAACAAGAACAAGTTTTCGACCAACTTAGTCGCATAGCAAAAGTTGAGCTACCAGAGATCGCAGCTATATTAGGGTCAGAGAAGACAACATTCTACCGTAACAAATTAGAGTACACATTTGCAGATAAACGCTGGTTAACCTACGAAGAGGTTAGTTCTGGAGTAGAACTAAATAACGCATCTGCTTTAGGGTTCCACATCCCAAAGATGTTTGATAAGGTATTGAATATAGATAAGTGTTGGTTACAAGACGATCCATCAAATCAGATTAGGCTCTCTATCGCAGATTATTGCAGAGAGAATGAGTATGATTTCTACAATGCAAGAGAGCATACAGGCTTCATGCGTAATCTAATTATCCGTACGAGTACAACTGGCGATGTAATGGTTATCGTTGTATTTGCATATGAAGATGATGAGCGTAGAGAAAATTTATTGAACCACGTTGCAACGAAATTCCCACAAATTACATCTTTACTATATATCGTTAATAAGAAGCTGAATGATTCTAATGGCGATCAAGATGTTATTCTCTACAAAGGAGAGGATCATATTTTTGAAGAGATGGAGGGATTGAAGTTTAAGATTGGCGGAAAATCATTTTACCAGACTAATTCTGAGCAAGCTTATAATTTATATAAGATTACGAGGGATTTTGCAGGACTTACTGGCTCTGAGGTAGTTTATGACCTTTATACAGGAACAGGAACAATAGCAAACTTCATAGCGAAGCAGTCATCTAAAGTTATTGGAGTTGAGTATGTTCCAGAGGCGATTGAGGATGCAAAAATTAACTCTAAGATCAATAGCATTGACAATACAGTGTTCTATGCTGGAGATATGAAGGATATTTTGAATGATAGTTTTATCAATGAGAATGGACAACCAGACATTATCATATTGGATCCGCCTCGTGCAGGTATCCATGAAGATGTTGCACAGACCATAATCAGAGCACAACCAACTAAGATTGTGTATGTAAGTTGTAATCCAGCGACACAAGCTCGTGACATTGCAATTTTCGACTCACTGTACAAGGTAACAAAAGTCCAGCCAGTTGATATGTTCCCACATACACACCATGTTGAAAATGTAATACTTTTAGAGAAGAGATAATTTATTCCGTGTTATATAATACACCGCCGCCTGCGCATGGCAATTAATACAAACTAAAAAGAGAATCGTATGAAAAAGAGAATCGTATCTATTTTAGCCGTAACGATGGTTATGTTTATGGCAAGTGCATCAGCACAGTACAGCAGTGAGAAGACACCTAATAGCATTGATGTTAATGGTTATGCCGAGTTAGAAGTCGAGCCTAATCTTATCTATTTAGACATAACTATCAACGAAGAGACAACTAAAGGTAAGGTAAGCGTTGAAGAGATGGAGATCACTATGGCAAAGTCACTAAAAAAAGCTGGCATCAATGTAGAGCAACAATTGACAGTAAAGGATATGTCAAGTAACCTAGAAGAGCTATTTTTACGTAAAGATCAAGTTCGTACATCTAAGAGTTACAGTTTAAAACTACACAGTGTAGCTGAGTTAACGTCTACTGTAAGAGCACTAGAAAACGTAGGTATATCTAATATGAATGTAGATAGAGTTTCTCACTCTGATTTAGAAATGTTACGTAATAAGGTTAGAGTACTAGCTCTTAAAAACGCCAAAGAGAAGGCAACATTACTAACTGAAGCACTAGAGGTTAAATTAGGAAGTGTAATCTATATAACTGATGCTGACCGTACTTACAGCAATCAAAGTTTTAGATTATCAGCATATCGCAACGTACAAAATGATGGATCTGTATCAGCTAAAGCTCCAGATCTAGAGTTTGAGAAGATTACAATTAATCATAATGTAGGTGCTACATTTATGTTTACAAAGTAATACTGCAATAGAATAATTAAGTTCAAAAAGAGAGAGACAAATAATTGTATTATTTGTCTCTCTCTTTTTATGTATTAGGAATTGAACTCCCCTCTGCCAACTCTACATCACTACACTAATATAAGGTTTCCCTCAAATGATTTAGGCATTAAATGATGTTGCAATTTGGTCTACCATTTGATTTATACCATCTTTTAGTTTCCCTCCGACCATCATTTTCATCATCATATTCAGTTCAACGTGCAGAACTAATCTCATCTTTGTCTCATATGGAGATAACTCAACGAGCTGCATCCAAAATGTGAAATCAAAAGGAGAACCCTCTTCACCCGTCACTTTGATAGTTTTATTCTCTTCGCGCTCAATAATACGCAGCTTCATCGTAAATCCTTTCACTTTAAAAGAGCAAGAATCCTCTGTTGCACTCCACTCTTCGACTTTATCTCTAAGTATTGGAGTAAAATTAGCAAAACTAGATAGAGTTGAATATATAACTGTTGCAGGTCTTGTAATTAAAACCTGTTTACTTTCATATTTTTCCATTTTTTTATTTATTCCAAATTGAAGGATCTTTTCTCCACTCACTTAAAGTTTCTAATTGGTCAGCTGGGACATAACCTTGCTCAACGGCTAACTCTATCATCGCATTATAGTTACTTAAAGTAGTAAGTTCTACTCCAGCATTTTTGAAGTTATCTTGCGCCGTAGGGAATCCATAAGTAAATATAGCGACCATACCCAACACTTCACATCCAGCATCTCTTAGAGCTTGGACAGCGTTTAGCGAGCTACCACCAGTAGATATAAGATCCTCAATAACAACAACTTTACTTCCAGGTTTAATTTCGCCTTCAACTAAGTTAGTAAGACCATGAGCTTTGGGAGCAGATCTAACATATATAAATGACTTCTCCATTTTCTCAGCAACTAATACACCATGAGCAATCGCTCCAGTTGCTACACCAGCAATCACATCTACTTCAGGATACTTCTCGCTAATGACCTTTGCAAAGCTCTCATATACCTCTTTTCTAGCAGCAGGAAAAGACAAGATTTTGCGATTATCACAATAAATTGGCGAATACCAACCCGATGCCCATGTAAAATAATTTGCAGGACTAAGTTTTATTGCTTTAATTTGCAATAATGTTTGTGCGATGTTTTTTTCGATGTTTTTCATAAAATTTTATTATGCGTAAAATATACTTTAACAATAATGTAATTACTTTTGCTCTTGAGTCAGAGATGGCGGGAGATTTTTATATAAAATACAACACATCTATTGACATTACAAAGATGTTACAAAAACTTGAATTAAGCAATAGTATAACGATAAATGGTGACAATATTGAGGCTGTTTATAGTAAATTTTGCTCTTTTTTCAAGTTAGTTGACGCCGCGGGAGGAGTTGTTGAGGGAACAGGTGGTAGTTGGATGATGATGAAGCGCAATGGGAAATGGGATCTACCTAAAGGTCACCGTGAGATTGGAGAGGATATTGAGGCTTGTGCATTGCGAGAGGTTGAAGAGGAGTGTGGGATTTCTAATTTAAATATCATCCGACATTTGACCACCACTCAACATATATATAGACTAAACGATGTTTGGATTCTAAAGTCTACATATTGGTATTTGATGGAATCTAGCTATATTGGAGAGTTGATTCCTCAGATCGAAGAGGGAATAACAGAGGTACGATGGGTAGAACAAGGGGAGATTAGCTCTTTACTTGAGAACAGCTACCAAACAATAATAGAGATATTCACCAATCACATTAAACTAACATAGAGAGACTCAGTCTTCTACTATTTCATTCTAAATTAAATAATTATGATTAAAAGTCTAAAATCTTTCGGGCTTATGTTTGCGACACTTGGAATAGTCTCGTGCTGCGATCAAACTAAAACATTTTCAACAATGGATGTAAGTAACGACCTCACAGAGTCTGAGATAAAAACAGGTCTATTCACACCTGAGGTTCTGTGGAAAATGAATCGATTAGGAGGAGCGAGTCTATCTCCTGATGGCAAAACAACACTCTATACCATTAGTAAGTATAAAATGGAGGATAATAGAGGTAAGACATCTATTGTCACACAAGAACTAGGGAGTAAAAATCCTATATGTCTTGTTGAGTCTGGAAGTTCACCAGTGTGGAACAGAGATGGAAGCGCTATCTATTACACAAGCTCTGAGAATGGATCAACACAAGTTTGGAGTATTGATATTGCAAGCGGAATCAAGAGTCAAATCACATCTATTGATGGAGGAGTCTCAGGATTTAGTGTCTCACCCAACGAGGATAAGATACTCTATATATCTGCCGTTAAAGTTGGAAAACATAAGTCATCAGAGATATATAGCGACCTACCAGAATCTAAAGCTAGAGTCTATGATGATTTAATGGTTAGACATTGGGATTACTGGGAAGAGGGGATCTACAAACATATTTTCGTTGGAGATATCATTAATGGTAAACTTCAAAATCAAAAAGATATAATGGCAAATGAGCCTTGGGATGCTCCTCTAGCTCCATATTTTAGCAATGATGAGATCTCATGGAATAACTCAGGTAGCCAAATCGCATATACTTGTAAAAAGAGTGTAGGAGCAAAATACGCTACAAGCACAGACTCAGACATATATCTTTATGATGTAAATAGTGCTACAACTACAAACCTGATGAAGGCAAGTAACGAAGAGTGGCTTGGTTACGACAAGTATCCCGTATTCTCTCCTGACGACAAGTCAATTGCCTTTTTGAGCATGAAAAGAGCAGGTAACGAGTCCGACAAAAGTCGCCTTATAGTGATGAATCTAAAGACTTTCACGTCTAAAGATCTTACAAGTTCATTTGACTACAACGCATCAAATGTTATATGGAAAGGTAATGACAAACTATATTTCATCTCACCAATGAACGCAACACATCAAGTTTGCAGCGCGAACGTTAGTGGAGATGTAACCGTTCTAACTAATGGGGAGCACGACTTAATCTCACTCTCTATTAGCGATAATAGTGCAATAGTATCTTTAACAACTCTATCCGATGCTGCTGAGCTATATAACTTAGATCTAAATAACGGTGCATTATCTCAATTCACAAATATAAATGAGCAAATCTACAAGGATATTAAGTTCGGAGATGTAAAGAAGCGCATGGTTAAGACGACAGACAACAAAGAGATGTTAACATGGGTTGTTTACCCACCAAACTTCGACAGTTCAAAAAAGTACCCTACTCTACTATATTGCCAAGGAGGACCTCAAAGTGTCGTTAGTCAATTTTGGAGCTACCGATGGAATGCACAAGTTATGGCAGCCGAAGGTTATATTGTAGTTATGCCTAACCGAAGAGGATTACCATCATTTGGGCAGGAGTGGTTAGATCAAATTTCAGGAGATTACAGTGGTCAAAACATACAAGACTACCTCTCTGCAATTGACGACGTCTCAAAAGAGCCATATGTTGACACAGATAATTTAGGTTGCGTTGGAGCGAGTTATGGAGGCTACTCAGTATTTTACCTTGCGGGACATCACGAAGGTAGATTTAAAGCATTTATTGCACACTGCGGCATCTTCAATTTTGAGTCTATGTATGGAGAGACAGAGGAGCTATTCTTTGTAAACAATGATTACGGCGGCAGCTACTGGAGTGATGATGCTACAGCTAAACGCTCATATGCTAATTCACCACACAAATTTGTAGACAAATGGGATACTCCGATTTTAATTATAACAGGTGAGTATGATTTTAGGATTCCGTACACTCAAAGTTTGCAGGCATTCACGGCTGCGAAGCTAGTTGGAGTTCCAAGCAAACTTGTTGTCTTTGAAGATGAGGCGCACCAAGTATTTAAGCCACAAAACTCAATAGCTTGGAATCGTGAGTTCTTCGGATGGTTAAATACATACCTAAAATAACGTATTATTTAAAAATTATTATATAAATAAAAAGCGATGTTATGACTACTAACATCGCTTTTTTATTTACATACATATTTGGATTTTATTATATTATTCTATACATTGTAAAGTAACAAACATATATCTAGTGCAACTATACTAAAGATTATAAACTATGAGAGTAAATATAGATTCAAAGATAGACATGAGAGAGTTCATGGCCATTATAATATATATGAATTTTACGTACATTTTAATACAGGAGCTAAATCATATGACAGAAATTAGTGTTTTCTGGATAATTATTTACACTTGTATGTTTGCTCTTTCAGTACTGCAAATAATTAAATTTAGAGATGATATAAAGAAGATTAAAACAAGCAGCGATATACGAGAACAAGTACTAATAGTATCAGATATGGCAACAGCTTCTATTTACAGCGTAACATACCTATATATACTACTATTACATGGGGATTTACTAATCACTAATTTTCAATAAAACACACAACTATATGAAAAATCAAATTCGTTATTTTGTTTATTATCAATTATTTGCAACCATTTATATATTTGATTCTCAAATCCCCAATAAGCATATAAACATAGATATATCACTACTTATCATATCAATATACATATTAAGCTATGCTAAATCACTGGTTAACACATACAAACAAGAGCCTAATAAATTTAAGAAATTATACATTGGTTTTAGTATTATATACCCTATAATTTATATCTGTATCTTCATACTCCGTTGGACTGAACTAATTTAACTTGGTTTTGGTGGCCTATTTCGACTATATCCAACTAAACTTCAACAATATCATCAAGTGATATGTACCATACGTATCCCTTAATCTTTTCATATCCCATCTGAGTTAGAATCTCCTTGTATGTTAACATTTGATATGTGTATTTATCTCGTCTCTCAAGACCAAACTTATAATCTACAATTTCGACACAATCTCCAGCAATCATAACACGATCAGGACGTTTCATTCCGTCACCAAGAGGCATTATAATCTCTTGTTCATTCTTCACCTCATCCCACTGATCCGAAAACCATCTTGCAACAATCGGGTTCACAAAAGACCTAGCAACAATATTATTTAGATGCTCCATCTCTTTTTCAGATATAATAGAACTTGAATAGAGATCTAAAATAGATAGTTGTATATCCTCTTTATTGCAGGCATTTTCAAATACTTTGTGCATTAAGATACCATAGTTACGTGGAGATAGCTCTATATTCCCCTCACTATCCTCATAATATTTCTGAGATGGAAGCCTTAACTTCACCTTCTGGTTTGGACTATTTGTAACATAATGCGACCTACTATGTATATCAACCTCATTAGATATAGGATCGTTATTCGGAGTTCCGAACTCATATATATTACGAACGTGATCAAACACACCTTTTAAGTCACCAATAGAACATACATCACCATCGACTCTTATTGATTGTTCTATCAACTTACTAACAGATAGAGTGACTCTATCTTTATCAGCAATCATAATATGAAGCTCTTCTCTAGCTCTTGTCGTTGCAACATACAAAATATTGATGTTATCAATATGAGACAAGACTAGCTCTTTGAAGTAATCCTCAGCAAAATAAGATTCAGCAATACTTTTCTTATATGTCAATGGTATTGAACTAATACCTGATAGCTGCGAGTTATTAGAGCTAGACCAAACAATACTCCCTGTTTTAGGGTTTAGATTCCATATACAAAACGGTATAATAACACACTTATACTCCATTCCTTTAGACTTATGGATTGTAATAATCGTTATCGCATTACTATTTTTCGGCATACTAATCGACTCTTTCTTTCCACTAGTCTCCCACCACTTTATGAAGAGTTGTATATCTGCGATTGTATTACTACTAAACTTTATTACCTGCTCATGTAGAGCCTGTACATACGCAATCTCATCTACTCTATCGGCAAGTTCATAATGAATTACAATCTCTTCAAATGCCTCTAATGGGGCTAGTAATCTAATTGACTGAAGGAATGTACGATCTTCATCATTAAGCGTCTCAACGTATCCTCTATTTAAGAATCTATTATAAATAGCCAACCTTATGGAGCTTTTATCATTAACAGCTAAATATAGTGTCGATACAATAAATTGGGCAATAGTAGAGCTCCCAATCATCAACGCCTCTTGTGTCATTACATCATAACAATATTTAGAATTAGGATTAACACTCTTATGATCAAGGAGCATTTTAGCGACACTAGCACCCTCCATATTGCCTCTAACAAGAATCGCAATATCTTTGGGCATATAACCTCTCTCTTGCAGCTCTTCAACTCTTTTTACAACGGGCGGAACAAACTCCTCTGGCTCACCATATTTAGTGATATTAACATATCCCTCAAACCCGTCAGTTTTAGCAAACTGCTTGTGATCTTTATATGCGTTAACGAGCATATCGGTATATCTCTCACAACACTCACTACCAATTGCCTTCACTGATTTTGCCTCAATTAGCGCACTATTTAGCTCAGCATTATCACCCACTACACAACTCTCGATTAAGTTGTTATTGAAGTTTACAATATTCTTACAGCTACGATAGTTCGAGTTAAGGTTTATAGTCTCCGTGTCACCAAGTTGCTCATCTATCTGAGTAGCTAATATTTGCCAATCACCACCTCTCCACCTATATATTGATTGTTTAATATCTCCAACTAAAAGTACAGGATTTGTTTCGCTTTGAGCCAACGCATTACTAAGTAACGGGATAAAATTACACCACTGCATAGCCGACGTATCTTGAAACTCATCTATCATAAATTGGGTAAAATGAGTTCCTACTTTTTCAAATATAAAAGGAGTTTCATTCCCCGCTATAAGTTCTCGGAGTATATCATTTGTCGCAGATATAGGCATGATGTTACTTGCCGAACACTGTTCTTGAATTTTAAGTGCTAAGTCATTTAGTAGGGCTAGATTTCGATAATTCTCCATTATCAAATCTACACTATTTATATATACTATATTATTGGAATACAACGAACAAAGCTGCTCTAAGTAAGCCATTAATTGAGGTGCAACAGCCTCAATATCTGCAACTCTTTTTGAACTCTTAGTATACCATTTAGAGCTACTTACTAAGGCATCTTCAACCCTCTTCGTATATGGTGAAAAGTCACCTTTAGATATTTTATTGAAGTAGTTTGCAAAACTATTTGCACCATAAGCGAAATCTTTTACACTTAAATTATTATCATCAAGTAGTTTAAGTGCACTATCAGCAACCTCTTTGAGCTCTTTTTTTATCTCATTAGCCTTACGTTTAGAGGTAAAAACCACTTTTTCAATCTCCTCTCGGCTATGATGAGTCTTATCTATCGTCTTATATCCCTCTTTAAAAATCTCCCCTCCAAGTGCCGTTAATTCATTTTTTATATTCCACCTCTTACTATTTTGAATTTTCTCTTCAGCAAAATCTACGATCCATCTTTTCAGCTTCTCATCGACAGTAATATCTTCAATTATAGCATCAACCGCAGAGCTTAAAATAGTATCTGTTTTTAGTTCAAGGTTAAAATTAACATCAATACCCAATTCTCTTACAAATGAGCGTATTATACGTTGAAAAAACTTATCAATTGTTAATATTGAGAAGTGGCTGTAATCATGCAAAATTTTACCTCTAGCAGTTAAAGCTCTCTCCTTAATGACTCTTCGATTAATCTCTAAATCACGCTCCAACATCTCCAAATAAAGCGTACTCTGCCCATTCGCCAAAGCGTTTAGTTCACTAATTATTCGTTGTTTCATCTCCTCCGTCGCTTTGTTGGTGAATGTCACCGCGAGTATATGTTTGTAATTCCAATACTCTGCGATCACACTTTTTACATATTCATACGCTAACATGAATGTTTTACCCGACCCAGCAGATGCTTTTAGTATTTTTACACTTCCCATTTTTGATAATAATTTGGCATAAAGTTATGAAATAATATTAGAGAAAATCAACAAAGAACATTTTTATTAAAAGTTTTTTGTATCTTACGCTCTTAAATTTTATATGAAATAAATTATGAAACTAAGAGGATTATTATTAATGGTAGCTAGTTGCATTCTAACTATCTCAGCATCAGCCCAACAAAAGATTGGAAGTGAAAACATTGGACATATTGCAGAAATTAAGTTATCAGGCAAATTGAATGTAACATACATTCCCTCAGACAAGAACGCCATTGAAATTGAACTATATAGTGCAGATATCAACAAATTGAGATGGGGCATAGAAGAGAGCTTACTAAACATCACTCTGAAACCTACAGGTAACAAAGAGGGTTATGCAAATGTGAAAATTTGGTGTTCTACACCACTTAAAAAACTAAGCATTAGCGAGTGTAATTTCATATCTGAAGATGTTATAATCTCCAAAATGATTGAGTTAAATGCGACATCATCGTCAAAAATTACTGCGAGTTTTGAATCAATTGACATGAATATACGAATAGGTACTGATGCCATAATTGATCTATCAGGGGAGAGCACCTACTTAAATATATACGCAACAGAAAATAGCCGTATTGATACACGAAAAATGGAGGTTACTAGTTGTGAAGTTGAGAGCTTAACCAATGCTGAAGTATACATTAAAGCAGAAGAGCGTTTAGTTGCTACGGCAAAAACAGGATCAACAATATTCTACTCAGGAGATCCAATAATAATGAAATTGAACACACCCAAAATCTCTGGATTTGGTGCAGGCATCCACAAACTCAAGTACTAACATAACAGTAAATTAAATCATTCTCATGCAAGGGTTTATTGAACAAGTTGCATATAGACTATATAAGGAGTATGGGGACGAGATATCGTCCCTTTATGTTATCCTACCTAGTCGTAGAGCACGTCTATTTTTTGCAGATGCACTCTCCAAAATAACAGACAAGCCAATTTGGCAACCTAAATACATATCTATTGATGAGTTGATGTCCGACATATCTGGGCTCAAGCAGGGTGATTCAATAAAATTAATTGCAAAACTATACAAAGTATACTCTAAGTACCATAGTGAGAATTTTGACTCTTTTTACTACTGGGGAGAGATGTTATTATCAGACTTTGACGCAATAGATAAGTATATAATAGATGCTCAGACAATATTTTCAAACATTGCAGATATAAAGGAGCTAGAGAGTGATTACTCCTACCTCACTCCAGAACAGATTGAAATAATTGCTCAATTTTGGAAAAACTTTGGATTAGAGAGTAAGTTTTCCAAGGAACAACAAGAGTTTTTATCCATATGGACGAGCCTAGCGCCAATCTACAATGATTTCACTCAATCTCTTCTAAGTGAGAATATTGCCTACACAGGAATGATGCATAGAGAGGCAACTAGACGAATAAAAGAGGGTGATGTAGATAGTACAATTACAGAGAGGCGATATGTTTGTGCAGGGTTTAACGCACTGAGTGAGTGTGAGAAGCGACTTTTATCACACCTACAAACAAACTCTTCGATCGATTTCTTTTGGGACTATGACAACTACTATGTATCGGATAACAATCTAGAACAAGAAGCAGGATTATTTCTACGAGATAATATCAAACGATTTCCTGAACGTTTAAAACTACCATATAGTTATGATCTCTTCAGTACCGAGAAAGATATTACCGTAGTTGGTGCACCATCAGATAGTCTTCAATGCAAGTATGTCCACACCTTTTTAGAGGAACTGCAATCTGATTCTAGCCAACTATTAGATAAGGAGACAGCAATAGTCCTAACGAATGAAAATCTACTTCAACCCGTTCTATATTCTATCCCAGATAGTATTCAGAACATAAATATAACGATGGGTTATCCATTCCGACAAACCCTAGTTTACTCTTTTGTTGAGCGATTGATTGAGCTACAAAATCGCAAACGAGTAAAGGGAAAGAGAGTATCGTTTTACCATAGTGATGTTTGCGGACTACTCTCCCACCCCTTCATCATAGAGCACAATCAAGAGGTTGCAGATGAACTATTAAAGGGGGTCATTCAACGACAGCAGATACACATTAACAAGAGTATTATAGCAGTTGAAGGACTATTTTCAAAACTATTTAAGGAAGTTTATGGCTGGGAAAATCTTGCTGACTACATTATAGATGTATGTTCAGAGGTATTCAATCCGACTCAGAGTAAGAATGACTACTCAAAGCGAACGGAATATTTGGTTGTTCTGAACGACAATATCATAAAACTACGAAATTCATTAAAAGATTGTGATTTAGAGCTTTCAGACTCTATATTCACCTCGTTATTAAGACGTATATTACAGACAATAAAGATCCCATATGAAGGTGAGCCACTAACAGGCGTTCAGATTATGGGTATTTTGGAGACACGTAATTTAGACTTTGAGAATATTATTATCCTATCCGTAAATGATGATACATTTCCAGGGAGTATGTTCTCCTCCTCTTTTATACCATATAATCTACGAGTAGCTTATAATCTACCAACCCCTGCACACCATGAGGGGGTCTATGCCTACTACTTCTACCGTCTACTTCAGCGAGCAAAGAGAGTAACAGTTGTTTACTGCTCAAAGAGTGATGATAAAAATAGTGGTGAACGCAGCCGTTATATCCATCAGCTTATATACGAAACTTCACACAATATAAAGAGAGAGGAGATTGGCGTTGACGTTAATCTATCGAGTAATAATGATATTATTATAGAGAAAGAGGGAGTTGTTTTAGACTCACTTAATGAGTTTATCAATAGTTCAGAGAAGAAGTTATCTCCCACCTCATTCTACAACTATATCGAGTGCCCCTTAAAGTTCTACTTTAAGAGCATAGCAAAGATAAAACCTGAAGATGAGGTTGTTGAAGATGTCAACTCACCGCTATTCGGCTCTATTCTTCATAAGGCTATGGAGATACTATACCTACCAATTCTAGGTAAAGCGAGTAATAAAGAGCATATAAAATCCTTGATAGGTAGTAAGTTAGTTGAAGATGCTGTAATTTCGGCTATCAATGAAGTGTATCTGAAAGATAGCACTTCGTCGTCCTCCGAATATGGAGGCAACATCACTTTAACGAAAGAGATTTTATGTAAATACATCAATCAATGTATTCTACCGTATGATCTACGCAACAATGACTACACAATAACAGATATAGAGAAGTCTGTAGAGTGTAAATTTTCATTGAGTGAAGATAGATATGTCACTTTTGGAGGTAAAGCAGACCGCATTGACTTACTAGATAGTGGTATCATTAGGATCGTAGACTACAAATCAGGAGCAAAGCATATAGATTTCAAGGGTGTTGAGTCGCTATTTTCAAAATTAAGTAAAGATAGGAGTTCTGCAGTTTTACAGACACTACTCTACTCATTAATGTTAATTGATAAAGGCATAGATGTTCAACCTGCGCTATACTACATTATAGAGTTAAATAATAGGGAGTATTCTCCTCTGCTTAAGGATAAATTAAGCGGAGAATATGTCTACCGCTTCTCCGACTACAAATCGGAACTTGAGGAGCATTTAAGAGTTGCTTTGACTGAGTTATTTGACAATAGAATACCATTTTACCAATGTGAAGACCGCTCTATTTGTCAATGGTGTGACTATAAATCCATCTGTGGCGTATAGCTACAAGAGCTGGTAAACTAGGATTATACTAATAGTTTTTATATTAATACATATACGCAAGCGACACCACTGGTTTATAGGTATAACAAACAACTCCTCATTTGTACCAATGATTGATAGGAGTGTGTTAAAATACGGACTATGTGAAGAGTTTGCCCTGAGAAGGCTATATCTTAACTCTAAGTTATATTACAAAAAGCCACCTATAATGTATCCCCTCAGCGAAGTACATATTTCAATGTTTTAAATTCGTGTTTACCTTTGC
>CAMQVY010000034.1 GCA_947038405.1 uncultured Rikenellaceae bacterium | reverse complement strand
ATATACATAAAATGCCCCCGAAAAGTTTGTCTAACTTTTCGGGGGCAGATCACATATTTATATTTTGAGATAGCCTTTTTTATAAAACATAACCTCAACTTTAATCAAGGATCTATTAATTACTCTATGGAGTTATTATTGTTACTCAATGATAATTAAACACCCCTGCTCTGGAGAGATTTTAATTGGAGCATCTATTGAAATAACCTTACTCTCCTGTATTGTCGAAATCTCAGGGAAAGTGATTTTTGCTTTATTAGGATCTATTTTCAATCTATCCCAATCTATTTTCAATTTCACCTCAACATCTTCATTAGCCCAACTTGCAAGTGCAACCATTACTTTACCATCTTTCACAAATGTTGTAGCCAATACCTCTTTATTATCACTCTTAACAGGATTATATGACACCCAGTAGCCCATCATTCGACTATCTTGGATTCCAAAATCATCCCAAACTTTCCAGAAATATTTAGGTAACTCCGCATCGCTACCATACTGAAAGCGACGTGTCATACCGTACAACATTCCTCTCCAAGGATTACCGCCACCTTCTAACATCTCACCCATAACTCCAAATGGAATTCCGGCAACCTCGGTCATCCAATAATCTGGAGTCTCTTCATATTTGAAATACTCTCCAAACCAAACTCTATCTACATATGGCATATGCTCCATATACAAGAATATACTATTTGTAAACCCATCACCTTTATTGAATTGATTTGCAGAGTGTAGGTCAATAATCGGATTTGGACGATTGCGCTCCAATGCTTTTCTTACACGCTTCATTGTTGTACGGTCCAGACCAAGATCATCAATATATACCCCATCTATCCCTACATTTTTTGCCAACCAATTTAACCCCTCAACATAATAGTTATGCCATCTTGAAACTCCCGTATTTACAATCGCAGCATCTTTGTATTTATCAACAAACCAAGCTCCGATATAATCATCTCCCATATGCTCTTGCAACCAAGAGTAACCAGCTTTACTTTGACTAGTCCCAGCAGCAAAGATCTCATTACCTAAACTTTTCAAAGCCCATAATTCAGGTGCTCTATTAGCCAACTCTCTTACAGTATAATAGATCTTAACTTTTGCACCTTTTGAATGAAGCTCATCAATATACGCCTTCATATAATCAGGACGCAAAAATGGATAGTTTATAAATGGATTAATCGGATTTGCATGGTGAACATTAATCACGTTTGCTCCTCCAGGTTCAATCTCTTCCGCCTGAATTGGACGATGAATATAACGCTCACTCCATTGACGCTTAGTATCGATAGACCTAAATGGTGTTATAGTTAACAAAACAATAAAATTCAGTTCCTCACCTTTTTCAATAACTCTATCTCCACTATATGTTTTCACAGAGAATGTACCTTTTTTCTCCTTGTAGCTAATACCACCTTTCCCATCATTATACCATGATAATGGAGCGTTCAATGGCATCATACGATAAAAGTTTGTATTCAATGGACGTTTATAATTCGTATCCCTAAATAAACATTGTAATCCTGCATTGACATCTCCAAACCAATACCCCTCTTGACACTTATTCTTTACGTCCCACTTCCAAGTACCTTCCGTTGGAGCAAATGATCCCTCATGTCCCATTCCTAACCAATACTTAGCTACACCTGCCTCCATTGGCACATCTAAATAAATATCATCTACATTAACCCTCTCTCTTGCAGTTACCTTTATTTTATACTCCATAAATCCATCAAACTCTAGCGATGCATCTATGTTTACATCTAAATTTCCAGCACTGTTCTCACTACTCCACGTAACAAGGCCCTCTTCTTTAGTCTTGAACTCAAAAGAGTTGTTCTTCATTGGTACTACCTTTTCATCCTGCTTAACAACAAAGTTAATAGGCTTAGATAGAATAGGACGAGCCTCCTCAGCTACACCTGTCATCTCCTCTGTAAAGTAACTCAAGATACTTTCAGGTAGTCCATAACTATTTAAAGTTACACTTCGGCCTAATATATCTAGTTGCTTACCTTTAACTTTTACCGCTTTATATGGACGAATAACTTCATTATCGAATCCAAAATCTGAATTTAACCAACGCAAACGAGAGAGACGGTCAATATCACTATCTCCACGATCTGTCAAGATATAATCTGATAGATTAATATTTAACTCCACTGTTTGAGCAGGCATTCCATCAGCTTCGATAGTCACTGCTCCCGTATAAACACCACTTTTCAACCCTTCAGCAGGAATATCTAAACCTATCCATAAAGGTTGGATCTTACCCTTAGGCACATTAACATTAAGTGCCATCTCTCGGCGCAACCAATCTTGTCCCTCTGTGTTAAAACAAGTAAAGGCACTAGATGGAATTACCTCGGATAAATCTTTAGATTTATTATTTGAATATCTAAGTTTTAAGTCTGAAAATTTAACATTAACACCCTTAACCTCGCTCTTATTAGCCCAAAGACCCAATTGAAATACAAAATACTCATTCATATCTACTTCATCTGAGAATGAGCTTGATGCTCCTCGTACAATCCAACGATATGGTATCTCATCAAACATTCTAATACTATGCTCTCTAACCTCTGGGAATAATAAATACGGTTTATCTCTATTCTCTGCCACTAACTGAGCTTTTTCTTGTTTTGTTGCAATTATCTCCATTGGATAGAATCCGTCGAACTCACTTAATGACTGAAACTCTACTAATTTAGCTTTAGGTAGATTTGAAATATTTGCAGATTTGACACCCTCCAACCACTTTTGATTAGGTTTTGTACTACCTTTAGCGTATGTAATTTGAGGATATGGTCCTCCTGTTGTTTTATATGGAAGGTAATATAAGAAATATTGACCTACTGTCGGAGCCTCAAACAAAATACTTCCGGACTCTTGAGTAATTGAGTTTACATGAACATTTGAAACAACATCACCAGTTGTGGCATTTATAAGTATTAGTCCTTTGTTTTCTGGATTTTTATCTCGTCTCCTCCATGGAACATCAGCTAAAATAACATCTGCTTTTTTATCAACGGACAGAACCACTCGGTGATTACCTAAGGTATCTGGACTCCAAAATCCAACGCCATAATAAGACGCATCTGGTTTAATATCTTGAGCAAAGATAGTGCTAGAAATAAGCATTAATGTTGCTAAGAAAAAATAAGTTTTCTTCATAATCTAGGTTTTTGTTTTAAGTAATTAAGGTTATTGAGTTACTATATAATCAGAATTATAAATACCCACTCTATTTGTCAATAGCAACAAACAAATCATAGTTATACTCAGATTAACAAATATAATAATTTATAATTACATATCCTTTAAAAATATATCTAATTTATGATAAAAAACATTGCTAGTCTTAATTGACTTTTTAGCTTTACACACACAATAATTACATACGTATCAAGAGTAATTGAGCCCTATTTGTACTCATAATGTCAAGATAATTATTTCTGCTAACTTTAGCTAGAGAGTAATTTAGATAAAATTTACTACCTTTGCGATCAAATTAATTACTTTTTAACCTATCTTAAAATGTTAGATAAAATTTTCAAGCTCCGTGAGAATGGGACTACTGTTCGTCAAGAGATTATTGCCGGCTTAACAACATTTATGGCAATGGCCTATATATTGGCACTTAACCCCGATATTTTATCAGTCGCTGGAGCTAGTAAAGAGAGTATATTTGCAGCTACAGCTCTTGCATCTTTCTTTGGTTGTGTACTAATGGGTCTATTAGCTAATCTTCCTATTGGATTAGCTCCAAGTATGGGACTAAATACATTCTTTGCTGTAACTGTTGTACTTGGGATGGGGCACTCATACCAATTTGCATTAGTTGCGGTATTTCTTTCAGGCATACTTTTTATGCTAATGTCTCTGTTCAATATACGAGAAGCAATTGTAAATGCCATACCAAAAAATTTAAAAATAAGCCTATCTGTAGGGATCGGACTATTTATCACTATTGTAGGGCTTAAAAGTAGTGGTATAATTGTTGGTGACCCCAATACACTATTGACAATGGGCGAGCTATCAAACTCATCTGTAATACTTGGGTTTATTGGGATTGCAATATCAGCAATTCTTTTAGTGTTAAAAGTTCCTGGAGCTATACTAATTAGTATTATAGCCGCTACAATAATAGGTATTCCGATGGGAGTAACTCATATACCTGACAACTTTCACCCAATATCAGCATCTATTGGTCTTACAAATCAATTCGTAGGTTTCGACTGGATGCAAATATGGACATTCGATATGCTTATTGTTGTTCTTACATTTATGTTTGTAGCGATATTCGATGTCGTTGGGACACTAATCGGAGTGTGTAGTAGCGCAAAAATATTAGATAAGGACGGTAATGTTCCAAATATTAAGAAAGCTCTCTTCTCTGATGCTGTCACCACTACAGTCGGAGCTGCAATGGGAACTAGTACTGTTGGTTCATACGTTGAGAGCGCAGCGGGTGTAATCGCTGGCGGACGTACTGGGCTAACTGCTGTGACTATAGGTGTGCTATTTCTTTGTTCTCTGTTCTTTGCTCCACTTTTCTTAATTATTCCAGGTGCAGCAACTTGTTGTGCTTTAATTATGGTTGGTCTTTTTATGCTTAGAGGGGTTGTTAATATCGATTTTGACGACCTTTCAGAAGCGATTCCTGCCTACCTTACAATCATATTTATCCCACTTTCATATAGCATTGCAAATGGAATTATGTTAGGAATTATATCATACGTGCTAATCAATATCGCAGTAGGACAGTATAAGAAGTTAACTCCAATGATGGTAGTTTTAGCTCTGTTATTTATACTGAAATTTATATGGTTGTAAATTATCTCTCATACGAATTAATCCAGCAGATTACAGACTCCAGCATTCGTAAACCCGATTAAATCTGCTGCGGATAACTTCAACTGTAATCCTCTTACCCCTGCACTTATGTAAATGTACTTAAAGTCCAAACAACTACTATGTATATATATTGGGAACGGTTTCTTCATAGCTATTGGAGTACAACCACCCCTGATATATCCAGTTGTAGGAAGTAGCTCTTTCATTGGAATAAGGTCAGCTTTCTTATTGCCTGAAAATCTAGCTGCACTCTTTAGATGTACTTCCATATCGCCAGGTATTACACAGACAAAATAACCTGTTTTATCACCTTTAAGTACCAACGTTTTAAATACTTGAGCTATATTCTCACCTAATTGTTCAGCTATATGTATCGCCGCTAAATTGTCTTCATCAACCACGTAAGGGATTAATTCGTAGAGTATATTAGCCCTATCTAACAATCTAGCTGCATTGGTTTTATTTATCTTTACTGCCATTATAATACTATTTAGATTCCACTTTCTAATTGATTTAGTAAGCTATCTATGTTCATCTGTATCTTAGAAAAATCACTACGTTTTAACTTCGCTTTTGTTATTTTAAAGTCAAACTCATCATTTTTACCTTTTATATCCACCCCTGCTTTTATTGGCAATGGCGATTTTATTATCGATACATTATACTTGTAATTTATATCAAAATTATTAAAGTCTACTCTCTGTGTCCCTCCAATTATTGCACGATAACGGTCAATTAAAATCTCAAATGGAGGAACATCTATATATCCGCCCTTTCGAACTATAACATTCATACTTAAAGAGTCAATCAAATTTCGCTTCTTATTTTTAAACATAAGCATCTTAGATACAGTTTTAAATGTCTCACCGTCAAGTAGAACTAGATCATCTCCAGTAAATGACATTACGGACTCTAAAGATGGAAGTATGAAATTCATAACACTATCTATATCTACCTTAGCAACCATATCAAAGTCTACAACTCCCTCAATCTGCCTTAATGCAGGCATAAGCGAATCAATAGACGGAATCATTTCAAATACATCTTCTAACACTACCCTATTCGCTTTTACAGATAACATACTATGTGCTAAGTGAGTAGATACTGGATTATAAAGTGCTAGAACATTGATTTTAGAATTAGAGCTATATAACTCTAAATTATTTAATTTTATTGTTTCATCTACAATATCAATACGACCATTCACATTTTCAATTGTATGTTTTCCAAATGTCAGTTTTTGCAAATCAATATTTAACTTTGATTCAATATATTTTGGAACCATAATAATCTGCATAGGGACAACCGTATCTATATCATTTGTGGTATGACTATATTCTACTGCACTGGGAACCAAAGAACTATCAGCTAAAATAGTTGCATAATATAGCTCTGTAAAATCAATATTATCAGATGTTAGTGATAAATCACTTATAATTTTATTTTTATTTACTCCAAAGGACCTCCCTAGAAAATTCTCCATCCACCCCGTTACGGTTATATTACTCTGTCCCATTTGGATTTTAGAGTCTGACAACTCAATCCGATTGTTATCAAACGAAACTCTAGATCGATTCATTGAAATATCAATAGGTAAAGCAGGGGTGAAGATTTGCAATCCATCAAAGTCAGTAAAACCTATCATTGAGTATTTTCGCATAGAACTAGTATCAGGTGTAATGCATACGGATACATCTGCTGCATTTAATTTCAGCTTCGTCCTACTTGGAATGGCCTCTGCTTCAATAGTATCTGCACTTATTATTAATGTTGTTGTAGCTTTACTCTTATCTTCTTTTGAGGGCTCTGTTTTAAATAAAATTTTCGACGATATTATATGACTACTTAGTGTATCTTGAATATTAGCTTTAAACATATCAAGAATCAACTCTCCCGATATTGGTCTTACTTGAGTTGTATCGGTCACCAACGTTGACTTTGCTTTAAGTTTCACGTTCGATAAAAAGACCTCCAATCCACTCTTATTTTTAAATCCAACACCACTAAATGAGATGTCTGCATTTAAATTCTGATCGTTTTCAAACTCTTTAATACTTTTTACTTCACTTCCAAAGTTAAAATTACCACTATTCATCTTAACATAAAGATATGTGTCATTAACTGTTGTGTCGGATAATTTACTACCATCTACAATCAAAAGAAGATCTTTAAATTCTGATTTACCACTTAAATATAGTGCCCCAAAATTTTTATTCAGTATATCGTCTTTTCGTCCCATACCTATCATATGAATAGTGTTCTCACCTTTGAGAGTAATACCGTCAGCAATAGGCAAAATTTCTTTAATTCGAGAAATATCTGTCTCGCAATTTACATTAAAGTTTATATTACAACTCCCTAATATGTCGGTAACTTTGATCTTTGAATTTAAATCAATCCCAGCATCGCTAGAGACTATAAATTTCGTCACATCTAGTATGGAGTTCTCAATACACTTACCATCAATTAATAGCTCTGCTGCAATATCAAGTCTCTCAACACCATATTCCATGTTATCAAATTTAAACTCCCCATTCTCGATTGAAAAATCTAGGTCAAAAGATGGAATCTCATTTTTTTCATTATTATAGACCCCTTTTATGCTTCCACAAAGCTCAACACTCCCATCTGCACTAAACTCCTGCCCCTTCTTTATTAATCGTCCAGGAATAGATTTAATTATATTTTCTAAAGAGGGTGTTGATAGATTAAAATATAAATCCGTAATCAAAGCCATATTCTCCTTATCCCCTCTAAGTAGACCACTAGCATTAAGTGAAATATCACCCACATCAACATTTGCATCTTCTATCGTTAATAGCAAAGAGTCTCTATTATATTCAAATTGCGTGTTAATCCCTACTTTCAAACTATTTAACAAGTGTTTATTATTGATTGTATAGTTTATACTATCGCAGGTTAAATCCATAGTTAAATCAGATATTTTACTATCAAATTTCCCTGCTATACTCATCGAAATATCTTTTATTGAGATATTGCTACCTAACAACTCATCATTAGCATATATCTCGCCATCAACCAGGGTAACCCTCTTTATCTCTATTGACTTAACATAGTCTGGCAATTTAAACTCAGTCGTATCAATAGCAATTGTGTCACCTTCTATTTGAGTCGACAAAGATTTAAACATCATAATATTAGATACTCCACTCGTATCGGTTAATATCTTGAGATCTGGCTTATTAAACTCAATATTAGAAATAACAACATCCCTACTCACTATATATTTAACTATATCTATGCTTATTTTCAACTCATCTACAGATAGTAGACTAACATCTGACGAATCTGCAAAGTCAATAGAATCCATAGTTATGCTAAGATTCGGAAATGATGAGAATATACTAACATCTATCTCTTTCACATTACTTGTACCATCCACCATCTCTGCAAGTGCTGAATTGACAATAGGGGTTACTTTCTGGGGATTCAAAACGATATTTACAACGATCAGCATAGCAACTATAACAAGAACTGTTATAGCCGATAAGCTAATTAACACTATTTTAATACTTTTTTTCATGTCGTGATTTGTAGGGAATTTATATATTGTTAGGGTTAATTAAGGATACGATTAAAACACATTCAATACGACCTTAATAGCAAAAAAAACTCCTCCTATTTTTAAGGATGCTAATAGATAAAAGATCAATAATAAGTTATTATAATTGTCATTAATAAGCTACAAAATTACAGCTTATTAATGACAATTACAAACATGATTTTTTTAATAACTTAACATATTTTCCATCGTTATCGGAGACTCCAGATAAATTACATAAAAGAGGCAGAAATCCAAATCGGATAACTGCCCCTAATTTTTTGCACTATAAAATTTTATTTAATAATTAATAGATCTTAACCTACTCTCAAATTCTAAGAGTACCTTCAATATTTTTATTTTGATGTAAATTGAATAGTCTCACCTTTTTTCATTTTTACTTCTAATATATTATCAATATTTTTCAGATTTTGCTTATCACCTGAAAACTCTAAAGCATCTATATTTCCAAATGGATTTGCAAGACGTAGAACCCCATCTTGATCTGCATTGACGGTAACGGTTGACACCAACCCATCTTTCATCTCGGCACTTACTAAATAAGCTCCATAAGTACGTAATTTATCAAATGAGACATCCTTCCAATCTGAAGGGATTGCAGGAAATAGTCTAACAATACCAGTATGACTCTGAATCAACATCTCCTGTACGCCAGATGCAAAAGCAAAATTCCCTTCTAACGTGAAAGGACGGTATGTAAATAATGATTTACCAGTTTTAGTTTGGTCTCCATTAGCATGGAACGTATTACGTAAGCAAAAACACTCTGCAAATGTACGCAAGGCTTGAGCAGCTCCCTCTCCATCCATAGCACGTGCTTTCATATTACCTAACCAGCTATATGTGTATCCAGTCCAATAAGCTGGACCAATAGAATCAAACTTAGCCAACGTAGCTTTAATAATTCTTTGATCTTCTGCGCCATTACTCCAATCAATCACACCAAGAGGGTGAATTGCCATAGCGTTAGAGAAGTGACGGTGAGACTGATTATATGAAAATCCTTTTGCAAAAGTTAACCCACCATCTTCGTCTAGATCAAAATCCCCAAGTTGAGCACCTACAGCATCCCAATGTTCTGCGTCATCTGTAAGGTTCAAATCTCTTGCCATAATAGATGCCATTTTAAAAGCGTTTAGGGTAAGAGCCAAATCATAATTAGTCATCGTTTTAAACCAAGCATTGATACTGTTATCAAAGATCTCTGGACTAGAACTAAGCGGGAATATACGCACACCATCCTCATCAACATCCGAAAAATCTTCTAAGAATACTGCGACCTCTTTTACATATGGATAACCTCGCTCTTTTAGGAATGTTTTATCTCCAGAGTATTGGTAGTGAAGAAAGAAGTGCTGAGCTAACCATGCCGAAATTGTTGGAGACATAGAGTACTGAATCCATCCACCCATCTCAACTCCATCAAGAGTACATACTCCAGGGACATTCAAACCCTCTTTTTCAAAATAACGTTTCGTATAACTTCTGTTTACATCTCTTTGATCCCAAAGGGTATTCAAATAACCTAACCCTTCAGTTAGATGATTTCCTGTGTAACAAGGCCAATAACTCAACTGTGTATTCAAGTCATGGTGGTAGTCACCTTTCCATGGTGGTAATTTTCCGTTATCTGCCGTCCAAACTGATTGTAATGGAATTGGATATGAGTCTTCTCTTGCCGCAGACCCAAACTTGTACATCTCATTAGCATACTGTTTAGCCAATACTTCATCAGGTATTTGGATAGACGATTGATTCCAATAAGTACTCCAATACTCCATATGAGTATCATAATCAGCCACGAGACCACGATCAAATGCCTCATTCACCTCCTGTATAGCCTTCTCTTCTGATGCTGAAGAGCTAACACTCCATACACCAATCCAAGTTTCACCATCTTTCTCCCACTCAATGGCTACATCGTAATAGAAGTCGCCCCATCCTTTTTGGTGATACGTAATAACTTGTCCCTCTTTTGTGACTGTACCTTGTTCATATCCCAAACGGCGAAGATCCAGACCTGCGACAGGTCCAAGATCTGTTATCGTACCCTCCTGAGCATATATCGGAGGTACTAATTCGGGGATAAACTTATCTCCAGCATTATCAATACGAATCCAACCAATAGGCTCTGTTGCATGTACAAATGTTTGTAGGCGCACTCCATCTTTCCAAGTCACCTCACAAACTGCATTATTCAAGTATAGTTGTACTTGTTCTGGCTTACCAAGTGCAGCTAGATTAAACTCAATTCCTGCACCAGGAATTTTAGACGGAGCAGGTAAATTATCATAAGGATGATCGAACTTCTTCTGTACAGGGTAGTAATCACCTTTCATAACTTGGTCATAGACCCACGAAAAACGATTATTATCGCCCGAAATACTATCAATAGGTCTTTGATCCCATAGGTCAATCCTATCCATTGATATGCGAAGTGACGAGTCTTTACACCAAACTAAAGAGCCTACAGTAGCATTACCAAGTGGCATACCTTCATCCCACGTTTGAGCCAATTCGGGGAATTTAAGGTCATATGGCGATTCTTGTACGGACAATACCTGACTCTTCTGACAAGAAGAAAAAGAGGTGAGTAACGCGAATAGTAATAAATTTGTTTTTATATTCATAATTTAGATTTATGTAATTAGTTATTAGGTCAATGTATTATTAGTAGTACATAAATATAGGTTATATTAACACCCATTATTTACTCTAATGGAAGGCTAATATCAACTCCTATTGGGTAGTGATCTGATAAATATTCAGTATCTAGTTCGTTATAAATCTGAGCATCAAGACAATCATTTTGCAACGATTCTGTTACAAAAATATAATCAATACGCTCTTGGAGTTTTGAGAACCTGTAATCACTCTTAGGAAAATGAGACAAAATACGAGATGGAAATGTACCTCTTTCGGTAGGAGCTACATATCGATGACACACGTCAATTAAAGGGTATGATAAAAAAGTTGATATAGTTGCGTAGTCAAAGTGAGACCCATTCATGTTCTTGTTATTTTGACTTTTAGCATCACGCACAGCCAATTTAAGCATCAAATCAGACTGCTGTTCTAGCCATCCAGCATCCAACGGTGAGTGGGAGTTAAAATCACCCATCACCATACAGCTATCTAACTTATTTTTTGCTATATAATCCGTAATAATCTTTGCTTCGCCCAATCTATAACGCCAATCTGATGGACTCAGATGTACGACTAAAAAGGCGATCCCATAGGTTTTACAATGTAACATACCATGCCAAAGATTCTTAGCGACTCTATTCTTCAACTCAATTGGTTTTTTTGAAGTTAAGCCTACAGGGTATCCATTCTCTTTAGAGATAACAGCATATGGATGTCCGTATAACTTAGCCAAAGCTTTCAACTCTTTTTCATCAATACCAACTAACTCTTGTAATGCAAGTACTTCAGGATCTTGTTCTATAATCCACTGAACAAACCGATCTTTTCTATCAGTATCACCAAGCCCACTAAAACCATTAAAAATATTATATGACATAATATGAACCTTCTCTGTTCCACTTTGAATGTTACGCTCAAGATTAGATGTATTGTTCTCCGTTTGACACCAAACAGGTTGAGTCCCAAATATGAATATCAGCATTAATAACGCTATGGTTTTCATTATTTTAAATATTTTAATTATACAAAAGTATGCCTAATAGGGGTGATTAAAAATGCACTATTTTATTATCTGTTTACATTATTCAACGTTTATGGCGCGTAATAAACTGTTAAAACTATATTGTGGTTAATTTCAAGACTTATCGTATCTATTTGTAAGTGCTATAACTAATTATACAATATTAGGGATAATATACCATAGTAACAAATTCAATTGTTTCGTGTTTAGCATTAATAAAAGTATCTACCTATGAATAAAAGCTCATGTAGCCATTTAAATATAAGCAAAAAAAGAGCAAGAGGTAAATTACCTCTTGCTCTAATAATTAGAATATGTATTTTGCAAAGTTATTCTCTACAAATTATAATTTCCTTTTACTTCTCTTACATATAATTACATCTCTAACCAAGTATTGATTTTATTCCAAATCTCCTCTTGAGTCTCTTTTGTCATTGAACCAATACGCGCTGAATGGCTACCATTTTGCTCTATGTATTTAACCATATTTTTCTTTCCATCAAATAGGTAATCCGCTGGTGCTGCTGCTGTCCATGGATCAAACTCTCCGTATATAAAAATCATTTTAGGATCATTTTTCTTCAAGAATTTATATATTTTCTTGTGAAGCGACTTATCGAATTTAATATTCTTAGCCTCCTTTGGAGTGAAAATCCAATCTAAATACCCCTTAGCAGATTTTATCGTAAGAAGGTCTTCAAATGGTTTAATATCATACCCATAATAACCAAGGTCAGTCGCTGCTTGTACAAAAAATGGTTGAATAGATATATTACCAAAGTAATCAGCACTAGCACGTGCCATAAGATGATCAAAAATCTCTTTATCACTTGCAACCTCAACGCTAGGAATTGAAGATGATTTTGAACCCCACTGCCAAAAAGAGAAAGAGTATTCTAGTACACAATAGTCAAGAACCTCCTCTAGTGTCATGACTCTAAAGTCCCATTTTTTCTCTACAGCTAACGCTTTTAACATTGGCACAAGTTTATCTTTTCTAGTAAGAACCTCACGTTGGAAAGCTAATATCTTTGCTCTATCCTCAGGAGTTCCACACTTTTCAAGAAATGGCTCATGACGTCCATCTTCAACACCAAAGCATACAGGACCAACATAAGGTACAGATATATCAACGTCATCAGGGAAAAACGTTCTATATATCATTGTATTCTGTCCCCCTTTACTAATACCAGTCGAAATCCACTTATCAGTATAATATTTCTTCAAAATAGTAGTAATACGGTGTAGGTCATTTGCAGCGTTTTCCCCAGTCATATACTTCCAGTCACATGGCTCTGGCGTTGACTCCAAAAAGAAACGATGTTCAACAAAAACTTGGTTAGCATTTAATTTAGTAGATATCTCGTCGCGATAATTTGGAGATAATGCATAAGCACCACCATAACCCTCAGTAACTAATACTACAGGCTCATCATCATCTACATTTGATACTACAAAACGTTGAGTAAACTCCCCTTTTGACAAATCTTTATGATCGAGTGGTTGTTTAATCTTCACAACATATCTCTCAGCAAATAGCGGGGTCTCCAATCTCTCTACCGAAACGATATCTTTTTCAGCCTTCAACATTTTGTAAAGGTCAGATTCGTTAGCGGCATATCCACTAACTGCGTTGCCTAACGAAATGGTTAGGAGCAACAGAAAAATAAAAATTTTCTTCATTATTAATTAGGTTTTAAAAGTAATAGACATTAATATGAGTATCATATACCCTCTGCGAAACTAGCTTAATATAATCCAAGGCTATCTAATACAATTATTAGCATCATCAAAGGACATAAATATTTTAATAGAAATATAATAGTAGTTAGAAGTGTTTTTTTAAGTGCCCCATCACTAGTTATCTCATTCACCAACATTTTACGATCCATTTTCCAACCAACATATATTGTTGTAAAGAATCCACCCAATGGAAGTAATACGTTTGCAGTAAACTTATCGAGGATATCAAAGAATCTTAGATCGAATATAGTATATCCCGACCATACACCTAACGATAATGCAGCAATAGTTCCAAGAGTTCCTGCGAACAAAGTTGTCAACATGGTAGCCTTACGTCTTGACATCTTCCACTCATCTATAAAATATGAAGTCACAACCTCATGCTGAGCAATAGTAGATGTTATAGCTGCAATAACCAACAACAAGAAAAATACTGATGACCATACCATACTACCAGGCATCTGATTGAATATTGCAGGAAGTGTAACAAATACCAACTCTTCTCCAACACCAGCTTTTACGCCAACGCTAAAGCAAGCAGGGAAAATAATTAAGCCCGCAAGTAGTGCGACAAGCGTATCTAGTATTGTAACCTGAAAAGCAATAGCCCTTAAACTTGTTTTTCGATCAAAATATGATGCATATGTAATTAAGCACCCCGAAGCTATTGAAAGCGAGAAAAATGCTTGACCTAAAGCTTGAATTACAACTTTTGGAGTAATTTTAGAGAAGTCAGGTTCAAACATAAACCTTACTCCCTCTTCACTTCCGGGCATCATTAATGAATTCACTGCCAAGACAATTAATATGATAAATAGTACTGGCATCAATATTTTAGATATCCTCTCAATCCCCTTTGTAACCCCCTTAGACACTATTATATGAGTTGCAATTACAAATATCCATGTGTACAGCACCAATAGCCAAGGATTACTCATTAAATTATCGAATACTTGTTGGTATTCTACGGCACTAGAGTATTGCGATAACTCTCCCGACACTGAGCTCACAAGATAGTATGCAGTCCACCCCGCCACGACAAGATAGAAACACATAATAAAAAACGATGCCAACATACCGCTATATCCAAGTAGCGTCCATTTTTTGTCTAACATTTTATATGCTCCGACAGAATTTTTCTTTGTTGCCCTACCGACAGAAAACTCTGCAAGCATTATTGGCAATCCAATAAAAAGAATACATGCAATATATACAAGAAGGAACGCTGCTCCCCCATTCTCGCCCATTACATATGGGAATCTCCAAATATTACCAAGTCCCACAGCACTACCTGCGGCAACAAGGACTGCACCAATTTTACTTCCAAACTGACCTCTTGGTTCTAAACTCATTTAAATTAAATTATATAATTATTCAATACGGCTAAAATACCAGTGTCACACGTACTAATAAAGATAGGACACACAGATATAAAACACCCAATTAACTACAAATATAGAGCTAATTTTAAGCAAATAAAAACAAACGTATAATTTTATACTTATAAGGCACATATATAGAGACTCTAACTGTTAGGTCACACTCATTTAGAAGTCGCTTCTTGAAACTCTAAAAAGAACTACAATACCCAATCACATATGTCAATGACAAATAGTATTGTATTAAATCGAGTAAAAAGAGTATCTTTGCACCCTTAAACTTAAATTTTGTGAAAATGAACATGGATTCAAACCAGAAATTATTTAATAAGAACTTTATAATAATAGGGTTCGCAAGTTTTTTGATGTTCTTATCATTTTACTTATTAATGCCAGTCATTGCGATGTATGTTATTGATGAATTTGGGGCAAGTGCTTCAGTAGCAGGTATTGTTGCTTCAGCCTACATCATCACGTCACTTCTAGCTCGTCCACTGTCTGGATACCTCGTAGACAGGTACGATCGCAAAAAGTTCTACTTACTGACATTTACAATATTTACACTACTTTTCTTAGGGTATATTCTTGCGACCTCTATATTGATGATTTTTCTCACTAGAGTGCTCCTTGGGGCCATGTTTTCAATGGTCACAACATCTTCAAGCACCTTGGCAATTGACGTAATACCCTCTAAGCGTAGAGCTGAAGGCATCGGATATTTTGGAGCAAGCACTGTTCTTGCAATGGCAATAGGTCCGATGGCTGGACTCTATTTGATGGATATATTTTCATATAATGTTCTATTTACAATTGCGATGTCATCTTGTGTTTTAGGCGTATTTATAGCTATGTTTATAAAGACTAAACCCCGTGCCAAAGCCCCTCATGAACCCTTTTCATTGGATCGTTTTTACCTTAAAAGTGGAACATCAATAGCCTTGATTGTAGCTTTAATATACTTCATGTATGGAGCCCTTATGGTGTATGTATCACTCTACGTAAAAGAGAGTGGACTTGACATCAATGCAGGCAATTTCTTCCTATTCTTAGCTCTTGGAATCATAATTTCACGTATTTTTTCGGGTAAATTTCTTAATAGAGGTCTGCATAGTACTATTCTACAAATTGGTATTATCACACTCATAATTGCATCAATAATTTTTGTTTTCTTTTTGAATCCTATTACATTTCCAATATCATCTCTACTTATTGGAATCGGATTTGGCTGTTCAACACCATCTATTCAATCAATGATTATTGAACTTGCTCCTGCAAGCAAACGAGGCACTGCAAATTCAACCTATTTCATAGCACTAGATCTTGGCTCTGGCATTGGCATGTTGCTGGGAGGAGTTATCGCAGAGAGTCTAAGTTACAAAGCTATATATGTCATAGGATTGGTATTGTCAATTATAGCTTTTAGCGTGTACAAGCTATATTCACAGAAAGATTACAAAAAAAGGTATCTGATTGCACATCAAGACAAAAACTAAATTTTAAATATCTACTCTACTGCATAATACCGTTTAAGTTGCCTCTACCTAGTTGCACTTAAACGGTATTTTATTTGTTATAACCAATAAAATATATAGGTTCAATTTATTTTTAGGTACAAAATTTGTTTACACCTTTTGTATAAAACCAAAACGAGTCCTATTATGAAAAAATACATCCTATTAATTTTAATTATAACAACATTTGGAACAACTCTGTACAGCCTAGAAATCAAAAAAAAGATCTCGTTCAAACCCTATTCACTAGATGATACATACGCATATAAAGGGAGAGTAAGATGCTTTCAATGGGATCAAATAGGCTCTATTATCGACACTATAAGTTCATTTTTAAATCGCAATGAAACTTTTGGAATATTGCAAAATTATAAAAACAAAATCGGGTACCCACCTCTGACTAAAGAGTATATAATCAACTCCTACAACAGTGTCGAAGATAACTACCAAACACTAAGACATCAAGGCATTCCGTTATATAGTTTATTTAACGATGAGAGCCCTGTGCGTTATAGTCGAGATGGCTCTTTAGTGTCATTAATATCAAAAGGTAAGGAGTTTGACATAATAGAGCACGCTTATATCAAAGGTATTTGGAGAGTTCCAAAACAATACTTCCACCCAATCAAAGCGGAAAAATTTAATAAAATCATCTTTATTGATAAGACCAATCAAAATATTACGGCAATGGAGTTCGTTAGTACAGTATGGCATATTAAAAGTATGAATCCTGCTACGACTGGAGCATTTAAACCTCCATATAAAGAGGAGACTCCCAATGGAATATATGTACTTCAAAACACAAAGCCCAAGATGTTTTTCTTAAGAGATGGCACAGATAGAATAGGTGGTTTTGCTCCATATGCAAGTCGTTTCTGCGGAGGAGCTTACATACATGGCATACCAGTTAATTATCCAAGGAAAAAATTTATTGAGTATAGCAAAACACTAGGTACCATACCACTCTCTCATATGTGCATACGTAACGCTACATCTCATGCCAAGTATATATATGACTGGGGTAAAAAAAATAAAACTTTAATAATTATAATTGAATGATAAGAAAAGTAGTACTAACGGTAGCCTTTATAGCTATTACGACCTTGTCTCTATTTGCAGAGATCAGAGTTAATACAGAACAACTTTACAATCAAATAGGATTAAAAGATGTAATGCCATATGAGCTCTTTAAGAGAGGAGTAGATGGTTATAATAAAATAGATAAGAAGAAAGATATTATAACATTTATAGACTTCTCGAAGGCATCTTCAGATGAGCGTATATATGTTATTGATATTCAGAATAAAGTTTTGCTTTATAAAACATACGTATCTCACGGTAAAAATAGTGGAGGAAACTATGCAACATCATTCTCCAATCAAGAGGGATCATTTAAAAGCTCTCTGGGTTTTTTTCTCACAACAGATACGTACCAAGGCAAAAATGGATACTCTCTGAAGTTGGATGGCTTAGAAGAGAACATCAATGACAATGCAGAAAAGAGGTATATTGTTATGCACGGAGCAAAATACTCTAACCCATCTACGATAAAATACAGTGGTAGACTTGGACGCAGTTTAGGATGCCCTGCCCTACCACAATCTATAAGCAATGAGATTATAGATGTAATCAAAGGAGGTTCAGTTCTCTTTATATATGCAGATAATAGTGATTATCTATCCAAGAGTAAATACGTATAGACTAACCCATAAGATTAGGTTTTAGAGTAAGTCAACGTTATCGGATTATTTACATTCTCTATTAACTCTATCAAACCCTCCTTTTCAATAATATACATACCTAATCTGTCCTCTGATACTCCATCATCAATTTTATATGTAGATGAGAGTTCATTTTCTATAAATATAGATTTGAATGATTTAAAAACCACAGCATCTAATTGTTTTAGGTGCTGTGCAACTTCTGTTATATGCGTTGAGAAAAAAAACAATGAATTTTGCCTCTTTGCAAAGGCGTTTATTATCGCAATCGTTCCATCGTGAGCATCCTTTACATTTGTACCTCTAAATAGCTCATCAAATATAATAATCAGTGATTTATCTTCACTCATAGACTCTGCAACACATTTAATACGTTGCACTTCTGAATAGAAATGGCTATGTCCTAAAGCGAGATTATCATTTAGGTTTATTGTTGTTAATATACCATCAAAAACACTAAAAACCATCTCTCTTGCTGGTACAGGAAATCCCATATGTGCCAATAGACAAGAGATCCCAAATGCCTTCATAAATGTTGATTTACCAGACATATTTGCTCCCGTAATAAAGCATATATTATTCTCAGTGCTCATCTGTATATCATTATCAACAGGGTTATTCAACAATGGATGAAATAGCCCTTCGATTGATACTCCAACCTTTTTATCACTACTTTTAGGGATTGAGAAATTTGACTCCTTAACGATGGATACTAGTGCTGTATATACATCCAACTGATATAGTATATCTAATAGTCCTCGAAAATTGTCTCTTTCTTCGTAGCGAATTAAGTTATCAAAATCTGCAATTTCACATATAGACATTCTGGATCTCTTAAAATTCACCATAGAGCTAAATCTCTTATCAACGCCTATAATAGTCAATATTTTTGATGCTAATTTAGCTAGTAGTATAGATTTGCTACCTTCACATCGTTTCGCAAATGAGTTCAACTCACTCAACAGTTCAGCTATAAAAATTAAACTTCGTTTTATAATATAGTATTCGTTATCCTCTACAAACCAACTTGAAGTTGCCCTTCTAAAAGCATCTATATAAGATATCCTTGTCGGGATCTTAGTCGAACTCATATAATGCTCAATGAAGTCTAAGACCTCTTTATTAATCTCAAGCTCCACATCAACACAACATAAGTGCTCTATTAATTGTAATCTACAATCAATTTCATCTCGACTCGTTAGAGGTACTCTAAACATCGATACTAGCTCACAGTACCCTCCATATGTCTTTAATTTAGGCTTAAATATATTGATGATCCCAACTTCATTTTTATGAATTGGGAAAATCTGCAAATCATTATGTGTTTGAGAATCTATAATAAACATAAGATCTATTTGGTTTTCATTATTAAATGAATAACATTATGTTTTCCTCTACTCAAATCGTAGTCAATCACCGTACTATCACAAATATAGCATTAATTATGATATAATAAGTCGTTTACGAAGTTATATTACTATAATTAATTAGATCGATAAAAAAACTAAAGTATTTACATGTTGGCATAATTAATGAGTGTAATAATTACAATGTAAATTAATTGTATAACTAAATACTTATTATATTATGGAAGAAGTAGGTAAAGAGCAGGTTACAGTAGAGACTCCTGTATATAGCTCACCAACAATGATGTCAGATGCACCAAGTCAAACAATCCCACAGCACTCTACATCTGAAGAGATTGCTTATCAGATGGTTAAAGATGAGACTTTTGCACAGATCGGAAGAGCACACGTCTGAACTCCAGTCACTCCGGAGAATCTCGTATG
>CAMQVY010000033.1 GCA_947038405.1 uncultured Rikenellaceae bacterium | reverse complement strand
GTGGTGACGACAGATTCGAGAAGAAGTTTGACAGCAGACCTAGCAGAGGTGGTGATGACAGATTCGAGAAGAAGTTTGACAGCAAACCTAGCAGAGGTGGTGACGACAGATTCGAGAAGAAGTTTGACAGCAGACCTAGCAGAGGTGGTGACGACAGATTCGAAAAAAGATCAGACAACAAATTTAACAAAGGTTCTGAAAATAGATTCGAAAAGAAAGTTGATGAGAAATACAGTTCAGAACCTAGGTTCAAGAAACCAGAATCTACTAGTAACTATAGCAATAATTACAGACCTAGATCTAAAGGAAATCAAGATACTCAAGATTATCCAAAATTTCCTGCGCCACAACTTGACGGTAAAGTTCGTTTAAATAAATTCATCTCTACATCTGGAATATGTTCTAGAAGAGAAGCTGATGGCTTAATCAAATCAGGATTGGTTGCAGTTAATGGTGTTGTTGTAACAGAATTAGGTACTAAAATAGATCCTAATGACGAAATTCGTTTCAATGACAACCCTGTGAAGAGCGAAAAAAAAGTCTATATACTAATGAATAAACCTAAAGGGTTTGTAACAACTATAGAGGATCCTCACACAGATAAAACAGTTATGGAGATTGTGAAAGATGCGTGTAGCGAGAGAGTATATCCCGTAGGTAGATTGGATAGAAATAGCGTTGGAGTACTTCTTATCACAAACGATGGTGACCTAACAAAAAAACTAACTCACCCTTCATACAATAAGAAGAAAGTTTATCAGGTAAATTTAGATAAATCTATAACTAAAGCAGATATGGAGACTATGACTCAAGGTATTACTCTTGATGATGGGGTCGCATTTGCTGACGAAGTGGCATTTATCGGAGAGAGTAGAAAAGATGTTGGGGTTGAAATCCACTCTGGACGAAATAGAATTATCAGAAGAATGTTTGAACACCTAGGTTATAAAGTTCAAAAACTAGATAGAGTATATTTCGCAGGTTTGACGAAAAAGAACCTAAGACGTGGTGCTTGGAGATTCCTTACGACTCAAGAGGTGACAATGTTGAAATTTGGTGAGTACAAATAGTCTATTCAATACAAAACTAAAAGCAATCAGCTTAAAAAATATAGGTTAAATGACATCGTTAAAAGAGTTCTTCAATCAAAACGATAACGATATTTCGAAAGGAATTTCACACAAAAATAATGTTATAAAACGCAATATCATTGCGTATATGATAGTGAATGGAGAGGCTACTATATCGTATCTTGCTAAATACCTACACATCAGTGTACCAACCATTACAAAACTCGTTAACGAACTTGTAGATGGTGGTATAGTTACTGATAATGGAAAGGTGGAAACAACGGGCGGTAGAAGACCTAATATATTCGGAATTGCTAACTCAGCAATCTATTTTGCGGGAATTGAAGTGGGTAGAGATTTTATTATAGGGGTAGTTACTGACCTGAAGAATAATATAGTATATACTCAAACATATAATGATTTTATTTTAGATGATAACAATGATTCTTTAGATAATATATGTACAATTATTGATAGATTCCTGAATAACTGTGGTATCGATAGGAATAAAATCATTGGATTAGGAGTATCAATAGCTGGTAGAGTGAATCCTGTTACGGGAAGAAGCTATAAATACTTCACTGAGAATAATATATCGCTGAAGGAAATTCTTGAAAAAAGAATTAATATTCAAGTTCTACTAGAAAACGATACAAGAGCAAGGTGTTACGCAGAGTACTTCACTGGAAATGTTACAAGTGAAAAAAATGTAATATATCTTCATCTTGGACGTGGTGTTGCTATTGGTATTATTATAGATGGTAAGTTGTTTTACGGTAAATCAGGATTCGCCGGTGAATTTGGACACATACCATATTTTGATAATAATATCATTTGTGGTTGTGGGAAAAAAGGGTGCTTGGAGACTGAAATATCAGGTATTGCAGTGGAGAATAAAATGATCGAACTTATTAATAGTGGGGTGAACACAATACTAAAAGATAAGTACGAAAATACAGATATAATCCATATTGATGATATCGTTTCGGCAGCGAAAAATGATGATAACCTTGCTATTGAATTAATTGAAGAGGTAGGTGAGAAAGTAGGTAAAAGTCTATCTTTCTTGATTAATATATTTAATCCAGAAATGATAATTATTGGTGGCAATATATCGCATGCTGGTGATTATATTATGCTACCGATTAAATCTGCTGCAAATAAACACTCGCTAAATTTAGTATATAAAGATACGATATTTAAACTTTCTGAAATGAAAGATGACTCTGGAGCATTAGGGGCCGCGATGTTAATTCGAAACGAAATTATAGAGTTCTAGTATGACTAGATTAGAAAATGATATAGTAAAGTTAAGGGCTCTTGAGCCTGAAGATATAGATATTCTTTACAAATGGGAAAATGACACCAATGTTTGGAAGGTCAGTAATACTGTTGCGCCATTCTCAAAGTATATTTTAAACCGATTCATTGAGGAGCAACAATACGACATATTCGAAACAAAGCAGATGAGATTGATTATTGAGTCGAAAGCACTCGGTACGCCTATTGGTACGATTGATCTATTTGAACTAGACCCATATAATAAAAGAGCTGGTATAGGGATTCTTATATATGAAGATAAAAATATGGGGCAAGGATACGCATCTAGCGCATTGGCTATCCTAATTCGATATAGCTTCTTGGTACTAAATCTTAATCAAATATATTGTAATATACCATTTGATAATAAACGTAGCTTAACTCTTTTTAAAAGTAAAGGATTCTCAATTATAGGTCTGAAAAAAGAGTGGATTAAAACAACAGTAGATTGGCAGGATGAATATATGCTGCAACTGTTAAACCCTAAGAAATAATTTAAACCGTTTATAAGAGTCTAAATCCTCTTATAAACGGTTTTTACTTTAAGACTATATCACTCAAGCTGATCTGTTTATAATTGCCTCCATTACTCTCAAAACATAGTGTCTTTAAGCCATTGGTTATCATTACATAATCTGCATATACAACGTAATTATACCTTGTTACTTGAGCAAAAACACTCTTATCTATCCCAATAGATGAAGCTTTACACTCAATTATAATACAAGGTTTTAATCCCGAAAAGACTACGATATCAGCACGCTGTGGAAGTCCATTGACGCTAACTGCATATTCACAAACAATAGATGTTCGAGGAATATTTAACTCTCCTGTCAGCCAATATATCATGTGTTGTCGAACCCACTCCTCTGGAGTAAGCAACAACCATTTATTTCGGATTATATCCCAAACATAAATTTCCCCAGAATCAGATCTTCGCACTTTAAATTTGTATGAGGGGAAATTTAATCGTGAAAATGCTTTCATTTAATTTTTTTTTATTAAATTGCAAAGTAGTGCTTAAATTAAAATGAGTCAGTATTCATTTTAATATTGGAACTACAAATGTAATAAAATTAACGTTACATTAATAAAAAATAAATATGAATAAAAGTAAAAACAACCTAAGGGAAGAGGCTTTATTATATCACTCACAAGGAAGACCTGGTAAAATTGAAGTAATTCCTACCAAACCATATAATACTCAAAATGATCTAGCTCTTGCGTACTCACCTGGAGTTGCTGAACCGTGTTTGGAGATTGAGAAAAATAGCGATGACGCATATAAATACACTGCGAAAGGAAACCTTGTAGCAGTAGTCTCAAACGGTACTGCTGTATTAGGGCTCGGAAATATCGGTGCACTTGCGGGAAAACCTGTTATGGAGGGGAAAGGGCTATTATTTAAAACTTTTGCGGATATCGATGTATTTGATATAGAGGTTGACACAACTGACGTAGATAAATTTATCGAAACTGTAAAGAATATATCTCCAACTTTTGGGGGTATTAATCTTGAGGATATTAAAGCTCCTGAGTGTTTCGAAATTGAAGAGAGATTGAAAAATGAACTCTCAATTCCTGTTATGCACGATGACCAACATGGAACTGCAATTATATCTTCGGCAGCATTAATTAATGCTCTCGAAATTGTAGGAAAAAAAATCGAAGAGGTTCAAGTTGTTGTTAACGGAGCAGGTGCTGCCGCAATTTCTTGCTCTAAACTATATGTTACTCTTGGTGTAAAGCTTGAGAACCTAGTAATGTGTGATAGCAAAGGAGTCATTTCAAATAATAGAACTGACCTTAACTCAAGTAAAAAAGGATTTGCAACAAACAGAGAGATAACTACACTTAAAGAGGCTCTTGTCGATGCGGATGTATTTTTAGGTCTATCTGTTGCGGATGTATTAACTCAGGAGATGGTTAAATCAATGGCGAAAGATCCAATCGTATTCGCATTGGCTAACCCAAATCCAGAAATAACATATGAAAGTGCAATATCATCTAGAGAGGATATTATATTTGCAACTGGAAGATCCGACTATCCTAACCAAGTTAACAATGTATTAGGATTTCCATACATTTTTAGAGGGGCTCTAGACGTTAGAGCCACTAAAATTAATGAAGAGATGAAGATCGCGGCAACTAAAGCTCTTGCAATATTAGCTAAAGAGCCTGTGCCTGAAGTTGTTGCTGCCGCATATAATAGCTATAACATATCGTTTGGTCGCAACTACCTAATTCCAAAGCCACTTGACCCACGATTAATAACTTGCATATCAATTGCTGTTGCAAAAGCTGCAATGAAATCTGGAGTAGCTAAACTTGCTATAGATGACTGGGATAAATATGCAATTAAACTAGAAAAACGAATGAGCCGTGATAATAAACTTATGAGGCAAATTCGTAGTATGGTTTATAACTCACCTAAGAAAAGAGTCGTGTTTAGTGATGGAGATGGTATAAATACCCTGAAAGCAGCAGCTAATTTGAGTGCCGATCATATGATTAAACCTATATTAGTCGGTGATCAAGAGGTGATTAATAGAGTAACAAAAGAGCATGGCATAGATATATCTGAATGTGAAGTTATTGACTTCAGAAGTGATAGCCAAGCACAACGAAGAGAGAGATACTCTATATTGTTACATAAAAAATTAAATCGTAAAGGAATTAGCAATCTCGAAGCAGAGAGATATATGTTGCAAAAAGATTGGTTTAGCCTTATGATGGTAGAGTCTGGAGATGCAAATGCAATAATACTTGGGTATAATAGAAGATATACTAAAGCATTAGAGACTGTGAGACACCTTTTCACATCTAAAAATAACCAGACAATTGCATCTATGGTGATTGTCCACACGACAAAAGGTCCTCTATTCTTTGCAGATACTGCTGTGAATGCAAACCCAACAACTGAAGAGCTAGTAGATATAACTAAATTAGCTGCTGATGCTGTTAAGAAATTTGGTATCGAACCCGTAGTCGCAATGCTATCGAACTCAAATTTTGGAACTGATACCGAAGAGGAGGCTATCAAGGTTGCAAAAGCAGTTGAGATAATACATGAACGATATCCTGAATTATTAGTAGACGGAGAGATGAAAGCTGACGTAGCTCTGGATGCAACTTTAAGATCAGAGTATTATCCATTCAATAAACTCGGTGATAAAGAGGTGAATACTCTAATATTTCCAAATATCTCTGCGGCTAATATATCATATAAATTTATGAAAAATTTAGGAGGGTCTGACGTTACAGGACCGATTACAATTGGGCTTAACGCGGATGTTCATCTAATTTCTGATACTGCGTCAATGAGATCAATTATTAAATTAGCTGTTCTCGCAGCGGCTGGTGGAAGCGAAATGAAATAGGCTATAAGCTCATTTCAATAGAAACTCAATGAGTAAAACGCAAGTTTTTAAAGAAGTTTAAGCATTCTTCTTTGAAAACTGCGTTTTCTTATATAAATTTGTAGATACTTAAATATGATTATAATGAAAATAACCTATCTTATATTAACTGCGATTGCAATTAGCCTTAATTGTTCTTGCCTAATGGCTCAAACAAATAAATCTAAGGAGCCGCAAATCGTAGCTGTAGGGAAAGAGTTACCTAGAAGTGAAATTATTCCTTACGATACTAAAGAAAAAGCTCTCGCTCTGAGTAAAGCCTCTAAATATGTAGAGATACTTGATGGTGATTGGAAAATGCAAGAGTCCGACGAATATATAGAGTACAGTACAAAACTTAAACGTCCATTTATGTGGGTGAATAGAGCTGTTATTCTAAGAATTGAAGCCGCAACTAAAGCTTACGAAGTATTTGTAAATGGTAAGAATGTAGGTTATAATCAAAGTTCAACCACTCCTGCTGAATTTAATGTAACGACAGAGACTGAAACTGGAGCGAATAACCTTAAAGTTAAAATATACAAAAACTCAATATCTAATACAATACAGAATAGAAGTACTGGTAACTCAAAACCAACTCTTGGTAAAGTATATGTGTCGTCACCACCGAAAGTGATGATTAGAGACTTTACCGCAAATACATCTGTAAACCTAGCACAAAACGGAATTATGGAGATGGGAGTTATCCTCAAAAGTCAACTCCTTAATAACAGAGACATTAAACTATTCTACGAATTATACTCTCCTGAAGGAGTATTAATTAGTAACGGTTCAAGAGATGCTAATTTCGATATGAAACGAGAAGATACAATACGCTTTTTTGTAAATGTCCCAAACGCAAAGTTGTGGAGCCACGAAACACCTAATTTATATACTGTCATCCTCAGTACTCAACATGAAGGTAGATTTACAGAGTATGTGAATATTAAGAGCGGATTCAGAAATATAGTAGTTAATGGAGATAAAATCAATATTAACGGTAGAGAAGTTAAATTGGCAATTAAAGAGTATTACGCTGCTCCTGACTCTGCTAAATTGCACTCAGATTTAAATGAAATCAAAAAAAGTGGATACAATACAATCAAAGTAAAGGAGCACCCACAAAGTTCTCTATTCTATGAACTGTGCGACAAAATAGGACTATACGTTTGTAATCAAGCCGATATAAATACAAGTAAAACAGGCAACTCAATAGCAATAAAGGGAAATGCATCGAATAATCCAAAGTGGGAAGATAGCTTTGTTGATAGGGTCTTGACAATGTATCACAGCTCAAAAAACCACCCTAGTGTAATCATGTTCTCTATGGCTGAAAATTCAGCAAATGGATATAATCTATACGAAAGTTATCTCGCTCTAAAAGAAATAGAGAAAATAAGACCAATAGTCTACGTAGATGCAAAGGGAGAGTGGAATAGCGATGCTGTTCACATGAAAGAGAGTACTGAAAATAAACATGATAGAATAGTACTGGGTGAACACAAACAAAATGCTATACCTGAAAATATTATCACGGTTACTGATGTTGATTTAAGTAAAGGACAGTTTACTGTTACAAATAACTACTCTCTTACCCCAATATATATTGATGCGGTTTACACTATCAAAAAGGGTATGAAGATAGACTCCGAAGGTAAAATTCCTATAAGTATATTACCTGATTCTTCTAAAAGCTTTGAAATACCATATGGTATAATGACTAAAGGCAAAAAATTGAAAATTAAACTATCTATAAATAGAACAAAACAAGTTTCAACAGATTTTGTAATGCTGCCTACTAATAATAATGAAGAGGACGATAAGTTGATTTATCTAAATATATTTAAGCCTAAAGAGGTAGATAACTCTATCGAAGTGCTATATACTAAAGAATATGAAGTAATTTCATCTAAATAATAATAATAATAATATATAAAATGTAAAACTGCCCTGCGTATTGTCACTTTTTAGTGTCAATTTCGCAGGGCAGTTTCTTTATCTAAATTAAATATATTACATCTAAGAAGGTAACTCAACTTCGACCTTCTCATACTTATATCCAAGTAATTTAAGCTCAATAGCTACACCGATTTTAAAGAAAACCTTAACCGTGGAGGCTAGCATATAGAACGCAGCAGATGTTTGTGGCTCACACTCCTCTTTCCTTATCATACTAATAGCCAAGCTCGAACAACTACGGAATAACTCCTCAATACTCTTTGCCATCGTAGAATCTAACTCAAGACTTAGCATCTCTTCTATGACATATTCATCCATCTCATCAAAGCCACGAGGAGCTCTAAATGTATCATATAAATTCTCAATATCACTATATTCCGACCACACGGTATCCCATATTGCAGCAACTCCCATACCTAAATATGCTGACCATGCAATAGCAACAGCAGGATAATCATTTACTTCAGCAACAGCATCAACCATATAATGTGGAGCAAGTTCATTCCACTTCTCATCCAACTCATCAATCATGTATAATTGACCTGCCAAAAATCCTTTTGAAGTACACAACTCAACTAATACATTAGTTAATCGCTCTTCGTACTGCTTGTAAAACTCAACGTTTTTGTTATCCATCTAAATTAAATTTATAGGAGAGCTTCTCTCCATTTATCTTCGTTAAAACCAAATAGAATAGTAGAATCAGTAACTAGTACTGGACGCTTTATCAACTTACCTTCAGATGAGAGAGTCTCAATTAACTCTTCATCTGTAGCACTGTTGACAACACTCTTTAAATTTAACTCCCTATACCTTACTCCACTTGTATTAAATATCTTTGAGAGAGTTATCGGATATTTTGTATGCCATAATATCAACTCCTCTTTACTCGGATTATGCTCGATAATATCTCGCATCTCAATCTCAATTCCGTTGTCCTTCAACCATTTTGCAGCCTTTCTACAAGTACTGCATTTTGAATAGTGTATAAAAAGTGGCTTCATTTGATATATGATTTAATTATAATTTCATTTAACACTATATTCTAAGAGTAATATACTTCTTAAAACGACAACACTCTCTATGAGTTGTCATATCTCATAGAGTATCCATATATTATAAAAAAATAGTAGTACTATTCTGAATTACAAAATAGTACTACTAATTAAATATATAGATAAAAGTATATTACTTTTGTAACGCCTTATCAAGCATTGTTGAGTATTTATCGTACTTACCCTCTTGACCTTTTTGATCTCTGATACGGAAAGTTATACTTTTTAAAAGTTTTAATGCCGCAACATCACCAGGCTTTAACTCAACAGCTTTCTCTAATGGTGCTAAACCTTGTAGGTACAAATCAAATACAACTTTAAATGATGAGTCATAATCATCTTGACTTGTAAACTCTTTCTTATTCAATTCGTCTCCGATTATATCTCCCTTTCTAACATATAACAGACCTAAGTTGAACTGAGCACCATAATCATTAGGTGCTAACTCTGCTGCCTTAATAAAAGCTTGTAGAGACTCATCTGGCTTATTTAACTTCTCATAGATACTTCCTAAACCACTCCATAAACTTGCATTTGTTGGATAGTTTTCAATCGCTCTCAAAACTAATGGAAGTACTTTATTTGGATCCTCTCCAATTGATGTGTATAGTGATAAAAGACCCTCCATGATGTTATTATTACCAGGATATTTCGCAAAACCCTCCTCTAATATATCGCGAGCATTGATAGTATCATTTAATCCATAATAGCAATGGAATATGAAATAATACGTCTCTCCATTTTTATCACATCCATATTTCAAAGCCTCTTTAAAGTCCTTAATTGCAGGCTCATACGCAAGTGCAATAGTATTTAAGTATCCAGCATTAAAAACAGATACTGTATCAATAACATTTAAAACTGGGTGTAGTCCAACATCATATGAACCACGAAACATTTTTGCTGCCTCAGTAAAATTAAGATTAGAGAAAAAACTTCCACCCTTCTCTTTGTATAAATTTGCAATTGCAAATAATGACTCATTTACCTTTGTAGATAGAGCTGGATCTAATTCAACAGCCTTACTGTAAGCATTAACTGCTTCAACCATTGCATCCTCTTTGATCTGCTTTTTTACACTCCAGAAAGCTAATGTATCATTCAAGATGTAAGCATCAAAATAAGGATAAGCTATTACATCGTACTCTTTATCTTTAACTTCTTTCTTTCCTGCTGGCTCGCCATCTTCGAATGTAGCAAGAACTTTAGCTTTTGTAAGTCCAATATATAACCCTTTTGTTGGTGCATTGGCAATCTCTCTAAGCAATTCTCCTCTCTCAAACCATACACTCGCTTTTCCATTCTTTTTTGGATTTGCAATTGCTTCATCTGACTTAAGCAATTTCTTTGTTAATCCCTTTTCATCAACTTCAATTATTGTCTCTTGAGCTTGAACTCCCAACACAAACATTAAAGATAACGTTAATAATGATAATAATCGTTTCATACTTTTTATATTTAAAATTATTCTTATTACTCTAATTTTTACTCTGTAATCACCTCTTCTTCTGTAACTACACTCTCTGAATTAACTTCTACAATAGCCTCTGCCACAACTTCTGGCCCATTTTTAATTGGATTACCATCTTCATCAAGCGCAACTACCTCTTCTTCATCGCCCTTTGGTACCGCCATTATCGAAGCAATAGTATCATTTTTACGTAAATTGATAATCTTAACTCCTTGTGTTGCACGTCCAGCAACTCGGATATCAGAAACACCAATACGAATAGTAATACCACTCTTGTTTATAATCATCAAGTCGTTCTCATCTGTAACAGCTTGAATAGAGATCAAACTTCCTGTTTTTTCAGTGATCTGGATTGTCTTAACTCCCTTTCCACCTCTATTTGTAACACGATAGTCCTCTAAATCAGTACGCTTACCATAACCATGCTCACTCAAAACTAAAATATCTTGATTTGAATCGGGCTCAATACAGATCATTCCGATAACCTCATCTTCTGGCTCAATACTGATTCCTCGAACTCCAGCTGCTGTACGTCCAATTGCTCTTACCGCATCCTCTTTACATCTGATAGCCTTACCATTACGAGCTGCAATTATGACATCTGCACTACCACTCGTAAGTGCTGCATCAATTAATTGATCGCCATCCTTAATCGTAATAGCATTAACTCCATTCTGTCTAGGACGTGAGTAAGCCTCTAGTTTAGTCTTTTTGATGATTCCATCTTTTGTACACATGATGATGTAGTTAGCATCAACATACTCTTTATCAACTAAACTGCGTACATTTATATAAGCTTTAATCTTATCATTTGGCTCTATTTGAATCACATTCTGAATAGCACGACCCTTAGATGAACGAGATCCCTCTGGTATTTCGTATACTTTCAACCAATAACAACGACCTTTTTCTGTAAAGAACAAGATAGTATTATGCATAGTGGTTACATAAATATGCTCTATAAAGTCTGCATCTCTTGTTGCACTTCCCTTCATTCCTATACCGCCTCTATTTTGAGTCTTATAGTCAATCAATGGTGTACGTTTGATATAACCAAGATGTGATATAGTAATAACCATCTCATCATTAGCATAAAAATCTTCAGGATTAAACTCCTCTGCACTAAATACAATCTCACTACGCCTAGCATCTCCATACTTGTCGCGCATCTCAATAATTTCATCCTTTATGATCTGCATTTGAACAGAAACATCAGATAAAATAGTGTGGTAGTAATCAATCATCTTTCTTAGTGCCTCATACTCAGACTCTAACTTATGTCGCTCTAATCCAGTTAAAGCTCTCAATCGCATATCAATAATAGCTGCCGCTTGTAGTTCTGAAAGACCAAAACGCTCTATTAATGATGCTTTTGCCAAATCTGGAGTTGATGAACCTCTGATAATCTTTATAATCTCCTCAATATGATCTAAGGCAATTAATAATCCCTCTAAAATATGGGCTCTCTTCTCTGCTTGAGCAAGATCATATTTGGTACGTCTAATCACTACCTCATGTCTATGCTCAACAAAGTGCTGAATCATATCTCTAAGGTTTAGTAACATAGGGCGTCCATTAACAAGTGCAATATTATTTACTGCAAAACTTGTCTGAAGTGCTGAATACTTAAACAATGTATTAAGTACAACGCTCGCAACAGCATCTTGTTTAAGAATAATGACAATTCGCATTCCTGTACGATCACTCTCATCATTAATATAAGAGATGCCATCAATCTTCTTTGTGTTAATCAAGTCTGCGATCTTCTTAATCATCTCAGCCTTATTAACTTGATAAGGAATTTCGGTTATAATAATACAAGTACGACCACTCTCTGTGTGCTCAATCTCAGTTCTTCCTCGCATCATTACTCGTCCACGACCAGTCTCTAATGCCTCTCGAACTCCCTCATATCCGTATATAATACCTCCTGTTGGGAAATCAGGTGCTTTTACATGTTTTATCAACTCACCGATTTCAACCTCTGGATTATCGATATAAACACAAATAGCATTACAAACCTCTGTTAAGTTATGAGGTGGCATATTTGTTGCCATACCAACCGCAATACCTGAAGCTCCATTCACTAATAAAAGTGGAATCTTACTCGGTAATACTGTAGGCTCTCGACTTGTATCATCATAGTTAAGTGTAAAATCGACTGTATCTTTGTCAATATCAGCCATTACCTCATCGGCAATTTTACGCATCTTTACCTCTGTATAACGCATTGCCGCAGCAGAGTCACCATCCACAGATCCAAAGTTTCCCTGTCCATCAACTAACTGATATCTTAGATTCCACTCCTGAGACATCCTAACCATAGCCTCATAAATAGAACTATCACCATGTGGGTGATACTTTCCCATCACGTCTCCGACAACTTTCGCTGACTTACGATGTGCTCTATCTGAGTAGAGATTCAAGTCACTACTCATACCATAAAGGATACGACGATGAACTGGTTTTAACCCATCCCTAACATCGGGTAAGGCACGAGAAACGATGACTGACATCGAGTAATCGATGTAAGCAGACTTCATCTGCTCCTCAATATTGATCTTAATTATTCTTTCTTCTTGCATAATAATAGTTAAAATGTAACGACTGCTAAGGTACTCTTATTTTATGAATTTACAATATAAAAAATGAAGAAAACATAAGTTTCCTTCAAAGTTTTATGCAATATTTTGTATGCAACACTACCAATAGATAGTACGACACATTTAGTAAACTGAACTATGAAAATTAACCTAAAAACAACACTATACTAATCCCGAAAATCCCATAAATGCCATTGCCAATATACCTGCTGTTACGAGTGCAATAGGAACTCCTTTCATAGACTTTGGTACATCCTCAAAATCCAATCGCTCACGCAATCCAGCAAACAATACTAAAGCCAAAGAGAAACCAATAGCTGAAGATACAGAGAAGACAACTGACTCCAAAAGTGAATACTCTTTCTGAACCAAAATGATAGCAACTCCAAGTACAGCACAATTTGTTGTGATGAGCGGTAGGAAAATACCTAATGCTTGATATAGAGCAGGGCTCAATTTTTTCAACATGATCTCAACCATCTGAACTAATGAGGCGATAACCAAGATGAAAACAATCGTCTGCATATATTGTATCTCCAATGGAACAAGAATATGATACTGTATCAAATAGACAACGACTGATGCGATAGCCATCACAAATGTAACAGCAGCTCCCATTCCCAGTGAGGTCTCAACCTTATTTGAAACACCTAAAAATGGACAAATTCCTAAAAATTGCGCTAGAACAATATTATTTACAAATATAGCTCCAATGATTATTGCGAAGTACTCCATACTATTTTAATTTAGCAGTTAGTTTATTGAAAATTACAAGTAGATACGCTAGTGCGATAAATGCCCCTGGTGCTAAGACAAATAGCAGGATACCATCTCCCTCTATAAACTTAAAACCAAAAAATGACCCTGCCCCAAGTGCCTCTCGCACAGTACCCAACAATACTAAAGCCATTGTAAATCCAAGACCCATACCAATACCATCTAAAGCCGAGTTGATGACATTATTTTTAGATGCAAAAGCCTCTGCTCTACCTAGAATAATACAGTTTACTACGATCAAAGGGATAAATACCCCTAATGTAGCATACAACTCTGGTACAAATGCCTCCATACATAATTGCACTACCGTTACAAACGATGCGATAACCACAATAAATGATGGAATACGAACCTTTGCTGGGATAAAATCTTTAATTAACGAGATTGCAATATTAGACAATGTCAACACAAATAGTGTCGCAATACCCATACTCAACCCATTTATTGCCGAAGATGTAGTCCCCAACATAGGACACATTCCTAATAAGAGTACAAATGATGGATTATCTTTTATTATACCCTTTGTTAATATTTGTAATTTACTCATTTTTCAATCCTCCTTCATTTAAAGATAAAACTGCATCATATGCTCTTTTTACAGCATCAATATATGCTACTGAAGTGATTGTGGATGCTGTAATAGCATCTACATCGCCACCATCCTTAGTTACACTTAACTTCATATTAGCTGGATTGTTCCCCTTAAAACTTACCAATAATACATTGTTAGGATCGCCCATTTTACTTCCTAAACCTGGAGTCTCTGCATGTTGCAATACCTCAATATTTACAACTTCCATATCTCCATTAAATCCAACCATAAGTTTGAAACTACCCGAGAAACCCATCTTAGTTGAACTCTCTACGGCATAACCAACCACACCATCATCATTAAGTGCTGGATATACAACAATATCCATACCATCTAAAGTTATAACACTCTTATCCGCTGTAGGATCATTAGTAATTTCACCTGCTGGCAAAACCTTAGAGAGTGCTCCCGTAGTTTTATTACTCTTAGCCTCAGCAATAGGACCCTCCGTAATCAAATACACCAACCCTACTGCCGTAGAGGATACAAGTGTGATTATCAATAGGGTTAATACCATATTTTTTAATGAACTTTTCATCTTTTACTCTTTTTTAGATACTCCGAAACGAGCAGGTTTTACATATTTATTTAGGATTGGAACAACTGCATTCATAATCAAAATCGCAAATGAGATACCCTCTGGGTATGCACCCCATACACGAATAAGAATAGTTATTACTCCAATACCAACTCCATATATCATCATTCCTCGCTTAGACATAGGTGACGTGACATAATCAGTTGCCATGAAGATAGAACCCAACAATACACCTCCTGTTAAGATATGAAACACTGGATCCATGTACTGCTCGGGATTAATACACCATAAAATCCCTGTAAATAGAGAAATACTTCCAACGATAAATACTGGTGTGTGCCATGTAATAACCTTACGAATAAGAAGATACACAAAACCTAAAATCAATGCCAAAGCTCCAATCTCACCAAATGATCCCGACTTTACTCCTAATAGCATATTTTGATAAGATAGATTAGGCATAATTTCACTCACACTATAACCACTCTTCAAAGCATCCTTAACATAAGCTAAAGGTGTTGCACCTGACATTGCATCTGTTGCTCCAGAAAGAGCTTCTCTAACCATATCTGGAGTCTCAAAAATAGTCATCTGAACTGGAAATGATAACAATAAAAATACTCGACCAACAAGTGCTGGATTAAACGGATTCCTTCCTAAACCCCCAAAAGACATCTTTGCAATACCAATAGAGACCAAAGAACCTAAGATAACCATCCAAATAGGTACTCCTATAGGAAGATTGAAAGCCAATAAAACTCCTGTTAAAATGGCTGAATAGTCACTTATCGTATTAGCTCCCTTTAGAAGAAACTTTTGAATCAAATACTCAAACAACACGCACGATACAACAGCAACTCCTGTTAGTACCAAAGCTTGCGTGCCATAAATGACAACTGTCACAACAAAGGCAGGAAGTAGTGCAATCAGCACATCTCTCATTAACTTTGACGTCGTATCTTTTCCGAAAACGTGTGGAGATGGAGATACTATAAATTTATTACTCATTATATTTTAATTTTTACTTTTTACAAAGTTTATTAGAACGACCCTGCGAGAGACAGTGCAGAGAACGAATATTATATAATTATTTTCTTGTGCGAATAATCTTCATAACTTCATTTTTGCCCAATTTTATCATATCCAACAAAGGTAATGATGCAGGACAAGTAAATGAACAACTTCCACACTCAATACAATCCGTAACCTTATGCTCTTCACTCTCAGCTAGGCGACCTAGATCTGCAAGTTTATATAACAAATAAGGCTCTAATCCCATAGGACAAACTCCAACACATTTTGCACATTTAATACAAACCGATGCAGAACGTCGCAACGACTCCTCAATAGGCATTACCAAAACCCCTGACGTACCTTTCGTGACAGGAGCACTAAGATTACACATAGCACGTCCCATCATTGGTCCGCCTCCGATCACCTTACCACTATTTTCAGGCAAACCTCCACAATAAGTAATCAGCGAATCAATTGATGTTCCAACACGTACCATTAAGTTTGATGGCTTCTCTAACTTCTTTCCTGTTACAGTAACAACTCTCTCTATAAGTGGCTTATTCTTTTGAACTGCCTCGTAGATTGCAAGTGCCGTACCAACGTTCTGAACCACAGCTCCTACTTCAATTGGAATCGCTCCTGACGGAACTTCTAATGACACTACTGCGTCAATAAGCTGCTTCTCTCCACCCTGTGGATACTTCACCTTCAACGGAATAATATCAATATTAGGGTAAGCATCTATAACCTTAGATATATGTGCAATAGCATCTGGTTTATTATTTTCAACTCCAATATATGTACGAACGACACCTAATGCCTTTGCTAATATTGAGATACCGATAACCATCTCCTCTGCTCTCTCAAGCATAACTCTATGATCCGCAGTCAAATAAGGCTCACACTCTACCCCATTAATAATAAGATATACTGCCTTCTTTCCCTCTGGGATAGATAGTTTCACTTGAGTAGGAAATGTCGCTCCACCCATACCTACAATACCCATATCAGATATTTTAGCAATTATATCTTTAGGCTCTAAATCACAATCTTTTTTTAAAGTAGAGTCTCGGTCAATACTATCCAACCATGTATCTCCCTCTACTTTTATAGTGATACCAACTCGTCTAACTCCCGAAGAGTCAACAAATTCACCAACCATAGTAACATTTCCACTCACTGATGAATGAATATTACTAGAGACAAATCCTCCAGCTTTTGCGATTAATTGACCAACGACAACAGTATCGCCTTTCGCTACAACAGCAACTGCTGGAGCTCCAATATGTTGTGATATAGGAATTGTAACAAATTCAGGAAGAGGTAGCGACTCAATAGCTGCCCCTCTACTTATTTTATTTTCTGGTGGATGGATACCACCTAAACGAAAACTCTTTAACATATTATATTCTCCTGTTAATCTAATTTATTTTCTATAAAACTAATAGTAGTAATCTATACGCAACGTAAAACTTACTTCAACTAACACTGCACAGACGATAACGAGTGCTCTAAATACAAGCAAACACGATGTCTAGTTAGTTGTAGTTGGTTCAACGACTTTTCTTGGAGGGAAATTAACCTCAACAATAGCTCCAGTTGGACACTCAAGAACACACTTACGACACAACCTACACTTATTAGAATCAATGTATGCCACATTATTCTCAATCGTTATAGCATCAAATGCACAAACTTTAACACACTTAGTACACGCAATACACGCAACAGTACAGCTCTTACGAGCAACTGCACCTTTATTCTTATTGATACATGATACGTAAATTTTCCTAGATTTAGGTCCTTTTTTCCTCAACTCAATAACCATCTTAGGACAGGCCTTAATACACGCGCCACAACCAGTACACTTATCTTCATCGACTTCAGCCAATCCACTCTCTTTATTGATAGTTAGCGCACCAAAGTTACAAACCTTAACACAGTCTCCCATGCCTAAACATCCATAACTACATCCACTCTCTCCTCCATAAAGCGAAGCACTAACTGCACACGAAGTTGCCCCATCAAATTGATTAACCTTTGGGCTATTATCACATGTTCCATTACATCTAACAACAGCAACCATTGGCTCTTTTTCTGGCGCACTCTTACCCAAAAAAGATGCAATACTATTCATAGTATCACCTCCACCAACTGGACAAAATAGATTTGAAATATCATCCTCCTTTACAAGTGCATCGGCAAAACCTCGACAGCCAGGGAATCCACAACCACCACAATTAGCTCCTGGCAGCATCCCCTCTGTGGTGTCAATCCTTGGATCTTCAAACACTTTAAACTTTTGCGCCACAAAATATAAGATAATTGCAGCCAGAACTCCTAACGTCGACAACGTTACAATAGTAAATAACAAAACAGAACTCATTATACTCTTCTTAAATTAAATATTATCTCTCTATCGAGCTTATCTCTCATCAAATATAAACCAACATAATAAAACCCAACAACCCCTAAAGATGTTAGCCCTGCCACAGATTCTGAAAAACCCAAGTTCAAAGTTAATAATAATGATGACAATAACAATACAAATGGCAATATATACGCATATAAAACCGCCTTCATTCCCATTGACTGTGTTATTGTGACCATTACATTATCACCTATTTCAAACAAACTTGGATCTTCAACAAACACATCAACCCTCTTATCAACACTCTCTGATACCCCACACGCAGTCTTTGCCTGACATGAAACACAAGCACTACTGACAACCATCTTTACCTCAACCATGTACCCTTCAATTGAAATAATCTCCGCTAGGTGTTCAATATTTTTCATAATATATATCTAATTAAATTCACTCTAGTCACCTATGAAACACTTAGCCTAAGCACAACTTACCTTCGTGGACAACGCTGCGTGATTGTAAAGAACTAAAAATACTCGTTCCCTATCAACCACGCAGCGTCGAACTCCATAAAAGGTTATTATCTTAAAGTCTAAACTCTCTAATAACCATATTTATTTGTCAACGGAAGAATACGCCCTACCCCAAATGTACAAGTAGAAAGACGTAAAAATGGACAAGATTGGTAACGCTTATACTCATTACGAATAACCATTGCATGGATGCGGTTTACAACATCAACATCAAAACCAGCATTAACAATCTCCTCTCTATGCTCTCCCTTCTCAATCATACGATATAAGATAGCATCCAAAACATCATAAGCAGGTAAAGTATCCGTATCAACCTGACCAGGATGAAGCTCTGCTGATGGTGCTTTTACGATAATCTCCTCTGGGATGATCTCTTTATCTCTATTTATATATCTAGCCAAATCATAAATCTCTGTCTTATACAAATCGGCTGTAATACTAATTCCTCCAGACCAATCGCCATACAAAGTACCATATCCAACTGCAACTTCACTCTTATTTGATGTGTTTAAAAGTATATGCCCATACTTATTAGATACTGCCATCATCAACATACATCTAATACGCGACTGCATATTCTCCTCTGTAACATCAAAAGGTGTCCCGCCTAAAACAGGCTTCATTGTATCGACAGCTGTCTGATAAATTTCAGAAATTGGAATAACATCATAGTCAACACCTAATGATTTTGCCATTTTCAAAGCATCATCAACCGAATGGTCTGACGAAAATGGTGAAGGCATTAATAGTGTTTTAATATCTTTAGGATCTATTACTTCTGCAGCAATTGCCATTACTAAAGCAGAATCAATACCTCCTGACATACCTAAACAAGCCTTAGTAAATCCATTCTTATGAAAATAGTCTCCTAGTCCTAATTTCATCGCCTTATATACATTTACCGTTTTATTCTGGTACGGCAACTCAACATGTGGCATATCTGCATCTAAATCAACTGAAGCATAATCCTCATCAAAACTATTTAGTATCGCTATAGACTCACCTTTGCTGTTAAATACAACTGACGATCCATCAAAAATAACATCTGTTTGACCTCCGACTTGATTAACAAACACAACATTTTTACCCGTCTTATATGACAATGTCCTGAAAAATGAGTATCTGTCCTCTATAATACCTCTAGCGTATGGATTAGCAGAAATATTAATTATAGTATCGGCATATTGACCAAACTCCTCTTCACTTCTAATATCCTCTCCAACAACAATAGCAACCTTATGTCCACCTATTGAAACATATTGACACCCCTTAGATGGAGATATATGTCTCTGCTCATCTCTCGATAGAATATCTTTCTTGCCAACATATCTTATTATCTGTCTATTCTGAATCAATGCAGCAACACTGATAGTCTTATTATCGCACGCAATAGGCAAACCTACGATAACTGCAATGTCTTCACAATGAGAAGCAATCTCAACTAAAGTCTCCTCACATAAATCTAAAAAAGTTATCTTATTTAATAGGTCATATGCAGGAGTACCACAGATCGCCTGCTCCGCAAATACAAGCAGGTCTATATTTTGAGATTTTGCATTAGATATGCTACTGATAATCTTCAATTTATTACCCTCAAAATCGCCAATAGTGTAATTCAATTGAGCTAGTCCAATTTTCATTTAATCTAGGTTATAATTAATAATGCAACAAAGGTAATATTTTACTTTTTAAAAAAAAGTTTTAACCAGCTATTGTTTTATTGAAATTTATATATATCTTTGCACTGTCTTAAAAACCAAATGAGACGTTTTATAAAATTTGGTGCCATAGCTCAGTTGGTAGAGCAAAGGACTGAAAATCCTTGTGTCCCTAGTTCGATTCTTGGTGGCACCACTTTAAACAAAAACGAAAGTGTTATAACTGAATAAGTTATGACACTTTTTTTTATGTGG
>CAMQVY010000032.1 GCA_947038405.1 uncultured Rikenellaceae bacterium | reverse complement strand
TTAATATGGCTAAGAAGAATCGTCAAATAGTTAAAGGTATGATATTTCATTCAGATAGAGGAGCACAGTATGCAAGTAATGATTTTGTAGAGATATTAAAGTCTAATAATATTGTTCAAAGCATGTCTCGTAAGGGTAATTGCTGGGATAATACAGTGGCTGATAGTTTCTTCAACAGTCTTAAATGTGAGATGTCTTATGGAAATAAACTTATTTATGCTAGAGAAATGGAGTTGCAAGTCTTTGAATATATAGAAATATGGTATAATAAAGTTAGAAGACATTCAGCTATTGGAAATTTGAATATTGACTAATGTTGGGCACAAATTAACGATGAAAATAAAATAAATTAGTTGCTTAACCTTTTACGCGGTTTTAATTAGGAATTCCATTTTTAGGGTAGAGCGATTTCTACCCACAAATATGAATACTTCTCCATAGGTTGGACTTCGCCCCATTTCTGTTTTCACGAAATGAAATAGTCCGTATAATCCTTTAAGCATATTCACGACTTGTGGGCAGAAGTAGTAGTTCATTGATTCTGTCAGTGCAAACATGAGTTATGGGGGGTCTAGTGAATTAGGTATAATATATCTTTAATGGATACTTGTGAGATATTTTCAAATTCGACCGCAATTCCTGTTGGGTATGTTATCTTAACTTTCGATATGATACTGGTTGTTGGTTCATGATGGGAGACAGCACTGTATACACTATTAGTAATGTATGCTTAGCTGACTTTACTGTTTGTAATATCTAAAGAGGCACAGTACCGATATCTTGTTGACCTAACTCTTCATATAGCATTGGTGGAATTACTCTCTTTACAACCTGCTAGACAGCTCAATATGACTAACAGATAAAATACTTTAATTTTCATAATACATTGAATTGTTTTTTTTAATAAAAAGTAATCATCCAATTACATCTCTGCGTATCTTTGGTTATGCCTGTCAGTAGCATTAAACCTAGACCTTAAATACCATCAAGTAAACTGTAATACTTACTCCATGATACAATATTACCACCTTGCCATTTGTATGTCGTCAGACGAAAGTGCACCAGCATGCCTTGCGGTCTATTTATGCATAGTTAGTAATTTTATTGCAATTAACTCGTATATATTTTAATAATTCAGTTTGATATTACATCTAAGTTCGAGCATTTGTTCTATTATACTCTCTGAAAGAACTTGGATTTATCTAATATGTAGCGCTATTCATAATAGTGATGTGTACTCTCTAATAAACATAAAAAAGGTGTGTATATCCACCATTGCAAGATGAGCTGTGAATCTAACTTTTGTTGGTTAGCTCTATTGAGAGCAGAATTCCATCTATTTCCATCCTGGGAGTATGTCAATTCAAGTAAATAAACTATTCTATCTGTTTTTGGGTGAGCACAGTCTTTTGTGCGTTAATTTAACCACAAATAGGCTTAATAGTAATACAATAAGGCAAATGCTTGAATGAAATTGCAACTTGTAAAAAAAAATCGTAAATTGGCTTTAATTAATTAAATTATTAGTCAGATGGAATACAAATTCTTAATATAACATCAATTTTAGACGGTCCAATGGTTTTAATTATTGCGTGACGTAAGTTGTAATGAGTGTAAAATAGCATTGATTTAACTTAATATTGACACAGGACTATATCTATACAGTAAAAATAATTTACATCTAAATTTGTTTTGACAGTAGCGTACCTAAATTCATTCTTAGTAACATAATTGAAAATAAAGATATGATAAGAAAAATATTGGCGTATTATACTGAAAAACTAGAAGAGTTCATTCAAAGAGATTTCTCTCAGCCAGAAGGTGTTGTTGAGGTCGGATTTATTGGCAATGGTCAAGAAGGTAAAAAGAATAAACTGATCGTCTCTTTATTGAGCCTTGAACGTGAAACTTCGGGAGGCATTACCTCTACTCGAAGAGGAAGGGAAGGTCGAGTTGTACAGATTGCTCCCGTACTTTCGTTCAATTTATATATTATTATAGCTGCCATATACGATGAGAAGCGTTATGCAGAGTCATTGTCTGTACTCTCTAGTGCATTGCTATTTATTCAGTCAATGCCTAGTTTTGTGCATGAAAATCAGACTTATACCATAGAGGTGGTGTCGTTAAGTTTTCAGGAGTTGTATAATATATGGACAAGTATTGGAGGGCAATATTACCCCTCGGTATTGTGTAAGTTAAGAAGACTAACCTTCGATGTTGACCAAGTAACTCAGATTAGTGGTGAAGTAAATAAAACAATAATTGAGATGTAGAATGTATAAAAAAGTATTTGAAATATGTTTAAAACACGAGTACTTTACGGAAAATATTTGTGCTGGAATACAACTGAATGTCAGTGCTTTGACACTAATTTTAATAAAACGTAGGGGGCTGATATTTAGACAGTCAGGGGCGAATAAGTGGTGTTTTGTTGCAGATTGTACAGGTGGAGGAGTTGATGAACTCTCCGATATATTTACTTTGGAGATGAGATCTACCGACCCTGCGTTCATGTATTATACTGACTGGGAGGGTCACAACCCCGCAAAGACATGTCTGTTAGAATTGCCTTGCGATAGCTCTGATATAGATATTGTGCCAGAGATGAACAAAAACCAAATAAAGAGAGTTGGATCTGTTATATGTTTAATTAATTTACGTCTTTCGAATCGAATGTTCGACCTAGCAAAAGAGGGCCACGAAATGAAGCAAGTACTTGTTTTCCATAATTCTAAAAAATATTGGGAATATTTATTTGTCCCTCGAAGTGAAATAGGTGATAAAAAAATTAAAATAGAGGAGACGAAAGGGTTGATTAATTTTGAAGAGATAACCCAAATACAATTGGAGATATTTGATTTCTTGGTGTATAGAACAATAAGTACCACACCTATTCCAATAAAAGAGTGCTATGATTATCAAATTAGTTTAAAAGAGGTGGTAAGAGAGGCACCATTAATGGTGCGTACAATCATAAGAGACCTTACTCTTCCACGTATGGGACTATTTAGGTCAGAAGACCCAAATGTTATACAACATATTAGTTATTTTTGACCTTAAAAATATTAAACTTATTTTTTACCTAAAATTAGAAAGAAATGGCAGTAATGAAAACCCCTGGTGTTTACATCGTCGAGAAGAGTGCTTTCCCCAATTCAGTTGTGGAAGTGCCTACTGCGATCCCTGCTTTTATCGGTTACACCGATAAAGCGATTAATGGTACAGATTCTTTAATTAACAAGCCATGGAAGATATCTTCGATGGCAGAGTATCAAAACTACTTTGGAGGAGCGCCTTTGCCTACCTTCGAGATCTATGGTGTGGCAGCCAAAGCAGACGGATCTGTGCCTATTGATGGCGAAGCCTCAGCCGAAGGTTCAAAAACTTCATCTACAAGTCAGTGTATTCTAAAACTAAAGACCCCTAATGATGGTTCGTATGAGATTGTTGTAAAAAACAACTATACGCTCTACTACAATATGTTGTTGTTTTTTGCAAATGGGGGAGGTCCATGCTATATTGTTGCAGTGGGTAGCTATAATGATGAGGTAACGGCAAAAAGCATGATAAATGGTATCACACCTTTACTCAAGGAGTCCGAGCCAACAATGCTTGTGATCCCAGAGGCGGTTAACCTGCCATCTGTTGACGATTGTATCAAAGTACAACAGGCGATGCTCAAGCACAGTGGCTTGGAGATGAAGAGTCGTTTTTCAATTCTTGATATTTATATGGATAAGTACAAGGACGATTCGCTTAGTTGTATAGGTAATTTCAGAGAAAAGATAGGTTCTAATCAACTAAATTTTGGGGCGGCATACTACCCGTGGTTGGCGAGTTCTGTGTTGTCTGATAGTGACATTACTCTCGATAATATAGATCTACCTACATTGATTGTGGTCGTGAAGTCGTGGACAGATGCAGATAAAAAAGCATTAGTTGACTACATTGTCGCAGAGAGTGTAATAATATCCAATGGTAAATATTACGAGACAATACAAAATAAGAAGAATATTCATCAAGCACTACTACAAAATTGGAATTCGTACTCTTTGATCGTAAAAGCTATTAGGGAGAACTTGAATTTATTACCACCATCAGCTGCAATGGCTGGTTTGTACACTATGGTTGATAATACCAGAGGAGTGTGGAAAGCCCCAGCGAATATTTCAGTTAACAATGTTGTAAAACCATCCCTTAATATTACGAATGCAGAGCAAGAGGACTTAAATGTGCCAATGAATGGCAAGTCTATCAATGCAATTCGCTCTTTTATTGGAGAGGGTATTAAAGTTTGGGGTGCACGTACTTTAGATGGAAACTCACTTGATTGGCGATATATTAATGTACGCCGTACGATGATTTATCTTGAAGAATCTGTTAAGAATGCAGCTAGGGCTTATGTATTTGAGCCGAATGATGCTAATACTTGGTTGAGTATGAGATGTATGATTGAGAGTTTCTTGCGTAGTGTTTGGAAGCGAGGAGGTCTGGCAGGGACTACTCCCGAAGATGCTTATGCGGTTCATATTGGACTAGGAGATACTATGACGCCCGAGGATATTCTCGAAGGTATTATGCGTATTACTGTGTTGGTATCCGTTTCTCGTCCAGCAGAATTTATTGAGATTACCTTCCAACAACAGGCACAAAAGAGCTAGGACGGTTTTTTATTTATATATGGTATAACAGAAGTTTAATCTATTAAAAATATAATATTATGGCAGGAGATAAGCAAGATAATGTATGGCCTTTACCAGAGTTCTACTTCAAGGTTGATATTGAAGATATAGGGGTAATGTCTTTTAAGGAGGTTTCGGGTTTAGATATGGAATTCGATGTAATTGAGTATAGAGCTGGCGATAGCCAAGAGTTTACAAAGATAAAAATGCCTGGATTGCGTAAGAGTGGAGATATAACTCTCAAAAAGGGAATTTTTATCTCGGACAAAAAGTTTTGGACGTGGATTGGGGAAATTAAATTGAATACTATCAAACGCCGTTCTATTACCATTAGTCTGTTGGATGAGAGTAATTCACCCGCACAAAGTTGGAAACTAGTCAATGCTTGGCCTAAGAAGGTTACGGTTGAGGGGTTCAAGGCAGACGGTAATGGTGTCGCAATGGAGACGTTGATACTGGTACATGAAGGTATTACACCAGCATAATTTGATTGTTTATGTCGACGAATGAGATATGGACTGTCCCCCCAGTTGCGTTCTATTTTAGTGTAGAATTTAGCTGGGGAAAGGACTACATTGCTGCATCATTTATGGAGATAAGTGGATTGGAACAAGAGATTGAATTCGATGAGATTTCACAAATTGGAAATGATGGAAATAAAATATCACTCCCAAAAGCTGTGAAACACCCACGATTGACACTGAAAAGACCGTTAGAACATCTTTCATTAGATCTCTCAATATGGATAAATGATTGTTTCTCATTTCTAGAGGGTGGGTGGATTGAACCTTGCACATTGACTGTAAGATTGAGAGATAAATCAAATAATCCCGTAGCCGCTTGGATGTGTACTCGGGCATTTCCAGTAAATTGGAAGTTAGATACCCTTGATTCTCAGAAGAGTGCGTTGTCTATGGAGACATTAATATTAACATATAGTAAGCTAATACGCATCATGTAATGGCAATAATAATAAAAGAGATACGGGTGAATACGGTTGTTGAGAAGAGGGTGGTTCAGGATTGCCACATCTCTGAAGATGTTTATAAACGTATAAAATCGGAAGTGTTGGCAAGGTTATCTAAACCACACAAAACAGAAGTTGTAGAGCGAAAAAACGAGCGTTAAAAAGTAAGAATATGGATAAATTAAGGATTTTATCCTATACCGATGAAGGGTATACGCAAAAACATAAGGAGAAGATAAGTCTACTTATAAACCCAGAGTCGTTAAAGCAGGAGAAGGGAATTATCTATAATGAGGATTCTCAACTGGGCACAACGAATAGCACAAAAGTATTTAAGGGTTATGGTTCAGAAAAGTTATCGTTTGATTTTTTGATTGATTGTACGGGAGTTATTGAAGGCACGAAGCGAGAAGATAGAGTTGCAACGAAAGTAAATGAGTTAGAGAGTAGCTTATATGCGTATAATAGCGAAGCTCACAGACCATCTTTTATCGTAATTGCTTATGGAGAGTTGTTGTTTAAAGGACAACTTACCTCAATGAATGTTAACTACACTCTGTTCAGTTCGTCAGGGATTGCATTACGGGCAAAAGTTAGTTTGGCATTTTCTGGTTATCTAGGCAGTAATGAGGATAAAAAGAAATTCTCAAAACTCTCTCCAGATATGTCTAGGCTAATTGTTTTGAAAGAGAGTGACACCTTGGCTGCACTTTGTCATAAGATATATGGCAATTCATTGCTGGTTGGAGCGGTTGCACGGTTTAATAATCTGAATGGATTTAGGAGTATTCCTGCAGGTACAGAGGTTTTGTTTCCAGCGTTAAAAAAGAGTTAATAATTAAACTAAAAGATTTTAATATGGTAAATTCACCATCGCAATCTAGAGGTCCAGTTCTTGATTGGAGTATCACTTGCAATGGGACTAAATTAGATAGTTCATTTGGTTTAACCTATGCTTCAGTGCGTATGGCACTAAACAAAATTGGGAAGGCTACCTTGAAGTTTAACGCAGGAGATATGGATAAGCAAACCTTTGATCAGACTGACTCTCCCAATTTTAAACCTGGGAGTACAATCCGATTAGATGTGGGAGATGTAAATAAGTTGAGTACTATCTTCGAGGGTATTATTATAAAAGTAGGTATTAGTATTGGTAATGATTTTCGTTCACAAATGGTCGTAGAGTGTCGAGATGTGGCATATTCGTCTACTTTGGGGCGAAAGAATCGTATTTTTGAGAAGAAAAAAGATAGTGAGATAATAAAAGAGGTTCTTACTGATTATGGTAGTGTTAAGGTTGATGCCACTAATCATAAACATGAAGAAATGGTACAATATTACTGTACTGATTGGGATTTTGCACTCTCTCGTGCAGACGCTAGTGGTCTGTATATTTTGACGCAAGGGAATGCTATTAACGTATTTAAGCCGAAAGTTAGTGCGTCATCTGTCGTTACAGTAACTCATGGGGTTGACCTGATAAATTTTGAGGGAGGGTTAACTGGAAGTGATATTTTCACCTCTTATGAAGCTGTTTCGTGGAATTCGGTCGAACAAAAGCAAGTTAAAGCTACAGCAACGCTACCTTCTCTAAATATCCAAGGAGATTTGCAACCAAAGAGTATTGCTAGTGGAGAGAGTATGTTACTACAAACGGATGCCTCTACAGATGAGAATGCCCTTAAAGAGTGGGTTGGTAGTTTGGCCTTAAAAGCTGGGTTATCAAGGTATCAAGGTAAGTTTAAATTTTATGGTGTTGACGGTGTTATTCCGGGGTGTTTGGTGGAGCTTAAAGGGCTTGGTAAACGGTTTAATGGAGATGTATTTATCGGTTCTGTCACCCATACGATTGAAGATAATGAGTGGACGATAGAGGCAGGAATGGGAGTAGAGTCAGGGAATGTTACTGATGAAACAGATGTTGTTTCACCTCCTGCATCGGGCTTTTTGCCGGGATTAGAGGGCATCCATACGGCAGTTGTAGTGCAATTGGACGATGACCCTCAAAAGGAGTACCGTATTAAAATAGAGTTACCGTGGATGGATGGCAAAACAAAAGCTCTCTGGGCACGTTTCTCATCAATTTATGCAACGAATGGTTCGGGAGCTATATTTATGCCAGAGAAGGGCGATGAGGTTTTAGTTGGATTTATCAACCAGAGCCCAAGTCACCCTGTTATTCTAGGAGCGTTATTGGGTAGTAAACACAAACCGCCCTATGAACATACATCTGAGAACAATATAAAAGCAATTGTCACTAGAGAGAAGCTAACAATTGAGTTTGATGAAGAGAAGAAAGTAATTACACTTCGTACCCCGGGTAAGAATATGGTTGAGATAAGTGATGATGGGAAGTCAATTGTGCTAAAAGACCAGAATAGTAATAAAATAGTGATGGATAGCGATGGAATATCTCTTTCGTCATCAAAAGATGTAAAAATCAAGGCTAGTGGTAGTATAACCTTAGATGCGACATCTAAAGTTACTATTTCAGCAAAGTCGGATGTCGCTTTGGAAGCTCTAAATGTGAAAATAGCAGCTAAGGTTGGATTTTCGGCAAAAGGAAACGCTACGGCAGAACTTTCGGCATCGGGGCAAACAGTTGTCAAAGGGGCAATTGTAATGATAAACTAAAAAAAAAGAATCATGCCAGCAGCAGCAAGAGTAACAGATCTGCACACCTGTCCAATGCAGACACCTGCTTTTCCATCACCAATACCACACGTTGGTGGACCAATTATTGGACCTGGTGTTCCAACAGTATTAATAGGCAAAATTCCCGCAGCAGTTATGGGTGATAGCTGTGTTTGTGTAGGTCCTCCCGATACTATTATTAAAGGGTCGGCAACGGTACTCATTGGGGGTAAACCTGCTGCAAGGATGGGAGACTCTTGTGCACATGGAGGGAGTATTGTATTGGGTTGTATGACGGTGCAAATTGGAGGATAAATAACGAGGAGATGGTGAAAACGAGATTTATAGGAGTGGGTTGGGCATTTCCTCCCTCTCTCCAACAAGACGGAGGGGCTTGTGATATGGTTTGTGATGAAGAAAATATAGCTCAGAGTTTGCTGGTGCTTCTAAGTACGACACCCGGAGAAAGGGTTAATAACTATGATTACGGCTGTAATATTCGTAGGTTTGCGTTCGATATAATAGATACTACGACTGAAACAATCCTCAGAGATGAGATTGAAAGGTCAATTATGTTATTTGAATCTAGAGTGTCAGTTGATGGAATCATTTTCAGCAAAGAGGAGGCGGTTTTGAATATAGATATTCATTATACTATTCGCCAAACAAATCGGCGGAGTAATATGGTATATCCATTTTATTTGAATGAAGGTACAGATTTGACACTATAAATATTATGGCGGGAGTTGATTTATATAATAACAATGGGTTGTCCCAATCCACTTACCGAGAGAATCTCGCAAAGCTGGAGGGATTCAATGCACTTGAGAGTGATTGGAAAGAGCTTTTCAGGTGGCTTTTGTCAGTGAATCGTGAGGCAACTAAACTCAGTGCAGATAATAAACCTATGGCTCCTCTTGTGGGCTTGTGGCAAAATCATATATTGATTGTACTGATAGAGATTGAACAGAAAGATATCAAGGCGTATCAAAATTCTTTTATTAAAGGGCGTGGAACTTCGTTGCAAAAAAAATATACTGCTGATTTAAGAGCGAAGATTGAAAAATGGATAGAGCAGATTGATTATTTCCTAAATCTTGAATATAAGATTGGGACGGGGGTATCACAAAAAAAAATAGTAATAATTGCTCAGACAATTAAAAAACAGTTGAAGGATTCTTTGTCGGACTCCGCAAATAATAGACCAGATAATAGTCAAGGCAAGAGATTAGATGTTGAAAATCTGCCATATTACAGCATGTTGGAGGTAATTTATCGAATAAAAAATCGGTTCTCCTACTACATGGAGGGCATAGAAGAGGGTGGTGAAATGGATCCCTCTATATCACTATTATTGACATATGTGCGTCATTACAGCTCTATTGCAGAGCGATTTAATGCGAAGCTATCGGAGCTGCCAGATATATATAGGCACAAAATACTAGAGGTACAAGGACGGGTTGCAATACAAGATCAAACCTATGTTGTGATTACGCCTACAAGTGAGCAAGTTGAAGGATTTAATATCCCAAAGGGAACACCATTCATTGCAGGAGTCGCAGAAGATGGTGCGGATTTAATCTATCGAACAGTTAAGCAGGAGTATATTTCAAAAATAAAATTAGTTGCTGTAAATGCAATAATTCCAAAGATTGGGGCGAATGGGGATATAACTGTTTGTAATATTCCTATTGATTTTAGTAACTCGGATTCGATAACTAGTTTGCAACTCACAGACTCCCTGGATCTTCCGATAGCTGAATTTGGCTGGAGGCTTGAATCTGATACTCTTCGGCTCAAAGAGGGTAGGCGCAATATTAATGTCACTTTTCGTCTTACAGACGGTGTTGTAACTCCAACGGGCATCACTATTGGAACATCATTTGCGCTGCAAATAAGTACTTCATTGGGGTGGTTGCGTAAAAATGCGACCATCTCTCTTGTTGTTAACACAGAGAGGTTGTTGGTTTTTTCATTCAGTTTAGAACCTAATGATGCAGATGTTATTGCATGTAGTAAAGAGTTGCACGATATGCTCTCTGAAGCGCCAGTCATTCGTATTATAGCTGAGTGTCGGGATGCAAAAGATGAGTGGATGTTGTCTGCGACTTTCGATCTTGTCAAGATAGATGTTGATGTTAGTGAGATACGTAGTGTTGGTATCTATAATGAGATTGGGGAGCTTGATGCGACTCAATCATTCTATCCTTTTGGGGCACAAGCAGAGATGGGGGCTCGATTTATGTTTGCAAATGAAGAGTTAAAAGGGAGATGTTGGTCTGAGGTTATATTGAGTGGAGTTTGGAATAATCTCCCACAATCAGAGGGCGGGTACAAGGATATCTATAGAGATTACGCTATCGTTCCAGCTATATCTAACAAGTCATTTAAGATAAAAAAACAGTGGCAAAGATGTGGTAAGTGGAATCTCTGCGAGGAGTCACCATCGGCTCTTTTTGCCCAGACTAATGGTCTCCTAGAGGAGGCGGTACAGATTGTTTTCACAAATGAGAGTGAGGATAATCAAAATTGTACTGGATTGTTTCGAGTTATGCTTCAAGAGCCCGAAATTGGATTTGGAATGGAGGCTTATCGCAGCTTATTTGCCGAGGTAATGATGTTCAATAGTCAGCATAAGGAGAAACGACATCGAAAAATCCCGACGTTACCTATAGCTCCAATTATGTCAGACGTAACGATGTCTTACAAAGCCTCTGCCCACACAGGAAGGTCAGGAGTTGCAGGTGTAAGATTATCTCAAATATCTTTTCCTCCAGATAGAAAGGAGGTATGTCTGTTCAGCTTGGAGCAAACGAAGTTTCCCAAATTTATTCGCAGATTAGAGAATCATATATACCTTGCTTTTTCAGATGCTTACGGAGAGTCTCAGATACGCATCTACTTTGAATTGGCTTGCGTTCCCAGTGAGAAGTTCAAGAAAATTGAGAACAATAATCTCCCTTATCCAGTTTTAAGTTGGGAGTTCTACAGCGTGGCAGAGCGGTGGGAGCCTTTTGGAGAGGCGTTCATATGTGAAGATGGAACTTGTGGTTTAACTCAAAGTGGTTTTATTGAACTTAAAATGAAAAAGAGTACGTTGAATGCAGATTCTCTTTTTTGGGTACGATTGGTTATTCGGGGTGACATTTCTCAATGCCTTGCTATTCGTAGAGTTTATGAAAATTGCTCTCTTTTAATGGCGGAAAATGGCAACGGTAACTCCCTTGCTGTTGGAAGTATAAAAGCTCTCCAGATTGAGGATCTCCGAATTGATGAGGTCAAACAGCTAATCCCTGGTTTTTCGGGGAAAATAGAGGAGAGTCAAGAGCGTTGTGAAGTGAGACAAAGTTCTCGAATCTCGAATCGAAATAGGGCAATCACATCTATTGATTATGAGCAGATTGTATTGGAACAGTTCCCTGAAATAGAGAAAGTTTACTGTTTTCCTACAAAATTGAACTCTGGACGAGTGGAGACACGTATCGTTGTACTATCTCGGCAGCCAAATAATCCATACCCATTTACACCTGTTTTAAAATTAACAGAGATTCATAATTATCTGTTGGATAAGGGTTCTCCTTTTGCCAAAATTCGAGTGTGTAATCCAATTTATCAGAAGGTGCATATTGAATGTGTCGCTATCTTAAAACTAAACATCAAAGATGAAGGTGCAATTATGCGTCGGTTGACACAAATGGTTAAGAACTACTATGAAGGGTGGGTCATTATAGGCAAGCTCCCTGAGTTGGGTTGGAAATACTCTTACAAAGAGCTTCACACTCTATTGGTAAATGATGAGGATGTTTCGAGATTAATAAAACTTGAAGTTAATAATGAATCTCTATGTGATGTCGATATAGATGTGGAAGACAAATATCTGAGAGGTAATAAGCCGTGGAGTGTACTAATTCCATATCCTATTAATCTTAGATTAATGTATTCAAATAGGGGGATTGACAATGCAGAGATAGGGGCAAACTTTATTGTAAAATAGTAAGATATGAAAAATAGAGGCGAATTAAAAGAGTACTTCAAGTCGGGTAAAGTCCCAACAGAGGCACAATTTGCAGAGTTAATAGATTCTGTTGTCAATATAGATGACGATGGGGTGATACGTACAAAACAAGATGGGATTGTTTTGTACCCAGAGCAAGAAGATAGCGCATTAGCCTCACTTTTTGACGTAAATATGCATAAAAAGCCAGTCCAAGATGAAAGTTTTATACCTCCATCTTGGACCCTGAATATCGGGGACAAGAGAGAGTTGCTACTTAAAGATGAGAGAGGTACTGTTATCCTTTCGATAGAGCAGAATCGAGTGGCATCTCTTTATGGTTCAGGGATCGTTGAACATAAGGAGAAGGGAAATGATGAACAGAGCGTATTTTCTCAAATACCTTCGGATGGAATTTGGCACGACCTGCCCGTAGCGGATGGTCTAAGGGTGATCCCAGCAGGGTATCGAATATACAATATATTTGCAGTTCGTAGGTGTCACGGGAGGGAGTACGATAGGATGCTTGAGGCCGAGGCAGGGCACAGTAATGGTGTTTTTTGTCAATTATCATCCTCTCAAAAACATTGGTATGGATGGTGTGGTCCGATACGTTTGAGGTGGAAACTGAAAAATGGGAGACTCTTCCTTCAAATGCGAGGGCGTAGAAGAAAGGATAGTGAGATTCACTACCGTATTGTGACTAAATGGGAGTATTAAGTGGGGAAATAGCAAACTAAATTTACAGCTATAATGGATAAAAAGCAATTGTATATAGAGCAGCAAAGTGTAGAGGATGCCCTATACACGGCACTCCAACAAAAAACTTTGAGTGAGCTACAACGCTTGTCGGGGGAGGTGTGGACGGATTTTAATGCGCACGACCCTGGTGTGACAATTGCCGATATTAGTAACTATGTCTTAACGGAGTTGGATTACAAGCTAGGTTTTGATCTTATAGACTACATGACGACTGTCAACGGCGAATTTTCAAATGAAAGATATGGTTTGTTCTCTCCAATAGATGTATACCCGACAAATCCTGTAACAAAAAAAGATTATCGAGAGTTAATACACGCCGCTTTCCCAACATTAGAGACCGTTAAAGTATATTGCGATACAGATACTGGTGATTTTGCAATACACATAGAGTGCTCACCTTTTGATAACAACAATGACATTAAGGAGAGGGTAAAGGTTTATTTTCATCAATATCGTAATTTATGCGAAAACCTCTCATCAGTAACCATAGTTGATGCGATTCCGTTATCTCTTCATTCTGAGATGGTTCTTGAGCCGGAAGTGGATGCAACATATATATTGGCAAAGATTTACTGCTGTATAATGAGATATCTGGCTGGTTCAATCTCGGTAGAACGTCAAGATATGCACTCAATTAGGGGGGTGTCCTATGAAGATTTGTTTGATGGAGCAACTAATGGAATAGAGGTTACAATCCCAAAACAGCGAGGTACTGAACAAGAACTTATTAAGCTGCTAAAGAGAATTAAAGGGGTTAGAACAATCAAAACTTGTTATTTTGTTAATCACGAAGGACATATAGTAAATGATTTTAAAGCTGGATATCGTGTCACTATACCCAAGGTGACCGAGGATTTTAGAGTTAATATACTTATTGATAATACATCTATGTCTATCGATATGAACAGATTTACGGAGAGCTTACAGGCTTTGTATTTTTCAAGAACATCGAATCGTTATAAACCAGAAGATGCAACGAAAGATGAAGTTCCTATTCATCACAATACACCATTGAAGGGTGTGTATCGTGATGTTTTTAGCCATAGCTCTATTGTGAATGATTTTCCGAAGTGTTATCAATATAGAGAGGCAAATCCGCACTCACTAACAACCTATTTGTCACTTTTTGATCTGCTTATCCAAAGAGGATTGAAAGAACTGAAAGAGTTGAAACATCTACTATCAATAGATGACACTGCATCTACCATATTGTCGAGTATGCAAGTTCTTGAGATAGTAGACGAAAAACAGAATGATTTTTCAGAGCTATACCGAAACACATATGAGATTAAAATGGCATATTTAGATCTACTTGACCATTTGTATGGAGTAGAAAGTTATCCAAAGTGGATGTCAAATTTGAACTATTACGGAGATTCTGAAAATGTTATTTTAAGTAGGCGAATGGTATTCTTACGTAATATCCCTCAGTTGACTCGAAACAAGTTTAAATCTCGAAATATTTTAACCGAAGCAACACAAAATAATATTCCAACAATAAAAGCTTATATGTCACATCTACTTGGGCTCAATGTTGATGAATCTATATTAATTGGAAATGTACTGCCGAGCTATAATCTTATTCTGATGGCTGATGACAAAGAGAGTACGGGTTATCGGAACATAATGAGCTCTATGTTGATGGAAGATGGGCGTATGAGTGCATCAAATATTGAAAACATAGTGATGGTAGACTTTACTCAGGATGACGAAGATAAATGGAATTCAAAAGATGAGAGCGAGCGTGCCACAGAGTATGAGAGGCTGAGGCGAGAGCTACTCGTTTTCAATAATAATACTATAAGTGGGGGACTTTTTCGTGGAGGGGTTAATTCAGATAACTATAAACTTTTAAACCTCAATAATGGGGAGTATCTATTGACTTTTTGGAATGATGAAGATAGTGCGTGGGTAAATCTGGGGCGCAAGAGTAATAAAGATGAACTTATTGGTTTGGCTAGGATTTTGCGATATTTCCTTATTGAACTGAACCGCAAAAGCGAGGCAATGTATGTTGTGGAGCATAATTTATTGTGTCGTCCAGAGTATTTTACAATTTCGTTTATTTTGCCAGATTGGACAGTGCGTTTCAAGTCACCCCGTTTTCGAGATGTGTGCAGACAACTTCTAAAGTTGTTGGTGCCAGTTCATATAAAAGCCTATATATATTGGTTAAATGTGACTGAGATGCAACTGTTTGAACACGCTTACCATAAATGGGTTAAGGGTTTGTCTAGAGGTGTAAATAGTGAGTCTGACAGTAGTGAGATTGTAGAAGTGTTAAAATTAGGTGGAATTGTTAAAGAAGAAGTATGACCACTATCGACAATATATCATTCAATTTCTCGGTTCAAGAGGAGTCATTTGCACATAGTCTATATGTGCAGTGGGATGAGTATTGTCATCGTACTATAACAACTGTTTTGGATGAATTTTTTTGTGAAGTAGACAATAAAGATAAATGGATTGAGATAGACTTGCTGAAATTAGAACTAGGGAGTATTCCCGAAGAGGAGTTTTATACACTATTCCCGTTGCGTTTGCGTGAGGCATTAGAGCGTACTTTTAGTACATATATTATAGATAGAGTTGATAACCATAAATTAGCAGATAGTCGCTTAGATAATTTATTGCACTATCTAAAGTATGGTGCTTGTAGAGCCGAGTGGAGCGATGTGGCTTTTGATTTGTCAGATGAGTTGGCATTTATTATGCAATATGCACCTAGTTACATCAATATAATAGTGCAAACCTGCTTTCAAAAAGCGTATATGTTGGAGCGCTTAATGAGAGATGTAGACAATCGGTTCTTGATGAAAATGATTGCTCACTGGAACGAGGATCGACAAATAACAACGAAGGAGCGACAACATACATTATCTCAAATCGTATTGACAACTCCAACTATTGTTGTCAAATTAATCGAAATGATAAATACTGATACTCGGTTAGTTGGTCTACTCGTAATCCATATTAATGATGGGCTAGAGTCTAATTTATCTTTGTCGGAGATGGAGCGCTCCGCAATTAAACTACAACTTATAGAGCATGTTGAAGAGGATTTGCGTCCGAGTTTAATCGGAGAGTTTAGTAATAATATACTGTGGCTATTCAGCACCCCGATGAGTCCCTTTGAGCGACAGCGCTACCTTGCAGTCCTACTTGAGTCTATGCCTAGAGTTGTGGTTGATTTTATTCATATAGCAGATAGCATCCATTTAGATATTCTAGCGGAGATATTGAATTCACTAACGATCAAGTATATTATGCTGACTGAGTGTGAAAGTCACGCTGAGGTAGGTGTCCCTGAATATTGGCACTATTTTTACTGTTGGTTATTAGAGCACTATCCATTTAATGGTGTCTTCTCTTTTGGAGATAAAACTCATTTTCAGAAGCATCTAAATGTTAAATTATTATCCTTTATTAGAAAACGCGCTTATGCAACCTACCTATCTAAAGCTGAACTTACAATACAATTTCTTCGAGAAGTATTTGGTGACGAATACTACATTAAAATATTAAATGTAATTTATGGCCAGCAGTCTATGGCTGAGGATGGTTCTCCAGAATACTCTGGATATTTCAATATGGAACTGTATTATATGTTTGTACATTTATCTTTATTGGAACGAAAGGTTGTCTCTAAAGAGAATAAAATAGTTGCACTTGTAAATATAGATCTGCTTGAAGAGGTGTTTTATGATAAAAATATAGAGAAGCAAATAGCCTTCTTAATGGACAGTCGTATTACTACGGAGGTAAAACGGTATCAGCTGTTGTCTTTGTTAAAGGTATCTGCAACTGATCTCTATACATTGTTACTTAATGTGAGTTCTAAACGGTTGTTTGGAGATATTATAGAGGTGTTTAATCGTGAGTTTTTCGTCTATCTTACTGTGGGATTTTCTGGCTCATATTGCTCTGATATAACTGTATTTTTCCAGTGGATAGTTTCACGCTACACGATTTTTGCCTCTTACTCTCAGAGTCGAGAAAAGTTTACTGAAAGAGTTGTTCTGTTGTTGGTATCGTGGCAAATAGATAGGGGAGTAAGAGGTGATAGTCGGAGTGAGATAGCATATGTTTTTCTTGTAGAATTATTTGGCGCAGAGAATATTACGCATATTTTAAGGATAATTTATAGCAATGTAATGATCGAAATATCCAATAATTCACTCTCCGATACGGCACACAATACAGATGGAATATTTGATCTTGTACTACAAATAATGAGTGGTAAAAGTTTATCTAATCGTACCCTTGAGCGAATAAATACTGTTAGGACAAAATTATTATCATCTCAAATTGCAGAGTTACTCCAAGAGAGGAAACTTGCTCATAAACAGGATATTCAAACAACCTATTTTAATGACGATGAAAGAGAGAGAACAGTCAGTCCAATATCAGTTGAGGATATTAGTGGATTGATCTATGAAAAAGATCTAAACGAGGAGGATTTTTATAAAAAAATTGAATTATTAATAGAATATCACCCAAAAGAGTTGTTCTCATTTATTGAAAATAGTGGTATTTGTTCGTTACAAGCGTTTGATTCAGAGTCGAAAGGTGATGTTCTGGTGCTACAAAGTTGTATGTTTGAAGAGTGGGATAAGGATCTTTTATTAGACTATTTGAAAAATACCAGCCTCGATATAGGGGTAAAACTCTATGCTTTACGAAAATATATTATGTTTCAGCCTATTAGATTATTGCAGATTATTCGTAGTTGGATGTTTGATGGGCTCTTTGCAATTGAGGAGCTTCAGGAGTGGTTCGAACTAAAAGATTGGGTTCAGATGATAGCTGGAATATCGCTACCCACAGCTGAACTCGTACGTCAAATTATGTGGTACTTACAAATAAATAAATTAACTACACAGTCAAATATTAAAATTGGACTAATACGTTTTGGCCTCTCTGTAGAGGTAGAAAAATTGAGTAAAATGCCACTTAATGAGATTGCGAAACTTTTTATTAGGTCACTAAAATTAGTAGAGACAGTATCAATAGAAGGAGATACTAGACTAGTCGTGCCCTTGCAGGATATTGTGCTAAAAAGTGTTATAACCGACCTTAATATCGGAGTAGTCAATCAAATAGATTATCAAGAAGAGTCTAGTGAATTAACCCAGCACCTCACCGTAAGCAATGCAGGATTAGCTCTACTAACTCCGTGGTTTCCACGTCTTTTTGCTATGCTTGACTTGCTGAATGATGAGCATAATGATTTTAAAGATATGGAGTCTCGAATACGTGCAATATTTATTATTCAGCGACTTGTTTCCCAAGATGATAGAGAATATAAGGAGTCAGAATTGATTTTTAATCGTATTCTTGTGGGGTGTCCGCTCTCTGTGCCACTTTCTAAATGTATCGAGTTAACCGAAGGTGATATCGAGACTGTAGATGGGATGTTGATGGGAGTGAAAGCCAATTGGTCGAAGATGGAAAATACATCAATAGTGGGGTTTCAACACAGCTTCATAGAGCGTAGTGGAGTGATTGTGCAACAGGATGGCAAATGGGTATTGTCGGTAGATAGCCGTTCGTACGATATGCTGCTGGACTCCTTGCCTTGGTCATACAGTAGGATTCGATTCCCGTGGTTAAAAAAGCCAATATCCGTCCTGTGGCGTTCTAGTGAAAAAACAGAATTGTAATATAGAAAAAATGTATAGTTATGAATAAACAGTTGGAAGAGCAGTTGAATTGGTTTCAATCCATTCTTGATATTGCAATTAAATGCAATTTTAAACAAGATTGTGAAGTCGCATCTATACATGATATACAAAGACCTAGATATGATATCTTGAAGTTGTATACGCCAGATAAAATGGTAACATTAGAAGAGCAAGTTGTATTAATATTGGCACTTATTCCACACATTAGTCCGCAAATATTAGACATGTTTTTTGTACATAACAAGAATTTTAATCGACCATATACCGAGTTTGGTGGATGGAAAGGGTTGTCCCACGGAGGCTTCCTCCCAACTGGCGAAACAGCTATATTTATAGTTGCGGGAGATGATATTGGAAAGCGTAAAGAGGTGATACGACTATTTCAAAAAGACCACTGGTTTTACACTCAAAATACTCTTCGATTGGAGGGTGCAGGGTCTGGCGAACCATTTATGAGTGGACAACTACGGCTCTCTGAAGAGTTTCTGAGTCGTGTTCTCTTAGATAGTGATTTCAAGCCCGATTATAGCATTGGCTTTCCAGCTAAACTCATTACTACTGAATTGAAGTGGAAAGATATGGTTTTGGACTACCAAGTGACAGAAGGACTTAAGGAGATTAATACATGGATATCTTCTAGTCATACTATTATGTCTGATTGGGGTCTGTCGAGATTTTTAAAGGCAGGTTATCGAGCACTTTTTTATGGTCCTCCAGGAACGGGAAAGACCCTTGCGGCTACTCTCCTTGGGCAGAAAAATGAGATGGATGTTTATAGGGTTGACTTGTCTATGATTGTGTCTAAATATATTGGAGAGACGGAGAAAAATCTCGCCAAAGTATTTGACTTTGCCGAGAATCGTAATTGGATACTCTTTTTTGATGAGGCAGATGCCTTGTTTGGTAAAAGAACATCTACAAATACATCCAATGACCGCCACGCAAATCAGGAGGTCGCTTATCTGTTGCAGCGTATAGAAGATTTTAATGGGACTGTTATTTTGGCTACCAATATTCGCTCCAATATTGATGATGCATTTTCACGCCGATTTCAATCTATGATATATTTCCCGATGCCAAATAAAGAGCTACGATCAGAGTTATGGTTAAAGATGTTACCCAAGAATTGGTTAGGAGATAATAAAGCCGCACTTATTCATATGGCTTCCGAAAGTGAGCTTTCTGGAGGAGCTATTTCTAATGTCATTCGCCGTTGTGCATTGCAAATGTTGATGGGTGGAGATGCAAAATTAACAGAAAAGGTACTAAAAGAGTCACTGCGTACCGAAGTATTTAAAAAGTAATCATATTATAAATATATTTATAATTAAATGCATGACGATATGAAAATAGACCATAAACAGCAAGAGGTACATCCTCATACAATACAACTATCAGAACAGTATATGTCTCAAAGAGGCTATATGGTGGATAATCTCAATACCGTACAAACAAAGCTAATGAATTCAATTCAACAATCTAATGAAGGACAAACTTTTTTCGTTGATAATCGTATTACTCCTCAAATAAGATTAATGAAGGTAATTCAATGTATGGAAATGGAAGAGGAAGGTGATCGTTTGCAAATGAAACCTACCGTGCAATTAAAGTCAGAAAAAGATGATCTGTTACAGGGGAAGATTGAAATGCTACAACAGAAACCAAACAAAACAGGACTGCCAGACAATTTAAAATCAGGTATAGAAAGCATGTCAGGGCTTAGTATGGATGATGTACGTGTACATTATAACTCTAATAAACCTGCACAGATGCAAGCCCATGCGTATGCACAAGGCACCAATATCCACATAGCACCAGGTCAAGAAACGCATTTACCTCACGAGGCTTGGCATGTGATACAGCAGAAGCAAGGTCGTGTACGACCTACTATGCAGATGCAAGGGGTTAGTGTGAATAATGATAATTCGTTGGAGAGAGAGGCGGATGTGATGGGAGGAATGGCAAAAAATGTAGTACAAAACAAAAATATAGTACCAAGTAATTCGGCTGCCTCAAATAACAACTGCATGCAATTATCAATAACAATAAACGGGGTCGTCTATCACAATTTTATTCCTTTGCTAGATGATGTAGCAGAGAGTATGGGACTTGAAGCTCACTATGAGCTTAATGATAACCTTGCAAATACGATAGAAGCTATATGGAATGGTCCCAATATAAATTATGCCTCTTTCAACGCATTAATTAGAGCTATTATTCCTCATAATAACGTTCTTCCTTTGCCTCAAGATCTTATTTTGCCAGCTAGTTTGGCTTATATAATTATGACAGGAAGTAGAGTAGGTGATTATGCTGCAGCAGAGATAATATATGGACATAATAAGCCGGGAGGATATACTTGGCACCATATTGAAGGTATTATACTTGGAAATAGAAACGTATGGTGTCATATGGTTTTAGTTAATACCATACATCATCGTCGTCGTCATCATGGAGCTGTACGTGAATACGCAATAGCTACAGGAAACATATATATGCCTTAACCTAATTTAGTCTCACATTCAACCATATTACTTAAACCAGCCACCTTCCGCTGTAACTTAACAGACCAAAAATGAGCAAAAATAAAAGAAATAGAGTTAGGGGTAAAGATATTTGAATATATGGACTTACAAATTTTACTTGCACAATAAGTTAAGCAATAGATTTCATATTATTGCAAAATTCATCAATTGACATATTCTTTAAAGCAGAATGACGTCTTGTTTTGTTGTAAAAGAGTTCGATATATTCAAATATTTTTATCACTAACTCTTTTTAAGTCATTAGTTTATCACCATAGATTAGTTCGCATTTTAACCTCTTGAAGAAACTCTCCGCCACGGCATTGTCCCAGTAGTTACCGCGCCGTGACATGCTCTGAACAATAGAGGAATCAAGAATATTTCTAAACTCAGAACACGCATACTGCACCCCTTGGTCCGAATGGAACAACATA
>CAMQVY010000031.1 GCA_947038405.1 uncultured Rikenellaceae bacterium | reverse complement strand
GTGTAGTTCAAGGGTAGAATAGCGGTCTCCAAAACCGTTGATGGGAGTTCGAATCTCTCCACTCGTGCTAAATTTACAATAACTATGAGAATCGTAAATTATACTAAAGAAGCCTACACGGAGTTAGTTCAGAAAGTATCATGGCCAACATGGGGTGAATTACAAAATTCAGCAATAGTAGTAATGGTCGCTTCCCTACTATTTGCGTTTGTTGTATTAGCCATGGACATGGTATTTGATAACGCTATGAAGTTTATATATGGATTGCTATATTAATTCTTAATGATTACTAATTTAATGAATGATAAAGAATTAAAGCAATGGTATGTTATACGTGCAATTGGAGGTAAAGAAAACAAGGTAAAGGAGTACATCGATTTAGAAGTACATAACCTTCACCTTGAAGACTATATCTCACAAGTATTAATCCCAACTGAGAAGATCTATTCGATCAGAAACGGTAAAAAGATTAGTAAAGATCGTGTATCATACCCTGGCTATGTATTAGTCGAAGCAGTACTAGTAGGCGAAATACCATTTATACTTCGAAATGTTCCCAATGTACTTGGGTTTCTCGGAGACACGAAAGAAGCAAGTCGAAAGATGATAGCTACACCACTGCGCCCTCAGGAGGTAAGCCGTATTTTAGGTCGTGTTGATGAACTGAGTGCAAGTGAGGAGGAAAATGAAGTTCCTTTCTTTGAAGGAGAGTCTGTAAAGGTTACGGAGGGCCCTTTTTCAAGTTTTTCTGGTGTCATCGAGACAGTGGATAACGAACGAAAGAAACTTACAGTTTCAGTGAAGATATTTGGAAGAAAGACTCCAATCGAGTTAAGTTTTATGCAAGTTGAAAAAGAATAATTAACCAAGGAAAATTATGGCAAAAGAGGTTGCTGCATTTATAAAATTGCAGATCAAAGGTGGTGCTGCCAATCCTTCTCCACCAGTAGGTCCAGCTTTAGGTTCTAAGGGAGTCAATATCATGGACTTCTGTAAGCAGTTTAATGCTAGGACTCAGGACAAGGCAGGTAAAGTATTACCGGTAATCATCACTGTCTATGGAGACAAGTCATTTGACTTCGTCATCAAACAGCCACCTGTAGCCATTCAGCTTAAAGAGGCAGCAGGTCTTCAATCAGGTTCACCTGAACCAAACCGTACAAAGGTTGGACAGGTAACATGGGAGCAAATTCAAGTTATAGCTCAGGATAAAATGCCTGACCTAAACTGTTTTGTAATGGAGTCTGCAATGCGCATGGTAGCTGGAACGGCACGTAGTATGGGTATCAACGTAGTTGGTGAATTTCCTAATATGTAATTAATAATAAATTACTGAAAATGAGTAAGCTGACTAAAAATCAAAAAATAGCTATAGCAAAGATTGAACCTGATAAGGTGTACAAACTAAGCGAAGCAGCAGCTCTTCTGAAGGAGATTACCTTTACGAAATTTGATGCTTCTGTAGATTTAGACGTACGTCTTGGAGTAGATCCACGTAAGGCGAACCAAATGGTAAGAGGTATTGTGACTCTTCCACATGGAACAGGAAAAGAGACAAAAGTATTAGTTCTTTGTACTCCCGACAAGGAGGAAGAGGCAAAAGCAGCTGGAGCTGACTTCGTTGGACTTGATGAGTACATTGCGAAGATCAAAGCAGGATGGACAGATGTTGATGTTATCATCACAACTCCTAGTGTAATGGCAAAAGTTGGTGCACTTGGACGTATTTTAGGTCCACGTGGTCTTATGCCAAACCCAAAGACTGGTACAGTAACAATGGAAGTTGGAAAAGCTGTAACTGAGGTAAAAGCAGGTAAAATAGACTTTAAAGTTGACAAATTTGGTATCGTTCACTCTTCAGTGGGTAAGGTGTCATTCTCAGCAGATAAGATCGAAGATAATGCTAACGAGTTTCTCGGTACAATAAACAAGCTTAAGCCATCTGCAGCTAAAGGTACTTATGTAATAAGCATCTATCTCTCATCAACGATGAGTCCTGGTTTGCAGATTGATCCCAAATCGGTTGAAACGAAATAAAATTGAGAAACGATGAATAGGGAAGAAAAAAAGATTATTATCGATAGCTTAGCTGAAAAACTCAATCAGTATCCGCACTTTTATTTAATTGATATTTCTGGACTTAATGCTGAAAAAACAGCTGAGTTAAGAAGTAAATGTTTCGAGAGTAACATTACAATGATGGTTGTTAAGAACACCCTTCTTGTTAAGGCTCTTGAGAGATTAGATATGGCGAATGCTGATCTTGTTAGCGTATTGAAAGGTTCTACTTCTATGATGTTCACTGAAGTAAGCAAAACTCCTGCAGTTCTAATTAAAGAATTTAGAAAAAGCAGTGACAAGCCTGTCTTAAAAGCAGCGTTTGTAGAGGAGTCTGTTTATGTTGGTGATGCAACATTAGAGGAACTTGTTAATATCAAGAGCAAAGAGGAGCTTATCGGAGAGGTTGTTGGATTACTTCAATCTCCAACAAAAAGTGTTATTTCTGCACTTCAATCTAATGGAGGACATAAGATTGCAGGTATCGTAAAGGCACTAGAAGAAAGAAATTAAATTCATTTTGTCAAACATTTAAAAAAATCATATAACAATGGCAGATATTAAAAAAATAGCTGAAGAGTTGGTAAACTTAACAGTTAAAGAGGTAAATGAGTTAGCTACAATCCTTAAGGATGAGTACGGAATCGAGCCTGCAGCAGCAGCAGTTGCAGTAGCAGCTCCAGCAGCAGCAGCAGCAGTTGCTGAGCAAACAGCTTTCGACGTAGTTCTTATCTCTGCAGGTCAAGCTAAATTACAAGTTGTTAAGGCTGTTAAAGATCTTACAGGTCTTGGTTTGAAAGAGTCTAAAGATCTTGTTGATGGAGCTCCTAAAGCTATCAAAGAAGGTGTGTCTAAAGAAGAGGCTGAGGCAATCAAATCTCAACTTGAAGAGGCAGGCGCTACAGTTGAAGTTAAGTAATTATACTTGCAACTAGCAAATATCGGGTGTAGAGCTTATGATAAATAAGCTCTATGCCTTTTGTTGTCTATGAAAAATAGGGTTAATCCCTTTCTTCATAGATAATTACTCTTTTAAATAGCACAGGCTTTAAAGCATTTGATAAATTACTGATAAACAGGTATTTATGGTGGAATGCATAAGGATTGCCTAATCCACTTCATCTTTAACTATTGGATACGATGTCCTCAAAACCGAATAATCAAAGAATTAGTTTTTCTTCAGTGAAGCATAGGATGAATTATCCTGACTTCTTGGAGGTGCAACTTAAATCATTTCAGGATTTTTTTCAATTAGACACTACAGCTGAAAATCGTAAAAACGAAGGGTTGTACAAGGTCTTTATGGAGAATTTTCCTATAACGGACACCAGAAATAACTTTGTTCTGGAATTTATTGACTACTATGTTGATCCCCCTAGATATTCAATTGATGAATGTCTTGAGAGAGGGGTTACTTATAGTGTGCCTCTTAAAGCTAAACTAAAGCTGTATTGTACTGATTCTGATCACGAAGATTTTGATACTGTCGTGCAGGATGTTTATTTTGGTACAATACCATATATGACTTCACGTGGTACATTTGTTATCAATGGAGCAGAGCGTGTAATTGTTTCGCAATTGCACCGTTCACCAGGGGTATTCTTTGGTCAAAGTACACATAGCAATGGTACTAAATTATACTCTGCACGTATTATCCCATTCAAGGGTTCGTGGATTGAGTTTACTACTGACATTAATAATGTCATGTATGCTTACATTGATCGTAAAAAGAAACTTCCTGTAACAACATTGCTTAGAGCAATTTGTTTTGAAAGTGACCGTCAGATTCTAGATATTTTTGATCTAGCTGATGAGATTAAAGTGTCGAAAGCTACACTAAAAAAAGCAATTGGAAGAAAACTTGCTGCGCGTGTTCTTAAGACATGGGTAGAAGATTTCGTTGACGAAGATACTGGTGAAGTAGTATCTATTGAGCGTAACGAAATAATTATTGATAGAGAGACTTATCTTGAAGAGAAACATGTCGAAGAGATTATTGATAGTGGAGCGAAGAGTGTTCTTCTTCACAAGGATAATCAATCTGGAACAGACTACTCGATCGTATATAACACTCTACAAAAAGACCCTTGTAACTCAGAAAAAGAGGCAGTAGTTTATATTTATAGACAATTGCGTAACTCTGAGCCACCTGATGAGGCTACGGCACGTGATGTTATTGAGAAGTTATTTTTCTCTGACAAACGTTACGATTTAGGTGATGTAGGGCGTTTCCGTATTAACAAAAAATTTGGATTGGATACAGATTCTTCAGTAAGAACTCTTACTAAAGAAGATATGATCGCAATCATTAAATATTTAATATCACTTATCAACTCTAAAACTGATATTGATGATATTGACCACCTTAGTAATCGTCGTGTAAGAACTGTTGGAGAGCAGTTAGCGAACCAATTTAGTGTAGGTTTCGTTCGTATGGCGCGTACTATTCGTGAGAGAATGAATGTTAGAGATAACGAAGTATTTACTCCTGTTGATTTGATTAATGCTAAGACATTGTCTAGTGTTATTAATTCATTCTTTGGAACAAATCAGTTGTCTCAGTTCATGGATCAAACCAATCCTCTTGCTGAGATGACTCATAAGCGTCGTCTTTCAGCGTTAGGACCTGGAGGTCTTTCTCGTGATAGAGCTGGATTTGAGGTTCGTGACGTTCACTATACTCACTATGGTAGACTTTGTCCAATTGAGACTCCTGAGGGACCAAATATTGGACTTATCTCATCTCTTTGTGTATATGCAAAGGTGAGTGAAATGGGATTCATTGAGACTCCTTACCGTAAGGTAAATGAAGGAGTTATTGATATCACAGATGACGGAATTGTATATTTAAGTGCAGAAGAGGAAGAGGGCTTAATTATTGCTCAAAGTTGTGTTGGAATTAATGATGACGGTACATTCGTTGGTAGTGGTTTGATTAAGGCTAGATCTGAGGCAGACTTCCCTAACGTTGTTGCTAAGGAGTTAGACATGATTGATGTTGCTCCTAATCAGATTGCATCTATTGCGGCAAGTCTTATTCCATTCCTTGAGCATGATGATGCGAACCGTGCATTGATGGGATCTAACATGATGCGTCAGGCAGTACCTTTGGTTAAATGTGAAGCTCCTATCGTTGGAACTGGTTTAGAGAAGGATATGATTAGTGATAGTCGTGTTCAGATCGTTGCTGAGAAAGATGGTGAGGTTGTATTTGCTGATGCTGCTCAGATTCATGTTAAGTACGAAAGAACAGAGATGGAAATTCTTGTAAGCTTTGATCCTGAGGTCACTGTTTATAAGTTACCTATATATAGAAAAACAAATCAGAATACATCGGTAACATTGAAACCTATTGTCCGTACGGGCGAGAAGGTTACAAAAGGTCAAATTCTTACAGATGGTTACTCAACTGAAAAAGGTGAGTTAGCTATTGGACGTAACCTGAAAGTGGCATTCATGCCTTGGAAAGGTTATAACTTTGAGGATGCGATTGTTATTTCAGAGCGTATTGCAAGAGAAGATATATTCACATCGGTACACGTTGATGAGTATATTATGGAGGTTCGTGACACAAAACGTGGTGTTGAAGAGCTTACATCAGATATTCCAAATGTTAGTGAAGATGCAACAAAGGATCTTGACGAAAATGGAATTATCAGAATCGGAGCAAACGTAAAACCTGGAGATATTCTGATTGGTAAGATTACACCTAAAGGAGAGAGTGATCCTTCACCTGAAGAGAAGTTGCTTCGTGCAATCTTCGGAGATAAGGCTGGTGACGTAAAAGATGCGTCATTGAAGGCTCAACCATCACTATTTGGTGTTATCGTTGATAGAAAGTTATTCACTAGAGCAAATAAGGATCTAAAGAAAGGTAAGCAAGTTGAGAAACTACAACTTGAGAAGCTTGATAATAAGTTTATCGCACAGGTAAGCGATTTGAGAGATATTCTTTTAGAGAAACTTTGGGTACTTCTTGATGGAGCTACTACTATTGGAATTACAGACTATTTCGGCACAGAACTTTATAGTAAAGGAGATAAATTTACGCATAGAATGTTAATGGATATTGATTACATGACATTGGGTGCAGATAAATGGACTACCGATGCTGAATTAAATGTTCATGTTGAAAGGACTATAAATAACTATATTATAAAGTGGAAAGAGGCTGATTCTCAGATCAAGCGTGAGAAATATAATCTTACGAACGGAGATGAGTTACCTGTCGGTATTATTCAACTAGCAAAAGTTTACATCGCTAAGAAACGTAAACTGAAAGTAGGAGATAAAATGGCGGGACGTCACGGAAACAAAGGTATTGTTGCCAAAGTTGTACGTGATGAAGATATGCCTTTCCTTGATGATGGAACAATTGTGGATATCGTATTGAATCCACTGGGAGTACCTTCTCGTATGAACCTTGGACAGATCTATGAGACTGTTTTAGGATGGGCAGGAAAAGAGCTTGGTTTGAAATTTGCGACTCCGATTTTTGATGGAGCAACACTAGATGAGATAAACGAATATACAGCGAAAGCAGGTATTCCTCATAGTGGTCGTACATTCTTATCAGATGGAGGTACAGGAGAGAAATTTGACCAACCAGCTACTGTCGGCATAATTTATATGTTGAAGCTTGGTCACATGATTGATGATAAGATGCACGCCCGTTCAATCGGACCTTATTCATTGATTACTCAGCAGCCATTAGGAGGTAAAGCACAATTTGGAGGTCAACGTTTTGGAGAGATGGAGGTTTGGGCACTAGAGGCATTTGGTGCAGCGAATATTCTTCAAGAGATATTGACAATCAAATCAGATGATGTTATGGGACGTGCTAAGGCATACGAGGCTATCGTTAAGGGAGACAATCTTCCTAAAGCGGGAATCCCAGAGTCACTGAATGTGTTGTTGCACGAATTACGTGGTTTAGCTATCAGTGTTAAACTGGATTAAATATTAAAACTTGATGTGTGGAAGTTGCTCTAAAAAGAGTGACTCCACATTTTAAGGTTGTTTGAGTAGTAAGCATATAAAATATAAATAGTTAAGTATATGTCATTCAAAAAAGACACTAGAACTAACGTTGGTTTCAGTAAGATATCGATTGGTCTTGCGTCTCCAGAGGAAATTTTGGAGAACTCAAGTGGAGAGGTTCTTAAACCAGAAACAATTAACTATCGAACATATAAACCAGAACGCGATGGTCTATTTTGTGAAAGGATATTCGGACCTGTAAAGGATTACGAGTGTCATTGTGGAAAATACAAAAGGATTCGCTATAAAGGTATTGTTTGTGACCGTTGTGGTGTAGAGGTTACAGAGAAAAAAGTACGTCGTGAAAGAATGGGACACATCTCTTTAGTTGTGCCTGTTGTTCATATTTGGTATTTCCGTTCTCTTCCATCTAAGATTGGATACTTAGTAGGTATTCCAACAAAAAAGCTGGAGACAGTTGTATATTATGAGCGTTATGTTGTAATCCAAACAGGAGCAGCAGCAGAGTTACCTATTCCGGTTTCAAATCTTGATTTGTTATCTGAAAAGGAGTACTTGGATACTGTAGATGCTCTTAAAGGAAATGCACAATTAGAGGATACTGATCCTAATAAATTTATTGCGAAAATGGGTGCTGAGGCAGTCTATGCTCTTCTTGAAAAAGTTGATCTTGACTCGTTATCATACACATTACGTCATAAGGCTAGTACTGAGACTTCTCAACAGAGAAAAACAGATGCTCTTAAGCGTCTGAATGTTGTAGAGGCGTTCCGTACTTCTAGAGAGATCAATAAGCCTGAGTGGATGGTACTGAAAGTTGTTCCAGTTATCCCACCAGAATTGAGACCTTTAGTTCCTTTAGATGGAGGACGTTTTGCTACGTCTGACCTAAATGATCTTTATCGTCGTGTGATTATTCGTAATAATCGTCTTAAAAGACTTATCGAAATTAAAGCTCCAGAGGTTATTCTTCGTAACGAGAAACGTATGTTACAAGAGGCTGTTGATAGTTTATTAGATAACTCAAGAAAGAGTAATGCTGTTAAGACAGAGAGTAATAGACCACTTAAATCACTTAGTGATAGTTTAAAGGGTAAGCAAGGACGTTTCCGTCAGAACTTACTTGGAAAGCGTGTTGACTACTCTGCTCGTTCTGTAATTGTTGTAGGACCAGAGCTTAAGATGCATGAAATGGGTATTCCTAAAGATATGGCGGCAGAGCTTTATAAGCCGTTTATCATAAGAAAACTTATTGAGAGAGGAATTGTTAAGACTGTTAAGTCTGCAAAGAAAATTATAGATAGAAAAGATGCGGTAATTTGGGATATCCTTGAGAATGTAATTAAAGGACATCCAGTTTTAATGAACCGTGCTCCAACTCTTCACCGTTTGGGTATTCAGGCATTTCAACCTAAGCTTATTGAGGGAAAAGCTCTTCAACTTCATCCATTAGCTTGTACTGCATTTAATGCCGACTTTGATGGTGACCAGATGGCTGTGCATTTACCTCTTGGTAATGCTGCGATTCTTGAGGCTCAGATTTTGATGTTAGGTGCTCATAATATCCTTAACCCTGCAAATGGTGCTCCAATTACGGTACCTTCTCAGGACATGGTTCTTGGACTATACTATATCACTAAACAACGTCCAGGCGTTCAAGGTGAGGGATTAGTATGTTACGGACCAGAAGAGGCTATTATTGCATACAATGAAGGTAGAGCAAAACTTCACGCTGAGGTTAAAGTTATGGTTGATACCATTGACGAAAAAGGTAACCCAGTGCGTAAGTTGATAGAAAAAACAACTATTGGTCGTATTCTATTTAACCAGTTTGTTCCAGCTGAGGTTGGATATATCAATGAGGTTCTTACAAAGAAATCTTTGAGAGATATCATTGGTGTTGTGATGAAGAAGGCTGGAGTTGCGAGAGCAGCTGAGTTCCTTGATGATATTAAGTCATTAGGATATCAAATGGCTTTCCGTGGAGGTCTATCATTTAACCTTGATGCGGTTCTTATCCCTAAGGAGAAGGAGACTTTGGTAAATGAAGGTTATGAGCGTGTTGCAGAGGTATTTGAGAGTTACAACTCAGGTCTTATTACAAACAATGAGCGTTACAATCAGATTATTGACATCTGGACAAATATTAATACTAAGTTAACAAAAACGGTTCTTGATCACCTTATAAGCGATCAAGATGGTTTCAATCCTGTTTACATGATGCTTGATTCTGGAGCCCGTGGATCTAAAGAGCAAATTAGACAGCTCTCTGGTATGCGTGGATTGATGGCCAAGCCTCAAAAGAGTGGAAGTGATGGAGGTCAAGTAATTGAGAATCCTATCCTTTCTAACTTTAAGGAGGGTCTTTCTGTCCTTGAGTACTTTATTTCTACTCACGGTGCTCGTAAAGGTCTTGCCGATACAGCTCTTAAGACAGCCGATGCGGGTTATTTGACTCGTCGTTTGGTTGACGTTGCTCAGGATGTTGTTATAACAGAGACTGACTGTGGAACTCTTCGTGGTTTGACAGCAGAAGCTATAAAGAAAAATGAAGATATTGTTCAAACACTGTATGAGCGAATTTTAGGTCGTACAACTCTTGAAGATGTATTCCACCCATTGACTGGCGAGTTAATCGTTAGCGAGGGTTCTGAGATAACAGAGGAGATTGCAAGTGAAATTGAGAAGTCTCCAATTACGCATATTGATATCCGTTCGGTACTTACTTGTGAGGCTAAGATTGGAGTTTGTGTTAAGTGTTATGGACGTAGTTTATCTACGGCAAGGATGGTACAAAGAGGTGAAGCAGTTGGTGTAATTGCAGCGCAGAGTATTGGAGAGCCGGGAACACAGCTTACACTTCGTACATTCCACGTTGGAGGAGTTGCGGGAGGTGTGACTGTTGATAACAACGTTGTATCTAAATATGAAGGTCGTTTAGAGATTGATGATTTAAGAACTGTTAAATCAAAAACTGATAAAGGTGTTTCAGTAAATGTTGTAATTAGTCGACTTTCTGAACTTCGTATTGTTGATGAGAACACTGGTATCACTCTATATACACATGGTCTTCCTTATGGAGCTGCGTTATATATGAGAGATGGTGATGCGATCAAGAAAGGTGATCTAGTTTGTGATTGGGATCCATATAATGCTGTAATTATCTCTGAATATGAGGGTAAGGTTGCATTTGATAGCATAATTGACGGTATTACATATCGTGATGAGTTTGATGAGCAGACTGGACTTAGAGAGAAGGTTATTATTGAGTCAAGAGACAAGAACAAGAATCCTGTTATTAAGATTATTGATAAAGGTGGCGAGGAGCAAAAACAGTACAACTTACCAGTTGGAGCTCACGTTGTTGTAAAAGACAATGCAAAAATTGCAGCTGGAGATATTCTTATTAAGATTCCACGTGCAGTAGGTAAAGCGGGTGACATTACAGGAGGTCTTCCTCGTGTGACTGAGTTATTCGAGGCTCGTAATCCATCGAACCCTTCAGTAGTTTCTCAAATTGATGGAGAGATTTCGTTTGGTAAGATTAAGAGAGGTAACCGTGAGGTTATCGTTACATCTAAAGATGGTGAAGTTCGCCGTTACTTAGTTCCACTTTCTCGCCAGATATTGGTTCAGGAAAACGACTATGTAAAAGCTGGAATGCCATTGTCTGATGGTGCTACTACTCCAGGAGTTATTCTATCTATATTAGGCCCTACTAAGGTGCAGGAGTATATTGTGAATGAGGTTCAAGAGGTATACCGTATGCAGGGTGTGAAGATTAATGATAAGCACTTTGAGGTTATTGTTCGTCAGATGATGAACAAGGTACAAATTGACGATCCAGGTGATACAAGATTACTTGAGGAGCAGGTTGTTGACAAGTGGGAGTTTATGCGTGTTAATAATGATCTTTATGACAAGGTAGTTGTTACTGATGCTGGGGATTCGGCAACAGCTCAAGCTGGTCAGATTATATCTGTACGTAAACTTCGTGATGAAAATTCAGGACTTAAGCGTAAGGATTTACGATTGATACAAGTTAGAGATATTATTCCTGCTACAAGTAATCAGATACTTCAAGGTATTACTAGAGCAGCTCTTCAGACAAGTAGTTTCATGTCTGCGGCATCTTTCCAAGAGACAACGAATGTCTTGAATGAAGCGGCTATTAGAGGTAAGGTCGATCCATTGACTAAGCTTAAGGAGAATGTGATCTGTGGTCACTTGATCCCTGCTGGTACTGGTTTACGTGATTATAATAATATTATTGTTGGGTCAAATGATGACTACAATGCAATGGTAGGAAAGAGGTAGTAAGCTACTTAGTTCTGATATATAAAAGCAAGAGTGCACTCCAATATTTGGGGTGTACTCTTTTTTTGTGGAGTTTACATGATGCAGGGAACTGCTCTCCGTGGGTAGAGGTGCGTGATTGCACAGAACTTATCTTATAAAAAACACCCGTTAGAAAATATCTAACGGGTGTTTTTTATAAGAAGCTAGTATTTGATGTTAGAACTTGAATCTTTAGATCGTTCTAATCTATCTTTTAATTGTCTCTTGTGAAGCTAAGGTAGTACAATAGTGTTGCTATTGCACTAAGTGCAGCTACTAAGTAAGTTCTTGCTGCCCAAGATAGAGCAATACTTGCTTGATTAAGTTGCTCCCCTTGTAGTGTTCTACTCTCTTTCAACCACTCCATTGCTCTGGCAGAGGCATTGTATTCAACAGGGAGAGTTATTATTGCGAACAGTGCAGATACACCAATCATTATGATTCCAATCCATAGTAGTTGTTGTGAGTTGGTTGTTATCATTACTACAACACCAGCCATAAGTAACCAACTTGCCCATGTACTTGTGATATTAACAATTGGAACTATAGCTGAGCGCATTTCGAGTGGAGCATATGCTCTGGCATGTTGTACAGCGTGTCCACACTCGTGAGCAGCTACTGCCGCAGCGGATATGCTATTACTATTATAAACACCTTCACTAAGGTTTACTGTTTTATTCTTTGGGTTGTAGTGGTCTGTTAGAGATCCTGGTGTAGATATAACTTTTACGTCATAAATGTGACTGTCTCGTAACATTTTTTCTGCAACTTCGCGTCCAGTCAATCCTCCAGGAAACATTACTTTTGAGTATTTTTTAAATACAGACTTTAATTTAGACTGTACAATCATACCTATTATACCGATAGCAATTATTAATATTACTTCGATTCCCATATTAGATGGTATCATAATTTTATTTAGTTAGTTATTTTTGTCATGTTATAAGCTTTATTAATAACGTGATAATATTAAATATTATTGTATTTCACGTTTTGTATAATATGCGTTTGCTTGTGCCTTTGGAGTGATTACTATCTCATCAATATTCACATGGTCAGGTTGACTTACTACCCACATTATTGCATCTGCAATATCCTCGCCAGCCAGGGGCTCAACGCCATCGTAAACAGAGCTAGCCCTTTTTGCGTCTCCATGGAATCTTACTAAAGAGAACTCTGTTTCAATCATGCCAGGTCTTATTTCTGTTACTTTTATTCCATGACCAAGGAGGTCAATTCTCATCCCTTGGCTTAGTGCATGCACTGCGTATTTTGATGCACAGTATGCTGCGCCATTCTCATAAGCTTGAGTTCCAGCAATTGATCCTATATTTATTATGTGACCTTCGCCTCTTTCAACCATGATCTGAGATATTTTCCGTGTAATATACAATAAACCTTTAACGTTAGTATCTATCATTGCATCCCAGTCGTTTGGGTCACCTTCATTTATGTGTTCTAGGCCTGCAGCTAAACCCGCATTATTAACTAATACGTCAATATTTCGCTCCTCTTTAGTCAGGGAATCAATTGCAGATTCACACTGTTTTCTATCTCTTATATCGAAGCAAAGAACAAGTACCTCTATGTTGAATACCTTTTCCAACTCTTTTTTTAGCTCCCTAAGTCTAGCGGAACGTCTGCCGGTAATGATTAGGTTGTATCCCTCTTCTGCAAAAGCATGAGCTGTTGCCTCACCTATACCCGATGATGCACCTGTTATTAAAGCTATATGTCCCATATCTTAATAATATTATACCCTTTAAATTAAACTATTATTTTTGTAAAAATACAAAAAAAATATTACTTTTATCAACTATTAATATAGGATCAGTATTTTTTTCTATATATGTAAAATGATTGAATAGAGAGTTTTCAAATTAAACCAATTTACTAGAGGTATGAAAAGAATAATGATTGATTATGATAAGTTAAAGCACCCAAATACAGGTTTGTATACCTATTGTTTGGAGCTTTATAGTGCGCTGCAAAAAGTTGAAGAAGAGTATGATATTGAAATAACATACCTGACTACAAAAAAAGCAAGTTTATTACTGGCTAGTAAAAATGTACGTCGAATAACTCTTTTCGATAAATTATTATTTAGAGTACCATCAAGTATTGATGTTTACCACTCTCCATTTCAACTGGGTAAATTTTTTCCGAAAGGCATAAATAGTGTATTAACCATACACGATTTGAACTTTTTGTATGAAGGTAAGGTTAATGTAGATCGATTTATATCTCGAGTTCAAAAACGAGTAGATAAATGTGATTTTATAGTTGCGATTTCGGAGTTTGCAAAGAGTGATATATGTAAACACCTTAATTTAGGTAATAAGCCAATTAAAGTAGTCTATAATGGTTGTAGTTTTTATCAAGGGCAAGAGGTTGCTGCGCCCACTAATTATAAACCAACGAATCCTTTTTTGTTTAGTATTGGGACTGTATTAAGGAAGAAGAACTTTCATGTACTGCCGTGTCTATTGGAGAACAATGATATGGAGTTAGTTATTGCGGGTAATCCATCAGACTACTCTGATGCGATTATGGAAGAGGCAATAAAGTATGGAGTTGAGAATCGAGTTTATATAATTGGATCTATTGATGATGCAGATAAAGATTGGTATTATCGTAATTGTTCTGCATTTGTATTTCCATCTTTAGCAGAGGGTTTCGGATTGCCTGTGCTTGAAGCTATGAGTTATGGGAGACCAATATTTTTATCAAAGCATACGTCTCTTCCAGAGATTGGTAAAGATTTTGCATACTATTTCGATGTTGATTTTACACGAAGTGAGATGCAAAAGGTGTTAAGTCAGGGATTGATCGAGTTTGCTGATAAGGATGTATCTGCCCAAATTGAGTATGCAAAGAGTTACACATGGGAAAATACTGCTAGAGAGTATTGTAAAATATATAATCAATTATAACTTACGAAGTGAATAGTAAAATTAGAATTGCATTTTTCCATGATAGGTTTCCTATGTGGGGGGCAGAGAAAATAACGGATATAATTTCAGAGGAGCTAACTAAAATTGGGTATGAGGTCTATATATTCTCTAGTAAATTTGATTTTAGTATCTCTCCACAAAAACTTTCTAATAGCAGTTATATAACTTTACCCAATAGTATTGGGCACAAGGGAAATCAACAATTCATTATAGATAAGATTAATGAATTGGATATTAATGTCTCTATTTTTTGTGTTATTTCACTTAAAGATGTATTAAATATTCGTGAATTAACTAATAGTAAGGTTATTTTCATTCTTCATAATGAGCCATTTTGGACATTAAAATATAAGAGAGAGCGTGGTCGTTTAAAGAAACAGCAATCAATTGGGAAACTTCTTGAGTGGTATGTTCTTCAGTATCCTAAGCATTTCATGTTTAATTCTCTTAAGTATAAGGTTGCTTCTACTTATAGGCAGATTTATGAACATGTAGACATTTTTGGTGTTTTAAGTCAAGGCTATGTTGATACGATGGAGTCTGAACTTGGAGTTGAGAGGGCTAGTTATAAATTTAAGGCAATTTATAACCCTGCTATGCCACTAGAAGAGCCGATTATGACTAAAAAGAAGCATGTTATTTTTGTTGGTAGATTAACGTACGCAGATAAACGTGTTGATCGTCTTCTTCTTGCATGGAGTAAGATATACAAAAATAATCCGGACTGGGAGTTGCATATAGTTGGAACTGGTGAGAATGAGAGCTATTTTAAAGAACTTGCATCGGATCTAAAGTTGGATAATATTAAGTTTTTAGGATACAGTAAAAATACAATTGAACATTATCGAGATGCTTCGATTCTATGTATGACCTCTGCGACAGAGGGTATGCCAAATGTTATATATGAGGCGCAGATGTATGGGGTTGCATCCATAGCTATTAACTGTTGCAAAGGAATTGAAGAGTTGCTTTCACCTTCGGGGGTGAATGGAGTATTGGTTGAAGATGAGAAAAATTTTGCTGCCGAGTTATCGAATTTGATGTCAGATGAGTCATTAAGATCGACTATACAGCATAGTGCGTATGAACATATTAAGCAACATAGTCTATCGGTTGTTTTAAAGAATTGGGATGACCTTTTAAAAGGGTTGCTCTTAGATAAACAATAAATGTTGCGAATAAAGAGATAGAATATGTCTAAATTAAATACTGAATTTTTTATAGCAAAGAGGATTGCTGAGGTTAAAGGGGGTAATCACCATAATATTATGGTGCGTATTGCGACCTTAACTGTTGCGATAAGTATTACTGTTATGATTATCTCGATGTCTGTTATTAGTGGGTTCAAAGATGAAATTTCAGGTAAATTGATTGGATTTGGTGCACATATACAAATTGTGAACCTTGATGGAAACCGCTCGCTTGAGACAAGTCCTATTTCGAGGAATCAAATACTTGTTGATAGTCTAAAGTTGATTAAGGATCTTAAAAATGTTGATGCGTATGCTATTAAAGGTGGTATCGTCAAGAGTAAAGATGCAATTCAAGGGGTAATGTTAAAGGGTAATGAACTTGGATACGACTCTCTATTTTTTAAAAGTAATCTAGTCGCAGGTACGCTACCTCGAATTGGGAGTGAAGTTAGGAATAAAGATGTTTTGATCTCAAAAGTTATTGCAAAGAACTCAGGTTTAAGTGTTGGTGATAAGGTTGAGATGTTGTTTGTACAGCCCGACAAGGCACCTAAACGAGATTTATTTAAAGTTTGTGGTATCTATGAAACAGGCTTTGATGAGCTAGATGCAGTTGTTATGATAACAGATATTCGTAATGTTCAGCGTTTGAATGGATGGGATCGCAATCAAATTACAGGGTATGAGATTACTAGTAATAATTTTGATAATTTAGAGGATTTGGATTCTGAAGTATATCAATTAATAGTTGATATACCACAGCCCGATGGAGGTGTTCTTATGACAGAGACAATTGTTGAGCGTTATCGACCTCTTTTTGACTGGCTGAAGGCGCACAATATAAATGCCATTGTTATGATAACAGTTATGACTTTGGTCTCTTTATTTAATATGATCTCGGCACTATTGATTATTTTATTAGAGAGAACGTCAATGATTGGAATCTTGAAGTCATTAGGTATGAGTAATAAATCATTACAGAAGCTCTTTATCATACGCTCCTCTTTTATTGTAATGAAAGGGTTGTTCTTCGGAAATATAGTTGGTTTTGGCTTAGCTTTATTGCAGCAGCAGACCCAACTTATCAAGTTAGACCAATCGGGTTATTACTTAACTGCAATACCAATAAAGTTTGATTTATGGTGGATAGTTTCCCTAAATTTAGGTGCATTTATTATAATAGTAGGACTTTTAACTCTACCCGCAATGATTATCTCCATGATGAAACCAGATAAAACAATTAAATTTCAATAATGAAACCATATAATAATAAAGAATCTAAAAAAGATCAGGTAAAACGTATGTTCAATACGATCGCTCCTAGCTATGACCTACTTAATCATATTTTATCTTTTGGTATTGATCATATATGGCGCAGACGTGTCATAAATAGAGTTTGTAAGCAGTCGGCGAGTGATATCTTGGATGTCGCAACAGGAACGGGAGATATGGCAATCTCGCTATCTAAGCGTAACAAGTTTAGTCATATTGTCGGATATGATCTTTCGGATGGTATGTTGGAAGTTGCAAGAGCTAAAATAGATGCTGCGGGGTTAGCATCTAATATATCACTTAAACAGGGAGAGGCCGAACATATGCCATTTAGTGAAAGTAGTTTTGATGTAGTTACTGTCGCCTTTGGTGTACGTAATTTTCACGATTTAGAGGGTGGTGTTCGAGAGATGACAAGGGTTCTGAAGTCTGACGGTAAACTATATATTCTTGAGTTTTCTACACCTAAGAATAAAATATTTAGAACAATTTATTGTTTATATTCACATAAGGTTCTTCCATTTATAGGTGGTCTTATTTCAAAAGATAGGAAGGCATATCAATATCTTCCAGAATCGGTTGATGAATTCCCATCAGTTGAGACGTTTTTGGAGCTAATGGGTCGTGTTGGTCTTAATAATAATAAATCAATTTCATTAATGGGCGGTGTTGCTCAAATTTATATAGGAGAAAAATAGATGAAAAAAATAGTTATATTAATTAGTATAGTATCTTGTTTACTCTTCAGTTCATGTTTAAATGTTGATGATATTCAAGTTGTCGGAGTTGAGCGATTTGATATTAAGTCGATGTCTAAGTTAGAACTTGGTATTGAGGTTAAAAATGATTCAAAACGTAAAATTAAGATTAAATCTGCTGGGTTGGAGTTGCACCAAGGAGATAAACATATTCTTAGTTTAATTGTAAATCAAGAGGTCTTAGTACCTCGTATGTCACAATCCGTAATTGATATTCCGATTCATCTTAAATTGAGGCAGCCAATTTTATCAATGTTAATTGTCTCGGATCTTGATAAATACAAAAGTTCTCTTAGTGTTTCTGGAGAGGTGCGAGTAAAGGTTGGTGTGATGACAAAGAAATTCACATTGAAAGAGATGCCTGTTTCACAATTTATTGATACCTTTGGGATTGATTTGAAGTTATAGGATAATTTATATAAGAAAACGAAACTATTTAAACGATGAGAAATATATTTTTAACGCTATTTTTATTAGTGTGTTGTTCAATTGTCAAGGCTCAAGATCTTAAGAGTTTTAAGGACTCTTTAATGGTACAAGATACTCTTTTGGGTTCACGAGCATATGTTGTAGAGCATGATGATTTGGAATCATTACTTGCTACACTATCTAATCGTATTCAAGTAGATAAAGTAAATGGTTTTCGTGTAAGTATATTTGTTGACAATTCACAAACAGCAAGATCTAGTGCTGAGAAGATTAAACTATCTTTTGAGGAGGCGTTCCCTGATGTTTGTACTTATTTAAACTACAAGAGTCCTGATTTTACAGTTACTGTTGGTAATTGCAGTACAATGGATGAGGCAACTGTATTGTGGGGTAGAGTTAAGGGCTCATTTAGTAGAGCTTTTATCGTCAGAGAGAGCATTGAGATTGACTCATTATATAAAGAGCCATATGTTGAAGGGTTCCTTAATGATACAATTTTTGATGCTAAATTGGATTCTCTACTAACTCTTTAGATTTGATACAAAAGAGCCGTAATCTTTCAGATAAATCTATTTGAAAGGTTACGGCTCTTTTTTTATTTCGTATGGTTATATGTTGTTTCCGTGTGTATCTATAAAAAACTTATCTTCTCCAATTTCGACAGCAGCAACTCCATTTCTGAAACTAGATGCTGTATCATATTTAAACTCTATTGCCACCTCTCCATTTGGTTTTAGGTATCCATAGAAGTAGTTTGTTTGAGCTAGTAAACAGCCATCAGAGCAGGTGTATATTGAGTCATATATAAATGGAGCAACTATCGCTCCAGATCTGTTTATTAACCCCATTAGCCCATTGTTTGATGCTATTGCAACATTTGCATCTCCATCCCAAGTTAAGTCTTCGTATATTGGAGGTATTACAAAATCACCATTTTGATTAATCACTCCCCATTTGTCTTCAATAGATACAGCTGCCCTAGATTCAATGAAGTCATAGGCCATATCAAACGATTTGTTAATAACCACATCACCGTTGTAGTTAATGAATTGCCATTTGTTATCTCTCTCCACTCTAATCATATTATCTGAAAGAGCTCCAATAAAATCGTATTGGTTGCGTATATCTACTTTAGGTTCAACTGATTTTATCTCGCTAGAGTTAAGTGCAGAATAAAGAGATTTGTATTTTTGTAAGATTGTGGATATGCTAATCAATATGGCACGTACGTAGTTCCAATCTTGAATATTACTACTTGAATCTAAGATACCTTTTGCTAACTCTTTTATTTGATCTAACTCAGGTTCAATAGTTGCGTTTGCAACTATCGTTATGATTTTTCGAGAAATCTCTTTGTAGTTACGTTGGAAACTATCAATTGAAGTTATCTCTTTCTCTGTGCATATTGATGTGAAATATGTAATAGCAAGAGATGCCATCGCTTGGAAATCGCTATATGATTTATGTTTTACTGCTAAATCATAGTTTATTAATATTGGATTTAGATTATTATCAATAATAATATTCTGAGGAGTGATATTGTTATGTGTGATTCCAAAATCACACATCCAATTAAACATATTGATTATGTTCTTAAATACTATTTCCGCTGTTTTATAATCACATGTTCTTTGTAGCTCATATATTTTAGAGCTTAAACTCACACCCTTCGGAGTCTCCTCTAATATTACATCTACGTAATTATACTCTCCAACTGAGTTGAATATAAGCATTTCGCGATATAGATATTGGTATGATGTTAAGTTCTTATACTGTTTAATATGTGTATGTTGAGCGATTAACTTTGCTCTACTATAACTTATTATATTTGTATTAGTAAAGCATTTAAGAAGGTAGTCTATGCCTGCGATTGAGACCTCGAAAGTTACCATTCCACTCTTTGTGTATAGTATCGGGTTATTCTCGCTGTCTAGTTTAGCCTTAATATTTAATGTTTTGAATTTACCTAAAGGGTTTAGGATTGTTTCAATATAGTTATTGACTGTAATATTATTCATAGTTCTATCTACTCAATTAGATTTACACTTATTGAGCCAATATTCATCATTGAAATTAGTTCATTTATTGAAGTGTTGTAACTCATACCTCTGTATGGAGGGTTTGTCTCACCTTTTGTTATCTCACAGATACTTTCATTGTATATTTGAGGCATAACACTAGCCATATCAAATAGGAGTTTAGCGTATTTGTTGTCTGGTAGCTGAGAGTAAGATGTTGGGAATATTGATGGATTATGTAGCTCTGTATTTGAAATATGTATATTTATTAGGATTATATTTCCATCCTCAGTTTTTAGATTTTTAATTTTCGTTGCTATTTCATTTAAGCTCTCATCACTAGCGTCAGTTGCCTCTCCGTCAGTAATATTGAAAATTGTAAGAGGATAACTCGCTCTATTTTTATCTTTTTTACACCATTTATTCGCTAATTCATAGGTATGAGATAGTGCGCTGTACATTGGAGTACTGCCCTCTGCTTCTGCCTCAATCCAGTATGGTTGTTTTGTTGTTGAGAATGAGATGTCTCCATTTGGAAGCACTCTTTCCATTGTAATCTGCTTCTGTCTGGGATTCATTGCTATCAGTTGCGATGGTTTTACGAACGAATCAGAGCCATTAATTAAACTTTTAGCTTCGTTTCCTCTATACCCTATAACTGCTATGTCAAAGTAGTCATTAACTCCTTCGTCTCTTTTAGATCGGAATATAAGTTCACTCAATAACAGATTAGTTGCATATGATACTGCATCTGCTTTAGTTGTTTTGTATTCGCGAATTGTAATCTCCTCTGACATTGATCCAGATTGGTCAATGAGAATTATAAACCCCGTGGGGTTCTGTCTTGTTATTCTAGCGTTGTACATTTCGTATATGAATTATATTGAGGAGTAATATAGTCCATTTTTTTGTATTATCACTCTTTTTGGTGATAAAAAGTTACAATAATAGTAGATTTGGTTTGTGGTGTTTAATGAAACAGCCCTTCGCTGGCGGCGGTGCGATCATGCACCGCTGCCAGCGAAGGGCTGTTCTATAAAATTAAAATCTACTCGTTTGCTCCGTACTCCATTAGATATGCCTTAATAAAGTCATCTATCTCTCCATTAAGCACAGCCGCTGGATCTGAACTTTCGTTTCCAGTACGGTGATCCTTAACTAGTTTGTATGGATGAAGAGTGTAGCTTCGGATTTGAGATCCCCACTCAACTCTCATTTTTTTGCCTTCAAGTTCATTTTGTTTCTGCATTCTTATCTCCATCTCTATTTGGTATAGTTTTGAACGAAGAATACGCATTGCATTCTCTCTATTCATTAATTGAGAGCGTGTCTCTGTATTCTCAATCATTATACCTGATGGTTTGTGTCTCAGTCTTACTCCAGTCTCTACTTTATTTACGTTTTGACCTCCAGCTCCACCACTTCGATATGTATCCCACTCTACATCCGCAGGGTTGATTACAATCTCTATAGAGTCATCTACCGCAGGAGATACAAATACAGATGCAAATGTTGTTTGTCGTTTATTGTTTGCATTGAATGGAGATAGCCTTACGAGTCTGTGCACTCCGCTTTCGCTCTTTAGAAAACCATAAGCACAATCACCTTCAAACTCAAGTGTCACAGATTTAACTCCAACCTCATCGCCCTCTTGAAGGTCTTGAATTCGGACTTTGTATCCATTTTTCTCTCCCCATCGTGTGTACATTCTGAGGAGCATAGATACCCAATCCAGACTCTCTGTTCCGCCTGCACCTGAGTTAATATCCATAATTGCCCCCATCTTATCCTCTTTACCTCTGAGCATATTTCTCAGCTCCAAAGCCTCGACAAGATTTAGACTTTTAGTGTATTGTAGATCTAATTCCTCTTCACTTGCTAGCCCTTCGAGAATAAATGATGGAATTATCTCTAGTTCAGCCATTGCGGACTCTACGTTATTGTACTCATCAATCCAGCTTTTTATCTCAGCAACTATTTTTAGTTGTTGTTCAGCTTTTTTTGGATCATCCCAAAACTCTGGAGTTTGGGTTTTTTCTTGTTCGTTTTCTAGTTCAATTAATCTGCTATCGACGTCAAAGATGCCTCCTCAACGAATCCTGCCGTCTTAAAAGCTCTTTAATTAGTTCTGTTGTCACCATTGACTTTTATTTTTAGTAGTATAATATTTGTTGAGTGCGATCACCCACCGCCGCCCACGTAGGACAGTTATATAAAGTACACTTATTTACCCAGCAACAGAACAAGTAATTCCTAATGCTTCAACTTTAGCTGCTATTTTCTTTAAATCTTCAACAGATACCTTTGTTAACCCTTGTGCAGGAGTATCTCTATCTATTGTATATATCATTACACTCTTAGGAGCGACTTCAGCTACAAGTTTAAGCCAAGCATCTACCTCTTCTTTTGTTGTATTGTCGATAGTTTGAGACTCATTTACTCCTCTGAGAAACATAGTCTGTATAATCATCTCACCGTTGAATAGCTTCATCAGTTCAACTGTTTTCGCAACAGAGTATTCTCCATTTGGCTTATCTATAATCCTTACGGTCTCATCAAATGCAGAGTCTAACTTTAATATATTATTATCTACACGATTCAAGGCATTACGAACACTCTCACGATTAATCATTGTCGCATTGCTTAAAACCGAAATTTTAGAGTTCGGTGAAATGTCATTGCGAAGTTCTATTGTGTCGTTTATAATCTCCTCGAAATCGGGGTGTAGTGTTGGCTCTCCGTTTCCTGCGAATGTTATTACATCGGGTATCTTTCCCTCTTTAGCCATCTCTTCTAACTTATCTTTTAGAAGCTTCTTGACATCTTCACGAGAGTTGAATCGTGGCTTTTGTCCCTTGACAGCCCAACCGCATTCGCAGTATATGCAGTCAAAACTACAAAGTTTATTACTAAGTGGAAGGAGGTTTACTCCTAGTGATAGACCGAGTCTGCGACTCTGTATAGGTCCGAAAATCACATCTTGAAATAGTGCTGTTGCCATTATTAATATCAATTTACTTACAAATATAACAAAATTTATTGGAACTCGCTCTATATTTATTGTTGAGTTTGCGTGATGCGGAGAGCTACCCTTGGGGGCTGTGCTACATGATCGCAGAGAGCAAGTCTAATGTATAGAACAATAATCGTAATATTATTATTGTTTGTGGCTTGTTTGTATTTGCTAAAGCGATATATTTATTGCAAATTTGTACTTTATAATTTTGGTTCCGTAGTTCAATGGATAGAATGTATGATTCCGGTTCATATGATATGAGTTCGATTCTCGTCGG
>CAMQVY010000030.1 GCA_947038405.1 uncultured Rikenellaceae bacterium | reverse complement strand
ATATACATAAAATGCCCCCGAAAAGTTTGTCTAACTTTTCGGGGGCAGATCACATTATACGAGAACAACCTCTTTTTTCATACATTTCAGTTCACAAAAACAACACAATATTCCCTGTATTAAATCATTCAAACCAACTAAAAAAAAATCACACACATAAGAAAGATTTAATAATTTATATATCTTTATTCATAATATTTATCTAAATTTGCAAAGTTAAAATTATCATATATTAATATCAACAAAAGAGAATGTATAAACTTATTCGTCCTATCCTTTTCAAACTATCACCTGAGACAATACATCATTTGATAATCTATCTGCTTAAAATCGTTGGTCATATTCCAGGGATGAAGTGTTTACTTAGTAAAATATTTTCATATAAAGACCCATCATTAGAGCGAGAAGTTTTGGGACTTAAATTTCCCAATCCAATCGGTCTAGCGGCAGGATTTGACAAAAATGCAGAGGTATACAAAGAGCTAGGTTCACTTGGATTTGGATTTGTGGAGATTGGAACAGTAACACCTAAAGCTCAACCAGGAAACCCAAAACCAAGATTATTTAGACTCCCTTCAGATAAAGCAATTATTAATCGCATGGGATTTAATAACAATGGTGTAAATAATGCAGTTAATAATCTACGCAACAAAGGTAAAATTATTGTTGGTGGAAACTTAGGTAAAAATACACTAACATCTAATGAAAATGCACCTGCGGACTACCTAAAAATATTCCGTCAAATGTATGAGTACGTAGACTACTTTGTAATCAATGTTAGTTGCCCTAACGTGAAATCGCTTGGTGATCTTCAACAGAAAGATAGTCTTACTTCTATTTTAAATGGTTTATTCGATTTCCGAAGAGGGCAAAATCAATACAGACCTATATTACTAAAAATATCGCCTGATTTATCATGGAGTCAAGTTGATGATATAATATCTATATTATCAGAGACAGCTTTAGATGGAGTGGTTGCTACAAACACTACTACATCAAGAGAGGGGCTTATCTCTTCAGACGAGAGTGTTACAGCGATTGGAAACGGTGGATTGAGTGGAAAACCTCTAACTGAACGCTCTTTAGAGATGATAAAATACATACACCAAAAGACAAATGGTAGCTACCCTATAATTGGAGTTGGTGGTATTATGACTCCTCAGGATGCGAAAAATATGTTAGATGCAGGAGCATCTCTTGTCCAAGTATACTCTGGATTTATATATGAAGGTCCTTATTTAGTCAAGAAAATTTGTAAGTTCTTAAAAAACAGCTCTAATTAAGATTAGAAAACTATAAACAATAAAACAGCTACCTATACAAATATATAGAGTAGCTGTTTTGTTATTTTACATGGAGAGTAATATTACATTACTGTCGTTACAAATACAGGTTTATCAAGTTTAATATCAAAATTACTACCAGTATAGTCAAGTAGACCTGTTTTCATATCTCTTTTATAGATCTGAATAGCATTACTATCGCGACAAGCCACCAATAAAAACTCGCCATTAGGAGTTATACAAAAATTACGTGGATGAATTCCAGTATCACAATATCCCACTTTAAACAGTTCACCACTCGCATTATCAATACTAAATATCGCAATACCATCAGCCTTTAGACGATTACTTGCGTACAAGAAATTACCATCAGGACTAATTTGAATATCGGCACTGCCATTCCCTGACAAGCTATCTGCTGCAATATCTTGAAATTTAGTAAGATACCCTCCATCACTGTAACTAAATGCCACAACTGTACCTTTTATTTCATTAATAAGATACGCATACCTACCGTTGGGAGCAAATTTTAAGTGCCTTGGTCCAGAACCACTATCTAACTCTATTGATGGCATCAGCTGCTCTAATATTGGTCTATCTCTCTTAATATTTTCAACTGAACTAACCTTAAATCGATATATAGAATCTCGCCCTAAGTCTGTTGCAAAAAGATACTCTCCATCTGAAGAGGTAACTAAACAGTGTATATGAGAGAGAGTCATTGAGTCGGATACACCGAAACTAATCTGCTGTTGTAGTGGCTCTACTGCTCCATTTTGGTCCAAAGGGAAAGTTGATATAGTCCCTCCCACATAGTTTGCCGTAGCTAACCATCCATCACCAGTTGTGATATAACAAGGTGCTTTACTTTGAGTTATCTCAGACTCTTTGTAGCTCAGCTTACCACTACTCTGATCTAACTCAAACCTAGAGACGGCATCATCTGATGTATTATTTTCAGATACACTATAAAGATAGCGATTATCTGAAGATATTGCCATAAATGAAGGATTATCGATTTCAACCATAGTCAACTCTCCAGCACGCCCTAGATTCTGATCAAAATCACAGGTGTATATCCCCTTACTATCTCCAGAGGTATATGTCCCAAGAATAAGTGTTAAAGAGTCTGCGTGCCTATTACTGCTACATGACATTGAAACTAATCCCATTAACATGATTGTTGGTTTAATAATATTTTTCCAATTATACATAATCTATTTTTTTAACGAAAAGCAACATATAGCTCTTCTATATATTTAATTTACATTTCCAACCACGAGCCGCCAACCTCTGCGATAGATCCTTTTCCTGAAGTAATCACAACTCTAATATCACTAGCTTCATTTGAAGGGAGTTTATATGATCTAAACTGCTGTCCTCCACCTTTATGCTCACCTTTATAAGTTGTTATGAATTGACCACCACCACTTGATAGTTGAATTTCAAAATTTACTTTTGAGTTATGATTATTATTCCATATAATATCCACAGCCTTAGCCCTATTATCTTTATTGAGAGCGAAAGTTAGACTACTACCCGACTCTCCACTCCATGCAGTTACAGCATCTCCATCAATTACTAATGCCGCATTTGCACTCATTTTGTCATCACTAACAATATCCTTTTTGGAAATTGTTGAATTTCTACTGAACGGATTAACAACAGTAAATGTCCCTTTAAGAGCTACATTACGACTACTTTTAGCTGCCATAACAGTAAAGTCTCCAGGCTCAACAACCCATTCACGACGAGAGTCAATAAGAGCTAAATCCTCTGGTTCAAGAACAAACTCAACACGTTTAGTCTCCCCAGGTTTTAAATGAACTCTATCAAATCCTCTTAGATTCTTCTCGTATGTCGTCGTTGAACTCACCTTATCTCGTATATACAACTGCACTACTTCATCTCCTGCAACCTCACCTGTATTGGTAACACTCCACGATACAGTAACCTTTTGATGTGGTGTAATCTCTTTAGGAAATATATCTAAATCTTTATATTCAAATGTAGTATAGCTCAAGCCATAACCAAATGGATACAGAGCCTCATTAACTCTTGATTGGTTACCCTTAACTCCAACAACTCGTCCTCCCGAAACTTGAGATGAAGGCTTACTAGGGAAATTAAATGGTATCTGTCCTACACTTTGAGGAAATGTTACAGTTAATTTTCCTCCAGGATTATACTCTCCAAAAAGAGTCTTTGCAATAGCTTTACCACCCTGAGATCCAGGATACCATGCCTCTAAAATTGCGGGTATATTCTCATCTACCCAATTGATTGTTAATGGTCTACCATTTATTAAAATCACAACAATAGGTTTGCCTGTCATTTTAAGAGCCTTAATTAAATCCAATTGTCTACCAGGAAGATTTAACCCTGAGCGAGATTTATTCTCACCGCACGTGCGCACACCACCACCCACAACAACTATACCTACATCTGACTTCATTAAATCCGAAACTGCTTTATCGATGCTACTCTGCTCAACATCCGTAAGTGGATATCTAATAAGCTCACTCTTAGGCCAATTAGCATCAACTAAATCGCAACCTTTACTATAATTTACCTCAACAGAACCTCCTACATACTCTTTAATACCATCAAGTACCGTAGATACCTCTACAGCCAAAGGACCATAATGTGTCAATGCATATGAATCCTCATCTGCATTTGGACCACTTACTGCAATACTTTTAACTTTAGATATATCCAAAGGAAGAAGATTATCTCTATTTTTCAACAAAACAAGACTTTCCAATGATGCTTGTAGTGCAATTTTTTGATTTTCTACACTATTTACCTCATCATCTGCCTCTTCTAAATCAATTATATATGGATTATCAAACAATCCGACCATGAATTTCACGCGAAGAATAGCACGTATACGTTCATCAATAATATCCATCGGAATCGCACCCTCTCTAATAAGCTCCCTAAGTGGGATTACATAAGAGTCTGGAGAGCGGAATGTACATCTCACATCAAGCCCTGCCATTACACTCTGGTACACAGACTCTTTCATATTTTTAGATGTATTGTGTTTTGTATGTAGATACTCCACAGCATCACTATCAGATACAACATATCCCTTAAATCCCATCTGCTTTCTCAAACGCTCAGTCAACCAATAGTGGCTACTCTGTATAGGTTCACCGTCATAATCATTATACGAACTCATAACCCCTAACATTCCTGCATCTCTAATAACCCTAGTCCAAGGCATTGCGTGTATGTACTCCAATTCACGTGGCGACATCTGAGGGTCTACTCGTGCAAGCCCCTCTCTCGCACCTTTATTATTACTATACGCAATGAAGTGCTTACCCGTAGAAGCTACTTGATAATCCTTCTGCAACCCCTTTACCATTGGCACTGCAAGTTCCGCAACCAAAAATGGTGATTCACCATAAATCTCTTCGTACCTACCCCAACGCTGATCTCTTCCCACATCAATAATCGGCGCATATACATTCGTGTATCCCAAGAGATGAGCCTCACGCCCAGTTACTCTACCAACGTTATATATTAACTCCCTATTCCATGTATGACCTAGTCCAAGTTGAGTCGGAAAATTTGTTGCCATATAACTCTCAACTCCACGAATACCCTCATTAGTAAAATCAGTAGGTATTCCTAAACGAGTCTCCTCAATAAAGAATCGCTGAACCTCATTCAATGCCCACGCGTGCCTCGATGCAGGCCAAACATTTTCATTCTCTGATGGGGTTAATCCCCACTGTCTAAACCCATTGAGATGTTCGTCAATAGCTCCCATTCCATCTCGCCACAGCTGAGACTTCCACTCTGATGTTGGAAGATCGTCTTTTAACACTCGACCATAGCCATATAGTGTAACCATTTGACAACTCTTCTCTTCAATATTCATCTGACTAATCAGATCATCAATACGCTCCTCAATGGCAACTTGCGGATCTTCGTAAATATCTTTCTTACCATTTTTGTTGAAGTCTATCCAACCATTTTTATATATACCATACCTATCTTTAGGCTTATATTTACCTTTTATCTTCCTACTTTCAAAGGTATACCCCACAGCAGAGATAATAAACATAAACACGCATAATGCAATTCTTAATCTCATTTTCACACTATTTATATATAATTATTTTTTAGATTGCGAATATCTATGCAAAGCCTCCACAAAATAGTAATCCGCATAACATAGAGGTACATCAATCTCAACTCCATGAGGAATGCTACCTACTGAGTGTTCTAATATGAAACATGAATTAGCACCAAGTTTAGCTCTATAACTATCAGAACCTAAAGATAGCAGTGTACTCTCTGCAAATTCTAAATACCTCTTTGCATCCTCCTCATTTACATAAGTAGCTAACTCAAAAAGAGCAGATGCTGTTACAGCCGCAGCAGAAGCATCTCGAGGAATCTCAGTAAAGCGTGATTTATCATATTTCCAAAAAGGAACATAACCCTCTTGGTTTACATTAAAGTCCCAGTATGGGATCTTATCTTCAGGTAGAGATTGGTTGTTTATGTAGAAATCAGCCATTCCTTGTGCTACTTTTAGAAACTCCTCACACTTCGTCTCCCTATAAGTCATAGTAAAACCATATATACCCCACGCTTGACCACGTGCCCATGTAGAATTATCACTAAATCCTTGACAAGTAGCTCTATCTAAAACTGCTCCCGTTTTAGTGTCATAATCCACCACATGGTATGAGCTATAATCCTCTCTTATGTGATTCTTCATTGTATTGCGAGCATGAGTAACTGCGATATCATAGAATGAACTATCTCCCGTATGCTTTGAAGCAAAAAACAACAACTCAAGGTTCATCATATTGTCAATTATCACAGGACACCACCACTCTGTCTTACCATTCCAATTTTTTCTGTAATTCCAAGAACGAATTATACCCGCATCTGGAATGTATCTTGTCGAAAGTGATTTTGCACCCTCAATAAGTATATCTTTATACTCCTCGTTTCCAGTTAATCTATATCCATTTCCAAAGCTACAATATAGCATAAAACCCAAGTCATGGTTCCCCGTAAACTTCTTAATTGGCTCTAATCTCATCGTGAACTCTTCAGCATCTGCAAGGAGTTCTTTGTCCAAACCTTGCTCATAAAGATACCATAGTGTTCCAGGGAAAAATCCCGATGTCCAGTCATATATCCCCGAAGAGTATAGTTTACCTCCTACTATTGTTCTTGGGATTTTTACAGAACCCTTCGTTGTATCAAGCATTAAGTTTGTCTGTTTAGCTGCAAATTCAAAGTTATCCGCAACAAATTTCTCTTTTTTACTATCGCAAGATACCATTGCTAATAATAAAATTAAATAGATAGTAGTTTTACTCTTCATATAGGTTAATTTTATATTTAAGTTTAGTTAGTTCTGTTATATAAAGCCAAATATAATTAAACCTTACCTCCACGATAAAATCTAAAGATATATCTGCAACTTCTAAAATAAGTAATAAACACCCTCTAGTATACAAATGTACTAAATTTGCCACTACTACACAACGATAAAAAGGTCTAACATCTAGCACAAACAAAAAAAAGCACACCAATATGTCTCTATTGGCATGCTTTATATATATGCGTTTAAATATAGTTTCTAGTACTACACTCTAAATAAATCCTATTCTATTTAAGAATAACAGAGCAATAATGATAGGAATCACAAATTTTACTAATCTGTACACAGTATTAGCAACTCTAACTCCATATGTATTATTAGTAGTCAACTCTGTACATATCTTATCCTTAGACACGAACCACCCTACAAATATAGCTGTGATTGCACCTCCGATAGGCATTAAATAGTTAGACGATAATGTATCAAGGAAATCAAAAAGATTCAATCCTCCTATGACAATCTTAGAGTCTGGCATCTGACTAAACACACATAGAGAGCTTATTGTTGAGATTAGTACCCAAACGATAATAATTGCTTTTTTTCGCTTTACCTGAAACTCTTCGCAAATATATCTAGTCAACACCTCAATAAGAGAGATTATAGATGTCATAGCAGCCGCTATCAATAAAAAGAAGAATAAGACTGATATGATATATCCTCCCGTCATCTGTGCAAATATATTAGGCAGAGTTAAGAATACTAAATCAGGACCCGAAGTCGGGCTAATTCCAAAAGAATAAACTGCTGGAAAGATAGCTAAACCAGATAATATAGCAACAGTAAGGTCTGAAACTGCAACATATCCCGAAACTTTAAACAGATTTTCATTCTTAGGAAGATACGCGCCATATGTGATCATCGCACCAAGACCAATACTCATAGAGAAAAATGACTGCCCCAATGCCTCAAGAATAACTCCTGCATTAATTTTACTAAAATCAGGAGTTAAAAGAAAGTTTATCGCTGCATTAAATCCAGGCATAGTGAATGAATTTATGCACATACCTACAAGAATAATAAACATGATCGGCATCAATAGTTTACTGTACCTCTCAATACCTTTTTCCATTCCAAGGGAAACGACACCACAGCAAACAAATAGCACAAAAAGAGTGAATGAAACGCTGTGCCAGCCACTAGATGTAAAGCTGTTTAGCATATTAGTTAACTGCTCTGTGGACTGAGTAAAAAACGTACCTTTAACAGCCTCCAATAAATATTTTATCGCCCAACCTGCAATAACAGAGTAAAATGATAATATAGAAATTGCAGTAGCAATTCCTACGATACCAAAATATCTCCAAAACAGGCTTTTTCGATCATCAAACTTCCTAAAAGCTCTCACTGAGTTACGTCTTGAGCCACGACCCAGTACAAACTCAGACAACATTAAAGGAATAGATATAATTAGTGTTATAGCCACATACGTCAAAAGAAACGCAGCTCCACCATTCTCTCCAACAACATATGGAAATCTCCAAATATTTCCCAATCCAATTACGGAACTTCCCACAACAGCAATCGTCCCAAATCTACTTCCAAAAGTGGTTATTTTACTCATACTAAATTTTAAATTTTCTCCAAAGTTATATTATTATTTTTCTTCTCCGTCTGTTGCAATCGCTCATATATAAATGCACAAACCCAAGCATCTGTTGCAGCATAGCTCTGCTGTTGCGGAGTTAAACACACCGCAGCCCAATTACTTAATCTTTGAGCTTTAGATACTTTGTATCCAAGAATAAGTGCAGTCATCTTCTTCACACTCTTCTCATCTACGCCCCAATCAGATACGATAGTCTGTAAATCAACGAAACCATTGGGTTTAAAGTGCCTTAACTCCTGTAATGCCTTGATATCACCCTTAACGTCTGCACCAATTTTGAGAATACTCTTGCTCTCTATTATCTTGATAATAGCCTTATCAAGGCGTATTGAACACAATCTAAAAAGGTAACATTTGGTTGGGGTAGATAGCTGAAGTAACGCAACTTTATGAGATACACCTGCCTTAAAAGAGGGTCTTGTCTCTGTATCAAAGCCGATTACACTATATTTAAGTAGATCATTGCATGCGTCGTCAATAGACTCAAGTGTATCAACGACTACAATCTCTCCAGCGAAGTGAATAGTTGGCAACTCTGCAACCTCTTCGTTTGATATTTTATTTTTAAATTTATTCTGCATAACGACACAAAGGTATCTAATTTATTCTCAATTTCCCGACATTATCAATTGAAATCACACTATCTGATAGCAATTGATCTACTTCTGTAACAATTTTACCACTATCTCCACCTATCAAAGCAACTAACTCTTTTAGATTTTTTGATGATTCTCGAAGAGTATTTTTAATCTTTTCGGGTAATGTATTTGTATAATTTTGATCTTTTTTACGAACAATGCAGACGTCACAGCTCCCACAATCACTATCCACAACCTCTCCAAAATACTCTTGAATAGATCTACTTCTGCAAATATTTTCACTCTCACTATAACTCAACATCGACTCTTGCCGATCCTCATACATCCGCTTACGAAATTCATAGCTTTCGGGACTTATATATATATCTTTAAGTGGCAAACGCTCCTCATGTAGGATCAGTAGTGGAGAGCGATTTCCTGGCACATATTTTATAACTCTCAGTTGCCACAACATCTTTAACAATTCATGAACTCTCTCCTGCTTGTAACCTGTGTGATGCGCAATCTCTTGCTCATCAATAGCAACCAATTTATCTCCAAAAACACCTTGATATATCCTTAGTATAGCTTGAATGATATAATTCAACTCATCTCTTTCTATTCTAATCTTATATAGGTCATTACGACTTATCGTAAACATTATTCGTGGAGGGTTGTCCGACTCCTCAGTTAAAGTCAAATACCCGTTAAGTTGTAGTATTTTAAGTGAGTTTATAGCTGTTGTTGAAAATAATTTGACTGCGGATGAAAAAGCAAATATATTGAAACTAATTGTAGCATATTTACCACCCTCAATCTCTATCTTCAAGTAGTTAAACAGAGCATCATAACACTTCTTAATATTTTCAATAGACGGAAACTCCATATCAAATCTTCGTTGAGCTTTGTATCTGTCATCAGGAGTTGTCAACATCAAAGCATAAGCACGCTTACCATCTCGTCCGCCCCTACCTGCCTCCTGATAATAAGCCTCAAGAGAGTCACATACATCATAATGAACTACAAAACGTACATTAGCCTGATCTATACCCAATCCAAAAGCATTAGTAGCAACCATTACACGTACCTTTCCACTACTCCACTGCTCTTGCCGCATACTACGCTCCATATACTTCATTCCTCCATTATAGTACTCTGCGCTACAACCGTTATCTTTAAGAAACTCTGCGATCTCAACTGTTTTATCTCTAGTTCTCACATATACGATACCACAACCTTCAACATTTTTTACAACTCTTAATATCTGCTGTAATCTATCTTCAACCTTTCGCACAGCAAACGATATATTAGACCGTCTAAATGATGTTTTAAATATTTTACTATTTTTCATCTTCAGACGCAACATAATATCATCTACAACCTTAGGGGTTGCAGATGCTGTAACTGCCAATATTGTAGCACTAGGTTGAATATCACGTAGTTCTGCAAGTTTCAGATAAGATGGTCTAAAATCATAACCCCACTGCGAGATACAATGCGACTCATCAATAGCTATCAAAGAGACAGTCATTGTGCGAAGTCTCGTACGAAACAGTGCACTTTGCACCCTCTCAGGAGCAACATACAGAAACTTTGTCCCTCCCCACGCACATTTATCCAATACAAGATCAATCTGCCTTGTGGTCATTCCCGAGTGAACGGCAGATGCGAGGATACCTAACGATTTCAATCTATCAACCTGATCCTTCATCAACGCAACAAGAGGGGTCACAACAATACAGACACCATCAAGCATCATCGCTGGCACTTGATACAAAATAGATTTACCTGCCCCTGTCGGCATCAAAACCATAGTATCATGTCCCGCATAGACATTCTTAATAACATCTAGTTGGTTGGGTCTAAACTCATTATAACCCCACCATTTTTTCAATGTTGTGTGAAATAGATCTTGTGTCAAGTGATATATTGGTTTAAGTTTGCGTGAACTACCCTCGTGGGCAGTTCATAGCCTAGTTCTCTCTACAAAAATACTGCCTTAGCTATTTTTTCGATATTATCTGTCTTACCCATCGTATATAAATGTACAATAGGAAGTCCTGCTGCTTTCAACTCCTTAATCTGTTCTATTGCCCACTCTGCACCAACCTCCCTCACTGCTTTATTATCTTTACATGACTCAACTGCAACAACTAAATCTTGAGGTAGATCAACATGAAAAATATGAGGTAACATTGTCAACTGAGCCTTTGTAGAGAATGGTTTGATTCCCGGAACAATAGGAACATTAATCCCTGCAACGCGACATCTCTCAATAAAATCAAATAGTTTTTTATTATCAAAACACATCTGAGTTATTATATACTCTGCTCCAGCATCAACTTTTGCCTTTAAATAGCGCATATCAGTCTCATAGTTTGGTGAGTCAGCATGTTTTTCAGGATACCCCGCAACGCCAACACAAAATTGAGAGTGATGACAAATATCAACCTCACCATCAATAAATTGACCATGATTCATATCTACAATCTGCTCTACTAGTTGCTGTGCATAGCTGTGTCCATCACTATTGGGTCGAAAGGTATGGTCCCCTTTTGCGTTATCACCCCTCATAGCCAACACATTATTTATACCAAGAAAATCTAAATCAATAAGATAATCCTCAATATCATATCTACTATGTCCGCCACAAATCAAGTGAGGAACAACCTCAACTCCATATTTTTTCATTATAGCGGCAGATACACCAATAGTACCTGGTCTTCTCCTAACGATACGCTTCTCTAACAAACCCGATGGATGCTCAACATATTTAACATCTTCACGATGAAAAGTTACGTTAATATAAGCGGGATCAAACTGGATAAGTGGATCAATCGCTTTAAAAACACCTTGAGTTCCATCTCCTTTTAGAGGAGGTAATAATTCAAAAGCAAAACGAGTTCGTTTACTCGCTATCGCCTCATTTATAATATCTATTACTTGCATTGTCTATATTTTTTAGTTTAACTGAACTGCCCCATACTCATTATCTGCAACCACACAACACCTACCTCGAAGGGCACGTTCATAAAACTATATTCTAAACTCTATTTTAAATGTTGTGGAATTAATTTAGCAACAACCTCTACATCCATACCACGACTCTCGGCATAATCTTCAAGTTGTTCTCTATCAACACGTCCGACACTAAAATATTTACTATCTTTATCTGCGAATATCAATCCACATACCGACTCACCTGGAGTTATCATAAAATTATCTGTCAACTCCATCGGCACACTATCTTTTACCTTCAATAGGTCGAATACTTCTCTTTTTTGCGAGTGATCTGGACAAGCTGGGTAACCAAATGCAACTCTAATTCCCTGATATTTACTAGCTAGAATATCATCAATAGAGTGTTCAATCCCCTCTTCATATCCCCACATAACGTCTCGAACCATTTTGTGGGCAGCCTCAGCAAATGCCTCAGTCAATCTATCCGCTAACAGTTTAACCATTATAGCGTTATAATCATCTCCATTAGCCCTGTATGCCTCCGCAACATCATGCAATCCCAATCCTCCAGTCAAAGCAAATGCACCAACGTAATCACCCTCACTACACACATAGTCAACTAAAGAGCTACAACTACTACTCTCAGTTTGTTGATTTCGCAACTGTGGAAGTCTGTACTCAACACCCTTTTCATCTCTCAGTACAATAGTTTCACCATCTTTAGATGCTCTGTATAGCCCTAAAACACCGCTCAAAGTGACTAACTTATCTGCAACCATTCGACTCAACATATCTTGAGCCTCAGCAAATAACTTCTTAGCCTCAACACCATACTCTTTCGACTCTAATATCTCTGGATAATGCCCCTTCAATCCCCATGCAGGGAAGAAAAAGTTCCAATCTATATACTTTATAACATCAGAAATTGGGTACTCCTTAAATACAACACGTCCCAACTCATTAGGAACAACAACACTATCAACACTCTTATCTTGTGCAAAACCTTTCGCATCAGAGAGTGACATATATGAACGTTTTCTTTGAGTTGATTCAAATTGAGACCTTAATTCTGCCTGTTTATTTAATACCTCTGCAATAAAAGAGTCTCCGTCAATCGACAATAGTCTCGACAATAGACCAATACTATCCGAAGCGTCCTTACTATGCAACACAACACCATTTGGATAGTGCGGTGCAATCTTCACAGATGTGTGAATAGCAGATGTTGTTGCCCCTCCAATAATAACTGGAATACTCAACCCTCTTCGTTGCAACTCTACCACAACTTTAGTCATCTCATCAAGTGATGGCGTAATAAGCCCACTTAATCCAATCACATCTGCACCCCACTCCTGAGCCATATCAACAATTGTATTACCCTCAACCATCACACCTAAATCTTCGATCTGATAACCATTACACGACATCACAACTGAGACTATATTTTTACCAATATCATGGACATCACCTTTTACGGTTGCCATTAAAATCTTAGCTCCACCACTACTTGCGGACTCTCCACCAGCCTCAATATATGGAGTAAGCACCTCAACAGCACTCTTCATTACCCTAGCACTCTTAACAACTTGAGGTAAAAACATCTCTCCTGCACCAAAAAGTTCGCCAACTCGTCCCATCGCTGGCATCAAAAAGTTATCTATAACAGCAAGCGGTGTTCCCACCTCACTGTAAGCCTCTAAAATATCCTCTTTAATAAAATCAGTAACACCCTTCATCATCGCATATCCAACCCTCTCTTTCAAAGAGTTCTCTCTCCAAGCAAGAATCTTCACCTTACCACTTAACACAACACCACTACTCTTAATCTCATCAGCATATTGCATAAGCTCATCCATCGCAGTAGTCGATCTATTAAGAACAATATCCTCTGTTAATTTCAAGAGTTTAGGCTCAATTTCACTATATATCTGCAACATTCCAGGGTTAACAATACCCATATCCATACCCTTTGCAATAGCATGGTATAAGAACACAGAGTGCATTGCCTCACGAATAACGTTATTACCTCTAAACGAGAAAGATAGATTACTTACTCCGCCACTAACTTTAGCATAAGGTAAATTCTCTTTAATCCAACCACAAGCATCAATAAATGCTACACCGTAACTATTATGCTCCTCCATCCCTGTCGCAACAGCTAGGACATTTGGATCAAAAACAATATCCTCAGCAGGGAAACCTATGCCGACTAATATATCATATGCTCTCTTAGCAACCTCTATTTTTCGCTCAAAACTATCAGCCTGCCCTCTCTCGTCAAATAACATCACAACAGCAGCAGCACCATATCTATTTATTAGTTTTGCTCTTCTCGTAAACTCCTCTTCACCCTCTTTCAGTGAGATTGAGTTCACGATACTCTTACCCTGCACACACTTCAATCCCGCTTCAAGAACATCCCAAGATGATGAATCTATCATTATAGGTACTTTAGCAATCTCAGGCTCAGACATTATGAGATTCAAAAAATGACTCATAGCCTGTACACCATCAATAAGACCATCGTCCATACATACATCAACAATCTGGGCTCCATTCTCAACCTGCTCTCTCGCAATTGACAACGCCTCCTCAAACTTCTCTTCCCTGATTAATCTTGCAAATTTTGCTGAACCTGCAACATTTGCACGTTCACCAACATTAATAAAATTACTCTCAGGTACAATTTTCAGCGGTTCAAGACCACTCAACGTAGATACGTGCTCTCTCTTTGGAAGTTGGCGAGGAGTATAGTTCTTCACCAATTGAGTCATCACGCCAATATGAACTGGCGTTGTACCACAACAACCTCCTATAATATTTATTATTCCTTTCTTTAGATAGCTCTCAATATCTGCCCCCATCATCTGCGGAGTCTCATCATAACCTCCCATAACATTTGGTAGTCCAGCATTAGGGTGAGCCGAGATTCTAAAGTCCGAAATCGACGATAGTCTCTCCAAATACTTCTCCATCTGTTTCGCACCATATGCACAGTTAAAACCAATCGAAAGTAGATTCGCATGACTCATAGATGCATAAAATGCCTCAACAGTTTGACCTGATAGAGTACGTCCACTTGCATCAGCCAAAGTACCAGATATCATTATCGGAGTAGCTACCCCTCTCTTTTCACACAGTGCGTCAATAGCAAAAAGTGCAGCTTTAGCATTTAACGTATCGAAAACAGTCTCAACAAGTAGTATATCTGCTCCTCCGTCTAAAAGGCCTCTTGCCTGATCCGTATATGACTCTACCAACTCATCAAACGTAACTCCCCTTGCCGCTGGATTGCTAACATCAGGAGATATTGATGAGGTTTTGTTTGTTGGACCCATAGAACCCGCAACAAAACGAGGTTTTGAAGGGTTTTGAAGAGTATATTTAACAGCAAGATCTTTTGCAATCTTTGCAGCAGCACGACACATATTATATGCCTCAGTCTCCAACCCATAATCCGCTAAAGAGACTGAATTTGCGTTAAAACTACATGTACTTACAATATCAGCTCCTGCCTTAAAATAAGCATCATGTATCTTCTCAATAACATCTGGTGCTGTAAGTACTAAAACATCATTACATCCCATCAAAAGAGATTTGCTATCTGCAAACATCTCGCCTCTATAATCCTCCTCTGTAAGATTATAACCCTGTACCATCGTACCTAATCCTCCATCAAGAACAAGGATTCTACTCTCCAACTCCTTATAAACAGAGTGACCTTTTATACTATTTTTCACTTATCTCTATTTCAAATAACTTATTCCATTTCTTGCCTGTAACATAAATCTTTTTACTGATACTATCATAAGCGATGCCATTCAACACCTCTTCTTCATCAAAGCCTCTATCTGCCTCAGGCAAAATACCTTCAAGATTAATAATACCCTTAACTTTCCCGCTACTTGGATCTATTTTAACAATATAATCCTCCATAAAAACATTTGCCCATAACTCTCCATCTATCCACTCCAACTCATTTAACATCCACACCCTATTGGTATTTGCCATAACATTGATAGAGCCTAATTGTTTGAAGCTCTCTGGATCTAACTTATAGATAGTAAACGAACCATCACTCATATATAGTACCTTACCATCTGTCGCAAGACCCCAACCCTCTCCAGAGTATCTAAACTCTTTTATTTTCTCGAGTGTCTTTGCATCATATACAAAAGCAATTCCCTCTCTCCATGTTAGTTGATAAATCTTTCCATTTAACTCAACTGCTCCCTCTCCAAAATACTCAAAATCCAACTCGACTTGATTCAACACTTTTCCACTATTCATCTCAACGCGACGCAACGTCGAAGCTCCATACTCACCAGTACTCTCAATAAATGAACCATTAGAGACAAACAACCCCTGTGTCAAAGCTGAGGTACTATGAGGGTATACTGCTTTAACCTTATAATCATAAAGTTTTATCGAATTGCTTACACTTTTCTTCTGAACAGCTACTTTAGAGCCGCTGCCACCTCCACGATCAATACATCCAGAGACAAGGGAGATAAATAGAGTTATATATATAATTTTTACCATAAACCGAGCCATAATACCCTATACAAATTGAGCCAAAGCAATTGCCATGGCTGCCTCTACAACAACAGGAGCTCGCATCGCAATACAAGCATCATGTCGACCCCTAATTACCAATGTCTCAACCTCTCCACTCTCTGTATTGAGAGTCTCTTGTGGATGTGCAATACTTGCTGTGGGCTTTATTGCAACTCGTACAACAATAGGATTACCATTTGTAATACCTCCATTAATACCTCCAGAGTTATTAGTTTTAGTCTCTCCACTCGATGTGATTATCATATCGTTATTCTCAGAACCTTTCAACCTCGATGCCTCAAAGCCATTACCAAACTCAACTCCCTTTACTGCTGGAATTGAAAATAGCAAATGTGATGCAACACTCTCTACTGAGTCGAAAAAAGGTTCGCCTAAACCGACTGAAAGACCATCAACAACACACTCAATAACTCCTCCTATTGAATCACAAGATCTCTCTGTTTTATCAATAATCTCAGCGAATTTAGATTTGTCACTAACTCCTCCAATCTCTAAAATATCTGATGTTATATTACAATTTACAATCTTCTTTGCAACAACACCTGCCGCAACTAATCCCAATGTTATACGACCCGAAAAATGACCTCCACCTCTATAATCAGCAAAACCATTATACTTATGTTGAGCAACCCAATCCGCATGAGACGGACGGGGATGAACAACTAAATTTCGGTAGTCATTTGAGATGGTATTCTCATTCGCAAACATTATCGTCATTGGTGCACCTGTGGTATAACCATTAAAAACACCCGATACTATAGTTGGAATATCACTCTCTTTTCTTGTAGTAGTTCCAATTCCACCACTTTTACGTCGAGACAAATCTGGCATTAAATCATCTACCGAAAGTGAAATGCCTGATGGAATACCATCAAGAACAACTCCAACACCTCCTCCATGTGATTCGCCAAAAATTGATACTCTAAATTTATTTCCGAAACTATTCATATTCTTTTTTGTTCTTTAAAATAGACTTTAAACTGCCCTACGCGGGCGGCGCTGCGTGGTCGCAGGGAACTATTTATTTAAATATTTGTTCTTTTAATTAGACTGCGAACTGCCCTGCGCGGGCGGCGCTGCGTGGTCGCAGAGAACTATTTATTTAAATACTTGTTCTTTTAACTAGACTGCGAACTGCCCTGCGCGGGCGGCGCTGCGTGGTCGCAGAGAACTATTTTTTTAGTTTTTCTAAATCTTTCCAGTAGTTTGGATATGACTTGTTGATTGCCTCTGCTCCTGCAATAACAACCTCTCCATCCGCACACAAACTCAATACAGAGAGTGCCATAGCAATTCTATGATCATTTCGGCTACTAGCAGAACCTCCTTTAGGCTCACCTCCCTCAATTATCATTGTATCATCTTCTGAAACAATATCAATTCTAATACCTAATTTTCTAAACTCTTGAGCGATTGTTAAAGCCCTATTACTCTCCTTGTGAACTAATCTCTTAGTACCCTTTATCTTACTAATACCTTCACACAATGCTGCCAATGCTGCCAATGCAGGGAATAAATCTGGACAATGAGTTGCATCGAACTCAAACCCATTCAATTCACCTTTTTTTACCGTTATAGAGTTATTAGTAGTCGTAATTTGTGCCCCAGCTTTCGACAACGCATCAATTATCGCTACATCAGCTTGAATAGACAGTGGATTAAGATTCTCAATCGTAATCTCTCCCGCAACAGCTCCTGCAATCAGAGCACATGATGCTCCACTCCAATCACCCTCAACACTATAATCTATAGCCTTATACTTCTGAGATCCCTTGATATGGAACTCCTTATAATCATCATGCTTCACAACTACACCAAACTTACTTATAACATCTAATGTCATATCTATGTATGGTACGCTATTTAACTTAGCAACCTTCAAAGTACTATCATTCTTAGCCATAGGTACAGCCATCAATAGTCCTGTCAAAAATTGAGAGCTTACCTCCCCATTGACCTCAGCACTACCACCTTTCATCGCTCCACAAACAGTGATAGGCAAGAAATTCTCATTGCTTTTCAAATCGACCCCTAAACTTCTCAATGTTTTGTACATCATATTCATTGGGCGAGTAAGTATCGACCCCTTTCCTGTAATGGTCAATGGCGATTTATGCAATGCAGCAATTGGAGTAAACATTCGTGTAGCTAAACCCGACTCTCCAATATTTAATATATCTGATATCGGCTTTAAACCTCCCGTAATGCGGTATGTTGTAGCATCAACTTTTTGCACCCTAGCCCCCAACAACTGAATAACACCAAGTGCTGCTTTTGTATCACTACACAACTCCACTTCAGATAGTGTTGTGACACCATCTGCCAAAAGAGCCGCTGCAATAGCGCGCTGAGCATAGCTCTTTGACGAAGGAGCTGTTATAACCCCTTGTATAGTTGATTTACTTAATTTAACTTCCATATTTTTTATCTTAATTTAAAATCTGCTCCCAAATAAACTTTACGTACCATTTCATCATTTGCTAAATCTTCAGCACTACCTGCCTTCAAAATTTTTCCCTCAAATAGAAGATACGTTCTATCTGTTATATCAAGAGTCTCATGTACATTATGGTCTGTGATGATCACACCAATCTTCTGATCCTTCAAAGTACGAATAATACTCTGAATATCCTCTACTGCAATGGGGTCTACCCCTGCAAAAGGCTCATCTAAAAGAATAAACTTCGGATTGATAGCCACCGCACGAGCAATCTCAGTACGTCTTCGCTCCCCTCCAGAGAGTTGAATACCCATACTTTTTCGCACCTTCTGCAAACGAAACTCATCTATCAAATTCTCCAGCCTCTCTCGCTGATACTCCTTCGTAAAGGTTGTCATCTCAAGAACAGCTTTAATATTGTTCTCAACACTCAAGTTACGAAACACAGATGCCTCTTGAGCCAAGTAACCAACACCCATCTGCGCACGTCGATACACTGGTGCAGTTGTAATGTCAACACTTGCTCCATTATCATCCTCTAATAATATACTTCCACCATTAGGCTTAATAAGTCCCACTATCATATAAAATGTTGTAGTCTTACCAGCACCATTAGGTCCTAACAATCCAACAATCTCACCTTGTTTGACCTCAATGGATACTTGGTCAACAACCGTTCTTGCACCGTATCTCTTAATAAGGTTATCTGTATAAAGTCTCATTTTGAAAAGATTTTATGTAAAATTCTCTACAAAGTTAGTGAAATTTAGAAAAATATTAGTACCTTTAGCTAATAAATAGTATATCAAATATGTTAAATGGGTTTATTAAGTAATAAAAATGGTTGATAAAAAGATAGCTCTACATGAAAAGCTAAAGGAACACTTTGGATTTTCTGCCTTCAAGATGAACCAAGAGGCTGTTATTAATAATATCTTAGATGGTAAAGATACGTTTGTTCTTATGCCAACTGGAGGGGGAAAATCTCTATGCTACCAACTACCTGCAATGGTAATGGATGGAGTTGCGGTGATTATATCTCCATTAATAGCTCTTATGAAGAATCAAGTGGATGCGATGAAAGCGTTTAGTGAGGTGGATGGAATTGCTCATTTTATAAATTCGTCACTGAATAAATCTGCTATAACTAAGGTTAAAACAGATGTTTTAAGTGGACGAACAAAATTACTATATTTTGCACCGGAATCCCTTACGAAAGAGGATAACATTGCACTATTAAGGAAAATTACTGTCTCATTCTATGCAATAGATGAGGCGCACTGTATCTCTGAATGGGGACACGATTTTAGACCAGAGTATAGACGAATACGACCAATCATAAATGAGATAGGTCGTGCTCCTCTTATTGCGCTGACGGCAACAGCAACACCTAAAGTTCAAATGGATATCCAAAAGAACCTCGGTATGCTTGATGCAACTGTATTTAGATCATCTTTTAATAGAGCAAATCTATTCTATGAAATAAAATCTAAACACGATGCTCCTAAAGAGATTATTAAATATATAAAATCAAACGCAGGAAAGTCTGGTATTATATATTGTCTAAGTCGTAAAAAGGTGGAGGAACTTGCCGAACTACTACTGGCAAACAATATTAAGGCTCTGGCATACCATGCTGGAATGGATGCTGCTACGAGGGCTAAGAATCAAGACTACTTCCTGATGGAGGAGGTTGATGTTATCGTTGCAACAATTGCATTTGGTATGGGTATTGATAAGCCTGATGTGAGGTACGTTATACACTACGATATACCAAAAAGTTTAGAGGGATACTATCAAGAGACTGGAAGAGCAGGACGAGATGGTGGAGAGGGGCACTGTATCACTTATTATAGCTATAAAGATATACAAAAGCTAGAGAAGTTTATGCAAGGAAAACCAATCGCAGAGCAAGAGATTGGAAAACTACTCCTTATGGAGACTGTATCATATGCGGAATCTTCTATATGCCGTCGTAAGATGCTACTACACTACTTTGGAGAGCAATATCTTACAGAGAATTGTGAGTGTTGTGATAACTGTCTAAACCCTAAACCGAAAATTGAAGCCCAAGCTGATGTGGTGCAGTTCCTTGAAGCACTCAAAGACCTTGGCGATAAGTTCAAAATGGATCATATAGTAAATGTTCTTATTGGAAAAAATAATGCTCTTATCAAGTCTTACGGACACAATAATAGCAAATGGTTTGGCGCAGGAGTTCAACACAACGACAAGCATTGGGGTGCCGTAGTTAGGCAAGCTTTAATATTAGGGTTAATTGACAAAAACATCGAAAACTATGGATTACTCTCTCTCAATAGTAAGGGTGAGGAGTATTTAGAGAATCCATTCCCTGTGAATGTAACTCTTACACATAATTATGATGTAGCGATTTCGGATCAAGAGACTGCCCTACCAGTAGGTAAAGGTGGTAGTATTGCTGACGAAGAGTTATTCGCAATACTTAAAGACCTTCGCAAGAAGGTGGCTAAAGAACATAATCTTCCGCCATTTGTAATATTCCAAGACCCATCGCTAGAAGATATGTCGATTCAATACCCTATCTCGACAGAAGAGATGCAAAATATCAGTGGTGTTGGTGTTGGTAAGGCTAAGAAATTTGGTCAACGATTCATCACTCTAATCAAACAATATGTAGAGGATAAGGATATTATCAGACCTCAAGATATGGTGGTTAAGAGTGTGGTGAATAAGAGTGGAAACAAAGTCTACATTATTCAGTGCGTTGATAGAAAAATGGACTTTGAAGATATTGCAAATGCGAAAAACCTTGAGTTAAGTGAACTACTTACAGAGATTGAAATCATTGTAAATTCGGGAACAAAACTAAATATTGATTACTATATAAATCAAGTAATTGACGAAGATAAAGCTGAAGATATTTATCTATACTTTAAGGAGGATGCTACTAGCGACTCAATAGACGAAGCGGCGAATGAGTCAGGTTCAGACTACTCTGAGGAGGATATTAGACTTGTAAGAATCAAATTCTTCTGCGAGCAGGGAAATTAATTCAGTCAATTGCACGTGCGAGCGACAGTAGATGAACATATACACAAGTAAACATATAAATTTTACATAAAAATAACTATTAGTTAGTTGCATTAAATATGGAGCAAGTAAGAGCTAAAAAGAAGTTAGGACAACATTTCCTAACAGATATGAATATTGCGTCAAAGATTGCATATGCAATCCATGAAAATACGGGAGAGAAATCTCACGAAAAATGTGATGTTTTAGAAGTTGGGTGTGGAATGGGAGTATTGACTCAATTCCTACTCAAGAGAGATGATATAAACCTATGGGGTGCAGAGATTGACAACGAGAGTGTGGAGTATCTTCATGCGCACTATCCTGAATTTACACCAAATCTAATCTCTGGTGACTTCCTAAAGATGGATCTTCCAGAGATGTTTCCTCAAGGACTTCGTGTAATAGGCAATCTACCGTACAATATATCATCACAGATATTCTTCAAAGTTCTTGAACACAGGGATCTAGTCCCTGAAGTTGTAGGAATGATACAAAAAGAGGTGGCTGTTAGAATTGCAGAGCCACCAGGCACTAGAAGTTACGGAATTATGAGCGTGCTTTTGCAGGCTTGGTATGATATAGAGTATCTTTTCACCGTTAATGAAAATGTATTTAACCCACCGCCAAAGGTAAAAAGTGCTGTTATAAGATTGAAACGAAATAACGTAACGGAACTTGGTTGTTCTGAGAAATTATTTATTCAAGTTGTCAAAGCATCTTTTAGTCAACGACGTAAAATGTTGAGAAATTCACTAAAATCAATATTTGGTGATTTTGGAGGTGAAATACACCATAAATTTACAACTAGAGCTGAACAGTTATCTGTACAAGACTTTGTGGAGTTAACAAATTGGGTCGAAAAATATAAACAATAGTACTAAATAGTATTATCATGTTTAAAATACAAAAAAAGCTCTCTCTACCTATAATATGGTGGGGAGAGCTTTTTTTTGTATCATTATTTATTGAAATCTATAAAATATAGACTATATTTGTAATAGACCTAACTACTTCCGACATGAAAAAGATTTACATTATCCTACTCTTTTTAAGTGGAATTACACTAAATTCACAAGCTCAAATTAGCAGAAGTTTAAATAATGACTGGCAGTTCCAACGCATATCAGATGATAAAATAGAGCATATAATTGCGAATCAAGGTAGCGACTGGAGTGCTCAATTTAACATATCTCATATAACTAAAGATTCAGAGTTAAGTCTCTCTGAGAGCGTTGTCAATAGTGAGCTTTCTATTCTAAAATCCCGACAATGGGAGCATATATCAACTCCACATACACCATTTGTAGAGGATCTAACGGTACTACACCAATGGCAAGGGGTATGCTACTATAAAAGGAGTTTAGACCTAGACCCTAAGTTGAAAGGCAAAAATATTTGGATAGAATTTGAAGGGGCAATGACCCTAGCAGATATATGGGTTAATGGAGAGCACATACAACAAAATGCGGGAGGCTACCTCCCTTTTATTGTGGACATTTCAGATGTTGCCCTCTTCGACCAACCTAATGAAATTTTAGTCAGACTTGACAATAGAGATAATCCATTGATACCTCCAGGGAAACCATTAAACAGCTTGGACTTCTGTTACTATGGTGGGTTATACAGAGATGTAAATCTTATCATTAAGGGCTCCAACT
>CAMQVY010000029.1 GCA_947038405.1 uncultured Rikenellaceae bacterium | reverse complement strand
ATGGCCAACAGCTTTAATCACAGCAAACTTAAAAACCGAATTACTATGATGTTAAAAGAAAAATCAAACAAATGGGCTTTTGCAAAGTGCTTATACGCCCTACCATTAGCATTTATTGCTGTTTCAGCATTTGCTAGTGATGAAGTATCTACTCGTTTAGAGGATGTTTCATCGGTCAAATTTACAACTTTTTATGAAAATAATGATGTTTTGGAGGGGGATAATGTAAAAAAAGACTCTACTTCTTTTGTACCTGTTCAGGCTACTGAAAATATACCTAAGGCTATATCTGAAGATTTTAATAAATTAAAAAATAGGGTAACGTCAGAGGTAATGCTATTATTAAAAAAAGAGTATTCTAATCATCCAGAGCTAGCTAAGATGGGTAAGGTTCAAGGACATATTATAGTTGACTATATGGTTGAGCAAGATGGAACAATTGTAAATATTTCTATTACTCACTCTTCAATTGAATCCCTATCTGATGAGGTTATACGTATTGTAAAGAGTTCACCTAAGTGGGCACAAAGTAAGCAAAGCGGTAGGAGTAACGGAGCAAGGTATGCGTTCTCAATTATATTTTCTACTGAAAAATTAGCAGACGGTACTAAGGTTGAAGTTAGACCTTTAATTTCAGTTTCTTCAAAACCCTCTGCTAAAGCAGGTAAAAATGATAGTATGTTTGTATTCAATGAACAATTACCTAAATTTCAAGGTGGTGATCTATCTAAATTCGCAAGTTGGGTAATGTCAAAAATTGTTTTCCCTGAGCAAGCAGTGACGTCTAAAATTGAAAGTAAGGTTTTAGTTAGTTTTAATATAGAGGCTAATGGGTCTCTTTCGAATATTGTTGTTGTTAATACTCCAGATGAATCTCTATCTGATGAGGTTGTACGTATTATAAAGAGTTCCCCTAAGTGGACACCAGGAACGCAGGGAGGAAAGAGTGTAAGAGTAAAATTTACATTACCGATTACGTTTGCGGCTGCGGCTGAAAAATCAGCAGAAGTGGTAAAACAAGATACTCCGTTTATAGTAGTTGAGAAAATGCCAAAGTTCAAAGGTGGAGATTTATCTAAGTTTAGGGGTTGGGTAATGTCAAAAGTTACTTATCCTGAGCAAGCTGTAAAGAGTAAATCACAAGGTGTAGTTATGGTTGAATTTGTGATCGAAACAAATGGGGCTATTGGAGCTATTGTTGTTCTTCAATCACCTGACGCATCTCTATCTGATGAGGTTGTACGTATTATAAAGAGTTCCCCTAAGTGGATACCAGGAACGCAGGGAGGAAAGAGTGTGAGAGTAAAATTTACATTACCAGTAAGATTTAAGCTGCCAAGTAAATAACTAAAAAAAAACGACTTAATTAACTGCTGATTGATTAATGTGTTAGTGATAGGCATGCTTACCTTGTATTAATTATGAGGTAAGCATTTTTTTATTTGCGAATCAAGCATATCTAGTCATATAGATAAAAAGAGCTATAATCTTTCTGAGTTCGGCACTTTTTTTGTACCTTCGTACCTTAATTTATGTTTAATAATTAAAAAAGTTGAAGGATGTATATATACATATTAATAATCATTGTTGCATATTTACTCGGTTCAATACCGAGTGCAGTATGGATTGGTAAGCGTTTTTACGGTGTAGATGTTAGAGAACATGGGAGTAAAAATGCAGGAGCAACTAATACACTTAGAGTATTAGGGCGCAAGGCTGCGCTACCAGTTTTTGTAATAGATTTTCTTAAAGGCTTTGCTGCTGTCTCATTGTCGCATTTTACAGATGCACTGCCAGATTCAAATGAGCTGTTTAATCTTAAAATTGCACTCGTTGCAGTGGTTGTATTAGGTCATATTTTCCCAGTATTTGCTGGCTTTAAGGGGGGTAAAGGTGTTGCAACTCTTACAGGAGCAGTACTCGCAGTCTACTATCCAGCAATACTATTGAGCGTTGCAGTATTTATTATACTACTCGCTATCACTCATTATGTATCTTTAAGCTCTATGGTTGGTGGGATCACATTCCCATTATCTTCGTATTTTGTTTTTGGACAGACCTCTGCACCTTTGATTATCTTTGGTTGTGTTGTTGCAGTGCTATTAATAATAACACATAGAAAGAATATAAGGAGACTTCTTGCGGGGGAAGAGTCGAAAATATATTTAGTTAAACGAAAAAAATAAGTAATATATTTACATCTATAAATATTTAGGAAGTATATAAAAAAGATAAGTTGGTAAAGATTGTATTAAATCTCTTTACCAACTTATCTTTTTTAGTCTCACTATTACTCTCTTGGAGTCTGTATGATCCTTTGTATTAATACAATCTATTTACATACTTTCATCCATGTTTCGGTAAATGTTTTTCCGTGTACTTTAAATATTATTGTCAATATTTTTTTATCTCTCTTGTATGTTATAACATTGCTAGATACTTTGAATTTAGATGCAAATTTTTGAGATAAATATTCTAGATAAATCCCTGGCATCTCAACTGAATAATTGCCTCTACTTGTAATGATAAAAGTAGTCCCTTTATCTGTAGAGGTAAAATTTATAAAAGTTTTATCTTTATTAAAAACTTTATAAAAGACTAACTGCTCTGTTTGTTTCTCCATCCCTACTGGTGGAACAGCCTTCCATACCCCTTCTAGGTCTTTATTGTTATCTCTAGCAGATGCGTTTGTAGAAAATAAAATACATAAAATAGCAGTAAAAATAATTGTTTTTACTCTCAGTAATGTTTTCATAATGATTTAATATTAAATTAGACATAGAATAAGATGATGTGTAAAATTGATATGATGCTAAATTCACCCACACATATATATTCATCCTGCACTTAATATAGAAACATACTTGAAGCAAAACTATTAAGGTCTGATCAAGATTTTTTGTAACGTTTAAAAAGAGTGTAAATTTTAATATAGTATCAAAACGATTTATAGTTTTGATACTATATTATCTCTATTTTTTAAGATCTTTAACTTCAATACAAAGAGTTGCATGTGGAACAACTTTTAATCGCTCTTTAGGTATTAGTTTACCAGTTTCACGACATATTCCATAAGTTCCATTTTCTACTCTAATAAGAGCATACTCTAGGTGTTGAATAAATTTTGCTTGACGTTGAGCTAAACGTCCTGACTCCTCTTTAGATAGAGTTGCAGCTCCTTCTTCAAGAATTTTGAATGTTGGGGACGTATCCTCAGTATCATTGCTTGAAGAGTGTGTAATTGTTGTACGTAGAAGGTCATAGTCTTCTTTTGCCTTAGCTAATTTATCTAAAATTATTGCTTTAAATTCTCCTAAATCTGCTTTAGAATATCGTACTTTTTCAAAATCTGCCATAGTTGTAATGATTTGTTGTTTCTTGTTATTATAAAGATAATACTTTATTTCATATTACAGCAATAGTAGTGCTAAATTTTACTTTATTTAATATTTATTTAATATTTTCAATTAAAAAGGTAGTTTTATGAAAACAATGGTTTCATAAAACTACCTTTTTAATTGAAAATATCTTTTATCACTTCATAATTTATTCATTGCCTACTGTTTTGGCTCAGTATAATTTAGTGATAATATACTTTTTATATACGAGTTACTGCGATTTTAATCGTTTGTTCATCAATCTCAATCTCTGTGATAAAGTCGCCGTTAGGTGTCTCGCTACCAGCAACACTAATTGCAAGTGTTTGAGATGCGATGTATTCAGAATATACTTCAATTGAACCGTTGACTAGGTCACTACTTTCAATTTCAACTTTAATTTTATCTGTAACATCAAAACCGCTATCTTTTCTTATATTTTGGATACGGTTAACCAACTCTCTAGCTACTCCTTCAAGTTTCAACTCAGGTGTAATTGTTATATCAAGAGCTACGGTTAACTTACCTTCACTTGCAACCAACCATCCTGGCATATCCTCTGAAGTGATATCAAAATCTTCAATTACTAGAGGAAGTTGCTCTCCATTGATTTCAATATTGATTCCGTTGTTTGCCTCTAGTTCAGATATTTGCTCTTGAGTAAATGTTGAAACTACCACAGATATCTGTTTCATCTGCTTACCATATTTAGGTCCTAATGTTTTGAAATTAGGTTTAATACGTTTTGTTATTAGTCCTGCTGTATTCTCAATAAGTTCAATCTCTTTGATGTTAACCTCACCTTTGATAAGTTCACTAACTCCTTCGATATGAGACTTAAACGCAACATCTAAAAGTGGTACAATAATCTTAGTCAGAGGTTGTCTCACTTTGATACTTACTTTTCTTCTAAGTGCCAACACCATTGAAGATACTCTCTGAGCAACAGCCATCATCTCCTCTAGCTCTACATCTATTTTCGATCTATCTGCAACAGGGTACTCTGATAGATGTACAGAGCCGTTGTTCTTTTTGCTCAACTGGTTAAGGTCTGTAAATATACGCTCTGTAATAAACGGAGCAAATGGAGCTGCAAGTTGAACGACAGTTTCAAGACAAGTGTATAGTGTTTGATATGCCGCTAATTTATCTTGGTTCATAACTCCACCCCAGAAACGTTTACGGTTCAATCTTACATACCAGTTTGATAGGTTTTCTCCAACAAACTCTTGAATCATACGTGCCGCAGGAGTTGGGTCATATCCCTCTAATTGTTTATTAACTCCCTCAATAAGAGTGTTAAGTAGAGATATAATCCAACGATCAATTTCAGGTCTCTCTTCGATTGGCACTTGTGCCTCTTGACCTGTGAATCCATCAACGTTAGCATATAGAGCGAAGAAACTGTATGTGTTGTATAGTGTACCGAAGAATTTACGACGTACTTCATCTACGCCATCAGTATCAAATTTCAAGTTATCCCATGGTTGAGAGTTTGAGATCATGTACCAACGAACAGAATCTGCTCCGTACTGATCCATAACATCAAATGGATCAACTGCATTTCCAAGACGTTTACTCATCTTGTTACCGCCTTTATCCAATACAAGACCATTTGAGATGATATTTTTGAACGCTACAGAATCAAACAACATAGTTGCTAATGCGTGAAGAGTAAAGAACCATCCACGAGTTTGGTCAACTCCCTCTGCAATATAGTCTGCAGGATATACATTTTGAAACTCCTCTTTAGAGATCTCAAAAGGGTAGTGTACTTGAGCGTAAGGCATTGCACCGCTATCAAACCAAACATCAATTAGGTCTAATTCGCGCTTCATTGGCACTCCTTTATCTGAAATAAGTGTTATATTATCAACATATGGTCTATGAAGATTGAAGCTATCATAATTACCCTTGCTAAAGTCTCCGTCTACGTAATCTTTATATGGGTTTTCACTCATTAATCCAGCTTCGATTGCTTTGTCTATCTCATTTTTAAGCTCTGCAATAGAACCTATACACTTCAATTCTGAGTAATCTTCAGTAGCCCACATTGGAAGAGGTGTTCCCCAGAATCTTGAACGACTAAGATTCCAATCTACTAAGCCCTCAAGCCACTTTCCAAAACGTCCAGAACCTGTTGATGCTGGTTTCCAATTGATTGTGTTGTTAAGCTCAATCATTCTATCTTTAACAGCAGTTGTTTTTATAAACCAAGAGTCTAGTGGGTAGTATAAAACAGGTTTATCAGTTCTCCAGCAGTGTGGGTATGAGTGGGTGTGTTTCTCAATTCTAAATGCTTTGTTCTCAATCTTCAACATTACAGCTATGTCAACATCTAGTGTTGCATCGTCAGCTCCAAGAGTATCATCATAGGCATTTTTTACATACCTTCCTGCATACTCTCCATATGTCTCAGTATTTATATTGTTTTTTACAAACTCAGGGTCTAAATCTTCGATTAAGAAGAATTTGCCACCTCTATCAACCATTGGTTGTGGTTTGCCAAATTTGTCAGTCATCAAAAGTGGTGCGATACCACTCTGTTTAGCAACCCTGTCGTCATCTGCACCAAATGTTGGAGCTATGTGTACGATACCAGTACCATCTGAAATTGTTACAAAGTCAGCAGTAATAACTTTAAATGCATCTCCATCAGGCTTAACCCAAGGAATCAACTGTTCGTAGTTAATACCTGCAAGAGCGTTACCTTTAAACTCTTGGCAGATTTCAAAAGTACCCTCTTGTTTCTTTCCAAAATAACTACCAACAAGCTCTTTGGCCATGATGATAGTCTGTTCAATGTTTGTATATGGATTTAGAGATTTAACTTTTACATAGTCAATTCCACTTCCAACAGCAAGGGCCGTGTTTGATGGCAGAGTCCATGGAGTTGTTGTCCAAGCTAAGATATATAAATCGCCTTGATTTCCTTCAAAAAGGAATTCACTCTTTTCGTCTCTGATTACTTTGAATTGTGCAGTACAAGTTGTATCTTTTACATCACGATAACATCCCGGTTGGTTAAGCTCGTGGTTACTAAGCCCTGTACCTGCCGCAGGAGAATATGGTTGAATAGTGTACCCTTTGTATAGTAGGTCTTTGTTGAATAGCTCTTTAAGCATCCACCAAAGAGTCTCAATATATTTGTTATCATAAGTGATATATGGATCATCCATATTAACCCAATATCCCATCTGATTTGTAAGTTTCTCCCAAGATCCAGTGTATTCCATCACAGACTCTTTACACTCGCGGTTGTACTCTTCTACAGTTATTTTAGAACCTATATCCTCTTTAGTGATACCAAGTTTTTTCTCCACACCCAACTCAACTGGTAGTCCATGTGTATCCCAACCAGCTTTTCTGTGTACTAAATATCCTTTTTGAGTTTTGAAACGACAGATAATATCCTTTATAGTCCTCGCCATAACGTGATGAATACCAGGCATGCCATTTGCAGAAGGAGGTCCTTCGTAAAAAACAAATGTTGGTTTACCCTCTCTTGTCGAGATACTCTTGTGAAATGTATCCTCTTTGTCCCATAGTTTGAGAACATCCTCTGCAATTGCAGGAAGATTCAAGCCTTTATACTCTTTAAATTTTGTCTGACTCATCAGTTATCTGTTTATATATTTTCATTCAATTTACAAAAATAGTGATTTTACTTCGGAATATCAATAACTTACCGCCATAAATTATTTGTATGTAGAATATTTGTTCACTGCCCTATGTGGGCAGTGCTGCATGATCGGAGTGAACTGTATTATAGCTGAAATTTTTAAAGTTCTGAAAAATAACTTCCATTGTGTTTGATTTAGTAATAAATAAAAGATATTTTTGTACTAAATAAATCAAACTAATTTTAAATATGAAAAATACACCATTTACAAAATACCATATCGAAGCAGGAGCTAAGATGGCTGAATTTGCAGGATATAACATGCCTATCGATTTTAAAGGCATTAACGTTGAACACGCAGCAGTACGTGAGTGCGCAGGAGTTTTTGATGTTAGTCACATGGGCGAAATTTGGGTAAAAGGAGAGAAAGCATTAGATTTCCTTCAACACGTAACAACAAATAATGTTGCAACACTTTTTGATGGTAAGATTCAATATACTGCACTTCCTAATGGTAAAGGTGGTATCGTTGATGATATATTGGTATATCGTATTGATGCACTAACATATCTATTGGTAGTTAATGCTTCTAATATTGATAAAGATTGGGCACATTTATGTAAAGAGGGTGAGAAATTTGGTCTTACTCCAGGAAAAGAGCTTTATAACGCATCAGACGAAATAGCACAATTAGCAATCCAAGGTCCTTTGGCGATGAAGATTGTTCAAAAATTGTGTCCTGAGCAGGTTGAAGAGTTAACATATTATACATTTGTTAAGACTGAAATCGCAGGTATTAAGGATGTTATCTTATCTATTACAGGTTATACTGGTTCAGGTGGTTGTGAGATATATGTAGCTAATGAGGACGCTGAGCAACTTTGGAAAGCTCTTTGGGTTGCAGGTGAAGAGATGGGATTAGAGAACATCGGATTAGGTGCTAGAGATACTCTACGTCTTGAGATGGGATTCTGTCTATATGGTAACGACATTGACGATACAACCTCTCCAATCGAGGCAGGTCTAGGATGGATTACTAAGATGGTTGATGGAAAAGATTTCATTGATCGCCCAATGATGGAGAAGATTAAAGCAGAGGGAGCAAAGAGAAAATTAGTTGCTTTTGAGATGATTGAGAGAGGTATTCCTCGTCACGGATACGCAATCGTAGATGCTGAGGGAACTAAAATTGGTGAAGTAACATCTGGAACTATGTCACCAACACTTAAAAAAGGTATTGGTATGGGATATATTGCAACTGAGCACACAGCTATAGGTAGCGAAGTATACATCCTTATACGTGATAAGAAGGTTTTGGCTAATGTTGTTAAAGCGCCGTTTGTAAAGAAGTAACAAAATATCTTTAATATAGATGTACTGTCTGTAACATGAAGTTTTAATTTTATGTCACAGACAGTTTGTCGTTTTATGTTTTTTTTAAATATTAAATAAATATAATTATGTCAATAACAATCATTATTAGTATATTTATCTTAGGCTATTTGTTAATAGCTCTAGAGGGATATATTAAGATTAGTAAGTCGGCAATTGCACTAATAATGTGTGTATTGCTTTGGGTTGTGTACGCCTTTACAGCAGTGGATTTTGTACCAACAGTATCGGCAGATATGTTTAATCTCTTTTTAGAAGAGAATAGCTATCTTGCAAAACTTCCCCTTAGTGAGCAGGTCACCCAATTTGTAGTTAACTTTCAAATTGTGGATCATCTTGGAAAAGCAGCAGAGGTATTATTGTTTCTTATTGGAGCAATGACAATTGTTGATTTAATTGATAAACATGGAGGTTTTTCATTTATAACATCTGTCATAACAACAAAGAATAAACATAAATTACTTTGGATAGTTTCAACTATTTCGTTTTTCATGTCTGCATTGCTTGATAATATGACAGCAACTATTATTATGGTTATGCTTCTTCGTAAGCTCATATCTAATAAAAAAGAGAGATGGTTATTTGCGAGTTTAGTTGTCATTACAGCCAATAGTGGTGGAGCATGGTCACCTATTGGAGATATTACAACTATTATGTTGTGGGCGAATGGTAATGTGACAACTCTGCCTATAATGCAATCACTGTTTTTGCCTAGTTTAATATCCGCAGCTATTCCTGTTGCAATTGGAAATAGAGCATTGTCTGGAATTTTAACCTCTCCGACATATGTTGATAGTACGAGTGATAGACCTGAAATAGTAACCAAAAGAGAGAGTCTGCGAATACTTGTAATTGGAGTATTATCTTTGGTGTTAATTCCTGTATTCAAAGAGGTTACTCAATTACCACCTTTTTTAGGAGTTCTATTTGGATTAGGTATCCTATGGATTTACACTGAGATAATGTATAATAGAAAAAGAGATGTTGAAGAGTCTGCGAAGTTTAGGATTGTTCAAGTGCTTAAAGATGTTGACCTTGCTACAATACTATTTTTCTTAGGTGTATTAATGTCTGTATCTGTGTTAGAGAGTTCTGGTGTATTGAAAACTTTTTCTAATTTTCTAGATACATCAGTAAATGATATATTTATAATTAATGGATTGATTGGTTTACTATCGTCAATCGTAGATAATGTACCATTGGTTGCGAGTGCAATGGGAATGTATAGTATTGTTGAGCCAGATACTTTAGCGGCAGCATCAAACCCTGAGTATCTAAAATATTTTGTAGTTGATGGTGATTTTTGGCACTTATTAGCGTATTGTTCTGGTGTTGGTGGTAGTATTCTTATTATTGGTTCTGCGGCTGGAGTTGTTGCTATGGGTATTGAGAAGATTAGTTTTGTATGGTATCTTAAAAACTTCTCATTTTTGGCATTAGTTGGTTACTTCGCAGGTATATTAGTATACTATATTCAATACATATTATTCTAAAACTATTGTTGAGTGCGATCACGCACCGCTGCCCGCGGAGGGCAGTTCCCTGCGTTATGCAAACTAAAAACTAGTCTATGAACTGCCTTTGGCGAGAAACTTTGAAAAGTTTCATTAAACTTTTGTGAAAACTTTGTTTTCTGAGATTATATGTTGAGTGTGATCACGCACCGCCGCCTGCGGAGGGCAGTTCCCTACGTTATGCAAAAAAAAATGATTAAACTGTTAACAGTTTAATCATTTTTTTTAACTAGATTTTTTTAATTATCTTTTTTCTCCAAATTCAGTTTGTTGCTTCTCAACCTCTTTAAGTTCGGAATCAGCTATTTTTTTCTTCAATGCATTCAATTCATATTTAAGATCCTGCATCTCTTTACTCTCTACTGTATTTTCACTTTCAGTTTTGATAGATCTACTACCTTTGTTGTATAAGACATCGTCATATAGTAATTTATCGTCAGTTTTAGTTGAAGAGAACTCAATTGTAGCTGGAGCAATTACGTGTATCCCTTCTGTAATAATTTCGGCTTTAATTTTAATTAAACCTGCTTTATCTGTTGCTTGAACAAGAATCGGAGCACTACCCCAATTAACAATCACAGGATTTGCCCCTATTGTGTGGTCTCCTAATAAATTACCCTCACCTTCAATTGTAAACTTAACTTGACTATTGTTAAGTCTCTTAACTCTTCCGTTATTGTCCATAATTTCAGCAATAACAACAACAATATCAGATCCATCAGCCTTTAGTCCAATTCCATTATCATCAACTCTCAATTGTAATTTAGTAGGTCTTTTTGCTGCTTGACGTTTTTGTGTAACGACAACTTTTCCATCAATTAACCCCTCTGCAAGTAGATAAGCATCCTTATCATATCTAGCTTTAATATCTTTAAAATAGTATATATCTTCAAAAGTAATTATTGGTGATGGCATCTTCATCAGGTTGTCAGCACGGTTATAAGTATGAACTTTACCATCTTTGTGTACAGTTAGTCTTACCTCTTCGCAATTTGAGTATATCGTCACATCTTCTGGAGAGAATGGAGTCATTTCATTTGCTATATATAACATAGGTCCAGACTCAATTCCTAAAATATCTAATGAGTCAGATGGGCGTTGAGATTCAAACATGTAATATGAGGTTTTTGGTTGTCTGAAAGCGTCCATAATTCCTCCGTAAAATGGTTGTGGGTGGTATCCGCGTTGGTGGTCAAATGCGTGCCAAAGTGTTCCTCCAAGGTGGTTTTGGTCAGTTCCGTATAGCATCTCTAAACAAGTGTGTGTATAGTCTGGCGATGCATAGTGTTTTGATTGTACTAGCATTGGTACTTCGCCCCATGATCTATGTACTCTACTTGTAGAGTTGTGAGAGTTCCAATCATCGACATTGTCTCCAAATTCACGAGTATAATATATTTTTTTAGGGTCAAAATATTTTGCTGTATGTGCAACTTTAGCTGCTTTAGGGTGAGAGAATATAACTGGGTAATGTTCACTTCCTTCAGATGCTGGGTCACACGCAGTAAGACTTTGACTGTGGATAAACTCTTCATCTACACTTAATTTTGCTTGTTTTGCAAAACTTTCTGGATAGTGAGTCTCATTCAATACGGGTTCCCATATAAATATAGAGGCGTGATTTCTATCTCTACGTACCAAGTTTCTAATGTGCTCATATACGCGTTTTTCAAAAATAGGGTCGTTATTCCAAAACTGCCATCCTGCAATAGGTAACATTACAAATATTCCATATCTGTCGCAAGCATCAAGAAATGCTGGATCGTGAGGGTAGTGAGCAAGACGAATTACCTGCACTCCGGCTTCACGTAGTTTAATAACATCTCTAACGTGAAGAGAGTTTGGAAGAGCATTTCCAATTATTGCAAAGTCTTGGTGGCGGTTAACGCCCATTAGTTTGTCTGTGTGCTTCTCTCCATTTATGAAAAGTCCTTCACTACCTCTAAATTCAACCTCTTTAACTCCAACTTTATTGATAAATCCATCAATAACATCGCCAGAAGAGTTACATATTGTTATCTCTAAATCATATAGATATGGTGTGTTTAAGTTCCATAGGTTAGGGTTTTTAATATTCGATAATGTTTTAATTGTCGCATCTTTTCCTGCTTGTAAAGAGTATCTTTTAGATATGTTGGCAACAACTTTACCTTCGTTATCTTTGAGAGCAATTTTTAATTTTCCTTTTGCTGTTTTATTAGAAGAGTTTCTGATGTGTACATCAACGCCCATTTCAGCACACTTTTTAGTGACATCTTTAAAGTATGAAGAGATACCACCTCCTGCAACAATATTTTCATTGTTTGGATCTGTGATATGTACTTTGTTGTGAGAAATTAAGAAACAGTCACGATAAATTCCTCCTAAATATGCAAAGTCAAGATTTCGTTGAGGTTTTCCTGGTAATATGAGAGGGTCATCGCTATTGTCAGTCATAACAGCAACGACATTTCCTTTTGGAGAAAAGTTTGCAATATCTGTAATATCTATAATTGCAGGGAGGTATCCATCAACGTGTTCTTTAATAAGTTCACCATTGACCCATATTTTACTCCTACCCATTATCCCTTCAAAGTGAAGAAATAGTTTATTTCCAATCAGTTTTTTATCTATCTTAATATTTTTTCGGTACCATGCTACCCCTTGGTAATTAGCGCACCCACTCGCATCTTCAGGGAGTAGTTCTAATCCATGTGGCAGAGAAACGATATCCCAATTTGAATCATCGAAGTTAACTTTATGAGCATCTTGTACGTCACTTTTGATGAACCGCCAAGCAGGGTTTACGTTGTATACTTCACGCCCAGATTGCCTCAGTTCGTAAAATCCTGCTGTTGATACATCGATCGAATACGCTCCGTTTACAGCGGCAATCAACAGTAAAATTGAGGAAATTAATTTTCTCATATTTGTATATTTTAAGATTAGTAAAATAAAATCTCACGAAGATAATAATTTTAGACAATCTTTTAACAATGAAAAGGAGAAAACTAAGTTTATCACAAAATGGATAAACTTAGTTTTCTGTGATGTTACAAAATACTCCAACCGCTTACGTCAGTTGTACTGTATGCTTTATATGTAATTTTATTTAGAGTATCGATGTACTCTTGCCCTATTGCATCGGGCACTAAGGTTGGTGTACCCTCGCCCCAAAGTTTCTCTTGTAGTATTGGTTCTGTATTGAATACTATTTTATCGACTTTGGTTGGGTTGAGATCTACATTACCATGTGTATCTCTCCATTTAGTTTTTGTGATTGAAGATGGTAGATATTCGTGATCTAAATTGTGAGTATATACAGCAACTTTTTTAATTGTGTAAGTGGCTAGTGTTCTTCCATCAATATCCATCATAAGATGTTGTGATGTACTTGTGTTTAGTGAATCGTAAGTAAATTTATAACTTCCACTTCCTACTTTTTGGTCTTGCGTATATCCTACGGGTTCAATTTTATTAGCTCCTGAATATATATGGGGAGCTACAGCTGTTCCATTATTGGGGATATTTATATCAATTTCGATATTTACCACTAGATTATCGCTATTTGAATCAGTAATATCTAAGTGTATTGTAGGTTGTTGTTGTGCTCCTACTGTAGATATGTTTAAAGTAGTTCCATCAGTACTATTTGATATAGTACTAACTGATGCTCCATCAGCATCAACTGTCGTAATTTGGGATAGGTCAAGTATCTTGTAATTAAGTGGCTCACTTAAATACCTGCTATCTACTCTTTTTTCACTCCATCTACCTCCGTTATATAGAGATTTAGCAATCTCATCATTAATTGCGAAGTTAAATTTTCGAACTAGAGTTGTGTTTGAGGCATTTGATAAAGTAAGTAGATTCGAGATCTCCATAACAGATGCCAGAGGAACTATTTTTCTCTCTCCACCATTTGCATATACAAATGCTTCATTTCCCTCTCTACCAAAAAAGAGGCAGTGAGGTTTGTATGGTGATTTCGCACACTGCACTGCGATTCCAGTATCTAAATACTCTTGATTTACACCATAAGGAAACCATACGAAACCTAATTGATTTGTAGCAAATTCACTATCGACTAATACTGAGTTTGCATTTGACATAATGCCGTTTGTACCCAATTTGCATACACAATTATTAGCACCCAATGAATTATCGAATGCTCCACAAAATTGAATTGTAAAATCGTTCGTTCCTATTAAGTTAATGTTTCCACTCCATTGGACTGTTGCATCATTATTAGGCGATGAAATAGATGTATATAAACCTTGTAGAGGTGAGATTAAATCTGGATTTATATGACTTCCACTTGCAATTGCAGATGTTATTACAAGTGCCTCTTCAGCGGCTTTATTTGATTTATCAACAGCCTCTTTAGTTGTAATTTGCCTTGCTGCTTCGGCCACTACTCTCTCTTGTTCCTGTGTTGTTCGTACTGTTTCTGTACTAATGCGCTCTAGTTCTGCTTTTTGTCGTTTCGCTTCAGTGTAGTCTCTATTACATTCAGAAGATTGTCTATTGCTTTCAAAATTTCTAATAAACTCATCTGTATCCATTATCATGTTGTAGGCATCTGTTGCTGGCTTTCGTATGTATATAAGCCATGCATTGGCATCACCAACGAAACCGTTATCAGTTGCTACTTCATATGCTGATTTACCATCTAATCCTATCTTTGTTGCGAATTCAAAGTGGGTATTAATATTTTCATTATTTACCATTGGTCTAATTTAATTTGTTTTTAATTGAGAAAATAGCACTGTAGTTATAAGTGCGTTTAGTGTTTGTCGAGATGTTTTTGTATGTTACTTGGAGGTTGTACTTCTCAGGGAATAATTTATTTGATACCTCGCTAGTGATATTTATAAACCAAGCTAACTTAGCTCTTGTGTTGACTTTAAGCTCCCCATCTTTTGGTGATGTTGATGCTTTAATTATTGGAGGCATTCCCGTTGATGCTATTGAGACAGTAATCTCATAGTCTTCATAGTTTGATACGTATGGCACACCTTCTTTGCAAAAGGCGAAGTCGTCCCCTTGGACATATACATTCATAATTCATTTGATTTTAATTTGTGTTTTTGGGTGGATTACTTGATGGGGTGGGTGTTATTTTTGATATATACAGATGTTTTTGGTAACATCAATGAATTGTATATAATTTGAAGTGCAAATAAAGGATATAACTAGAGTCCAATCAACTCCATATAGACCATATGGTTGAGTTGAAACATATTGAAATAAAATGTATTTTGGTGTGATATAATTTTGTTTCAGGGAGAAACATTAATACCTATTACTGTGGGATTTTGTAACAAGTTTATTTAAACCGCTACAAATATAGTTCAAAAATTGACTTTTTGCAAATAAATGATTAGTTATTTATTAAAATTACTATCTTTGTCACTTCATAATAATATTTTAATAAATTTAAAATTATATAGTTGCGATGAGTAATTTAAGGTTTAAGACCCAAGGAGTGTGTTCTACTCACATTGAAATAGAGACTCAAGATGGTATTGTTAAGAGTATTCTCTTCAATGGAGGTTGTAATGGTAATGCCAAAGGGGTGTCCGCTTTAGCCGTAGGGTGTGAAATCACATCTGTAATAGAGAGATTAGAGGGTATCTCATGCAATGGTAAATTGACTTCATGTCCAGATCAATTAGCTAAAGCACTAAAATCAATGATAAAAGAGTAAAATATAATTAGCGTTTGGATTTTAAGTTATGGCAGCAAAAAAAATTATAATAAATACACCTCTATACTTTTTTCTAATCATTATAGCTTGTACTTTGTGGGCTTCGGCATTTGCTGGAGCTAAGATTGGATTTCAGTACTGTTCTCCTATAATGCTTTCTGGATTGAGATTTTCATTAGCAGGTCTGTTATTGCTACCTGTGCTACTCTTTGGTAAGCAATCTTTCCGCTCTTTATTTAAGCATTGGAGATATATGCTATTGTTTGGTTTTATTCAAACATTTTTGCAATATGGAACATTTTTTCTGGGGTTGAATGAAGTCCCTGGAGCAGTTGCTTCTATTATTGTTGGAGCGGGTCCAATATTCATAACTATACTAGCACACTTTACTATTAGTGATGATAGGTTTACAACAAGAAAGGTTGTGTCTAGTCTATTGGGTTTTTCGGGTATTTTATTTATTTCATTAACTAGTAGTGGATTAGAAGTTGATTCAACAACATTTTATTATGGTATAGCACTACTTCTACTTAGTAATATTATCGGAGCTAGTACAAATATAATTGTTAAAAAACAGCAGCATTTGAATGTCTCACCTATTGCGTTAACTTCATTTGCTAACTTTTCAGGGGGTGTTATGTTGTTAATAACAGCACTGTTATTTGAACCAATTACTTTAGACCATCCACCGGTTGAGTTCTATTTTGCTTTGGTTTGGTTGGCAATAATTCCAGCCGCTGGTTTCTCTATTTGGTACCATCTTTTGCAGTTAGATGGAGTTAAGGTTTCTGAATTAAATATATGGAAATTCATTATCCCCATTTTTGGTTCTATATTGACATGGACTTTATTGAAAAATGAAGAGCCAACATGGCAGGAGTTTGTTGGTATATTTATTATTTCAGTTGCTATTATTGTGTTGCAATACAACCCTAAAAAGAGATAAATAGTGATTGTATTTAATTATTAGTTTTCTCTAAATTTTATCTGATAACTGTAACACCGTCGTCGTAATTAGACCATGATAATGGTAGTAGAGTTTTGGAAATATCAAGTTGTATCAATTTATTAGCTCGGCAGTCCAACTCTTTCAGTTCTATATTGTTATCTAAATTAAGAGATGTTAAGTTGTTATATTCGCAATTTAACTTCGTCAATACTACATTTTTAGATACATCAATGTCGGTAAGTCTATTGTGCGTAACACTAAGCGTTTTTAGTGCAGGAGATTTAGATATATCGATTGATGTTAATTCAGAGCTAAGAATATTTATTTTTGTAGTTTTAGAGCTTAAAATCTTAAATGTTTTAGAGTTTTCAAGATTTAGGGCAAGATGGTCGTATCGATTTATAACACCAGTATTGTCCATATTGTAATAGACATACAGTTCAATATCGCCTAAATTTAGCTCCTCTAATGGATTATTATGGTGATGTAGTGCCTCTAGTTTAGGGCATTCAGATAGATCTAGTGAGGTAAGTCCCTTTATTTTGAGGTTTAATATATCGGTTGTTGAGCTAATGAATTTAAATGTTTTAACGCTATTTAATATAAATAGAGGGTAATCATAGTAAATGTTTGCGATCTCTCCATCATAGAATTTATTTGGTTTTACACTCCCTAAGTTGATTATTTCTAAAGGGTTGTAATTACATGATAAATCTGTTACCTTAGTCAAGTTGGATATATCTACAGTTTTCAGTTCATTGTAAGATAAGTTTAATGATGTAAGTAGTTTATTTTTTGATAAATCAATGGACGTTAAGTTATTATGGCTGCAATTCAGAGTCGATATATTAATAAAGTGTTCAACTCCGTTCAGTGAATTTATAGATAATTTACTACAATTAATCTCCGAGATTAGTGATGCTTCGTGATTGGAAATTTCCCCGTCACTATCGAGATCGAATTCACGTATAAGATAGTTTCTAAAATTTGTATCCGATATACTTATTGTATTATTATTTGCAGATTGAATGATAGTTACTTTTGCACTACTTTTGTCTCGTAGTGTAAATATTATCTCACCCTCTCTTGGTGCTTCAGTAGTGTTTGAGTGTACTGTGAATATGAAATTTTTAGATATAGTTCTACTATTTTGGCTTTTTTCAATCCAATCAGCACCTTTGGTTATATTGTATTGAATATCAGGTCCTAACTCGGTATCAGCCTCTACTATTACCTTGATTTGACCACCTTTTTCATCTAATCTATAGATATCTTTGTTTACAGTAATGCCATAGCCATCTTGATTTACCACAACCTCTTTGACATCACTCCCTCCACTATGTGATTGATAATTAAATTTTATTGTTGCATTGCGAGATGCCACCTCTCTATTTGGCTTAATATTGAATATATGATTTTGTATATTTGTTCCTTTTTGATTTGACTCAGTTATCCAATCTATGTTTGAAGGTATTTCGACAGTGTATTCCATGTTGCTTTCAACTGTTGCTGTTACGACACCTCCGGTATTTGGTATTTGAGTTTTATCTAATTTTACATTGAATATATCACTATTTTGTATCACTTTAATTGTGTCAGATCCTTCAGTACTACTAATTATAATAGTTCCGACCCTTGTCTCGCCACTGTTTTTTTGAGCAGTAAATAATAGTTCTGTTGTTGTAATTGCTTTAGTTGAGTTCTGAGTTATCCATGGTGATTTTACATTCACCATAAATCCAATATTTGAACTTACGTCAATTTTAAACTGAGTTATATTAGCTCCAATTAATATTTCGGATGGAGTAACTATTATGCTGTCTCTCTGCTGCTGCAACACTTTTATTATTCGGGTTGATTGCCCCGATGTAATTTTAACTGATCCAAATCTATCGTGAGGAGAGTCATTATTTTTTGCATTAATTGTTATCTTACCGCTCCCTTTTGTGCCACTAGTAGGGGTAATTGACAACCATTCGTCACTAGTTTCACTAATTATTGATGCTTTCCACTCTTGACTAGCAGAAAATTTAATATTTTCACTTCCTGCACTTGAGCTAAATATAGGGGAGGGTTCTCCATCGCCAGGAAATATAATTCCTTTAGAGTTCTGAATTATCAATACATCTTGGGATATATCACTATTTCTATCTTTAAATGTTATTATAGCCTCTCTTTGTTCATTTACATTCTCTTCTATATCGAATGAAAAGCTCTTTTGCTCTAAATTTTTGCTTAAAGGAGATGAAAGATCAATCCATTTAATATTGTCTGGGATCTCTACGTCTATATCTATATTTGTATTGACATTAATATTTATATTTTGTGCATACCCTTCAATAGAATATGAACTTTCTCCTATTATGATACAGCTTTTAGGTAGTTGACTAACTATAATAGTATCTGAAATATCGTCGCAATTAAATATGATATTAGCCACTCTATTTGAGGTCTCTTCGCTTGCTCCAATAGTAATTGTTATTAATTGGTTCTCAACAATATCTCCTGATTTTGGGTTTACACTTGCCCACTTACAGTTAGAGGCAGCACTCCATTTTTTATTTGCGGTTAGCATTATTTTGAATATTCCACCAATTTGAGGAGCATTAGTTATCTCATTTGGAGATAATTTCAGGGTTGAATTATTAATTTCTGGTGCTGTCGGCTCATTAGTTGTCGTATCTTTACTACAAGATACACTAAAGCAGATAGTTAAAACTATTATTAGGGCTATATTTTTCATAATTATATCAAGTGAATATATTTACGAAGGTACTAAAAATAGTTTTTTAAATGATATTTATAACAAATAAAGCTTGATAAATAGTATCTGTAGTTTATTTATGTTTTTAGATGCCCACCCTCTTTATGCAAGTTTTACAAAAAAACGTAAGGATTCAAAGAGGTAATTACACTCTCTTTAAATCCTTACGTTTCTTGTCATTAATCTATTGTGAAAGATTAATTATAGCATTATTTTGGCAATTAGTTTTCTTATTTTGCCATCTCCAATTGCAGGAGCATGAGCATCTTCTGGATATGCAATTACAATATCGCCTACATTTAGTTGAGTATACGATAGAGGTTTATCGTCAGATAATGCGCAATCATCTTCAGCCGAGTATATTTTTGTTATATTTTCAATTGTCTCTAGTGATTTCCAACCAATAGTTTCGCTACCCTCTAATAGTATATGAATATCTATATATTTTCTGTGTAGTTCTAGTAGTTGTTCCTCTTTTTTCAGTCCAGTCAATTCGACATTATTAATAAATATATTGTCGCCATCTATTGTTATACGTCCACAATCCTCATTTAATAAGTCGTGAGAATTAACGTATTCAAATACTGTTTTAAATGCTGGGTTTAGCCCCTCTATTCGAGCTGCATTTTTTAAATTAGTTACAATCATCTCTATTTAGTATTTTGTGATTACTATTTATTCCTTTTTTTGAATACATTTTTGAATGCGAAGCTCACTCCAGCTCGATAAGGTAGCCACTCTGCTGATTTGTTCCATCCTACATAAGTATCTCCAGTATCAACACGTTGTCCCCAATACCAAGCGTGGTGGAATCCGCCTCCAACATAGAAGTCCATATTACATTTTGGACTAATTTCTATTTGATACCCAATTGTTCCTCCAAGGGACATTCCCCATCCTCTTTGTACGCTGTTGGCAGTGTAATTCCATTTTGAGACTTTAAATTTATTCCCACTAGCATAAGCGCCGATATAAAAGCCTTCAAATGATTCATTGATATAGTATCTAGTTCCTGCCAGAGCTGCGACTACCAAGTATGGCTTGTCATTAATACTTTTCCAAAGAGATCCGAACATTTCCGCTTCAAGTGTGAAGTTAGAGTTCAATTTAGTTTCAATACCAATATTTGGTAGTAGTGCCGCCACATATAAAGCGTTAACTTTCAGGTGGGTCTGAGCCGATGATTTTGGTGTTGCAAATAGCGTGAATAGGGCTATAACAACAAGATATTTCAGTGTATTTTTCATTACTTAAGCATTAGTTATTAATTAAAAAATAATATACAAATATCAACATAATATTTGACATAGCAATAGTAAAATATTATATTAATTCAAAGTTAAGATAAAAAAGCTCTCAATGAGTGTTGACTATCTGTGTATTTAAGGTTACATTAAAACTACTTTAGCAGTTAAAATATTATTATTAATGTACTATTATTTGTTTAACAACGCTATTTTAAAGGATTAATTATCATATACTAATTTACAACGTATAAAATTAATGGTTATATTTCCATTAGATAATTTTTTGTATTGATAATAAAAATTAATATTGTTACGTTTTAAGTAATTATCTGATATTTAGTATTATATATCACTCTTTTAGATATAAGATTCTATGTAGACTAAATTAGATATAATATTAGCTACAATTTTTTTTAATATTTTTTAGATAAAAAAGTTGCAAGAATTAAAATTAGTATTACATTTGCAGAAATAACAGACAAAAAAATGAGATCTATTACATTAAATAAATATTGGTGGCGTCACGTACAAACTGGAGAGAGTTTCGTATGGGGGGTGTCGCATAGTATAATTTAATGAATATAGGTTAATCTATAATATTAATTAGTATAATGGCTCTTTCGCACTTGCGAGAGGGCCATTTTTTTTATTAAAAAAATCACAATGAGCAAATACAAAGTAAATAAAGATGGTTATTATGGGGAGTTTGGCGGAGCTTATATTCCTGAGATTTTACACAAATGTGTTACTGATTTACAACTATGCTATCAAGATATAATTGATAGCAGTGATTTTCAAGAAGAGTATAAATATCTGTTGAAGCAGTATGTTGGGAGACCTTCACCACTGTATAGGTCTGAGCGAATGAGTAAGTACTACGGTACAAACATCTACTTGAAGCGTGAGGATTTAAATCATACAGGGGCGCACAAAATAAATAATGCTATTGGTCAGATCTTGTTGGCTAGGCGTATGGGTAAGACGAGGATTATTGCTGAGACAGGGGCAGGACAACATGGTGTTGCAACAGCAACAGTTTGCGCCCTAATGAATATGGAGTGTATTGTTTATATGGGAAAGACTGATGTTGAGCGACAATCTATCAATGTTGAGAAGATGAAGTTACTTGGAGCTAAAGTTGTTCCAGTTCTTTCAGGAAATATGACACTCAAAGATGCAACAAATGAGGCTATTAGAGATTGGTGTACAAATCCGAAGGATACATTTTACATTATTGGCTCGACTGTTGGACCACATCCATATCCAGAGATGGTTGCAAAGCTACAATCGGTTATTAGTGAGGAGATAAAAAAACAGTTGAAAGAGCAGACTGGTAGTAGTCAGCCGAATTATTTGATAGCATGTGTTGGAGGTGGAAGTAATGCTGCTGGTACTATTTATCACTATTTAGATGATGAAGATGTAAAGATTATTTTGGCAGAAGCGGCAGGAAAAGGAGTTGATAGTGGAGAGACAGCAGCAACTATACATATTGGGCGCAAGGGAATTTTGCATGGCTCAAAAACATTTGTGATACAAGATGCCGATGGACAGATAATAGAACCTTACTCTATTTCTGCGGGGTTAGATTATCCAGGAATAGGTCCAATGCATGCAAATCTTGCTGCGACAAAGAGGGCTCAAGTGTTGGCGATTACTGATGATGAAGCGATCTCTTCAGCTTTTATGTTGACAAGAATGGAGGGTATTATTCCTGCAATAGAGTCATCTCATGCTTTGGCTGTTTTGGATAGAGTTGTTTTTTTGCCTAGTGATGTTGTTGTGATCACGCTCTCTGGAAGAGGAGATAAAGATATGGACACATATTTGTCTTATAAAAAATAGATGTTAATTATGGAAACTTATAGTTATAAAACTGCTACATATAGTCTCCTGTCAGACATGGAGACTCCAGTGAGTATCTATCTAAAAGTTAGGGATCTTTATCCTAAATCTGCGTTGATGGAGAGTTCTGATTTTCATTCAGCAGAGAATGCGCACTCATATATTTGTTTGAATCCAATCGCAAGTATTGGAGTAAATAGGGGCGTAGTTGAATTGAAGTTTCCAGATGGAACTGTTCGTAGTAAAGAGCTTTCAGATGATTACACAATAGAGATAGCGTTAAATAGTTTTAAGCAACATTTCGATGTTAGTGGTGATTATAGTGAAGTGTGTGGATTATATGGATATACAACTTTCAATGCGGTTCAATATTTTGAGCCAATCAGTATTAAGGAGAGTTGCAATGATATGGCAGATGCCCCAGACCTACTATATATAGTATATAAGCAGGTGATTGTATTCAATCATTTTCGTAATGAGGTTGCATTAGTTGAGATGTGTAACGATGGGGAGTCAGATAATCTGCAAAAACTACTATTTAATATAAGTAGTCGTAATATATCATCATACAACTTCTCCAGAGTTGGAGATATAACTAGTACTCTAAGTGATGATGAGCATAGAGAAAATATTCGTAAAGGGATTGTTCACTGTCTTAGAGGAGATGTATTTCAGATTGTACTTTCAAGGCGATTTATACAGAATTATTCAGGAGATGACTTTAAGGTTTATAGAGCTTTGCGTAGTATTAATCCATCACCTTATCTATTTTATTTTGATTTTGGAGGTTATCGTATCTTTGGGTCTTCACCAGAAACGCATTGTAAAATCACAGATGGGAAAGCATACATAGATCCAATAGCAGGTACATGTAAACGTACAGGTAATGAAATTGAAGATAAGTTAGCGAAAGAGACTTTGTTATCTGATCCTAAGGAGGGAGCTGAACATGTAATGTTGGTTGACTTAGCACGAAATGATTTGAGTAGAAATTGTAGTGAGGTAAGAATTAAATTTTTCAAGGAGCTTCAAAATTACAGTCATGTTATGCACCTTGTGAGTAGAGTTGAAGGAGTTATGAAAGATGGTTCAAACTCAATAGGAACTTTCATTGATACCTTTCCAGCGGGAACTCTTAGTGGTGCGCCAAAGGTAAAGGCTATGCAATTGATAAGTGAATTAGAGCCACATAATAGAGGAGCTTATGGAGGGTGTATAGGATTTATTGGTTTTGGTGGCGAGTTGAACCAAGCCATAACAATACGCACATTTGTAAGTAGAGGTAACGAATTGTGGTTGCAAGCAGGTGGTGGAATTGTTGCAAAAAGTGACGTTGAGAGCGAATTGCAGGAGGTTAATAATAAACTAGGTGCACTAAATAGAGCTATTGAGATGGCTGAAATAATAAAAAATTAGATATTATGCGTATCATATTAATAGATAACTATGACTCATTTACATATAATTTACTCCATTCAATAGAGGAGGTGTCAGATGCAGAGGTTGTAGTTAAAAGAAATGACCAACTCTCTATTGATGAGGTAAATGAGTTTGATGCTATTGTTTTGTCTCCTGGTCCAGGTATACCATCAGAGGCGGGTTTACTTCTACCGATAATAAAGGAGTATGCAGGAATAAAACCTATTTTAGGGGTTTGTCTCGGACATCAAGCTATTGCTGAGGCACTTGGAGGATCACTTGTAAATTTAAGTGAAGTATTTCATGGTGTTGAGAGTGAAATTAAAATTGTGTCTAAAAGTACTATCTTTGAAAATATGGATAGTGTACAGCAGGTTGGTAGGTACCACTCATGGGTAGTTGATAACAGTACTCTCCCTACGTGTTTAGAGGTAACAGCAATTAGTGATGAAGGACAAATAATGGGTATTCAGCACAATGAGCTACCAATATATGGTATTCAATTTCATCCTGAGTCGGTGTTGACGCCTTGTGGAAATGAGATGATAAGTAACTTTATAAAATCAGTAGAAGCGACATTATGAAAGAGTTATTAAATCGATTGTTTGAGCATCAGCATTTGAGTCAGAGTGAGGCTAAGAGTCTTATGTATGGCATTGCAAATCAGGATATAAATGAGGTGCAGACTGCATCTGTAATCACAGCATTTTTAATGCGTAGTATCTCTACAGAAGAACTTTTGGGTTTTAGAGATGCACTGTTGGAGATGGCTAATATTGTAGATTTGAGTTCATTTGAGCCAATAGATATTGTTGGAACAGGTGGCGATGGACGTAATACTTTTAATATTTCGACAGCTGCGGCATTTGTTGTTGCTGGTGCAGGATATAAGGTTGCGAAGCATGGTAATTATGGTGCAACATCTATTAGTGGTGCGAGTAATGTATTAGAGTTTTTAGGTGTAAAGTTTACCAATGAGAAGAGTAGGCTAGAGCGTTCAATTGATGAGTGTGGAATGGCTTTTTTACATGCCCCACTATTTAATGAAGCGATGAAGTCAGTAGCTCCGATACGAAAGGCTTTAGGGGTTAGGACAATATTTAATATGGTTGGACCTTTGGTCAATCCTGCGAAGCCAACTTGCCAATTGTTAGGAGTTTACAATCTTCCACTACTGAGAATGTATCACTATACCCTCCAAAATTACACAACACCATATGCTATTGTACACTCACTAGATGGGTATGATGAAATATCATTGACTGATACATTTAAGGTTACATCTAATAGTGGTGAGAATCTATATACTCCAGAGATGTTTGGCTTTTCTAAGAATCAACCTGAGCAGTTATTTGGAGGTAATACCATTTCAGATGCAGCCAATATATTTATAAAAGTATTAAAAGGCGATGCTTTGCCGAGTCAAATAAATGCAGTTATAATCAATGCTACATTTGCTATCAAATTAAAAGAACCGAGTAAATCTATCGATGATTGCATCTCTATTGCGTATGATTCTATTGCAAGTGGTAGTGCATATGGAGTGTTTAAAAAATTCACAGAGTTAAATAATTGAATTTATGAAAAGAGATATTTTAGAGAGTATAATAGCCGATAAGCGTGTTGAGGTTGCAGATAGAAAAAAAGTAATCTCTACATCAGAATTAATTTATAAGTTAGATCAGAGTGAATTTAGTAAACACTCTATGAGAGAGTACTTAGTAAACTCTACTAGTGGAATCATTGCGGAGTTTAAGCGTCGTTCTCCTTCTAAGGGTTGGATTAAAGAGTTTGCAGAGATTTCAGCGATTGCTCCACAGTATCAAAATGCTGGTGCGTCTGCAATCTCTATACTTACAGATGAGTCCTATTTTGGTGGTAGATTATCTGATTTACAAGAAGCTAGGGGATTAGTATCTATACCTATTCTTAGAAAAGATTTCATTGTTGATGAGTATCAACTAATTGAAGCTAAGGCTTCAGGTGCAGATGCTATATTGTTGATTGCTGCTGCAATTACAGAGACAGAGTGCTCTAAATTTGCTTCAATGGCTCACTATTTAGGGTTAGAGGTATTGTTGGAAATTCACTCTGAAAACGAGCTAGTCTATATTAATCAGCATATAGATATGGTTGGAGTTAATAATCGTAATTTAGGAACTTTCCATACAGATATAGATAACTCTTTTCGTCTAGTTGATCGTCTGCCGAGTGAACTTGTAAAGGTTTCAGAGAGTGGAATTGATAGTATCGAAACGATTAGAGAACTCCGAAAGGTGGGATATCAGGGGTTCTTAATTGGTGAACAATTTATGAAAACAGAGAGTCCTTCAGATTCACTAGCAGAGTTTATTAAAGGTATATAATTAAATTATTGAACTATGCGGAAGGGTATGTTAATTAAGGTTTGTGGGATGTTGTATGCGGAAAATATTCAAGATATAGAGAGGCTAAGTATTGATATGATGGGTTTCATTTTTTATCCAAAGTCGCCAAGGAATGTTCTCGTAAGACCAAAATATTTACCAAGTTCAGTTAAACGAGTTGGTGTGTTTGTTGATGCTGAACTTGAGTATATAAAGCAAAAAATTGAGGAGTTTAATCTTGATATTGTACAGTTACATGGAGATGAGTCTCCAAGTAGATGTTGTGAAGTTTCAAAGATGGGAGTTGAAGTTATAAAGGCATTTCAAATTGGTTCAGAAAAAGATTTTGCAAGAACTTTAGTCTATGAATCTGTATGTAATTACTTGTTATTTGATACTCAGACTGAAAATAAGGGCGGCTCAGGAAGATGTTTTGATTGGAAATTGTTAGATTGCTATAAAGGGAGCACTCCATTTATTCTAAGTGGAGGAATTTCGGTCGAATGTACCGAAAATTTAAACCATCTTATACATCCAATGCTTGTTGGATATGATCTGAATAGTAAATTTGAGGAGTATCCAGGTTTTAAGTCAGTCTCAAAATTAACAAATTTCATAAATAAAATCTAACTAATCATAGTTCCCTGCGATCACGCAGCGCGGCCCGCGCAGGGCAGTTTCATCTGTTTTACTCATGTCTAACTAATCATAGTTCCCTGCGATCACGCAGCGCGGCCCGCGCAGGGCAGTTT
>CAMQVY010000028.1 GCA_947038405.1 uncultured Rikenellaceae bacterium | reverse complement strand
GCGAGGACTGGTGCTTGTTTTTTTATTGGGAACATCGGGGTGGTCGGAGTATTACGTTTCAGTTCTATTTTTGTAGACTCTTTAAAATTTGGTACATGTACAATATTTAGTTATACACTCATTTCAAAGTTACCTTTAATAGTTACCGTCAAGGCACTCCTGCAATCTGTTGCTTAACTGATTGTGCAAGCAAAGTTTGGAAGATCAATTAGGTACAGCTACTTTTTGAGTGGGAGGGTATCGACAGCGTTTCACATTGCCACATCTCGGCTACAAAAGCTCACTAAGCAAACTGTACTGTACCTATAAATGCCTTCAACCCCGTCAATATCATTTGTACTCCTATTGCAGCAACAATTAATCCAAATATACGCGACATAGGATTTAGTAGATTAAATTTACTTAGGAAAGCTCCGATGACATTACTTTTACGCATTACGATCCAATTTACGAACATCCCGACTGATACAGCCGATATTGAAATCCATACTCCATATGTCATAGGCATCGTCACAACGGCTGTTATCGAAGCTGGTCCAGCAATCATTGGCACTGCAATAGGAACAGTTATAATATCATCAATAGATGAGTGTTTATTAATCTGGACATAAGCTCCTTTTTGCAGCGCTTTAAGACCGCTTATCGACAGTACTATACCACAAATAATTTGAAACGAGTACATTTCAATATTAAAAACAGACCCAAGAATCTGATTCCCCAACGTTAAAAATATCAATAGAACAATGAATGCAGTTCGTGTAGAACGATTGACTATTGTCATTAATGATTTATGATCATAAGTCTCTTGAAGTGAAAACATTACAAAAATCTTCTGTATTGGATTTAGTAACGATATGAATGTCAACGTTGCGATGAAAAATAATTTTATCATACTGTATTTTATTTAAAGTATTAAAATCACCATTAATGTCACGATGCTTATCAATATCCAAAGTGTAACCCCTAGTAAAATGGGCTTAATTCCAGCACTTCGTATAGTGGTCAGTGAGAGTGTGCTACCAATAAAGAATAGAGTCAGACTCAATATCTTATGAGAAGCAGATTTTAGTATATTAGAAATAACGTCATTGATCGGGAAATAAGTATTTATCGTCATCGCAATAACAAATAGAAGGATGAACCAAGGGATCGAGACTTTCCCTTTTTCGCCATCTTTTGCTTTAAAAACAAATGTCGAGACTACTGATAGAGGGATAATCCATAGTGCACGACTCAACTTAACGGTCGTAGCAATTTGCAATGCCTCTTCACCATACATTTTTGCAGCACCAACCACCGCACTTGTATCATGAATTGCGATTGCTGCCCACATTCCAAATTGTTGTTGTGTAAGCTCTAGCATCTCTCCAATAGTCGGGAAGATGAGCATTGCAACTGCATTCAATGTGAACACAACAGCAAGAGACATTGATGTCTCCTTTGAGTTAGATTTTATAACTGGAGCAATGGCAGCAATGGCACTACCTCCACATATTGCTGTTCCTGATGATATTAGGTAGCCTAATTTACGCCCAACACCAAAATATTTACTCAGTAGAACACCACTGCACATAACTAGTACGACCGAAAATATGGTAAATATGATCCCCTCAGATGAAGATTGTAGTGAGTCAATAATATTCATACCAAATCCAAGTCCCACAACAGCTATTTTCAGTAGATATGAAGATGCTTTTGAGGTGTACTTATCAAACTCACTTCCAAGGGTGAGTGCAAAGATAACTCCGAGCAGTAGGGATAGAGCTGGTGAGATAAATATAGAAGCTACGGCGAGTGATAGAAATAGTATTTTTTTCATTTTTATATCAATTATTTGATACAAAAATAAGCCATCACACCTCGAATAGCAAACATTATTTTATTATGACTTATAACATTTTGTTATAAGTAGTAAGAGCAAATTGCATAAACTTATCACCTAATCTATTTTGGCTTCCATTGATAGTTATAAATGAAAACTCACGTTCAATTCTAATTTCGTCTATTTCAACTACCGTGAGCTCTCCACGTCGCAACTCATCGACAACAGCAGCGATGGAGATTATAGCATAGCTATCTCCGGTCAAAACAAAGCGCTTTATAGCCTCAGTGCTACCTAGCTGCATGATAATATTAAGATCCGTCAGCTTTATACCTCGTGTTTTTAGAAGTTTTTGTATCACCTCTAGAGTTCCTGAACCGCTCTCTCGCAAGACAATCGGCAGAGTTTTTAACTCATCTAAATAGACCTCTTCCCTTCTTTTATTCTTCGTTGAAGTTACTAAAACCAACTCATCCTGTGCAAATAGTGAGTACTTGAACTCCTTTTTGTGCGATGCCCCTTCAACTATACCCATATCAATCTTGTGGTCAAGGATGAGACTCTCTATATGCTCTGTATTTCCAGTGGCAAGTGATAGTTTAATCTCAGGGAATCGCCCTATAAACTTCGACATAATCATAGGTAGTAGATACTGAGCAATGGTAGTACTTGCCCCTATACTTAACTCTCCTGTATAGTTTTGAGTCAGTAGATTCATCTCAAACTCTAGGTCTCTGTATTGGCGATGTATCTCCTGCGCAAATTTAAGAAATGTCTGACCATGGTTGGTTAGTGTGACCTTATTGTTTGCCCTTTCAAATAGCTGTATTCCATACTGATTCTCAATCTCACTTATATGTTTTGAGATTGCAGGTTGTGAAATACATAGCTCATTTGAAGCCTTTGTAAAGCTCAAATTTTGTGCTACCGAAAGAAATACTACTATTCTAAAATCATTCATAAAAAAATATTTGTGATACTAAACATAGCAAAGGTAATCTAATTATTCAAACTCTGCTATCTTAAATTACACTATACGCAGATACAGAGTTCCACGTCTAACAACAGTAAAACAACGTGCAATAATTTTATATTTAGTAGTATTTATTCCTGACACTCTTTGATACCTTATTTTATCCTCTGAGACTTATTCCTGATGAATACTCAAATGTAACTACTCCACAGGAGTAAGCATATTCCTGTCTTTATGAATTAATTTACGCTTTAGCCAATGAAATAACAAAACAACTACCCTTATCTAATTCGCTCTCAATATGAATTGTACCTCCATGCGCCTCAACAAAGTCTTTTGAAATTGCAAGACCAAGTCCACTACCTTGCACCTTTGTGCCAGGAACACGAAAATAACGATCAAAAATGGTCTTGTGATATCGAGGATCTATACCTTTACCAAAATCTCTTATGTATATTTCAATTCTATCGTCAATCTGTCTTACACCTATAATTATTCGAGAATTATTGGAAGAGTAATGAATTGCATTCGACAAAAGATTTGTAATAACCCAAGCTATTTTCTCACTATCAACAAACAACTTATCAATACTCTCTGGGTATTCAACTTCAATACTACACTCAAATTTACTTGCCAAAACCCTTGTTGCACCAATAGCATAATTGATAAGTTCAATAGGTTTCGTAATTTTAGGACTTAATTGCAAGACACCAGCCTCTACTTGTGTCATCTTTAAAAGCTCACTCGATATACTTAAAAGCCTATCACTACTATCGCTGATACTTTGTGCTAAAGCAGATTGCTCTTCATTCATATCGCCAATACGGCTATCCTTGAGTAACTGAAGGCTCATCATTATTGCAGATATAGGCGTTTTTAACTCGTGGGAAATGACCGATATAAAATTTGTCTTCGCATTATCTAACTCCTTGAACTTTGTAATGTTACTAAGCATTATTACTATTCCTGAATTTTCAGGCAAAGAGAGGTAGTGCACATCAAAGTAACTCTCCTTCTCATTTGCATAAATTTTAAGAGGCTCATTTCCGACCTCTTTATCTACCCCTTTTACCAATCTACGAAGGAGGTCGTTTGAGAGAGAGAGGTCAAGAGCAGATTTCCCAACCATCTTCTCTAAAGATATATTAAGAATTGAAGTCGCGATTCTATTAACAAACAAAATTCTCTTTTCGTTATCCAAACCAATAATAGGTTCATCAATAGAGTTTATTACTATCTCCAAATACTGTTTTGTTGATATAATACGAGCCATATTACTTTGTTGAAACTGCGCCAGATCCTTAGCCATGCTATTAAATGAAGATGCAACCTTTCCAAATTCTGATTTCTCATCAAAACTCAATCTCTTATCATAATTATGATTAGATATTTCAAGAATACCTTCGATGAGCTTCTCAATAGGATTTGTAAGAGCCTGAGGTATTTTGGCAAGCATAAAAGCTGCAAAAATTATACTTAACACTGCAAATACTATCATCAAGACTAAAGCCTCATGAGCGGTATCTTTAGCAAATTTGGACTTACTCTCAATTGCATTACCATTCAATAAGATAATCATATTAATTGACTCACTTATTGATATTAGATTCTCTTTTGTTCTATCTGCTGTGTATATTTTAAATTGTCTTTCAAGTTGTTCGGTATGTTGTTTTTCAGTACTTTCACTTATGTTTATACTCTGCAAAGAGAGGTTATCATAGAACGTATTGACAGCAATAAGAGAATCCTGCTCAAAATTATTGATTGCCCAAAGCATTTTTTGTGCATATTTCACAGAATTATAATTGTCAGCAAGGATATTTTCTATATTATGTTTAATCCGCTGAGTTGTATGTGCAGCATGGTACCCAAAAAGAGTAATAACTACAAGTAGCGTTCCTATTGATAGAGTTATTTTAGTTCTTATTTTCATTATGATAGTACAATTAAATCAATATTAGACTTTGCGAGTGAATTGAATAAATGTCTATATCGGAAAGAGGCAAAAATAATATTACTTAACTTAATTTTGGGCTTTCCGATACAAACTGTACTTATTTGATTAGTATTACAAATATCTATTATTCCTTCGACTACAGATTTTGCATCATATTGGATTACATCTGCTCCGAGCTGTGTTGCCAATTTAAAGTTGTTAATTAAATATCTCTGTGCGGCAAGAGAGATATTATCGTTCTGCTCACTTGGGATACGAACATATAAAATAGAAAATGGTGCATTATATCGTGTTGAAAGACGAGCTACTTTACGAATTATTCGCCGAGAACTCTTCTCTCTACTACTAATGCAAGCCAAAAAGCGTTCATGTCTAACCTTAACTTTTTGGTTCATTTCAAGTTCGACCTTCTTCTCAACCCTCAAGGCAACCTCCTTTAGCGCTAACTCACGCAACTGGAGAATATGTTCAGATTTAAAAAAATTATTCAGTGCAATAGCAACCTTTTCAGAACTATAAATCTTACCTTGTTTAAGACGAGTAATTAGCTCAGCTGCCGTTAAGTCTATGTTCACCACCTCATCTGCTATTGCTAACACACTGTCGGGAACTCGCTCTGCAACTTCAATGCCTGTTATGCTCTCAACCTCCTGATTTAAGCTCTCTATATGTTGAATATTAACTGCACTAATGACATTTATTCCAGCTTCAAGTATATCAAGAACATCTTGCCATCGCTTCTCGTTTTTACTCCCATCAACATTAGTATGGGCAAGTTCATCTACGAGGACAATTTCAGGGTGTTCTCTTAATATTGCATCAAGATCCATCTCTTCAAGCTCCTTTCCTCGATAAAAAATATTACGACGTAGAATCTCAGGGAGCCCCTCTGCCATTTTAGATGTACCCTCTCTCCCATACGAGCATCAACTCCACTATCGACAAGTTCGTGTAACTCTTGCAGCATACGGTATGACTTACCCACACCAGCAATCATTCCGATATATATTTTGAATTTACCTCGACGTGAACGGCGAATAAGGTCTAAAAAATGTTGTGCACTACGTTCCATATCCTAAGTTTATATAAGAGCAAAGATAAGTAAAAAACCAACTAAATCTATTAATAATTCATCACTTCACGATCTAATGCAATATTAAGTTCTAAAACATTAATATATGGTTGCCCTACAAGTGGTTTATGGGTGTTATTAACGACAATCTCCGTAATACGCTTCTCATCTATTTTACGAGTATTTGCAACTCTACGAATCTGCACGTTTGCTCCCAGTGGCGATATATGTGGATCTAGTCCGCTAGCACTTGCAGTTACCAACTCCGAGGGTAAATCTTTTCTCTCTAAGTATGGATGAAATTCTAAGAATTTATCAATTCGCATATCAACCTCTTTTAGATAGTCTGGATTTGATACGGCTTTATTGCTACCTCCTGACCCTCCACCATTATAATCAACAGCAGATGGACGCCCCCAAAAGTATTTCATATCACTGAATTGTTGTCCCACATTAGCAGCTCCCACGACTCTATCATTTAAGGAAAGAACCTCAGCTTCCCCATGATTAGGGCTTACTATTCCAGCAAATCCCCATAGAACTACGACATAGCCCACAAAAAAAATTACGCAAAAGGCTACAGTTATTTTTATTGATATTAATATTGTTTTCATTTTGTTACATTATTGTGGCAAGAGCCATATCTATTAATTTAATTACTATAAATGGCACTACTGCCCCTCCGACACCATATACTAATAAATTACGTCTCAGTAGTGCAGATGCACCAATTGGCTTATACTTAACTCCTTTGAGTGCCAATGGAATAAGTGCTGGAATAATCAACGCATTAAAAATTATCGCTGACAATATCGCTGATTCTGGCGAATGAAGATTCATAATATTAAGTGTTGCTAATGCAGGAATTGAACCCATAAAAAGTGCGGGTACGATTGCAAAATATTTCGCAACGTCATTAGAAATACTAAATGTAGTAAGAGTTCCCCTAGTTATTAACAATTGCTTCCCGATCTCTATTATTTCGATAAGTTTTGTCGGGTCACTATCCATATCAACCATATTCCCAGCCTCTTTAGCTGCTTGAGTACCGCTATTCATTGCAACACCAACATCTGCTTGAGCCAATGCTGGAGCGTCATTTGTACCGTCACCCATCATGGCAACTAACTTACCCATAGATTGTTCACGACGAATGTACTCCATCTTATCTTCGGGCTTAGCCTCTGCTATAAAATCATCCACACCAGCTTTATGTGCAATGTATTTTGCAGTTAATGCATTATCACCCGTAACCATAACAGTTTTCACTCCCATTTTACGAAGACGCTCAAACCTCTCTTTTATCCCAGGTTTAATAATATCTTGTAACTCGATAGCACCTAAAACTTCATTGTTTTTAGACACAACGAGTGGAGTACCTCCATTTGCTGATATATCGGTTGTAAACTTATTCGTGATTTCAGGATATTTAGCACCAGCAGCTTCGATTAACTCTTTTATGGTAATAGATGCACCTTTCACTATCACTGTACCAGACCTCAACTCTACACCAGAGCATTTAGTTTGTGCGGTAAAATCAATCCAACGACAACCTGCTAGCTTTGTATTATCAACCTTATATCCATTTATTTCACACAATTCAACTATAGATTTACCCTCTGGGGTTTGATCCGCGATAGAGGCACAAAGAGCTGCTTCAATAAACTCTTTTTCACAACTAGGATCTACTGCATGAAAGGCTGTTGCCTTACGATTACCAATTGTTATAGTTCCTGTTTTATCGAGTAATAATGTATCAATGTCACCCGCTGTCTCCACTGCTTTACCCGATTTTGTAATTACATTTGCACTAAGTGCCCTATTCATTCCTGCGATACCAATAGCTGAAAGTAGACCTCCTATGGTTGTTGGTATTAAACATACAAAAAGAGATACAAGCGATGCAATTGTTACAACCGTAGATGTATACTCAGCAAGAGGTTTAAGTGTAACACATACAATTACAAATACAAGTGTAAAACCTGCTAAAAGAATAGTTAAAGCGATCTCATTAGGGCTTTTTTGTCTTGATGCCCCTTCAACGAGTGCGATCATCTTATCTAAGAAACTCTCTCCAGCTGATGCCGACACACGGACAACAATCCTATCTGACAACACCTTTGTTCCTCCAGTAACAGATGTTTTATCTCCACCAGCTTCACGTATTACAGGTGCAGACTCACCCGTAATTGCACTCTCGTCAATAGAGGCAAGACCCTCTATAATTTCACCATCTGAAGGGATAATATCTCCTGCTTCACACTCAAAAAAATCACCCTTACTAAGCATTGCACTGCTTATAATCACGATGTTATCACCATCTATTTTTTTCGCAGGTGTATCTTCTCTCGTTTTACGAAGCGAATCAACCTGAGCTTTCCCTCTAGCCTCTGCTATTGCCTCTGCAAAATTTGCAAAAAGTAGTGTTGCAAAAAGAATTATAAAAACAGTAAAATTATATCCGAATGAACCTTGAGTAGAATCATCACTAAACAACACCCCTACCGCTACAATTCCCATAATAAAGGTTGCCACCAGTACTGTAAACATCACTGGATTTCGATACATTATCACTGGATTTAGTTTTATAAAAGCATCCTTTAAAGAGCTTAAAATCTGGTCTCGTGTAATCAATTTATTTGGTTTCATAATTTATCTGATTGTTAAATATTCGGCAATAGGTCCGAGCGTCAGTGCAGGGAAGAAGGCTAAGGCAGCAATAATAAATATCACTGCAAATGTCATCACCGAAAAGGTTACTGTATCTGTTTTAAGTGTTCCAGCAGTTTCGGGAACAAATTTCTTCTGTGCCAATATACCTACGATGGCTATTTGTCCTATTATAGGCAGGTAGCGTGAAAATATAAGTACGATACCTGTTGAAATATTCCAAAAGGGAGTATTATCACTTAGCCCTTCAAAGCCAGAACCATTATTTGCTGCAGATGAAGTAAACTCATATAGCATTTGGCTCAATCCATGAAATGATGGGTTACTTAACCATTCAGAGGCAAGTATCGGATCATTGACAGCCAAATTCGCAGCAATAGCTGTCCCACATAGAATCATAAGAGGATGTAATAAAGCTAAAATAATAGCTATTTTCATCTCTTTTGCCTCAATTTTCTTACCCAAAAACTCAGGCGTTCTTCCAACCATCAACCCACTAATAAATACTGCAATGATGATGAAAACATAGTAATTCATAAACCCGACGCCAACACCGCCAAACCAGCAGTTAATTTGCATGTTAAGCATTGCAAGCGTTCCCGTTAGCGGAGTAAGGCTATCGTGCATCCCATTAACAGAGCCGTTTGATGTAACAGTGGTTGTCATTGCCCATAATGCAGTTGCCGCCGAACCAATTCTAACCTCTTTACCCTCCATAGAGCCATTAGGTTGTATGATACCCATCTCTGCGATCTTAGGGTTTCCTCCCATCTCCTGCCCAACCGAAATTGAAAGTGTTGTTAAGTATGCTAGAAACATAACTCCAAACACACAAGCAGCAAATTTCCTTCTCTTCAGATAAAAGCCCAAACACCAAATTAGTGACATCGGAATAAGTAGAATCGAGATGCACTCAACCATATTTGTTAAATAGCTAGGATTTTCAAGTGGATGCGATGAATTGACACCAAAGAACCCACCTCCATTTGTACCTAGTTGTTTAATTGCTACAATAGCTGCAACTGGCCCTTGTGAGATAACTTGTTCCGTACCCTCTAGTGTTGGAATGGTTTGTTTTCCCTCTAAAGTCATTGGAGTACCGCCAATGATAAGTATTATACCTACAATCATTGAGAGAGGTAGAAGAATACGAGTTACAGTACGTACTAAATATAGCCAGAAATTACCCAACGTTGTGGTAGTTTTCGATGACATACCTTTCAACATTGCGGCAAATGCAGCCATACCCGTTGCAGCAGTTAAAAATTGAAATAACATTATGACAAATAGTTGAGTAAAATAAGTCAATCCTGACTCTCCACTATAATGTTGTAGATTACAATTAACCATAAAGCTAATACAGGTATTGAACGCCTGGGATACACTCTGTCCGAGATTATTATCGGGGTTTAAAGGTAATACATCTTGAATAACAAGTAAAGTAACGCCCCATACAAACCAAAAGAGGTTTAATGTTAAAAGTACCTTCAAAAAACGTTTCCAACCCATTTGCTCATTTGGATCTATTGAACAAATTTTGTATATACAATTTTCAATTGGAGTAAGAAAATCCAAAAAGGTCTTCTCTCCACGATAAACTTTCGCGATGTAACGTCCAAGCGGATAACTTAATAATAGTAAAATAAGTATCTGCAAGACAACACCTAAAATTTCATAATTCATGTTAATTAAATTTGATAATTAATAAAATTAAAGCCATTAAAAATTTTCAGGCTTAATTAATACATACATCAGATAGCAAAATATAGCTATGCTAATAATAAAAAGGGATACATACATAATTTTAGATTTTGTCAAACCACTTAATAGATAGAAAAAAGATGCCATAACAGGCAAACCCCAACAAAAGGAGTAGTGTAAACTGTAACAATTCATTCATTTGCATTTAGTCTTAATTTTTTATATTAAATATGACTTAGGCCAAATCTGTGCCAAACATATCAAAATGCTAATAATCAAATACTTAACTATATATCAAAAAAAATGACCCTTTCATTTTGAAAGGGTCATTTACCATATTGGTCATATAACGTCAAAAAAAACTATTATGTATGAATACTATACTCTTCTATTTTTCGATATAAAGTTGTTAATCCTATTTTCATCAACCTTGCAGCTTCGGTCTTGTTCCCTCCTGTATATTGCAACATACGACAGATATGCGCTTTCTCAACTGCTGCTAATTCAACCCAATCTATTGTTGTTCCTTGCGAAATTTGAATATCAATAGGAAGGTCTTGTAATCTGAGAACACCATTAGAAGACAATATAATACTACGTTCTATCACGTTACGTAATTCACGAATATTACCATGCCAAGAGTAGTTCTTAATAGCTTCAAAAAACAGATCATCTACACTATTAATTACATTATTCATTTTTGCAGCAAATCCCTCAATAAATGTATTGGCAAGTAGTATCACATCATCTCCACGTTCACGTAACGGAGGTAGTTCAATAGCAAAAACAGAGAGTCTATAAAATAGGTCTTCACGAAATTCACCCGTATCGACCATACTTTTAAGATTACGATTTGTTGCAGTAATAACCCTAACATCCACTCTTTTTGTTTTTGTATCTCCGATAGGAATAAACTCACCTGTTTCGAGTGCTCTAAGTAACTTAACTTGGAGCATCGGAGGCATTTCACCTACTTCATCCAAGAATATTGTACCCCTATCAGCTTGTTCAAAAAGACCTTTTTTATCCTTCGTTGCACCAGTAAATGCCCCTGCTTTGTATCCAAACATCTCACTTTCGATAAGCTCTCCACTCAAAGCTCCGCAATTGACTGCAACAAAACTACCCTTTGATCTTAGACTCGCTTGATGAATTGCAGCAGCAAAAACCTCCTTGCCTGTCCCCGTTTCCCCAGTAAGCATGATGGTAGCATCTGTCGGAGCAACTTTTTTAGCCATGTTAACAGCTAAAAGAAGAGTATTTGATCTCCCTATAATAGAATCAAATGAATACTCTTTTTTTATGAGCGATTCTAATTTTAACAAGCGTTTTCTCTGTGTTACTTTTTCAGTCGCATTTGCAAGCATAGGAATAATTCGATTATTGTCATCACCCTTGGTCAAATAGTTATAAGCCCCACTCTGTATTGATTGAACTCCATCTGCGATATTCCCATGAGCAGTAAGCATAATAATCTCACCATCAATAAGAACTGATTTTAACTCAGGAATAGCACTAACTCCATTCCCATCAGGAAGAAAAACATCACATAGCACAATATCTGGCTGATGTTGTACTATCTGCTTTATCCCATTTTTAATAGATTCAGCCTGCAATACTTCATAACCTTCAAGAGATATTATCCTAGAAAGTAGCTTTCGTATTTGAACTTCATCATCTATAATAAGTATTTTAGTCATAGCTTTTTTTGTAAAAATAAAAAATGAAATATTTAACTTTGTACGCATACTACTCTTTTTCATGGTAGATAAGTAAAATGTACTTGAACAATTTATACCACAAATGTAATAAAAATTAGTTGCAAACTATTTCATCGTCAATTTTCACATAAAAAACTCTATTTTTAACATTTAATTTATGATGATAACCTTATAATTGAAAAAAAGTAAGAGGTGAAAATATTTTAATCCCATCAACTCCATTAGGGGTGTGAGTCTGTTAAAATATATTTTAATGGACTAATGAAACGCTGCATTAACGTTAAGTCCTCAATCGTAATCTCTGCAGTACCACTCAACTCTCCACTAAATGGAATAGCTTTATTATATGACGTAATCAATGGCTGAGGCAAACTAACCTCCGCAACCATAAACCTAACGACACCCTGCTCTGTCGTAACATTTTCAGGTATTTTAGAAATGTTATTTATTTTGCCATGGACAACTCCAAACTCAAGAAAAGGATGGCTTTCAAGTTTAATTATTAACGATTGGTTCTCTCTTATTTTACCAATCCCCGATATAGGAATATTACACTTCCCTATCAGTTTACCTGGCGATTTGGATACAATGGCAAAAATTCTATCTCCAATGACAACATTCTGATTTTCACTCCATATATTAGAAAAACTAATTACTCCATCAACTGGCGATTTTACCAAATATTGACTCTCCCATATTGTTACATTAGATATGAGTTGGTCATATGTAGATTTTATTGTATTTCTAAAAGCGTTGACTTGGTTATTGAACTCTACCCTATTCTCATTTAGCTTCTGTTCCAATAAAATAAGATTTACCTTCGTTGAATTAATAAGCAACTCTGCCCTGGACAGCTCTATACGTCCTGATATACGCTGTTGTTGCACATTTTCATATTCAGATAATTGTATGATCTTTTTAACAAAGAACATAGAATCCCGTTTAAATCGATCTGTAAAAATAGCCTCATTCTCACTTAAAAGATCCTTCTGAATATAAAGATTCCTTAAATAGTTTCGCTGCTCTTCTAACTCATTTAAAATACTATTATATGATATTTCATGTAGCTTATAATCATAGAACTGCTGATATTCAGAGAGCAATTTGATTAATTTTAAATAATCATTCTGTAATTCAGCTAAATTTAACGTTTGCGAACAGTGTATAATACTATCTATATCTAATGTAGATACAAAATATTCTATTGAAGATAAATAGCTCTTTAGAGCTATAACATCCTCAAATTTACACGAATTATTAATCACAGCAAGGATCTGATCTGATTCAACATAATCATTATTCCGAACTAATATAGTATCAATCTTTCCATTGTGTTTAGAAACTACCCATATTGCAGGATGCTCTGTTGTTATAATAGTAGGGGCAGTTACAATAACAGGGTATTTAAAGTAGCAGCAGAATACTACAGCAATCACAATTATTCCAAAAAAAACTGAAATACCCCATCTTGTTAACCAACTAGGAGTCTCCCCTAATAATTCATCAATTTCATTATTACGTAACTCTATCTTCTCTTTCATATATCTAATATTTTATCAGCTTATGACAAGCTAATTACAAACTTAAAGCTCTAATTGATTCTTAACTAAACTGTAATATATTCCGTGCTTATCGATTAAGCTCTTATGCGTACCGATCTCAGCTACCTCTCCATTTGAGAGTACTATGATTTGATCGGCATGCCTCACAGTACTTAAGCGATGGGCAACAATTACAGCAGTTCTTCCGTCAAAAAAATCTCTTAGGTTCTCGATAATGGCCCTCTCGTTATTAGCATCAAGTGAATTAGTCGCTTCATCAAAAAATATAAAATCTGGACTCTTATATATTGCTCTAGCGATATGTATTCGCTGCTTCTGCCCTTGACTTAGTCCATCTCCTTCAGGACCTATTTTTGTATTATAGCCTGATGGTAACATCTCTATAAAACCATGTATATTCGCAGTTAAAGCAGCTTTATACAGCTTATTTCTGTCGATGACATCACCACTTAGTGCAATATTTTCAGCTATTGATGCAGAGAATATATAGTTATTTTGCATTACTGAAGCACAATTCTTACGCCAGTGCTTAGTCGAAATATCACTGAGTTTAACACCACCAACTTTTATATCTCCATCTTGTGGCTGAAAATAGTTAAGTAGCAATTTTATCAACGTTGTCTTGCCACTTCCACTCTCACCCACAATTGCGGTAGTCTTGTTATGAGGTATCGTAAATGATATATTTTTAAGCACTGGTGGCGTATTTATCCCAGTGTAACTGAATGTTACATTCTGAAGTGATATATCCTTATTCCCAAGTGGTAGGTCATTGTATTTATCGTCGCACAGAGAATCTTCACTATCTGTCAAATGCACTTCACCTAGACGCTCAAGACTAATTTTTGCATCTTGATATGAGTGTACAAATCCAATGAAAGCACCAACAGGACCTTTAAGTTGTCCTATAATATATGCTAATGACATCATCATACCTAGTGTTATCTCTCCATTGATGACAAGATAAGCCGAGAAAATAGAGAGTGAAATATTAGTAATATTGGAGAAGAAAAATGCACCACCACCCTGTATTTGACTAATTTTAAGCCCCTTAATCCCTAGATGGAATAACTCGGCTTGGATTGATTCCCATTTGTTACGCATTTTTTGTTCACATCCATTTAGCTTTATATCTTCAGCACCAGTAATGATCTCAATTATACTTGATTGAGTCTTAGATGCCTTATCAAAATGCTTATAGTCAAGCTCTCTACGTATTTTCAAAAATAACATTACCCATATTACATATAGAGTATGACCAATAATAAAGATAAATAACATATATTTATTATAGTAACCTAATATGATTGCAAATACGAAAAAACTTAAAAATGACATTGCCGTTCCAATAGAGGTCCCCGTAAAAAATGACTGAATCCGAGAGTGGTCTCCGATACGTTGGATTATATCACCTGTTTTCTTTGATTCAAAAAAGCTGATAGGTAAACCCAACATTTTTGTTACAAAATCAGAGATTAATGATATACTTATGCGAGATGTTGTATGAAGTAGTATCCAACCTTGAAGGTATGACATTATCAATTGACTAAAGGCAATTGTAAGTTGTGCCGCAAAGATCAAATATATAAAGTTGATATTATTGTTCATAATACCAACATCAACAACAGACTGCGTTAAAAATGGTAGCACAAATGAGAAACCTAAAGATATTAACATTCCAAGTATTACTTGAAGAAACATCTTTCTAAATGGTTTTATATAGCTGAAAAAGTGAGATAATTTAAACTCTCGTTTATCCTCATCCTCCTCTTTAGGGTGATAAAACTCTAGTGTAGGAACCATAATCAAAAATGAACCCTTCTCCTCTCCATTAACACGATCATTAATCCATCCATCAAGAAACTCCTCAACAGTGTATGTTATCATACCAAATCCAGGGTCTGCAACAGAGATCTTTCCGACCCACTTATTATCTTTTCCTTTTTTTACATTTGCCTTAGTAACCACAACAAAATGCTCCTCACGCCAATGTACAATACATGGGAAAATAGCATTTTTTATAAAACGATCGAAATTAGATTTTACTCCTCTACAACGAAATCCTATCTTTTCTGCTGCATCATTGATTCCCAAAAAAGAGACTCCGTTTCGTCCCGCATAACAATAGTCTCGTAACTTTGCAAGTTCAAATTTGCGACCATAATATTTTGCAATCATCTTTAAACAAGTTGGACCACAATCTGCAGAATCCATCTGCGTGTACACTGGAAAACGCTTTGCCATATAAATTTTTCTGTTTGTTGTGAAAAATGGGATATATTTTTATAATATCTTATTTATTTTGAGTCTCATGTAATTGAACAATAATGGACTCTGGACGGAGAGATTTATCTTGCATAATACAAGCCATTTCAATACTATTTCCGTTATATTTTATAGCAGCAGAACAAGTTCCTAATAGTATTGGCAAACATTTACATTGAGTACACATCTTATTATCAAACCAAATTCGACCTAATAAGCTATCTCTTTTAAATCTATTCCAAGTTATTGTTCCATCACATTGCAATACACCTAAATCATCTAATTCATATGAATTAGACCATAGTCTAACTTTTAAAGAGGTCGTTATTGTATTCTGAAATGCACGAACAAAGGTCAATTCATTACTTTCAGGAATATACTTTTTAAATTTTGACTCGTCAATTTTCTTATATACTAATCTCTTGTTCATTGCTCCGTCCTTATCACTAGAGTTACAGTATGACAAATCAATTGATACATATTTTCTTACCTTTTTATCTATGTTCGATAAAAAAGCATCAAAACTTTCTATTGAATATCTATCATCATATGTGATTTTCAATACAACATTACAATCTTTAATATATTTAAATAGGGTTACGATATCTTTATGGAGATCAAACTTAAATTCCTTTGTTTGATGTAACAATATATTAAAACATATACTTTTTACCTTATGCTTCACCATTAACTCTATTATAGATTGGGAAAGATCTGTATTGTCTATAACAAATTTAACTTTAAGGTCAATAGAGTACTCTTCACATAGTTTATTTGCCAATGTAATTATAGAGTCTATTGCATCTACAAGTACTGGCTGGAAGTTCGCATTTACAAAAAATTCAATATTTAAAGAGGTAATATTCTCCTTTTCACACATATATTGGAGATGATTACTTACACTTGAGATAAACTCATCATCGACACACTCCTCTGGAAGTATAGATAATTTGTAGTCTCTATTATTTAGCACCTCATTCATATAATCAAGCTTTATACAATTGATCTCATCTAAACCATCCTCAACTATAAAACCCCACTCCTTGAATTGCCTAAAAATAGATGGGTACTCTAAATCAAAAGTAATCAGATCATCAAATTTATTTCTCATTTTCTCATGCTCGCTACAACTCAAAACAAAGCTTTTTTTAGATATAGCATTAAAGTATATGAGCTTTTCATTATAAGGAACAATCCAATTGTAGTTACTAATTTTATACATAATCGATTTATTTTATCTGAATGATTTTTAAAGAGTATTTTTAATATAAACCTGTTATAGCTGAAACTATAACAGGTTTATATTAATATTATATCTGATTACAATCTAATCAGAACATAATCATTGAGGCATCCTGACCGAACCTACATTCCTGGTGTTGATGTAGGTGCTGGAGTACAAGTCGCTATTTGAAATGAATAACCTTCAACAAACTCATGTTTTTCAATCGTAAAAGTTGTTCCGAGTTGTCTATACCCACCACAAACTTCCATTTCATAACTTATTTTAAATGTAAGTGTTCCATCTCCATTGTCTACGCCAGTAGAGTTCCCTCTACACACACCACCTTTAGGATCATTTACAACAAAAACCATAAAATTTGTACCCGCACTAATTGCAGCTATTTGTATATCCTGATAACAATACTGACCTCCTGTATGCCCACCACTTATTTGAGACATTTTCATATTATCCAAAGTTTCTGAACTAAAAAGCTCATTCGCTTCATCAAAATTAAGGTCTAGAGTTGAACATAACTCTTTTTTACGTGCTAATTCTTTATTTGTCATAATTTCTAAAATTTGTGTTATATTATTAAATAGCTGAAGTGCAATGCTCCATTGTAAATGACTGACCTACTTGCAATTCGCTTCTTACAGCAGTAAATACCTTACTTCTATATGTAGAGTTGCCACAGTCACAAGTATAGTCTTCGTAACCCATTTCGAATGAAACAGTTCCATCTCCATTATCCATTAATTGAGTATGTGCTCTTATTGGACCCATACCTTTATACGATACATGATAAATAATTGTTCCATTAACATCTGGCTGTATGAAGTAGATACAAAATGTAGCAACATTTAAAGAGCCAGAAGACCCTCCACTAATCTGAGCCATTGTCATATTATTTAGAGTTTCTGAACTAAAAAGCTCATTAGCTTCATCAAAACTCATATCTAAAGTTGAACATAACTCTTTTTTACGTGATAATTCTTTATTTGTCATAATTTCTAAAAATTAAATATTAATAATTTATTATAAAACACTACATAGAAGAAGTATTGCAGTGTGGTTGGTCGAATGAAGTACCATAAAACGTCTTACCAACAACTAATTCACTCTCATTAACAGTAAATTTTTCACTTCTATATCCACCCCCACAAGAACAAGATGAGTCATAATAACCCATCTCGAATGAGAGTGTTCCATCTCCATTATTAGTTATACTAGAATGAGATTTAGTTGATGTTACACCATCAACTGTTATAGTGTATAATACAGATCCTGATTTTATATCAAATACTTGAAAAGATACATAACTCTTGGTAGAAGAGCCTCCACTAATCTGAGCCATTGTCATATTACTCAACGTTTCCGAACTAAAAAGTTCATTCGCTTCATCGAAGCTAAAATCTAGAGTTGCACACAACTCTTTTCTATTTACAAGTTCTTTTTTTTTCATAACTAATATTTCTTTAAATTAATTAAATAAGTGTTGTACTCTAGCTAGATAGCTTACGTTTATGCGATTGAAGCAAGTACAAAAACTCCAATCGCATAGGAGCTAAAGTTATTTTTTCCTAAAAAAAACAATCTCCTAAGAGTCGATTTGTAGTGTGATAATTTCATATGCAATTATTTATCATAATTTATAACACTTGAATTTAAGTTCAAAAAATAATCTATATCTCTAGTGAATATGGAGTCTAAATACTCTTTTTGAACCTTAATTGATTTATAATTTTCTCTTAGCATAGTATATGCTTTACTAAAATTATCCTTATACATTACTTTCATTTTAGAGTATAAATCTCGTTTGACAGCATATGGAAAAAATAGCTCTATGACAAACAATCTATTATACACAATGTCAACACTTGGCACTTCATAAGGAAACTCCTTCCTATAAATATGCCCTACCGTCCAATCCCTAGAGAGTAGACAACGCCCACCCTCTAGCCATACCTTCACACTTAACAGCTCTTCATCTGTTCCATAAGTGATTAGACCCTCTAAGCCCTTAATATAGTTCCAGTACTCCTTACTGCAAGCGTATGCAGCACCAATAATACAGGGAATCTCAATCAATCTATTATACGGCGCTAAATCAACATGAGTCCACTCTGTACGAAATATAGATTTACTCCCAAAATCGATATAACCTCCACAATAGAATGATTTCATCTCTGTATCAGAAACAACTCCTTCATTATCGGACTCTAGTACTTTTGTTTGACTGCAAATTATCGATCTCGGATTATTTTTCAAATCTATGAGCAAATCTTTATTCCACCCTCTCTTATAAAACCTCATATGAGCATCCAATAACAAAAAGTACTTAGTATCACAAAGACCAACCCCTTTATTACGAGACGCTGCAACACCTAGACGCTGTTCGTTATGTATATATATACATTTGTATTGATTCGCAATTGCCTCATAATCATAACCGTCATCAGAATTATCATTTATTAAATAAACTTGATACTCCCCAACAACTGTTTTTTTAATTGATGCTACTGTTCTTTGAACCTCAATCCCCTCATTCAAGAATGGGATAATGATTGTCAATTTTTCCATGTTATTCATAATCTGAAAGGGTTATAGCTCTAACTTTATAGTAATTAATCCACGTTTGAGATAGCTCATTAAGGTAAGCCTCTTCTGAGTCGAGAAGTTGCGTTCTAGCCGTAGCTAACTCAAAGAAAGAGCTTAAACTAGATTTAAAATTATCAACAACTAATTGATACTGCCTTCTTGAAAGATCAAATTGACGCTCTGCGATTCCCAACATTTTTGTACTATAATTGTACGCATCTACCGTTATCTGTAAATTTTTATAGATATCTATCTCTCTATCCGAAATATCTATTATTGTAGATTCGTATCGTAATTTTGCAAGCTTATAATTGTTCTTTTTCACACCCCAATCTATCAACGGAATCCTCATTCCAATAGATATCATTTGCTGTGCACTCGGATTTTGATACGCAGATATAAGCTGATTGCCATACTGATTTAAACCATATGAAAGTCTTAAATCTCCATTGAATGTAGTTTGACTCTTTGCATTGTATAAATCCCTGTCTGCTTCTATTCTAAGTTTCTCTATCTCTATAAATTTCGAGTTATGCGCCGTTACGTCACTTATAGCTTGGTCAATATCAATATGTGATGCAAAATTGATCTTAGGTGTGATTACACTATAATGTTTATCATCCATATTAAGGTACACGAGTAGTTCTCGCATCGCTTTATCTCGCTGAATTTCATTATTTATGACCTTGCTATTACTCTGTTCTAGCTGAATCTCAGATTGAATAAACTCCAGTTCTGTGATCTCTCTAACAGAGTATTTCATCTCAGAAAATTGATGGACAGTATCAGCAATAACAAAGTTTAATCGTGAATTTTCAAGAGCGATATCAGCAGATAATACCGCCATGTATAACTCAACACACCTATGCTGAATTGTATAATGACTTGATATAAAGTCACTAGTCATCTTCTTTTGAGTGTACTGCATTATATCTCGTTCAAAAATATATTTCTTACGACCTCCAACCATTGGCTGATAGTATGATATACTAATAGGTGTTGTACTAAAAGTATTACGATTTAACGAAAATTCGTTCATCATATTCAAACTACTATTGACTTCTAAATTACCTCCAGTTAAATTTATAGGCTGAACCACCGTTAAGCCTATATTACTTCTATTAACAAAGCTATTTATATAGTTAAAATTCCCACTTTCAGGATCCTGTAGAGAGACTATTGATTGACTGAATTCCATTGGCTTTAAATCAACTCCAATCGTTGGTAGCTTAGACAGAGTGAAATTTTCAATATTTAATTCGACTTGCTCATATTGCAGTTTGGATTTTTTAGCATCAGATGACTTTAAATAATCATACTTTAAAATATCCTCTAATAATAGTATATTATTTTGTTGTGCAGATAACTCAACGCAAGATAATATTGAAAAGAAAAACAATAGGTATATTTTGATCATACGGTATAATATTAATAGATGTAAAAGGTAAGATTAGTTAGCACTTGCTAAGTTAGCGATTATTTACAATAATGCAATATCAAATTGTAAATAATTACATAAAAACAAAAAAAAAGCAATTCTCATTGAGACTATGCTATGCCATTCGAGATTTTTGTATAATACATGGTGCTACTCTATGATAGTATCGGATCACTAAGACGTTAAAATAGGAATTAACCAAGTATTATATGACATAATTTATATTATTTTTAACTATCTTGCAAATGACACTATCCACTTTAGCTTGAAGATGTAACTTTATATCGTAGAATTAATCTCAATATTAAAATTATCAACTAACCTAATACATATTGTTTATGAAAATCTTAACTATCATTTTTACAATATTTCTACTTTCCCCACTATATTTATTTGCAGATAAAGAGCCTACGAGCAAAAAGGCAACGTCTCTTGCCGAAATAATACAAGAGTGTGACAGAATTAGATTAAAACAGCATAAAATGAGTGATGTTCTGTTTGCGACTAAACTGAAGCAAATAAATGAGTATTACAATACATCTATCAAAAAGAATTGGAAGAGTAAAGATCCAATTATCGACACACTACACCACTCCTTCAAGGAAGGGTTGACAACAGCTCAAAGAGCAGCATATGACGTTTTTATGATTAAAATGTTTAATCATATTTCAACATGGGCTACAACGACGCATGAGGGAAAGTATTGTTATTTACCTATATCTCAATGGAGCAGTATACAGCGAAGAGATGCTGTGACAGACAATATCAACAAGCTTTTTGCAGATCAAGATGAACTTAGACAACTTGACGCTACACCATATATAAGTATATTCAACTCTGAGACACTCAACAAATTTGACAATCTATACCAATTATTATTAACTGCAGCATATGACTATGGTGGTTATTCCTCCCAAACAAAGCACTCTTTGTTTGAAAAACTAACGAAAGAGACTAAAAATAACACCTCTTTACAAATAAATACATTTGTAAAGCACTATAATGGATATGTAACCGATTCAATCCACTTACTTAAAGTTGAAGAACTAATAGCAAGATCCCTAGACGACAATTCATTAGTAAAACTTATTGATATGCGTTTGAACTATATGTTCGACAAACCTAACCATAAAGACCAATTATTGACTCTGAATTTTACCACCTATAGAGTATACAGAGATAATCTAGCAAATAGTAGCTACTACGAACAACTACTTAATGATTGTAATGATGCGATTAAAAGATTTGATGATTCTAAATATCTTAATAACATAAAGAAGCTAAGACTAAATATTCTGACAAAAAAAGGAGAAATTACTAATCCTAGACAGGTGTATCCAAACACTCCATTCAAAATGAAGGTTGTTCAACAAAATTATGACAATTTAGAAGTTACAATATATAGAGTAGAGGGCAGTACATATAGTGATATATATAGTATATTACCCCAAAATATATCTTTACGAGGTGGTTATAAAACCATTTCACCAGAGAGTAGAGCGAAGATTGAGAAGCTATTACCATCGAAATCAGACATAGTATTTAAAGAGATCATTAAGTTTAAACCAAAATTGTATGTTGAGCAAAAAAAGGAGGTAGATGTTTCAGTTAAAGATATTGGAAATTATATTATGATATGTCGCAATCAAAATGGTGAGATCATCTCCACTGGGGAGTTTTGTGCAAGTCGTATTGCCCCACTATATGGCGATCGCAATGGTGCTTTCTATATATATGCAACTGATTTTATGAGTGGTAAACCTATTGAACGTATAGAGGTGGATATATACAATGGGCTTAATAATACATCTGACAGTACATATGCCTTTACAAAAAAGATTAACATTGATGGTTTTGTAAAGATTCTAGACAAAAGTGATATTAAAGATGGTTCTTGTCTTGCAAGAGTAATTGAGGGGAATGATCATTATACTCCTTTGATAGGTAAACGCGTGGACAGTCCTGCATCAATTGACACTTTGGAGGTTTCGATATTTACTGATCGCAAACGATATATGTTGGGAGATACTATCTGTTTTAGAGGTTACCTTTATAATCCAGGTAAAAGGACGCTACCTAATTATAAGTTGACATACTACATTCAAAATCCAAGTTATACAAATGTAGCAAATCTAGCTAAAGAGGTAACAACAGATGATTGGGGCGGTTTTGATGGTAAATTTGTGATCACTAGTAATATGATGGCAGGTCGATATAAAATACATACTAACCATGGCGGCTATACAACAATAAATGTTGGTGATTACAAACCACCAACAATAGAGATAGAGATGACTTCCGAAAGGAGTGACTACTCACTTGGAGATAGTGTCAAACTGAACGGCACTGTGAATGCTTACGCAGGTTATCCAATGGCAAATGCAAAAATAAGCTATACAATAACACGCTCTAGCAATTATTATTTCAGTGACTATTCGGACAATATTGATAATATTGATGATGAGGATATTATTGTCTCTGAGACGACAAGTAATCAGTCTGGAGAATTTCATATATCATTCTGCCTTGAACCACAGCAGGGTGAAGAGGATGAAGACTACATCTACGCAATCAACGCATCTGTTACGACGCAAACTGGAGAAACTCAAGTGTACGATAATCAACTGTTTGTTGGAGTTAATAGTTATAACCTGAGAGTTAATGCTACTTATAACGATGTAAATAGAGATACTGGGAGTCGTATTGTTATCTCAGCTCTAGATGTGTATCAAAATGAGCAAGATGGTATTGACGGTACATATAAAGTGTTGTCTGAAGATCGTGAGATATTATCAGGTCAGTTTACTACGGGAACACCCATTAACGTACCTTGGAATAAGTTGGAAAATGGTGATTATGAATTTGCATTTAAGGTAGATAAAGCTGAAGAGGTTTATCGCAATATGTTTCTATATTCGGCATCAGAGGAGTCCGTTCCAGTTGATACATTGCTATTCTATAATGTAACAAACTCCAACTTCTCTGCAACAAAGCCACTGAAATTTGTACTAGGTAGTAGTGAGAAGGTGATTTACACCTTAGTCGAGTTGTATGATAACAACAAGAAATGGTATAGTAAAGTATATGTCACAAAAAATAGGATGGAACAACATACAATACCATACAACAAAGACTTTCCAAACGACTTGAAGATGATGTCTACTACATTCTATAAAGGCAAGTTACACATAAATAGTGATAACGTAAAGCGACATGTAGAGAAAAAACAAATTACGTTTAAATTAAAATCAATTAGGAAGATAGCATCGCCTGGCTCTCAAGAGAGCCTCTCTTTCGAGGTGAAAGATAAAGAGACTGGAAGAGGAGTTAAGGCAGATATATTAGTATCGATATACGATAAGTCGAGTGACAAACCAATAGAGAATATATATAAACCTCTTAACAATCGGTCTCGTGCGTGGATTAGAGAGATGTATTGCAGTAGTTTAAGTACAAGCGGGTCATTTATGGACTTTATTACATATGCTAAACAGTATGACAAAAGAATTGGATTTGAAGAGTATGAAGATAGTTCTGTATTTGCATCACAGAAGAGCCATTCTTCTTCTCTTGAGGGCATGTTGCAAGGTACAGGTAGTGGAAGAGATGGTGCTGGGATAGATGAAAGGACTAAATCTATAAGTAGTACTTCACCGATTAAGGTGAGGGATAATTTCAATCAAACAGCACTATTTACAGGTGGAATAAGAACGGACTCTATGGGAGTTGCTACGATTAATTACAAATTACCTGATGCCATTGCGGCCTACTCTATAAAGGCATTCGCTACACTTAAAAATACGACCTCTGCTGTTACATCATCAGAATTCATCGTCACTAAGAGCGTAATGATAGTACCTAATCTGCCTCAATTTTTCCGAGTTGGAGATAAAGTTGATGTGCGTGCAAATGCTGTAAACATTACAGATAAGAAAATTGACGCAAAAGTAACAATGGAGATATTTGACGTAAGTTCAAAACGAATCATAGAGAGTTGGAATAAATTAATTACCATAAAACCAAACTCATCTGAAGTAGTTATGTGGTCTATTCCTGCAATTAAAATAGATAAAGAGATTATTGGCATGAGATTCATTCTCGACTCACCAAACCACACAGATGCAGAGGAGCGAATAATGCCAATTGTACCAGATAAGGAGAGATTAGTGGAAGGGTGTTCATACTTTTTAAATAGTGATAAGCAACAGATAAAGGTTAACCTAAAGGAGATACTAGTAGATAGTGCAAGCTCAGAGATTCTATATGTCACTTCAGGCTCTCCAAGTCTTATGCTTCTCAATACAATATCACATTTTGATGTCGATTCAGAGCCTACTTCTGTGATCGGTTATGCTAATCGCCTACACATATATGGTCTTGGTTATCGACTAGCGGATAAATATCGACATATTATTGAATCAATGGCAAAGAGAGAGTTGCAAAAATCTAAGGATGAAGAGCAATATGAAGATATACTAGATATATCTCGTAGTGAGACTCCGTGGAACAAAAAAGTAAAATATACAAATATCGAATTCCTACAAAGCCTACTAGATAGAGAGAAGTTTTTCGCTGGAACATACAGTTGTCTCGATGCAATTAAAGAGTCTATAAATAGTGATGGTGGTCTTGGGTGGTTTAAGGGTATGCCATCGTCATTTACTGTCTCTGCCTACTTCATTGATAGGTATATTGCACTTTCTGAGGCTAAAACATTCTCTAGAGAAGCAAGCGGAGGTATGTATACGAAGGTAGCAACATATCTAGATGATTATATTGCGGCTTGTTACAATGAGTCTATATCAAAAAGCGATAAGCCTGAGTTGAACAGCACAGTGGCATACTATCTATATATCCGCTCTGGACTACCACTAATAAAACTTGGCGAAGAGGCTCAAAAAGTGAGAGATTATTATCTAAAATTGATCGCAGATGGAGAGTGGAAAGAGTTGTCAATAATGGATAAGGCATATATCGCAATGGCATTAAAAAAGATGAAGTTAGATAATACTCATATATTGAAAGATTTGAGTGAATATGCAGTAAAAAATGAAACTCTGGGATACTACTTCCCAAATGCAGTACTCCCAATACGTGGTTCAATCTATTGCGAAGTCTCTGCACACAGTCTACTATTAAGACTCTACACTCGCAATGAAACCTATGATTATCTTGCAAATGGACTTATGCAGTGGTTGATGCTACAACGAAAAAATCAGGCTTGGAGCGCAAATGCCGCAACATTAGATGCAACTTGGGCTATATCGGACTACTGTCAATCTTTACCACGACCTAGCGAATGGGGTGGAATGCGAGTTATGAGTAACGCAAAACTTGGGACACAAATGCCTCTGGGAAGTTTGATTAATGTTTCTAAAGTAAAAAATGATCCAAAAGCAGAGATCCTAACGGTAGTAAAATCAGGTTCGGGGACACTCTTTGTAGATATAATGTACAGTTATAAATTACCTCTCAAGCAGATAACTCAAGCAGATAATGGATTTAATATCACGCGCAGGTTATATCGATTCAATAATGGCAAATATGATGAGGTTAATAGTGAGACAGTGTTCAATATTGGCGATAGAGTATTAGCAAAATACTTCATACAAAACTCAGAAAATCGTAGCTATGTTAGGGTTAAAGCGTTAAGAAGTGGTGCATTGGAACCAGTAAATAATATATCTGGTTATGAAAATGGCTACTACCGTGAAGTACGAAAAAGTCATAACAACTACTTCTTCTATCTAATGCCAGAGGGTTCAACTACGATTGACGAATATTTTACAGTTTGGTACTCGGGAAAATTTAATGATGGATTTGTTGGTGTTCAGTCTCTATATGAGCCAACTAGCAATGGAAATACAACCACTTACACGATGGGAATAAATAATATGTAACAAAAAGGAGGAACTATGCGTATTAGAAATTAAGCCATGTTTTAAAATAACAAGATGGTATCGCGGAGATGATTACACTTTATCACCGTATGCTGGAATCTCATTATCGGCAACTATTTTTGCGGGTTGTATAAAGAGATGCAACCTTGCAACTGCAAAGATACAAACTAATACAGCAGAGATCTCAATTGAGCAGATAACAAGAGATATGACCACATCTTTAATGAATCAACAATAGTTAATTCTATCTCTATTAAGTTCTAATGTTGAACTTCCTCGATTAATTGGTGGAATCATACAAGAGTACAAATAGCACATAGATATATCTTAATACTATTTGAAAAGGCTATCTCAAAAAATTGAAGTGCCCCCAAAAAGTTGGACGTATTAAATAATAATTTTAAGCGCAA
>CAMQVY010000027.1 GCA_947038405.1 uncultured Rikenellaceae bacterium | reverse complement strand
GATTGCTCCACTGGTGTTTGAGACCAGCGCGTCTACCGATTCCGCCATCTGGGCAACTCGGACGTACAATAAGTTTCCTTATTGCGTTTGCAAAGATATGTAATTATTGTCAATTAACAAACATTAAGTGCTAAATCTCTTCGTTAATTGGTGGAAAAAATCAAAAAGGGGGCGAATTTAATAATTCAACCCCTTTTTTGTTATTATAACCGACTCGAAATCGTAACTTTTACTTATCTGTCGATGAACTACCATTCGATTTTACATCTTCAAATTGAAGTGCTAGACCTTTTTCATAGGTTTTCATCGCCTTTAGACTCATGCCCATACTTGAGAACCCTCCGTCATGTAGTAAGTTTTGCATCGTAACCATACGTGTAAGATCTGAAAATAGTGTCAAAACATAGTCCGCACAATCTGATGCCGTAGCGTTGCCTAGAGGTGACATACTCTCTGAAAAGTCCATCAAGTCGCCAAGACCTAGAACACCACTTCCTGCTGTTGTTGGTGTAGGTGATTGTGAAATAGTATTGATACGGACATTCTTCTCTCTACCATAGATATAGCCAAAGCTTCGTGCAATAGATTCTAATAATGCTTTCGCATCTGCCATGTCATTATAACCGTACAAGGTTCTCTGTGCTGCAATATAAGAGAGGGCTACGATTGATCCCCAATCATTGATAGCATCCTTCTTTCTTGCCACTTGGATTACTTTGTGGAATGATACTGCCGAAATGTCAAGAGTCTTAGATAGAAAATCATAATCCAAATCATCATAAGTTTTACCCTTACGTACATTTGGTGACATACCTATCGAGTGTAGGATAAAGTCAAACTTTCCTCCAAAGTGCTCCATAGATTTGTCGATCAAGTTCTCAAGATCTACTACGCTGGTTGCATCTGCTGGTACAACAATTGTGTTACACTTTTTTGCCAAATCATTAATTGTACCCATGCGAATAGATACAGCTGTGTTTGTAAGTATAATTTCTGCTCCCTCTTCAACTGCTCGCTCTGCAACTTTCCATGCAATTGAGTGTTCATTTAGTGCCCCAAAGATGAGACCCTTTTTTCCTTTTAAAAGATTATAAGACATAATATTTTTCTTAATAATGTTATTATTTATTTTTGCTAATAGACTATCATATCATTGTGTAACAATCTATTAGATTAAGCGAAAATTTGTAATACCTTTAATTTTCACATGGCAAATGTAACCATAATTTACAATATAACCTAAAACTTCAGTTAAGTTGCATATTGACTTGGTTGGTTCGGCCTATCGAAGCGTGGCCTATGAGCGAAGTGAAATAGTATTATTGGGGTAATTCATATGATATAAAAAAATAAGATGCAAGGCTTTATTAAAACCTGCATCTTATCTATTTTATTGTACTGATATACTTTTTAAACTCTATCCGTGACAGTTTTTATATTTCTTGCCACTTCCACACGGACATGGCTCATTACGACCAATCGGCTTCTCAACGTGCACTGGTGCTGGTTTTGAACGATCTGCGGCACCTGCATTACGTCCTGCTTCCATACGTGATGTCTGCATTTGACTCATGTCGGTTTTAGGCTTGCTTTCCTGTGGTGGTGTTGGTACCTCTTTGTTCTGTCTTACTGGAATATAACCCTTTGTTAGAGTCGAAAGAATCTCCCTATTAACTTTATCAAGAACCTTGCGGAATAACTCAAAAGATTCAAACTTATAGATTAAGAGTGGATCTTTCTGCTCATATGAGGCATTCTGTACACTCTGACGTAAGTCGTCCATCTCTCTAAGATGCTCTTTCCAATTGTCATCAATAGTAGTCAACATGACAATCTTACTAAACACTTTGTAGATCTCATTACATTCGCTCTCGTGACATTTCTTTAAATTAACAGGAACATTGTAACCTAATCTTCCATCTGACATCGGAATATAGATATCTTCATACTGATCACCCTGCTTAGTGAATACATCTTCGATAACAGGAGTTGCTGTTGTTGCTGTTAGCTCTCCACGACGCTTGTAAGCGTCTTGAATGTCTGTCGCGATAAGTGTTATAAGTTCTTCAATATTCGACTTCTTGTAGGTCTCTTCATCAAAGGTCGGTTGAACCGCAATTTGACGAATTAGCTCCATTGAGAACTCCTCAAATGGTTGACCTGAGTTGTTTGAAACATAACTCTCTGAAAAGTCTAATATGATATTGTTAAGGTCTAGCTCAATTCGCTCTCCATAAAGTGCATGGCGACGGCGTGTGTAGATAACCTCTCTTTGAGAGTTCATTACGTCGTCATACTCTAGTAGTCGCTTACGAATACCAAAGTTATTCTCTTCAACTTTACGTTGTGCTCGCTCGATTGCCTTAGACATCATGCCAGCTTGTATCACTTCGCCCTCTTTTAATCCCATTTTGTCCATTAGCCCAGAAATTCTCTCTGAACCAAAAAGACGCATTAAATTATCTTCAAGAGAGACAAAGAACTGTGATGAACCTGGATCTCCTTGACGACCAGCACGACCTCTCAACTGACGGTCAACACGTCGAGACTCATGTCTCTCTGTACCTATAATCGCTAAACCACCAGCTTTCTTAACCTCTGCCGTTAGCTTAATGTCTGTTCCACGTCCAGCCATATTAGTTGCAATAGTAACTTGACCTGAGATTCCGGCCTCTGCTACAACGTGTGCTTCTAATTGGTGTTGCTTTGCATTTAGGACATTGTGCTTAATTCCTCGAAGTTTAAGCATTCGGCTTAAAAGTTCTGATATCTCTACAGATGTTGTTCCAACAAGAACGGGACGTCCCTCTCCGACTAATTTAGCTACCTCTTCAATAACTGCACTATACTTCTCTCTCTTTGTTTTGTAGATAAGGTCATCTCTATCGTCTCGTTGTGCGATACGGTTAGTTGGAATTACAACAACATCTAACTTATAGATACTCCAAAATTCACTCGCTTCAGTCTCTGCTGTTCCTGTCATACCACCTAATTTGTGGTACATTCTAAAGTAGTTCTGAAGAGTTACAGTTGCAAATGTTTGAGAAGCTGCCTCTACTTTAACGCTCTCTTTTGCCTCAATTGCTTGATGTAGTCCATCTGAGTAGCGACGGCCATCCAAAATACGTCCAGTCTGTTCGTCAACAAGTTTAACTTTGTTATCCATTACTACGTACTCAGTGTCTTTTTCAAACATGCTATACGCTTTAAGTAGCTGGTTAACCGTGTGAACACGCTCTGTAATTACAGCATAATCATTGATTACAGAGTCTCTCTTTTGGATTTTCTCCTCATCTGTATCTGTGCTGTTTTCAATTTCAGCAACTGTTAAACCTATATCTGGAAGAATAAAGAAGTTCTCTTCGTTTACAGATTTTGATAGATACTCATGTCCTTTATCGGTGAGGTCTACCGAATTTCCTTTCTCGTCGATAACAAAAAATAGATCATCAACAATCTCTGGCATACGACGATTATTATCCTGCATGTAAGTATTTTCACACTTTTGCAGTAATGAGCGTACACCTGGTTCACTTAAAAACTTGATTAATGGCTTATATTTAGGTAATCCTTTATGTGCTCTGAATAGAGAGACAGATCCCTCCTCTTTTTTACCTTCGCCTATAAGTCTACGAGCATCTGAAAGTAATTTTGTTACTAAGTTCTTTTGTAATGAGTGTAGTTGGTCAACAGAACCTCTATACTGCTCAAACATCTGAATGTCTCCCTTTGCAACGGGACCTGAGATAATTAAAGGAGTACGAGCGTCGTCGATCAACACAGAGTCAACCTCATCGACAATTGCATAGTGGTGTTTTGTCTGTACTAGCTCCTCTTTTGTTGTCGACATATTATCGCGGAGGTAATCAAAGCCAAATTCGTTATTTGTTCCAAAGACAACATCACTCATGTATGCTTTTCTTCGCTCATCTGAATTTGGTTTATGTCTATCAATGCAATCAACAGATAGTCCGTGGAATTGATACATTGGTCCCATCCATTCAGAGTCACGTCGTGCAAGGTAATCATTTACAGTTACAATATGTACTCCTTTTCCTGCCAAGGCATTTAAGAATACAGGTAGTGTCGCCGCAAGAGTTTTACCCTCTCCAGTTGCCATCTCCGCAATCTTACCTTTGTGGAGAACAACTCCTCCGAATAACTGGCAGTCGTAGTGGATCATATCCCAAACAATGGTATTACCACCTGCGTTCCAATGATTTGAAAATATTGCATTCTCGCCATCAATTGTAACGAAGTCTTTTGTTGCTGCTAGATCACGATCAAATTGTGATGCAAGAACTACAATTTGCTCATTTTGAGAGAAACGTCTTGCAGTATCTTTCATTATGGCAAATGCTTCAGGAAGAATTTCATCCAATTTTACCTCAATAGCCTCATCAATTGAAAGTTTTAATTTTTCTATTTCAGTTGAAATACGCTCTTTTTCTGCTATTGACGATTCAGAGAGTTCCATCTGCTCTTTTAATGAGACAATTTTAGCCTCATCACTTGCGATGAAATCTGAAATGTATAGCTTTAAAGCGTTGGTACGCTCACGTAGTTCATTGTTTGTAAGAGCCTCTATTGTTGGGTATATTGCAATGATTTTGTCAACATACGGTTGAATTTCTTTTCTGTCTGCATCGCTTTTTGTTCCAAAAAAGAATTTTAATATTCCTGAAATTATATCCATATAAATTGTTATTTAAATCTTTATGTGTATTAAATTATTTTAGCTAATTTTGAGTTACTATAATAAAACTAAATCTTCGCAAAACTCATATTTTAATCTTAACCACACTGTGGAGTCCTTTAAATCAGTTGGCGAAAATGATCTTTATTGTAGCCTTTTCAATATCAAAAGTTGTGTAAAGTTAAGATAATTATTTAAAAATCATATCTTAAATAGACTCTTTTATTAACTTTTTGCCAACTGCACATACGCCACATCGTTTATAGGTACAATATACCGTATGTAGTTGTATCATAGCTTGTGAATCAAATGCGTTCTCCATTTTTACACCACTATTTTTCCAACCTTTTGTAATATAATTTTTTTCGACCCCAAGATTCTCTAATAAGTCGATGACTCTCTCTTTTTGATCCTCATCACCTAAGTAATCTCCATAAGCAAATTGCATTGGACCAACAAAATTTATACCTAGTAATTCAGCTTTCTCTTTGCCAATTGACTTTATGGATTGTCGATCGGATGCACGTCCTGGAACGAAATGAGACATCCAATAGTCTGATGCTTCAACACAAAAAAGACGATAGGTATCCTCTTTGGTCGAGCATTTTAGGACTTGGTCTAGTAGGAAATGTTTGGATGTGATTAAAACTGCGAGCTGAACAATACGTAGAACAGGGTGGTTGTGTGGGTTATGTTGTTTGATGTTCCAATCCAAAGTATTCATAGGGACAATTGAATATTTACGAGATAGGTGGTTAAACTCATCTCGTAAGGTCATCGTGTATTTGTCATTAGGATATAGATCCATAAGTCCAGATGTTCCCAGTAGTAGAGCTTCGATAGCGGTTATTGAGTTACCCTCCCTAGATATGGCGCTTAAAGGGATCTTTGTTGCTAAAGTTTGAAACGCTAATTTATTATTACTCCCTCCCATTGAGCGGAAAAGTAGTGTGTATAGGGTTCTATTCCAATCTTTATCAAGACTTTCGTGTAGGTTGAATATCTCTTGACTTTTTCTATTCAGTCTCTCAATGAAGAGGTTTGTGAATAGACTAACTCGATTTATTGCTTCATATTTAGCGATGTGATACCCACAATTATAATCTTTATTACACTCTGTAATTGAGTTGAAACGTTGTAGTGCAGCTTTAGGTATTGCCATCATAGCTTGAGGAATGGGGTTACCCATCATGTCAAACAGCAGCTCCTTCTCACTGTTGGAGATGTTTAATATTGGAGTGTCATCAAAGAATTTTGCACTATCTGCTGATTGCAAAAACACAACAGTTCCAGTATATATAACCTCATTAATCTCTACCTTACAGTTTGAAAAAGAGTAGTTATTGTCGCTTCTCTCACCATAATGTAGTACCACTATCTTTTCAGATGATATTGATATTAAGTGGTGTGATGAAGGAACTCTCATCTGCCATAACATCATAAGAAGATCTCTCTGCAAAAAACTATCCATTATTGATCTATTTTTAGTTGCTAATTAAATCCTAATTCGTCCTCTGTAATCGTGTGCACTTCATGTATGGTTGTTCTGTTAAATATCTTAGAATAGCCCTAACTCTAATAGAGCTTCATCTGACATCATACTTTTGTCCCATTCAGGCTCAAATGTTAAGATTACACTCACTTCGGAAACTCCCTTGACTTTCCCAACCTCTCGTTCTACATCTTCTACAAGTTGGTCTGCCATAGGGCAATTTGCAGCAGTAAGAGTCATTCTTATTGTTGCAACCCCGTCTGGTTCAACTTCTATCTCATAAATTAATCCTAAGTCATATATGTTAACAGGAATTTCAGGGTCAAATATAGATTTCAGTACATAAACTACGTCCTGCTCCATTCTTACTATCTCTGCTGGTGTTGTCATAAGTTAAATTTGTTTAAAGTTATTTTTTTGATGCAAATGCAACTGCATATAGTCGCATTTGACGAATCATTGATACTAAACCGTTGGCTCTTGTTGGTGACAGGTTGTCACTCAAGCCTATTTCGTCAATAAAATATAGATCCATATTTACAATCTCTTCAGGAGTTCGTCCTGATAAGACTCTAATAAGAAGTGCAATTATACCTTTTGTTATAATTGCGTCGCTATCCGCAGAGAAGTATACTTTCCCATCTTCTAGCTTGGCATCAACCCATACTCTCGATTGACACCCTTTTATTACATATTTATCGGTACGATGTGCACTATCTATTTCAGGTAACTCGGAGCTCAATTCGATAAGGTAGTTGTATTTATCAAGCCACTCGTCAAATGATGAAAATTCATCAATTATTTCTTGTTGTATGTTATCCATAACAAATTGTTATATTATTGTTTAAACAGTGTAATTATTGGTTGAATTGCGGCTCCTGTTGATGCAATAGGCTTACTTACTTCTATTATTTTTGCCAAAGTTGGCGCAATGTCTTTCATGTTTATTGGTGTAGAATTTTTTGTTGGTATGATCCCACAGCCATAGAGCATCAATGGAACATATGTGTCATAATCGTACATAGATCCTGATAATATTTTAGCTCCACTATCCTGTTCAATCCAGCCTGGCATCAGATTTATTGTTAAATCTCCACCTCTTTTGGGGTAGAAGCTATTTTGTATCATTTGTGCATAACTATCTGCAAAGTAACTATTCTGCATCGCAGTTGCACTCAGTACGTGAGACACCCCTCTGAATTGAAGCGAGAAAGATGCTGCTCTATTTTGAACCTCTTCAATATCAAGGTTTTTTTTGTATATCAGATTGCGGTTTAGGTATATTTGTCGATTATGGTATCCAAGAACCCACTCTCCCTCTCCATATTGTGACCCTAAAAAACTATTTAAAATAACCTTGAATTGGCTAGTGTTAAATAAATTCTGTTTTTTTATTGATTGCGGATCACTTGTTCCGTGGTCAGATGTTAAGATGAAAAGTACATTGTCGATACCTATTTGAGTCGTAATAAAAGTAACTAGATCTTCAATGTCTGCATCTAGGCGATATAACATATCTTCAAATTCGATAGAGTTATTACCGTATAGTTGTGAGATATAGCGTGGGGTATCAAAACATATATTTAAAATATCTGTGTGTTCATCCTCACCCAACTCTTTGTAGACTACTGCTTGTTTTGCAAATTCAGCGACTAGAGTGTTTGAAATGGGATTTAAGAGTAGTTGGCTATAATTTTTTTGTATCTCTTTGTTGAACGTCATAAAGTCTTTTAATCGGTTGTGCTGCTCCTCAGAGCCAGATATAGTTGGTTTATCATCACTTTTATTTACGTAACTACTTGGCTTTTTTGATAATTCCCATTTTATGTCAAGATAATCAGTTGCAACTCGGAGCTCATTGTATGACTTTACCCACGCTGGTAACTCCTCCATATATGCAGAGGATGATATCCAGTTAAATCGACTATCATCGATCCAATATACATCTGAACTATTACCTCCCATAACAATTGAAGTTATTGGGCTTGATGCAATACTAATAACACTACTCTTTGGTGACTCATTAAGGAGCATATCTCCAAGCGTTGGGACTGTTAAGTTTGCTGGAGAGTATTGTCCAACCCCTTCGTCGCAATCTAATCCATGTACACTCTCATCATCAATTAGAGATATTGTGTTATTATTTACATAATCGACCCAGTGTTCTGTGACAACTCCGTGTGATGATGGGTTCGTTCCAGTTGTCAATGTCGACAGAGTTGCAGGCGTAATTGTCTGCATAAAATCATATCGTGCTTCACTAAAAGATGCTCCATTATTTGCAAACTTTAGTAGCCCATTTGGCGATAGATTATCGGAATACTTATTTATGTATGACTCTCTAAATTGACCTACAATAATATTGACTATTAATTTAGGTTTGCGAATGCTCTCTGCAAAAGAGGTTATTGTACTTGTGATTAGAAGTATTGCGATAAAGTATTTTTTCATGCTATTTATTTAATAGATGCTTAACGTTTATATTGTAGTTGATATAACTTACAAAGATAGTATTTTGCGTATAAACTCATAATAGATAACGGTGTTTTTTATGAGATTGATATAACTATCTTATGATGGTTTGGTTCTGGGTATATGTTGTTGTGTTTACTACTTCGACCACTCGCCAACCTCTAAATCTCGCATGTTATCCCCATCAACAATAAATCTTATTGCAGTTCGTACCGTGTGTTGACCACTAATACCACAAGCTCCAGGGTTAATAAAGAGGAGATCATTGTCTCTATCAAATTGAACTTTAAGTATATGAGAGTGTCCAGTGATAAATACTTTGGGCTTATGTTTTTTTATTAAATGGTACGCTTCGGGGCTATACCTTCCATGATAACCTCCGATATGTGTCATCGCTACGGTAATTCCCTCACATTGAAATACCTGAGATTCAGGGTACACTATACGTGTTGCACCTCCATCTGCATTTCCTCGTACTCCAATTATGGGTTTAAATGCAGCTATTTTGTCCGCAGTCTCAATACTTCCAAAGTCCCCTGCATGCCAAATTTCATCTACATCTGCGAGAAACTGTTCAACTTGTGAGTCAAATATAGTGTGGGTGTCTGATATAATACCTATTTTTTTCATCTTTTTATTTGTGTCATTTCCTACAAAAGTAATAACTTTTATAAAAAACTATGATATATTTGCATTTAGAAATTTTGTATGTAAGAAAATTGTTCACTGCGGTTACACTGCGCAACCTGAATAGGGCTACTTATTGTTGAGTTTACTAAATGCAGGAACAAATTAAATTAAATATTGAGCATGAATATGCAATCCAGAACACCTCTTGCTGAGAGGCTCAGACCTCAGACGCTAAATGACTATATCGGACAAAAACATCTAGTAGGTGTAAATGGAGTATTTAGGAAGTTCTTTGAAACGGGGAATGTTCCGTCGTTTATTCTGTGGGGTCCTCCCGGAGTTGGGAAGACAACACTTGCAAAATTAGTATCGCACACTCTTGAACGACAGTTTTATACACTTTCGGCCATTAATTCAGGGGTCAAAGATGTTCGTGAAGTTATAGATAAGGCGAAGAAAAATCAGTTTTTCAACTCACAACCACCATTTCTTTTTATTGATGAGATCCACCGTTTCAACAAGAGTCAACAAGACTCTCTTTTGGGTGCGGTGGAGCAGGGGATAATTACCTTGATTGGAGCAACAACAGAAAATCCATCATTTGAAGTTATTTCACCTCTATTGAGTCGTTGTCAGGTGTATGTGTTGAAGTCGCTAGAGGAGTCGGAACTACTAGAGCTATTGGACAGAGCAATGACAACGGATCTTGTGTTGAAAGAGCGGAATATTAACGTTGTGGAGACTGCTGCGCTTCTGAAGTTCTCGGGTGGTGATGCTCGAAGATTACTAAATATATTAGATATTATAACGGGTGCAATTGATGGTGATATTACAATTGATGATGCGGTTGTTACAGAGGTGTTGCAGGAAAATATTGCGTTGTATGATAAAAATGGAGAGCAGCACTATGATGTTATTTCCGCTTTTATAAAGTCCGTTAGAGGAAGTGATCCTAATGCTGGGATATATTATCTTGCTAGGATGCTTACGGGAGGTGAAGACCCTAAATTTATCGCAAGGCGACTTGTTATTATAGCAAGTGAAGATGTTGGATTGGCAAACCCTAATGCACTACTATTAGCTAATGCTTGTTTCGATACAGTTCACAAAATCGGAATGCCAGAGGCGCGGATTACACTTGCAGAGACTACAATATATCTTGCGACAAGTCCCAAGAGTAACTCGGCATATATGGCGATAAATCGAGCTATGGCACTGCTGAAGAGTGATACTAATGATAGGTCTGTACCACTACATTTGAGAAATGCACCAACGTCTCTAATGAAAAAACTTGGATATGGAGAGAAGTATAAGTACGCGCATGATTATGGTGGTAATTTTGTGATTCAGGAGTTTATGCCTAAGGGCTTAGAGGGGACGAAGTTTTATGAGCCATGTGAAAACTCTCAAGAGAAAACCATTTCAAATAGAATTAATTCAATATGGGAGGGGAAATACTAAGCATATTATCTCTATTCTATAATATCAGTTCTGCGACCCCTTAGGGTTGTTCACTTAAATTCAAAATAGGTTAAGATAATGAAGTTTTCAGCCTATTTTGATTCAAGTTTTTAACTTAAACTGTCTAGTTACAGGAAAAGTGTAGTCAAATCACACTGTTTTTTTTGGAATATTACTTTTTTTTATTACCTTGCGCTTGCTGACTTAATTTAAATCCCTAGAAAATAACTGCTTATTGATTGTATCTACCTAAAATAAATTAAAAGATTAAATTGTGACTTACTGTAATTATTCAAAAACATATGTACTATGTTTTTGGGTTTATGTTTAATACAACAGTGAGTTTTTATTAAAGGAAGGAGTAGCTATGAATCTATCAAAATTAAGTGATCAACAACTGCTAAATACGCATCTCGTAGGTAACGAAGATGCAATGTCTGTGCTTATTGAGCGTCATCGTAAACGTGTATTCGACTATATTAACATGATGGTCAAGGATCGAGAGTTAGCAGATGATCTTTTTCAAGAGACCTTTATTAAGGTCGTAAAATTCATTAGAGATAATAGATATACAGATAATGGTCGATTTTTATCTTGGGTGTTGAGAATCGCGCACAATCAAGTTATAGATCATTTTAGACAAAATAAACAGAACCGAAAAGTTACAGAGTCGGATGCTGGTTACGATATTCTGAACTCTAAATTATTCGCTGTCGATACGATTGAGACCGAAATAGTCTCAAAACAGATTGAGAGTGATATTAAAAAACTTGTCGAGTACTTACCCGAGGAGCAACGAGAGGTTGTTGTGATGAGGTATTATAGTGGGATGAGTTTTAAAGAGATTGCAGAGTCTACAGATGTAAGTATAAATACTGCATTGGGTCGTATGAGGTATGCTTTGATTAACTTGCGAAAGTTAATTCACGAAAATGCAATGATTTTACATTAAAGATGCAATAACTTAAATAATTGTGTCGTTGTGTAAGTACACCAATAACGAAATTTAATCCAATCTTTATTATGCCTATGCCTGAAGTTGACACAACAGATGTTATTAATTATGAACACGATCATGAACACGGTTTATTATTAGATGAGGTTGTTCAGAATGATCACGATTTACTCTATTTGGATACTTATCTAAAGGAGATATTTAGAGATTAATCGAAGTTTAAGTTACATTTTAAATGAAATTAAAAGAAGGTGGTATATATTCATTGAATATATACCACCTTCTTTTATTATTATACTGTTCGTCTAGCGATCTTTTATTATTGATTAAGCCTCTCCAATATTGAATCCTAAAATGGATTCACTCTCAATAAGCTCACTGGTGCGAGTTCCAACATCAATGTGACCTACATTGGTCTCATATTTTGTAATATTATCTTGAAGTGAGAGAAGCAACCTTTTCGCATGCTCTGGTGCTAGTATTACTCTATTGCGAACTTTAGCCTTTGGCAGACCTGGTAGTAGTGCTGCAAAATCTAAAACAAACTCAGATGTAGAGTGAGATATAATTGCAAGGTTTGCGTAGTTTCCCTCTGCAATTGTTTCGTCTAGCTCAATGTCTATCTCATTACTCTTGTTTTCCATGATTACATTATTTTGTTAATAATGAATTTAAAATTCAATGAATTATATATAACACTCTTTGTGCGGTGCAATGATACGATAAAAAAGGGGTAAATGTTAATATTTAGACATTTACTTATTACTTATTTATTAACAATCAGCTGTTAAAGTGCTCTTTTACTGATTTTGCTCGAGATGCTCCGATTGTTTCGTTTAGCTCCTCGGTAGTTGCTTTCTTTATTGCACTAATAGTTTTAAATCGTTTTAATAGCTTAGTGATAGAGACCTCTCCTAATCTTGGAATCTGTTCTAGTTCGCTGTTAATAAATCCTTTGGATCTTTTATTCCTATGGAAAGTGACTCCAAATCTATGAGCTTCATCTCTTATGAACATTAAAATTCGCAAAGGTTCTCCTTTTCGACTTAGGTAGTATGGTTCGCTATCATTAGGGAAAAATACCTCCTCTATTCGCTTTGCAAGACCTACAATTTTAATTCTATCTGCAACACCCAAATCACATAACACTTCATAAGCGGCACTTAATTGACCCTTACCTCCATCCACAACTATAAGGTCGGGAAGTTGTTTATTCTCACTTAATATTCTGCTATATCGTCTTGTTAATACCTCTTTCATCGATGCAAAGTCATCAGGACCTATGACAGTTTTAATGTTGAAGTGTCGATATTCTGTTCGGGATGGTTTGCCATCTCGAAATACAACACAAGCTGCAACTGGATTTGTTCCTTGTAGGTTCGAGTTGTCGAAACATTCAATATACTTCGGTTCAACATCCATATGGAGCTCTCGCTTCATGGCAGACATAACTCTCGTTATGTGCTTATCGGGCTCCTTTATCTCCATGTTTTTCAGTCGCTCTTGTTTAAATAATCTGCAATTGCGCTCTGCGAACTCTAGTAATTTAAGTTTATCTCCTTTTTGAGGAACTTTAAACTCTTTGTTTGGGAATAGTTCTACGTGGGGTAGAAATGGGACAATTATCTCACTATTCAACTGTTCATTCGTCTTCTCGCTAATTTGTATAATGGCACTGGTTAGGATATTAATTTGATCCTCTTCAGCTCCAAGGGAAAATTCTACTGTAAAGCTGCTGATTACTCCTCCTGAAATAATTCGGACAAAGTTACAATATGCAATATCACCTTCTATTAGGATTCCAAATACATCAAGGTTATTGAGTGTATTACTTACTATTATAGACTTCCCTCTATATTTTTCAAGGAGATCTAATCTACATTTAAGATTATGTGCTAATTCAAAATTAAGCTCATTTGCGGCGGTTGCAATCTTCTCTTCAAGATACCTCTTTGCAATTTTTAGCTCTCCAGATAGAATGTTTTTTACCATCTCGATGTCTCGCATATAGTCGCTCGGAAGTTGATTTGAGATGCAAGGGGCTTTACAGTTTCCGATATGAAATTGTAGACAACGAGTATAGTTCCCTTTTGCAATCATCTTCTCAGATAGATTAAGTGCGCACGTCCTTATGGGATATATGTTGTGTATTAACTCAAGAAGATTACGCTGTACACTGACAGAGGAGTAGGGTCCATAGTATTTTGCACCGTCTCGCAGAAGGCTCCTTGTTGATTCAACTCTTGGAAATGGTTCATTACGAACTACTATCCAAGGGTATGTTTTATCATCTTTAAGTAGTATGTTGTAACGAGGTTTAAGCCTCTTTATCAGGTTGTTTTCAAGAAGTAGTGCATCTGATTCAGAGGAGACAATTATATGTTCTATATTTACTATGTGGCGAATCATAATTCGGACTTTCACACTATGTTCCTTCGACTCTACAAAGTATGACGATACTCGTTGTCGTAGACTTTTAGCCTTTCCTACATATATAATTACTCCATCTTTATTGAAAAATTGGTACACTCCAGGTAGCATTGGTAGCGCAGAGACCTGTTCTTTTATATGTTTTCTTATCTCTTCAAGCATAAGGTTTTTGTTGTAACTATATTTTAGGAATTGTTTTACCGCAGTGAGGACATTTCTCTTCAGTGGTTTCATTAGGTTTGTCAGTAGTTGCTTTCGCAGCTTCTATCTTTGCTAGTTTTTTGTCTTTATCAGACTGTATTTTCGCAGTTAGTGCCGAACTAATGATTGCCGTTGGCATAGCTATCATACCAATACTTATTACAGCTATTGCACCGCCCAAGATTTGACCTAATGCAGTTATTGGGTATATATCTCCATAACCAACAGTTGAAAATGTAACTACTGCCCACCAAAAACTTTGACCAATACTACTAAATACCTCTGGTTGTGCTGTTTTTTCGATGTAGTACATAAGCATAGATGCGAATGTGACAACAACAACTGCGATACTGAATACCATTGCTAACTCTTTGCGAACAGATTGCATCACCTCTTTTATTAGCTTAAATCCTTTGGAGTATCTAATAACTTTAAGGATTAAGAAAACTCTTGTGAAGTTAATAATACCAACAGCAATATGTTCTTCGGGAAGAAGTAATGGAATAAAGAGAGGTAGTATTGCTATGAAATCGACACCTCCAAAGAATGAAAATATATATCTGATCCGATTCCATCTGTTTGCTTTTTTGTGAGAGTCTAAATTTGCAACCCATAGTCTAAGAATATACTCAAAGGTAAATATTATACCAGAGTAGTAACTTATATCTGTTAGGATGTGGTATATCAGAAGAGATGGATCGTATGAGTATAGTATTAGTGAGAGTATATTTATTGCAGCTAGGAAGAGAACTAATGGGCGTAGAATGCGTATCCCTATTAAATTAGTTCTAGTGTTTAATATGTCCCAAATATAGTATTTTGACTGTTCTATAATATTCATAATGAATGATATTTAAATGCCTAAGGTTCTTTTTCATCTAAAATGTAATTTTCAAAAAAAGTTTAGCGTCGTATAGAGTTTGAGATGACTACTCCACAAACTCTATGCGACGCTAAACTTTGAAAATTTATCTATGTATTGACTATCTCTTAAACAGTCATTATCTCTACCTCTTTAGCTGCGATGAGTTCTTCTAGTTTCTTAGTAAACTTCTCAATCATTTTTTGTGCCAAACCTTCTCCATCTTTAGCCATATCCTCTGGCATGCCATCTTTTTGAGCCTTTTTGAACCCTTCAACAGCATCTCTACGAACATTACGAAGACGTATGCGAGCATTTTCACCCTCTCCACGCACTTGCTTTACTAGCTCTTTACGACGCTCCTCTGTTAGTGGTGGAATTGATAGACGAATATGTTCTCCATTATTAGATGGGTTCAGTCCGATGTTAGAGTTGATGATTGCTCTCTCAATAACTGCAATCATAGGCTTCTCCCATGGTTGGATAAGTATCGTTCTTGCATCTGGAACAGTAACACTCGCAACCTGAGAAACACTCATTTGTGCTCCATAATAGTCTACATCTACACCGTTAAGTACATTTATACTCGCTTTTCCAGCTCTAATATTCAACAACTCTTCGTTTAAGTGCACTAGCGTTTTCTGCATCTTTTCTCTTGCTGCATCTAAAATAATTTCACTCTCTATCATATCTATTTATTATTAATTATTCTTTTTAAATCTATCATATTCACTCCGAACGTGATAGTGTTATACTTGGAGTTACTTGCTAAAAGTAAACCCAGAGTTATTACTTACAATTGTACCTAGCTTATCGCCAGCAAGTACTTTTGCTAGATTACCTTTTGTATCCATGTCGAATACCAATATTGGAAGATTATTCTCTTTGCATAGTGTGAATGCTGTTAGGTCAATCACTTTTAAGCCCCTACTATAAACCTCATCAAAAGATATTTCGTCAAATTTAGTCGCTGTAGAGTCTTTTTCTGGATCAGCAGTGTAGATACCATCAACACGAGTACCTTTTAGCATAATATCTGCTTCGATCTCAATTCCTCTAAGAGCTGATGCTGAATCTGTAGAGAAGAATGGATTAGATGTTCCACCACCAATAATAACAACTTCGCCTCTCTCCATGTACTCCAATGCTTTTGCTTTAGAGTAATACTCCCCAATAGGAGCCATGTTTATAGAGGTTAGAACTCTTGCTTTTACTCCTGCTGCTACTAGCGCAGAGTGTAGTGCTAGTGCATTGATAATCGTTGCTAACATTCCCATCTGATCTCCCGTAACGCGGTCGAAACCTTTACTCACGCCGCTTAGTCCTCTGAAGATATTTCCGCCACCAATTACGATTCCTATTTGGACTCCGCTATTGATTGCATCTTTAATTTGTTCTGCATAATCTGATAACATATCTTGAGATATGCCGTAGCCTTGAGCTCCCATTAGTGACTCTCCGCTAAGTTTTAGTAATATTCTGTTGTATTTCATAATATGTATGTTTTTTTATTTTATTGAATTGGACTGTGCTGACGTAGTGAGTTAGAATTAATTACTTATCCATAAGTTGCATTAATTCGTCTAGTTTTGGTGTTAATATTATCTCTGTACGTCTATTTTTAGCTCTAGCTTCGCTGTTGTCGTTAATATCTATTGGCATAAATTCGCCCCTTCCAGATGCGATGATTCTACTTGGATCAATATCTTTATTAGATAAAAGTAATCTAACTACTGTTGTTGCTCGCTTTGCACTCAAATCAAGGTTATCTATAAGTTGACTCTTGCCATTGTATGGAACATTGTCTGTGTGACCCTCTACCATAATATTTATATCAGCGTTTTGACCTAAGACAATGCCAAGTTCTTTCACTGCTTTTGCACCCTCTGGATCTATGTTGAAACTGCCTGAGCGGAATAGTAGCTTATCCTCCATTGATACATAAACCTTACCATCTCTAGTTGTTATGGATAGTCCGTTACCCTCAAATCCTAGAAGAGCATCTGCAACCTTATGTCTAATCGCCATTATTGCCTCTTCTCTAGCTTTCAATAATTGCTCTAGCTCTTCGATCTGTTGCATTCTGTCATTAAGTTGAGATTGGGTCTGTTCAATCTCTTTCAACATGCGACTAGCCTCTTCTGAACCGTCGGATAATAGTTTTTTGTACTGCTTCTCTAAGAAGATATAATCAGAATTTAATTTGTCTCGTTCTGCAATAGCTTGCGTGTAGTTATCCGTAAGCTTCTGATTTCGAGAGTTTAGCTCGTTAATACTAACTTTGTTTGAGGCAATTTCACTCTCAAGGTTTATCGCATGAGCCTTCATGGAGTTAAATACTTTGTTTGATACGCATGAAGTGATACTTAATGCAACGAGTCCAATAATTAAAAGTTTTTTCATTATATATATATGTTAATTATTATCAAATTTCTTGGAAAACATCGTTTTCTTCATTAAGTTTGATTGGGTATATGAAAGTTTCTTAAATTTTAAGTGTACGAAGATATACATTTTTTCATAAATATGGTATCTTTGTTCTTCGTAAAGTATTAAAAAATGTTAAAAAATAGTTATAAACATCTATATAGAGTTAATTCACCAGAGGATCTGAAAGGACTTAAAATTAGTGAATTGGAGGAGTATTGCGCCGAATTGAGAGGATATATTATTAACGAATTATCTGAAAATCCTGGGCATTTAGCATCTAGTTTGGGTACTGTTGAGATCACAACTGCAATGCACTATGTGTTTAATACACCGCATGATAAGTTGATATGGGATGTTGGACACCAAGCATATGCTCACAAAATAATTACAGGACGTCGAGATCAATTTTCAACTAATAGAAAACTTGGGGGATTAAGTGGATTTCCCAAAATTACTGAAAGTATCTATGACCCATTTGGTGGAGGACATTCATCTGTGTCTATATCTGCAGCACTTGGTATTGCCACTGCCGCAAAGCTAAAAGGAGAGAAAATGGACATTGTCGCTATCATTGGTGATGGTGCAATGACGGGTGGATTGGCATTTGAAGGGTTGAATAATGCTGGAGATGCGAACACAGATCTACTTGTGATATTGAATGATAACCATATGTCGATAGATGCCAATGTGGGGGCACTAAATCAATATTTATTGAAAATAACAACATCAAAAAAATATAATCAGTTTAAGAGTGACGTGTGGAGGTGTTTGTCATTCGCTCCTAGATTCCGTAGGTTACTTCAAATGGCAGGCGGAGCTGTTAAACAGGGGTTATTGCAGAAGAGCAATTTGTTTGAGAGTTTGAACTTTAGATACTTCGGAACTGTAAATGGACATGATGTCGTATCATTAGTTACAATATTGGAGGACTTGAAAACAATAAAAGGGCCTAAATTACTACATATCATAACGACAAAAGGGAAAGGTTATACACCTGCTGAGGAGAACCAGTCTGTGTGGCACGCTCCAGGTAGGTTTAATCCAAAGACAGGAGAGAGGATAGTTGGAGTAACTCCAAAGAGGTATCAAGATATTTTCGGAGAAGCGATAGTGGAATTGGCGCAGAGTGACAATAAAATTGTAGGTATAACGCCTGCAATGCCTACGGGATGTTCTCTAAATATTATGATGGATCAGATGCCTGATAGATGTTTTGATGTTGGAATTGCAGAGGGACATGCGGTGACTTTCTCTGCGGGTTTAGCTACACAGAAGATAAAACCTTTTTGTAATATATACTCTTCATTTATGCAACGTGCATATGATAACGTTATCCATGATGTCGCGATTCAAGGGTTAGGTGTTGTGTTTTGCTTAGATAGAGGTGGAATTGTAGGTGAAGATGGTGCGACTCATCACGGTGCATTTGATATTGCTTACATGAGATGTATCCCTAATATGGTGATATCATCTCCTTTAAATGCTCAAGAGTTACGTGACTTGATGTACACTGCTTCTGTTAGTGATGTGCCATTTGTGATCAGATACCCACGTGGAAAGGCTGATGGACTTGATAATGTAGAGGGATTTCGTAGAGTTGAAATAGGGAAGTCGCAGGTGATATCAGAAGGGTCAGATGTTGCACTATTATCATTTGGAAGTGTTGGAAACTTCGCATCTAAAGCAATTGCACGTGTTGAAAAATCTGGGGTATCGGTTAAGCACGTAGATCTGCGCTTTGCAAAGCCTCTTGATGTTGATATGTTGCACTCGATTGGCGCTAATTTTAAATCTATTGTAACTGTTGAAGATGGAACTATTAATGGTGGAGTCGGAAGTGCGATTATGGACTTTATGATGACAAATGGATATAATGTTCGTGTTGTAAAACTTGGAATGCCAGATGAATTCGTTGAGCATGGTACACCTAATCAACTACATCAGTTATGTGGTTACGATGAAGAGTCAATATATAAAATATTAAAAGAAATAAAACATTAGTTATCTGCGATCACGCAGCTCCGCCCGAGTAGGGTCGTTCCTTCACGTTAATTAATATTATAAATAATTACTTACCTTAATTCCTATTGTATTATGAAGAAGTTTCTATTTTTATTATTTACAGGAGTATTGGCTTTAAATACTCTTAGCGCATCCTCAAAAGATGGATATACTGAGATTATATATATTATTGATGAAAGTGGTTCAATGAAAGGAGTTGAAGCAGATGTTGTTGAAAGTCTGAATTTAATGATTAAAGAGCAGCAAAGTAAAGCAGGTGATGTTATTATTTCTACTGTCATGTTTAGTGAAGGATCTTATTTTCTTCACAATAGAGTTGATATTAAGGATGTTGGGGCTATAACTAGAGATGATTATAGAACAGGTGGTAGTACTGCATTATATGATGCAATTGGAAATACAATCACTAAGATTGGTAATAAGCAAAAGAGTCTTAGAGAGAAGAAGCGTGCAAAAAGAGTTCTCTTTGTAATAACAACAGATGGTGATGAAAATTCAAGTGAAGAGTATTCTGGTTCAGATATTAGAGCATTAATCGAAGAGTATCAAACTGATCATGGATGGGATTTCTTATTTGTAGGTGCTAATATAGATGCGAAAAAAGTTGCTGAAAGTATTGGAATTGCGCCAGAAAGAGCCGCTAAATATAGAGCAGATGCTTTAGGTACAATGATTTTGAATGAAAGTATTAGTTCTGTTTTAAGTTCTGTTCGCCAAGATGAAGAAATTTCTCTTGAATGGAGTGAGGGTATTGAAGAGGATACTAATCTTAGAGAAAACCAGCCAGAGGTTAGTGTGGATGGTAACTTGGAGCCTGAATCAGAGGAAATGGACAATATAAAACCAGATAAATATCCTAGCTTTAAAGGAGGTGGGATGATGAATTTTAGGGTTTGGACTCTGAGTCAGATTCAATACCCTAACATAGGAGTCAAGAATTCTATTCAAGGTAAGGTGATTGTCTCCTTTTTTGTTGAAAAAGATGGTTCTGTAGGTCGTGTTAAAGTTCTGTTTTCTCCGCATGAGCTTCTTTCTGAAGAGATTATTAGAGTTGTGAAATCTTCACCTAAATGGGCTCCTGGATTGGTAGATGGTAAGAGTGTTAGTGTTTCTATGATTCTACCTGTTTTATTTAAAACTAATTAAAAAAATAGATCTAGCATCAATTAAATGATGCTAGATCTATTTTTATTTTAAAAGAATTCGAGGAAACTGCCCTGCGCGGGCGGCGGTGCGTGTTCGCACGGAACGATTATATGATTTCGACTCTTCCTGGGTAGACTTTTAGTGCTTCTTCAAGACACTTTACTGCGGCAAGAAGCTCTTCTCTTTTTAATACGTAGGCAATTCGTACTTCATTATGCCCAAGAGCTCTTGAAGCGTAGAATCCTGATGCTGGCGCGACCATTACGGTCTCACCATTGTATGAAAATTCCTCTAGTAACCATTGTGCAAATTTATCACAGTTGTCAATAGGGAGTCTTACTGTAACATAAAAAGATCCTCTCGGAGTTGGGCAATAGATACCCTCTATACTATTTAATCCCTCTACCAGTGTATCTCTCCTTGCCATATACTCTTTATGTACAGCTTCAAAATAGCTTTTAGGTGTGTCAATTGCCGCAGATGCAGCAACTTGTCCAATATATGGAGAGCATAATCTTGCTTGAGCAATTTTCATAGCTCCTGCGATAATCTTCTCATTTCTTGAAACTAGTGTGCCAACCCTTACTCCACACATACTATATCTTTTAGATACAGAGTCAATCATTACAACATTCTTCTCTAGGCCCTCTAGGTTAAGTGCCGAAAAGTGTTCGTGTCCATCGTAGCAAAACTCACGATACACTTCATCTGAAAATAGAAATAGATTATATTTTTTGACAATAGCACTAAGTTGTTCTAACTCTGTCTTGCTGTATAAGTAGCCAGTTGGATTGTTTGGATTGCAAATCATTATCGCTTTTGTTGCGGGTGTGATATGTTTCTCAAACTCATCAATTGGAGGTAGTGCAAAGTCATTGTCGATAGTTGAAAATATTGGCTTTATAATCACTCCCGACTCTGTTGCAAATCCATTGTAGTTTGCGTAGAAAGGTTCTGGTATAATTATCTCGTCTCCTGGATCCATCGCTACTGTCATTGCCATGAAAATTGCCTCTGATCCCCCAACAGTCACAAGCATATGGTCAATATTGACATCAATATCAACTCCTTTATAGTAAGCTACTAATTTATGACGATAACTCTCAATCCCTGCAGAGTGAGTGTATTCAAATATCTTATCTTTTATGTTACGTACAGCATCTAATGCAACTTGAGGGGTGGGGATGTCAGGTTGTCCAATATTTAAATGGTGAACTTTGACTCCTCTTCTCTTCGCAGCTTCAGAATATGGTACTAACTTCCTAATAGGAGATGATGGCATCATAGTGCCTCTTTTTGAGATGTCGGGCATGCAGTAAAATTGTAAAAATTAAGTAATTGTATTGTTATGTATATTGTGATTGTCACACATCAAAGTGCAAATTTAAAAAAATATATGATATCTTTGTCATACCTATCTCTTTTTGTACCTTTGTAAAATAACGTTTAAATTTATATGTGTATGAAAAATAGACTATTTGGTCTGCCTATATCTCTTATTGTCGCTTTAATGGTTGTGTTAGGAGCATTATTTAGTAGAGAGTTTTTTCATATTGGGAAATGGATTGTAATTGTTGCACTCGCTACTTACGTTGTGTGTAATCTTAAGTTTTTTGTATGGGTTGCAAAAACAATCAAGGTAAGAGAGATGAAAGAGATTGTTTTAGGTAGTATTGTTCTTTTTTTTGCCATTACTATGCTCTCAATTATATTGAGTAATACTATTCCATTCTTTATGATAGTGTTATTGTTGGCTTGCGACTACTTAATAAAAGATAAAAAGTGATTGAAATGAGATTAGTTAAAGGGGTGTTGCTGTTATTAACTGCTATTTTATTTTGTAGTTGTGGTGATAGAACGAAGAGTTCTACGTATGATGGTGTGGCTTATGCGCCGCGTTATGCAAGCGGGTTTGAGATATTTAAGAGTGGAGAGAGTTCTGTTGTAAGGAGTAAAAATCCTTGGCAGGGTGCGGAAAATATCACAATGGATATGTTTGTCTCAAAAAATGGAGAACTTCCGCCAGAGGGATTTGAAGGAGTTGTAGTGAATACTCCTTGTCGTAGGGTTATTTGCTTGTCATCTAGCTATGTTGCATATTTGGATGAGATTGGTATGTTGAGTTCAATTGTTGGTGTCTCAGGAATTGATTTCATATCAAATGAGTTCGTTAAAGAGGCGTACAGTAGTGGGTATATTAAAGATGTTGGGTATGATAATACATTTAACTATGAACTTATATCATCATTAAAACCTGACTTGGTGCTGATGTATGGAGTGTCGAGTGGTGTGAGTGATATGACGGACAAGTTGAGAGAGATGAATGTTCCATCATTTTTTATTGGAGACTATCTAGAGAAGTCTCCTTTAGCTAAAGCTGAATGGCTGGTTGCTTTTGGTGAGTTGTTTGGTATTCGAGAAGTTGCTGTTGATAGATTTAATGAGATCGTTAATAACTATAATAGAATGAAAAACATTGCGAGTAATTATGATGGACCTATGCCAACAGTAATGCTTAATGCTCCATATAGAGATGTGTGGTTTGTGCCTGGTGATGGTAGTTATATGGTGAAGTTAATAACAGATGCTGGAGGTGATTATATCTGTAAGGGTGTTGATAATGCGATAAGCAGACCTATTAGTGGTGAGAGTGCTTTCTTGTTTTCGTCTCGTGCAGACTTCTGGTTGAATCTTGGTAATGTCAACTCATTAAAGGAGCTTGTTGCTTTGAATCCTAAATTTTCTGATATTAAATCAGTTGGTAATAGAGCTGTATATAACAATACCAAGAACTCAACGTCTATGGGAGGGAGTCTCTTTTGGGAGAGTGGAGCGGTTCATCCTGATCTTGTTCTTGAGGATCTTATAAATATATTCCATCCCAATCTATTAGACTCTAAAGAGCTTAATTATTATATTCAGTTACAATAAAATTATAATGAAGAAGAAGTTTCATAAAGTATATTTTATAATTATAATACTAGCGGTTATTATTCTCTTTGGCTGCGATATAATTTTTGGTTCGGTAAACTTATCTCTGTCGGAGGTTTGGAGTGCTTTGTTCAATTCAGATTCGGATGAGTCAATACAGACAATAATATGGCGATTTAGAGCTCCAAAAGCTATTGTTGCAGTTCTTGCAGGTGCAGCACTGTCGGCTAGTGGGCTTCAGATGCAGACTCTATTCCGAAATCCTCTGGCAGGACCATATGTGTTGGGTATAAGTTCTGGTGCAAGTCTTGGTGTATCTGCTCTTATATTAGGACTGCCTCTTCTTGGGATAAGTTTCGATTCAGATATTGTGCGTAATATAGGTGTTGTAGGGGCTGCGTGGATTGGTTCTGCTGCAATACTTGCTGCAATAATTGCTGTTTCAACTAGGATAAAAGATATAATGGCGATATTAATCCTTGGAATGATGTTTGGCAGTGCATCGGGAGCAATCGTTGAGATACTTCAATATCTTAGTCCAGAAGGGGCTTTAAAGTCATTTGTTGTCTGGAGTATGGGTTCGCTAGGTGGGGTTACGACAACTCAATTAACAATACTTGTTCCTGTGCTATTAGTTGGTTTGGGAATCTCTATACTTCTAATAAAACCTCTAAATACGCTGTTGTTAGGTGAGAGCTATGCTCGTTCTATGGGGGTAAATATTAATGTTGTAAGGCGATTGATATTTGTAAGTACAACCCTTCTTGCGGGGACAATTACCGCTTTTTGTGGCCCTGTAGGATTTATCGGAATTGCAGTACCTCATATGGCTCGTATGTTCTTTATGGAGGCGGACCATAAGACTCTAATGCCTGCCTCTATGCTTTTGGGTGCAGCAGTGATGCTGTTGTGTGATTTAATCGCTCAGCTCCCAGGATCAGAGATGACCGTACCCATAAACTCAATAACTGCGTTAATAGGTATTCCTATTGTTATTCTTGTGATTGTTAAGAATAAAAAGATATTTTAGGTGTGTTGGACTATAGCTTGTGTATATTAGTTGTTTTGTCGCTACATTGTAGTGTAATTTCTTTAAATGTTTAAATTGTGGAGGATAATAATAAAGCTAGACCTGTAATAGAGTTGCAGCATTTGACGCTTGGATATGAAGATCGTATTTTGTTTAATGATGTTAATATCGATTTTGAAATGGGCGGGTTTACAGCTCTGTTGGGTCGTAATGGAACGGGTAAAAGTACACTGCTAAGGAGTATTGTAAAATTGATAACACCTTTAAGTGGGGATGTATTGATTGGGGGAGAGTCTATTAAGACCTTGACAACTAAAGATATTGCAGAACAGATTAGTTTTGTGTCAACGGAGGAGATAAAGATACCTAATCTCAAGGTTTTTGATGTTGTTGGTCTTGGTCGTGCACCATATACAAATTGGATTGGTCGCTTAGGTAGTGAAGACAAGGCTATGGTGTATCAATCCCTTGATATGGTAGGTATGTTAGATTTCGCAGATAAGAGCGTTGATAAGTTGAGCGATGGAGAGCGTCAACGTGTAATGATTTCACGTGCACTTGCGCAAGATACTCCGATTATTCTACTTGATGAGCCGACAGCGTTTTTGGATTTGCCAAATAAATATGAAATATGTCTTTTATTAAGAAAGTTGGCGCATGAAAAGAACAAAACTATAATTTTTTCTTCACATGATCTCAACATTTCTTTAGAGTTATGTGATAATTTAGCCCTAATTGAGGGGGGTAATGTGCATTATGGGACAACAGAGATGCTCATCAATAATGACTGTATTCAGAGTTTGTTCAAAAATACGCAATTATTCTTCGATAAAAAGAATATGACTATAAAGCTGAAAATCAAGTAGTTGAAAAATAAAGTGAAAAATAGTTGAAAAAAAAGTATCAAATTATTTGCAGGTTCCAAATAATGCACTACCTTTGCATCGCTGAATGAGAGTAACCACTCTCTTAAACACTAAGGCCCGTTCGTCTATCGGCTAGGACGCTAGATTTTCATTCTAGTAAGAGGAGTTCGACTCTCCTACGGGCTACAAATTATAAGAATAATAAGATATTATCTAAAAGCAATATGGCAAATCATAAGTCATCTAAGAAAAGAATTCGTCAAACTGAGACGAAGAGGATGTTAAATAAATATTACCACAAAACTGCACGTAACGCTGTCAAAGCTCTTAGAGTGACAACTGATAAAACTGCTGCAGATGTTTTAATGCCAAAAGTAACAGCAATGTTAGACAAGTTGGCAAAGAAGAACATTATTCATTCGAATAAAGCTGGAAATCTAAAAAGTAGTCTTCAACTTTACGTAAACGCTTTGTAGTTTATAAACGGAAGAGAACTAGTTTTTAAAATATAAGAAGAGCAACTATCATTACGATGGTTGCTCTTTTGTTATGCGCTAAAATATCAGATTGTATGAAGTTGTTGTTGTGTGGATATGAAAAGGTGGTGGGGTATATTTGTTAACGGTGATATTAGCATGACCTTATTACTCTTTATTAATACATAGAGATTAAATTAAACTTGAAATCACCAGCAAGGATATAAGAGTTATTCAATGCGTAGAGTAAAATACATATAACTTTGTCTTAAATATTAATAATATAGATTATGAATTTTTTAGAACTTACAAAAAAACGTTATTCCGCAAGAAGCTATACATCTGATGTAATTGAACAAGAGAAGTTAGATTATATTTTAGAGTGTGCTCGTTTTGCTCCATCAGCAGTGAATTATCAGCCTTGGCATTTTATAGTAGTAAAGAGTGATGAGAATAGAGCTAAATTGAATGAGTGTTATCCTCGTCAATGGTTTGCAACCGCACCTTTATATATTGTTATATGTACAGATATAGATGTCGCTTGGGAACGTCAATCAGATTCTAAGAGTCATGCTGATATTGATGCGGCAATTGCTATTGAGCATATCTGCTTGGCTGCTGCTGAGCAAGGGATAGGTAGTTGTTGGGTCTGTAATTTTGATTTAGAAATATTTAAGTCAAATTTCTCACTATTACCTAGTCAGTATCCAGTTGCGATTGTCACAATGGGGTATGTTGAAAAGTCGCCAGATGGAACTTCAAAGAGAAAAGAGTTGAGTGAAATCGTCTCAACGATATAAAATTAGAAGTTGTGACGAGATAGATATATTGCTTAAAGATGGGTGTAATCATTAATTGAGTTGTTTCAATAATTTTATTATTATAGTACTCTTACATGAAATAACTAGGCAATGTATGGTGGTTTGTTATATATATGGAATTACATCCCACATATTCGGATTGAATTCACTCTCAACACTATTTTCTATCGATTTGGGTAGAGATTTAAAGAAATCGTATCCAGTCATTTTTTCTATATCATTAATACTTCTCATATCAGAGGCAGTTGGTTTGATATTTGGGTAGATTTTTTTGTGGTCAAACCAAAAACCAATAGCATCATATGTTGTTCCTCGGAGCCTTAATAGTACTTTGTAGTAGTAATTTGGGAGTGCTGCTTGAACTCTGTTTTTATCTGCTACATACTTTATGCTTTCGCCTCCATCGACTGTTTGTAGTATTGCTCCAGTTACGACATATAAAGTATCACTATCATACGCATAATCTCTGACCATTGATTCTAATTTTTGCCAAACTCCTTGGTTGAATGTTGCTCGTTGTGGGGTTATATTAGAGTAGAGGAATGTCTGCTTATTCGCCTCTTCACTACATAGTCTATCGGCAGACGGAATTTGGTGTCCTCTGTGGTATGCTGGTTGGTACTCTGCGATTGTTGTTGATAATTGATTTCGTTTTGGGATCTTTGGATCAATTTTCCATGTGTCGGATCTGTCTGTGTTTTTTTCAAGTACATCTCTGTATAGAGGGTATGCCACCCAATATGCTATTCTGTTGCGTTTGTCAAAAAGCATAGAGTAGTTCCGTTGATGTTTGTATTGAAGAGTTATGTAGTGGGATATGAATAACTCGTTACTCTGGGGTGAAATAGCAGGTAGCTCCATCCACTCGCTCGCCATATCTGAAGATGGAGTCCCAAGTTGTGTTATATTTGTTTTTGCAATTTGACTCCTATTGTTGACTACTAGAGTTAAGTCGCGACTCTCTATTGATAAGTTTTCACTACACTCTATTCGTGCAATATTGCCCGATTGATTTACAATACGACACCATCCCTTTTGTGATCCTTTGTATGCAAAGTCTATGCTCCAATGAGAAGAGGCATTTATAACTCTTATAGTTTGTTCATTTTGGTTAAATGATGTCGTGTCTTCGAGGAGTTCTATTTTTATTGGCTCTTCGGAATTGTTCTCATTTTTTGTTGAATGACAACTTGTTACAAGTATCATCAGTATGGTAATTATAATGAAATTCATACATATAGAATTTACGGTTTCGGTAGTGAAGTACAAAAATAGTAAAGTAAGTTGTTAAAATAGGCTATTTGGAGATATTTGATTTGACTAAATGGCTATACTGTCCGTATATTAATGGAATTTAATAGATCATTTTTATAAAAGTAGGCTTTTAATGCCTAAGTATGAGTCAAAAAATAAATTTTACGTAAATTATCATAAAAACAATGACTTATATTTGTGATATTCAAAAAAGAGTTGTAATTTTGTCCAGATTTTAATCGCTATTACTAGTGTTTTAGAGTTAAGGAAACAGTTGAATGTTAATAAAATGTGAAATTATTAAATTTTATCAATTAAAATTTGCTAATCAATAATTTATTAGTACTTTTGCTATCCGAAATAGTATACAAGCCGATGTAGCTCAGTTGGTCAGAGCAGCTGATTTGTAATCAGCAGGTCGTGGGTTCGAATCCCTCCATCGGCTCCAAATGTGAAGATAGATAAATTCGAGAGGTAACAAGAACAAAAATTTATATTTCTGGGGGGAATACCAGAGTGGCCAAATGGGGCAGACTGTAAATCTGCTGACTTCGTCT